>CAMYAK010000005.1 GCA_947253765.1 uncultured Tissierellia bacterium
TTGGACTAGTGTTGGTTAGCCGAAAATGCAAAACCAACACTATTAAATTCGGCCGAGAGCCGGTCCTGGACTAGTGTTGGTTTGCCGAAAATGCGGAACCAACATCAATGGCCCGAGCCGACCCCAATAGATTACAGACAATTCAGGCAATAATTTTTTTTCTTCTGCCCCCTTGCGACAAATTAAAACAGTTTTCCCCTCAAGAGTTACCGGTTGGAACAGTTGAGATATAAAAGGTCGGGGGCTTGGGACACATAGATTTTCCTATGGCTTTATAGTGTTTGTAGATGGCCGTCATCAAAACATTATAAGGGGGAAATGATGAGAAAAAATAAGTTTAAAAAGATAGGAAAGGCAAGTTTATGCCTGCTGTTGACCTTTGCAATAATGGTCGGGGGGATTTTAATAAAACCTCAACAGGTAAAGGCTGAGGAATATAAGGCAAGAAGGGACCAGGAAAAAATACCTTCAAATATTTATGCGGTAGAAACCGTCGGGCTCCATGTTGAAATCCCTTTATTCAGCGATATTGTTGTATCTTCAATAGCTGCACACAGGTCGACTTCAAAGGGCAACCAAACAGATTATCAAACAAAAAAATATATAGAGTGTCGTGGATTTGTTTGGAAGGACAAGTTCGAAAACGATGATGATGTTCAAAAAAATGCTATGAGCCGAGACAGCTATGACAGGCTCCTTTTCTGCCTGGAAAAGAACACATCAACGCCGGATAGAATATACGAGCATGCCCTGTACGATAAAACCGAAATTATAAAAAATATAATGAAGCCCTTGTATGAAATCAACGATAAAGACTTCCAAAGGGCGGGAGAAATTGACTATTACTTACAAAAAAATTCAAGACCAATGAGCATAAGGCAAATAGCCATGTGGACAATATTGGGCCAGGTCACCTATACCCGCCTATATAAAGCACCGAGTTCAGCGGAGATGAGCGTTTCGGATGTTGAGACCCTCAATAGGGACAGGGTCAGGACCCCGATAAGAGGGGATAGGGAATTTTTGAAAGAGCTGGCCCTGGCCGACCTCATGGTTATGAGATCAAAAACACAAGCCAAGGTCAACAGGACGCTTGAGGTTGCTAAAAAAGGTGATTACTCCTTTCCTATAATAAAGGGATATGCAATTCCGGGAACCAGGGTAGTTTTACCTGAGAGTTCGCCAATTAAGGTGGCTGAAAAGCTGACCAAGCCAATGGATACAGAAGATCCGGCCCTGGACAGCGGAGATTACAGCCTGGATTTCAGTGTACCGGAGGGGACAAAGGACGGGACCTACGAGATATATGTGGAGAGACCGAATTACGGGAGAAAACAGACTTGGCAGATTTATTCGACCGAGGGAGAAGATGATAAAGTCAAGGAATCATATCAGTATATAGGAAGATGTCACCCGACCAATCCGGACGATGAGTATAAGAGGGAAGTATTCACCGTTAAGGTTGGCGGAGTCGGGACAGGACTCCCAGCAGGCTCTGAAGAACCCAAGACCAAAGAAGAGCCTAAAACTAAAGAAGAGCCTAAAACCAAAGAAGAGCCTAAAACTAAAGAAGAGCCTAAAACCAAAGAAGAGCCGAAGCCAAACGATGATAATAAGGCTCACGAAGAGCCCAATAAAACCGATGATCCGGCAGATAAAAAGGAACCTGAGAAGTCAGAGAATCCGGCAGACAAAAAGAATCCTGAGGATAAAAAGGACCCGGAGAAAACTGAGGATCAAAAGAAAACTGAGGATCATAAGACAAGGAAGGATCAGGAGAAAGCGGAGGATCCTGCCAATAAAAAGGATCTGAAGAAAACTGAAGAACAAAAGAAAAATGAGGATAAAAAAGCAACTGAGGACCCCAAGGACAACAAAACCACAATAGTCCCTAAAGAAAATAAGGATGAAAAGACCGAGGACAAGGCCGACCCAAGCAAAGCTGCTAAAACCTATCCAATGGGTAAGGATAAGAAGTATGGGGCCGGGCTTAAAGAGAGCTTGAAAACCAAGGGACAATTGGAAGACGATGAGGTTAAGTCGGGAAAGAAAACCAAGGTTATAAAAGCGTCAGGTAAAAAGGCACCGAGGACCGGAGACCTCTTCCCGACAATGGCATTTCTCGGAACAATACCGGCCCTAGGCCTACTCCTGCTTTTCTATATAAGAAAAAATGAAAGGCCATGCAAGAAAAACAGACGCTAAAAGCAGGGGAAAAAAGTAGGATAATTGCCAATTCCATCAGTATTAGAATATAATGGTATAAGTTAGTGGGCTTTTGCCCAATAATCTAATTTTTAAGATGCATGGTCGGAGGAAAAATGGACAGGGAAACTAAAATATATGGGAAAGCCGGCGAAGAGGCAGGTCCGGCTTTCGAAAAATATATAGGGGACCAAAAAGGAATTCGCCTTGCCGCCGGGATAGGCAGTCGGGTGAATCCGGGGGGACTTGTCGACAAGCTGACACCTTACATATGGTGGCTGGGTTGTGACGACTCCTTGTCCGGGGAGACCTTCCTATTAAAAAGTAAGTGGGAAGATATTTTTGGTCTTAAAGCCAGACAAAAAAACATATATTCCAGGGATCCCTTGTCCTTAAGACTTTTTTTCGAAAACGACATGAGGGTTGACATCTGCCTGGACAAGGCGGACTCTATGGAGAAGAGGATAAGGGAAGAATCCTTATCAAAGATTATCCTTGACCGTGATGACAGGTTCCCTGAGGAGCCCCTGGTAACGGACCTCTCCCAAAGGATAAAGTTGCCCGACATGGAAAGCATAAACCTTTGGCCCCAGGAATTCTTCAGATATATAACTGATATGGCTTTTTATCTTGAAAGAAGAAAGTCATTTGCAGCTCAGAATTCCTTGAACAAGGCCAGGGAGGTCCTCTTAAATATGTTAAAGGCATCTTTGATAAGGGAGGAAGGATACTCCATAAACCTTGGAGAAGATGGGGAAAACCTGGATGTTTATTTGTCCGGAGAGCCCTATCAGATGCTCCTGAGAACCTATTCGGTGAGCAGCATTGACGGCCTATGGGACGCCCTGTTCCAGGCTTGTAGATTATTTAGAAGGGCCGGACTGATCATGGACCGGGATTCATCATTTGAATACCCGAGAAAGATGGATGTTGAACTTATGAAAGCCTTTCGCGATATGTGGGAGGAAAGATCTTAATGAATAAATCAAAAAAAATATTTTCCGTATTTCTGTGCCTAATTTTAGTTTTCTCTGCTCTGCCCGTTAAAGCAGGTCCCGCCGAGGAAACGGCCACGGCTTTTAAAGGCCTCATAACCTACTATGACAAGGTCCCGACTATCCTTATCGGAAAGGCCGACAATGACCACGTTATTTTAGCCAAGGGGGCGGACGAGCCTTACGGCATAGCTTCAATGTCAAAACTCATGACCTACTATCTTATTAAGCAGGCTATAGCGGAAGGAAAGATGAAGGCTGATCAAATGGTCACAATTTCCGACCACGCAGCATCATATAATATGCCGGGTTCTTCTAATTATGGAACCAAGATTGGCGAAAGCATAAGTGTTGAGAACCTTTTAAAGGGAATGATGGTTGTCTCGGGCAATGATGCAGCTTGCGCCCTTGCCGAGGCCCACTCGGGAAGCGAGAGTCAGTTCGCCCAAGCCATGAATAACAAGGCCAAGGAGCTGGGCTTGAAATCCATGTATTTCATCAATGCATCCGGCTTGACCCTGGGAACGGACTACAACAGGTCATCAGCCAAGGACCTCTACGCTCTAATAAGAAAGATATTGGAAGAATTCCCGGAAATTAGGGAATATGCAAAGATAAAGGAGCTTGACGAGCCTGAAAGAAATATCAAAAAACAGTCAACCATAAGCCAATACATGCCGAATTTGAAGGGGATTGAAGGCTTGAAAACAGGGACCTCAAATGAGGCCAAGGACTGTTTTGCAGGACTTTTCGGAGTCAAGTCAAGCAGCACAAATATCAACTATGAAATAATTACCATTGTTATGGGGGCCCCGACAAAAGATGCTCGCTGGAGGACAACCAAAGAGCTGGTTGACATAGCTGAAGGCAGCTTCTCTCCAAAAACAATAGTCGACATAGGCCAGCCAATTAAAAAATATGAGATGGCAAATTCCAAGGAAGGCTCTGTAACGCTTTATCCAAAGGAAAGCTACGATGCTTTCACCTATTCCCACGCAAAATTCGATGTTGATTACCATATTCAAAAGGGGATAAAGGCCCCTACTAAAGAAGGCCAGGTATTTGGGAATATTGTGATATCTAAAGACGGCAAGGTGCTTAAAGAGATAGATATTATTTCCCATAAAGCTACCAGGGTTGCCAATATATTCGAAAAGATGGTAAGAGGAGGTCAGCTCTTCTTCGGCTTCTTATTGGATATGATTTCTTAATAAGAGTATGATTTTTTAGGTTCTGAAATAAATGGTGTTGGCGGACGGTCCCCGGTATTATGATTAGAACAGTGTCCACTTTATGGGTAGTAGTGAAAAGAGAATTTTAAGATTTTTCATGGGGGTTTCCCATTTTATACGTTTCCCCATGATCGCCGGTTCGGGCTTTTTCATGGGGTTATCCAGTTTTGGGCCTTTCCCCATGATTGACTATCCGACCATTTTCAATGGGGTATCCCGGATTCGGCTTGAGTCAATGGGGTTCTCCACTTTTCGGACGACCCCATTGATTTTAGAGTTCGAATTAGTCATGGGGGTCTTTTGGTTTTCGGCATTTCCCCATGATTTCCAAACAAAATGCGATCATGGGGGAGCTCCACCTTTTGCTCTTTCCCCATGATTTCCGGGCCAAATATAGTAGAGGGGGTTTGCCAAATTCGGCAAACCCCCTCTATTTCCATGCTTAATCAAGACTGTCGCTAGTCCAAACCCCGGCGTTAACCAAGCCAACATGCTACATCAGGGCAGGACAAATATAGGTTCATCAAAAAAAGTTCATCAAAAAAGGTTGCTCAAGCTAAGAGCCGGAAAACAAAAAATCCGCAGGCGGAAAACCTGCGGATTTTCTTATTACGCAGCATGGAGGAGTTGAACCCCCGGCCTTCCCCTTAGGAGGGGGACGCTCTATCCATCTGAGCTAATGCTGCAAGATGTGTCTATTATAGCATATAAATTATAAATTGCATGTAAGACTTTAAATTTTTTTAATATTTTTCTGCAAAAAATAAAAGAAGCTTATTTCTTGAACGAAAAGTTTCCGCTTGCTATAATTGAGTAAACGTTTACATGAGTGTTTTTAAATTAGATATAAATAGAGGAGGAAACGATGAAGAAGTATGAGAGCAAGAATATCCGCAACCTTGCCCTGGTTGGGCATAGCGGATCGGGCAAAACCAGCTTGTCAGAAGCCCTGCTTTACTTGACCGGGGCAATCGACAGGCCGGGAACAGTTGAAAACGGCAATACTGTTTCAGATTTTGATCGTGAAGAGATAAATAGGAAAATATCGATAGGCTTGAGTCTTCTTCCGGTTGAATGGAAAAATACAAAAATCAATTTGCTGGACACTCCTGGATATTTCGACTTCGAGAGCCAGGTATTGGTATCTCTGAGGGCAGCAGAGGCCGCCCTGATGGTAATAGATGCTTCAGCAGGAATTGAAGTCGGAAGTGAAAAGTATTGGAACTATACTGAAAACATATCCTTACCCCGCATAATCTTCCTGAATAAGCTGGACAAGCCCAATGTGGACTTCAACGTAAGAATTTCAGAACTCCACACGGAATTCGGAAAGAAAGTTCTACCCCTGGTCCTGACCATAGGCATGGGCGAGACCTTTGAGGGCCTTATAGATATTATGGACAAAAAAGCCTTTAAATATGACGGCTACAAGTCCACTGAAATTCCAATTCCTGAAAACAGGGTGGCCGAAGTTGAGGCAGCCTACAATGAAATTGTTGAAATCATCGCCATGACCGACGATACTTTGATGGAAAAATATTTTGCAGGCGAAGAGTTTACAGAGGAAGAAATCAGAAAGGGAATGACAGCGGCCGTATTGAACGGATCAGCAGTACCCCTTATTGCCGGATCTGCAACTGTGGGCAGCGGCATAGACCTGCTTTTAGACACAATAGTAAAATATGTACCTTCACCGGATAGCCCGGGAGCCAATGCGGGATTCAGGCCGGTTGAGGGAGAAGCCATAGTCATGTCCAAGGACAAGCCTCTGAGCGGCGTAGTCTTTAAGACCATCGTAGACCCATATATAGGAAAGATATCCTTCGTAAAGGTTCTCTGCGGAGAGCTCCGCAAGGGTGAGATATACAACGTAAATAAGGACAAGACAGAGAAGTCGGCAGGCCTCTATTTCATGCAGGGTAAAAAGCAGATAGACACCGACTCAATTACCGCAGGAGACATAGGCGCTCTGGCAAAACTTGAAAAAACAGAAACCGGAGATTCAATCTCAGATCCTGCCCATCCGATCGAATACAAGCAGGTAAAATTGCCCGAGTCAAACCTGAGCTTCGCCATTGAAGCAGACAGCAAGAACGATGAGGACAAGCTTAGCCCGTCATTGAGCAAGCTGGCCCAGGAAGACCCGACCTTTATACCCGACAGGAACCAGGAAACAAAACAGCTCCTGATCAAGGGCATAGGCAACGTCCAGCTTGAGGCCATGATGAGCAAGTTGGCAAATAACTACGGAGTCAATGTCCACAAGATCGACCTGAGAATTCCGTACCGTGAGACCATTAGAGGAAAATCCGAGGTCCAGGGAAGACATAAGAAGCAGACCGGCGGTGCCGGACAGTTCGGAGATGTATGGATTCGCTTTGAACCCATCGAGGAAGGCTTTGAATTTGATGAGGAAGTCTTCGGCGGATCAGTCCCAAAGAACTACTTCCCGGCCGTTGAAAAGGGGCTTGAAGAATCCCTTGATAGGGGGCCCTTGGCAGGCTTCCCTGTAACAGGACTCAAGGCCACACTGTATGACGGATCCTACCACCCGGTAGACTCCAATGAAATGGCCTTTAAAACAGCTGCCCAGCTGGCATTCAAGAAGGGTGTAACAGAGGCCAAGCCCGTCCTGCTTGAACCCATAATGTCAGTTCAGATTACAATCCCGGATGCTTACCTGGGAGATATAATGGGAGATATCAACAAGCGCCGCGGCCGCATCCTAGGAATGGAGCAGGATGAAAGCGGCAACCAGCTTGTAAATGCGGAAGCACCGTTCGCTGAAATGTGTGAGTATGCCATCGACCTAAGGTCAATGACCCAGGGCAGGGGCAGCTTCAGCATGGAATTCAAGAGCTACGAAGATGTTCCCATGGAAATTGCAAAAAAGATAATAGAAGAAGCCAAGCAGGAAGAAGAATAGAAGGGCTTTATTAAAACAGAAAACCACATATAAACAGCCCGGCAGGTCTCCAATGACCTGTCGGGCTGTTTCATTTATTTCATAGACCCGGTTCTTTGCCTATGGCCCTCATTCCTCTATGGACA
The DNA here is from genome assembly GCA_947253765.1 of uncultured Tissierellia bacterium. Lineage (GTDB taxonomy): Bacteria > Bacillota > Clostridia > Tissierellales > Peptoniphilaceae > Khoudiadiopia. The sequence goes on from CAMYAK010000005.1 coordinate 7,484, forward strand.
TTTTCTTGAGCAGGAGGGCCCTCTGGGCCTTTTCCTCTGCCAAGACCATCTGGGCAACGGCATCGTCATCGTCAGATGTCTTTTTTGACTTGGTATCCCTAACTTTTTTCAATACCATAACGGTCCTGGCCGGGCTATATATTTTTATTCCGTTGGAATAGTCGTTCTGGGACAGCTTTTCCGTAACATACTTATAGTCCTTGTCAATCCTCCCGTAACCGCCGAATTCAGGATCATCGCTGCTGAATACAACTTGGTAGGTTCCGTCCTGGTGGATGGGCAGCTGGAAGCCTTCATAGGAATCTGTGGGGTGGAAATTGTATAGAAATATATAGTTGTTCTTCCTATAAGCAATAATTTTTTCCGGCTGGTCAAGGTAGAGGACCTGCATTCCTCCCGGACCCATTATATTGTCTCGCTTGCAGAAATCTATCATGGCATTGTCGAAGTTAAGCAGGTATTCATATTTGAGGGAAGTGTCATCGGCCAGGTGCCATTGCCTCCTTGCATAGTGGAAGGACCAGCCATTTTCCTGCCTGGGGAAGTCGATCCATTCGGGATGGCCGAACTCGTTGCCTATAAAGTTAAGGTAGCCGTCAGCTCCAGTGGTCAGGGTTATAAACCTTATCATTTTGTGGAGGGCTATGGCCCGCTCAACAATATAGTTGTCATCGCCTTTATTCATATGCCAATAGGCCTGGGCATCGACCAGCCAGAAGAAAAGGGTCTTGTCGCCGACAAGGGCCTGGTCGTGGCTTTCGGCATAGGCAATCCTCTTCTCGTTGGGCCGGTGAGTTGTCAGCTCATGGTACATCTCGTATATATTCCATTCGTGGTCGTCTTTCTTCATATTCTTTATCCACAAATCAGGAATTCCCATGGCCAGCCTGTAATCAAATCCTAAACCGCAGCAAGATACGGGAAGGCAAAGCCCCGGCATACCCGACATATCCTCGGCGATCATCACTGCATTGGGATTCAGCTCGTGAACAAGCTCCGATGCCAGGGTCAGGTAGGTGACAGCATCAGTGTTGGTATTTAGTGAAAAATATTTTTTATAGTCGGTAAAAGCGGTGCCCATGCCGTGGTCCCAATATAGCATGGATGTAACCCCGTCAAACCTGAAACCGTCAAGGTGGTACTCCTCAAGCCAGTATTTAAGCGATGACAATAGGAAGTGGATAACATCATTTTTTCCATAGTTGAAGCACATGGAGTCCCAGGTGTTATGGTAGCCGCTTTCTCCGGGCATGAAGAACTGGTCCTGGCTGCCGTCAAAGAAGGCTATGCCCTCGTTCTCATTCTTTACGGCGTGGGAATGGACCAGGTCCATATAGACCCCGAGCCCCAGGGAGTGGGCCTTATCAACCAGGTATTTAAAATCATCCGGGTTGCCGAACCAAGAAGAAACAGCAAAGAAATTGCTGACGTGGTAGCCGAAAGACCCATAATATGGGTGCTGCATGATGGCCATAAGCTGGACAGCAGTGTAGCCGTCTTGAGCTATGCGGGGAAGGGTCAGGTCTGCAAACTGCCTGAAATTGGAAACCCTGCCCTCTTCCTGGGCGATCCCTACATGAGCCTCATATATTAAAGGATTGTGGACCTTTTTCTGGAGGAAATAATCGTTTTTCCACTCATATTCATCTTCAGGATCCCAAATTATTCCGACCCAGCCATAAGATCCGTTATCATATTGCTCCTGCATAACATGTTTAATATAAAGAGGAATTTTGTAGTGGTCAGACCCGTGGGACTGGACCAGGACCTTCACCTTCTGGCCATGCTTTAAAGCGTCCTTGCCGTCCAGTTCAATAACCCAATCCCCATTGCCAATGGGTTGGAGGGGGTGGCTGTAGGGCTGCCAGTTGTTAAAGTCTCCGACCAGGAAAAGGTGGCCGGCGGCAGGGGCCCATTCTCTGTAGACCCAGCCGGTTTCAGTCCTGTGGAAGCCGTAGTAGTTGTGGCCGTTGGCAAATTCGCTCAAACTTCCGACTCCGTTGAGGAGCTGGCGTTTTTTATTTAAATAATTGTGCTGCCTAAGCTCCAGGTCACCGGAATAGTCAGCCAACCAGGGATCAATCTCCAAAATATTGTCCAATGATTCTTGTATGAACTTTTCTTCCATTTAAATCCTCCCTGCCTTATGCTTTGAATATACACGATTAATGTGAAATCGTTCTCAAATAAGTATATCACGTTTTTTGCAATGTATTTGATATATCGGCCCGGTAAAATTGTGTTAATATTGATTGAAAAGAAGCATATAAGGAGTGTCCAATATGTATAAAGATAATGAGAGCAGAAATGCGGTAAATAGAAGACGACCTGTAAAGAAAGCCAATCACAGGCTTGTGGCGGTATTCACTGTTGCGGCCATATTGATTCTTATTTGGTTTGTTACAATGCAGTTCATAAGCGGCCTGGGATCAAGGAAAAACGGGGTTGCCGTAACTGAAAATCAGCATAAGCAGGTTGCGGATAATAAAAAATCCGGCAAGGCGGATAAGAATGCAAAGAAAAATGAAAGCGGTGACCTTACAAATGAAAGCACCGAAAATGCAGGGGGTAAAGTCAAGGTCCTGGTCGAGGGCAATGGCGACTACCACAATGCTGACAGCTGGATAGGAAAAACATTCACAGTTAAAGAAGCCTCAAACATAAGGTCGGGCCCGGGAATATCAAATCCCATCCTGGCATCGGCAACCCAGGGCAGCAAGATCTATGTAAAGGAATCCGAGGAAGTGGACGATGCCATCTGGGTCAAGGGGGAAATCAGCATCCAGGGCGGAGAGACAACCGAGGGTTGGCTTTATGTGTTCACCTTGTCAACAGAAGCGTCCCGATAAGTAAAAGGCCAAGATAAATTAATTTCATACCTATGAAAAGAGACAAAATGAGAAAAATAAATGTAACAGCGGTTTCACAGGCTCTTGCCCTGAACCGGCCCGATAAAAACATGGAAATTGCCGTGGACTTTTTGGAGAAGGCCGGCGAACGAGGCGACCAAATAGTCCTATTCCCGGCCATGTCATTGTGCGGAGCTTCTTTGGGGGATATGGAAAACAAGGACCTTCTCATCAGGAAATCAAAGGAAGCCCTTGAAAGCCTGGCTGAAAAAACAGAAAACCTGAATATCCTGTATTTTGTGGGCTTGGTCATAAGAAAAGGAAACCAAACATTGCCGGCCCAAGCCGTGATTTATAGGGGGGAGGTCCGGGCCTTGGCCTACAAGGGAGACCGAGCTCAGGGTGAAAAAACGCCGGGCCTGACCATAAAAGTCGAGCCTGATAAGGGGATATTCAGGGAAACTCAAATCCTGCCTGCACAAGAGCTGACCTTGGAATATGACGGGGTCAAGATAGGGCTTTCAATGGAGGATCCACAAGACTACCTTTCAGCTGCCAATATAAAGAGCCTGCATAACAAGAACATTGACATCCTTTTAATGCCCCTTGCCCAGGCCGACAGGTCAGGGCTCAGGCGGGACAATATAGAAAAATTAAACGAACTGAGTTTTGGGGGAAGGGCAGTCCTTCTGGCCTCGGCCGGAGAGGGGGAGTCAAGCGGGGACCTCGTGTATTCGGGACAATGCATGATTTCACATGACGGAAAGCTTATAGCTGAGAAAGATCCTGAAACCTGGTCAGGATATACAGGCACTTGCTTGGAATTTGATTCTAACGATGAAAACCCCGACCTTTCTGATTTTCAGGATATGGAAGAAGCTGAAAAGGCCGGCAAGGCTGAGAATATAGAAATAAATCAACACCCCTTTATTCCGGAAGACGATGATGGGCTTGAGGAGATACTGAGGATTCAGTCCAGGGGCCTCATGCAGAGAATGAAGTCCATAGGAGCCAAGGATGCCTGGCTGGGTATTTCAGGAGGCCTGGATTCATGCTTGGCTCTTTTGGCAATAAAGAGGGCCTACGACCTTATGGGTCTTGGCCCGGAGAGAATCCATACCGTATCTATGCCATCTTTCGGTACGGGTAAGAGGACCAGGTCCAACGCAAAACTCCTCGCAGATAAGCTTGGAACGGACTTCAGAGAGATAGATCTGGAAAGAGCTTTGGCTCCACATTTTATGGATATAGGGCTTAAAGAAGGAGACAGGTCTGTGGCTTTTGAAAATGCCCAAGCCAGGGAGAGGACTCAGATATTATTTGACCTGTCAAATCTTTATGGCGGCATAGTGGTAGGTACCGGGGATATGTCGGAAATTGCCCTGGGCTGGGCCACGTACAACGGGGACCACATGTCCTCTTATGCAGTGAACTGCAATATAGTGAAGAGCCTTTGCCGGGAATTGGTGACTTATGAAGCTCGAAAAAACCCGAATCTTGAAGACATTTTAATGGACATAGTTGATACGCCCGTATCGCCTGAGCTCCTGCCTCCCAAAGACGGGGAGATCAGCCAGGAAACTGAAGCCATTATAGGTCCGTATGATGTCCACGATTTTTATTTGTATTATTTTATGAAGTACGGACTTGAGCCGGAAAAATTGTTAAGCATAGGCATTAAGGCATTTCCGAAGAGGACCGGTCGTGAATTATTGAGCTATATGAGGATCTTCTTTAAAAGATTTTTCACCAACCAGTTTAAGCGCTCATGCTCGCCTGACGGACCGGGAATATTTGAAATATCATTGTCACCGAGGACGGGACTGAAAATGCCATCAGATGCCGACCCTGCAATTTATATCGGGGAAGTTGACAGGCTTATGTTAAAATATAGGGACTAGAGAGGATTTTTATGAGAGGGATATTTATTGACCTTGAGGGATCTGACGGGTCAGGAAAGACAACGGTTGTCGACGGACTTAAAAACAAGTTCCAAGAAGCCGGAATAGATATGTATTTCACCCGGGAGCCGGGCGGAACTGATATTGGAGAGAAGATCAGGGATATCCTTTTAGATAAGGACAATGAGGATATGGATTTTCGTTGTGAGGCCTTGTTGTACGCAGCAGCCAGGGCCCAACACACAAGTCGCCTGATCCGCCCGATGATTGATGAAGGGAAAAACGTTTTTACCGAACGCTATACACTTTCTTCATTGGCTTATCAGGGATGCGGCAGGGGACTTGGAATAGAGGAGATCTACAAGATCAACAATTTCGCCACAAAGGGCTATGAACCCGACCTGGTCTTATACCTTGAAGCCGATCCCATTGACCTCCTGGAGAGAAAAAAGAAACAGAAAGAGGCTGACAGGCTCGAGGCATCAGGGGAAGAGTTTTTCAGCAAGATCTCCCAAGGTTTTGACCGGGCTTGCAAGTATGCTAAAAATGTTAAGAGAATTGACGCCATGCAAGACAGCCAAGCTGTCATAGAAGATTGCTGGCAGGAAGTATTAAAGCTCTTAAAGGAGAGAATATGAAACTTTTAATTTGCATAGTTCAGGACGGAGATGCCGCCAATTTGATGGAGGAGCTCCTGGACCATTCTTTCAGGGTAACGGAACTTTCTACAACAGGAGGCTTTCTTAAAAGGGGCAATACTACGCTTTTAATGGGGGTTGAAGACGACGAAATCCCTACAGCCCTCGGAATTATTGAGCAGAATTGCTCCAGAAGAAAAACCATAACCCCCATGATGTCAACTCAGATTGATCCCGGTCTTTATCCCAGCATCCCTGTAGAGGTTGAGGTTGGGGGAGCTACTGTATTCCAGCTTGACATTGATCAGATGTTCAGGCTTTAAAAGACCCGACCATCTAAGACGGGCAAGGAAGATTTGATTTGGCAAACATCAGTAACTGCAAAGAAGAAGACAAGCTTTTGTTGAAAGAAGCCGGCTTATATTTCGCCGAGGATAGGCTGAGCCATGCCTACCTGTTTGAAGGGGGACAGGATTCGGTCCTGCGACTCTTTGAGTGTTTTTGTCGGCGTATTTTCCATGATTATGACGGATTGGATCCCGGTCATGACAGCATATACAATATTGAGGACCTGCTGATAGAGGATTCCGAAAGGATAAGTATCGACAGGGTCAGAGAAATTATAGGCCTTATATATAGGAAGCCGCTCAGGGCCAAGCACCGTCTTATTTTCCTAAAAAATGCAGGAAATATGCTTGAACCTGCACAAAATGCCTTGCTCAAGTCTCTGGAAGAGCCGCCCGACCACTTGATCTGGGTTTTAGGAGCTGTCAACAGGTCAAGTCTTCTTGATACCATAAGAAGCAGGTGTAGGTACGTCAGGGCTCCTGAACTTAAAAAGGTTTTTGATAGTGACCGGAATGAAGATGACAAGTATTTTGAAAACCTCCTGGTAACATGCATTAAGGGTCGGGGAATTGAAATTTTTATGAACGGGGACATCCTTGATGCAAAAAAGAGGGACATATCAAAGATCCCGGCCATATGGACGGGAATATTGAGCGAGGCCTTGGAATATAGCTTGACCGGCCTTGAAAAAGACAATCATACGGAAAGATGGGCTATTATTAAAGAAGTGAGCCTGCTTTTAAGTCCGGATAAAATTAGCCGAAAAATCATAGATGTTGAAAAAACCGGACAGGGCTTGAAAAATAATTGGAATCAGCAACTGGCTTTGGAACACCTTTGCTTGAAACTTGGTGACTGAGCCGTTTGACATAGAGGAGGAAAGATGAAGGAAGTAATAGGAGTAAGGTTTGAAGGTATAGGTCAACTTGCCTACTACTTGCCGGGCCAAGAGATTTTCACAGCAAGGGACGGGGTGGTTTGCAATACCGAGCGGGGACTTGAGTACGGTGTTGTTACCCTTTCAAATATTGAGCTTCCGGAGAACATGCTTCCCGAAGAATTGGATACGATAATAAGGAAGGCGAACTCGGAAGACTACGATACATATAAAGAGAATGAGGCAATGGCTCAGGAAGCCCTGAAGTTTTGTAGGGAGAGGGCCCAGGACGACCAGCTTGACATGAGCCTTGTAGGGGCTGAATACACCCTGGACAGGACCAAGCTTATTTTCTATTTCACGTCAGACCACAGGGTGGATTTCAGAAAGCTTGTCAGGGAGCTGGCCCAAAATTTTCATACAAGAATTGAATTGAGGCAGATAGGTGTCAGGGACCAGGCCAGGATTTTAGGGGGGATCGGGCCATGCGGCCAGGAGCTTTGCTGCCACCGCTTTATGAATGATTTTGAGCCGGTGTCGATTAAAATGGCAAAAACCCAGGGATTATCCCTGAATCCGACTAAAATTTCAGGCCTGTGCGGAAGGCTTATGTGCTGCCTGAATTATGAGCAGGAAGTTTATCTTGCAAATACAAAGAAAGTCCCGGCCAAGGGGACCTTGGTCCTAACGGAAGAAGGCCAGGGCTATATAGTGGAGAGGGATGTTCTCCAGACCCGGGTCAGGGTTCATATTTATAAAGAGGACGGGACCGAGGACGAAAAATATTTTGATGTTGCCAATATTGAGGTTCTGCAGAAGAGGAAGAAGGGCAAACCCAAGCCGGAACTCTGGGAATCCCTCGATGACCACGAATTTATCACAGAAGGCGAGAAGATGAGCCTCGAGGAGGACAATAGACCCTTCACCTGCCCAAGGATGAACATGCAGGCGGAATATGAGGAGTTGGAAGTCTTTGAGGGAGAAGAGGATATTGTTGAGGAGGATGAGGAAGAGGAAATAATCCTGACCAAAAACATAATTCCCGATAAGCCAAGTGAAAAAAATTGGGAAAAAGAAAACGAAGATAAAAATATTAAAGTTCCATACGGTCTAAAAGGAAGGGCAAAAGCACCCAGGGCAAAAGGCGGACACAGGAGTCTGAGAAGGAAGCAGAAACGTTGAAATATTGGGCTTTGTTAGCCTATGCTGCCTTGACTTTGAAAAACAGAATGCTAAAATTAAGCATGAAGTAGATAAAGATGGAAGTAAATATTTAATATTTTAGGAGGATAAAATGGCTTATCATATTAGTGACTCTTGCATTGCTTGCGGAACATGTATCGACGAATGCCCTACAGGTGCTATTTCTGAGGGAGATATTTATGAGATAGATGCAAACACATGCATCGACTGCGGAGCATGCTCAGAAGTTTGCCCAACCGAGTCAATTCATCCGGAAGACTAATTTTCTGAAGAAAGAATCTTTAGGATTCAAAAGTATTAAAGCAGGAAGGGATTGATGGCCCTTCCTGCTTTTATTTTTAGGATCTCTGTTTTATAAAATCTTTATATTAAAGAGGTGGAGAAGACATGGAAGAGAACAAGGGTATTCTGGTCCTTCTTGCAGGCCCGATAGGGAACAGGGAAGATATAACTCTGAGAGCCCTTAGGATATTGAAAGAGGCCGACCTGATTGCCTGTGAGGACAGCCGGCACACAGGCCCGCTTATGGACTACTATGGGGTCAGGGCAGGCCTGATAAGCTATCAAAAATTTAATGAAAAGAAGAGGACCGGAGAAATCCTCCAAGCGGTTAGGTCAGGGAAAAAGGTCGTCCTTATGACCGATGCCGGAATGCCTGGAATATCCGATCCGGGAATGATCGTTTTGAAAGAGGCCATTAAGGAAGGACTTCCCTTTACGGTTTTACCCGGGCCTTCTGCCGGGGTGACCTGCTATGTGGCTTCCGGCCTTGGTGACGGGACCTACTACTTCATAGGCTTTCTGCCGAGGAAGGGCAAGGAGAGGGAGAACTGGCTGAAAAAACTCGATTCCCTACAAACAAGCGCTGTAATCTATGAGGCACCCCACAGGATCAGGAAGACTGTTGAGGAGTTCGGTCAGAGATGGCCGGATAGAAGGATTGTCCTCTGCCGGGAGTGGACAAAGACCTTCGAGGAAAGGATTTCTTTTTTAGGCAAGGAAGCCGGAAACATAGACCTGACAGAGAGGGGAGAATTTGTAATCATCCTGGATAGGGCAGAAGAGGGTGGGACCTTATCCAAGGAGGATCAAATTGAAAGTGCCGAGGTTATACTGAAAGACCTGATTGACCGGGGACATTCCACTAAAGAAGCCATAAACATGGCAAAAACAAAGACAAACTTGTCCAGGAATGAGCTCTACAATATGGCGTTAAATATTACAAAAAAGAAATAAATTTCTCTCATTTTCCTCAATACAAGTAAAAACTCTTGAAACTATTTTGTAACCTTTGTAATATGATTGAGGTTCTAGTTGGTAACAAAAAGGTTACAAAACACGAAGAAGGCCGGTTAAGATTAGCTAAATTAGCCTTTTTTGTAAAAACAGGAGGTAAAATGAGACAACACTCTAAAAAGCTTCAAGTCATAGTTTTAGTGGTTATGATGCTGGCAGCAGCTTTGCTGGGAGGCTATGCCTATGCCCAGCGCCCTAAAGATGTAAAACTTAATGCCGATGGAGTTGAAATCAGTTTATATACAAGTGCGGATACGGTAAGGGAAGCCCTTGCTGAAGCCGGATATAAAAATATTGAAGGGGCCAGAATTTCACAGCCGCTTGACAAGCAAATTGAGGACGGTATGGAAGTGGAGTTGAACACTTTAAAAACCATCAGCTTCAAAGACGGTGACAATGAAAAAACAATAAAGACATATTCAAGCACAGTCGGACAGTTTCTGGATGAAACAGGAGCCGAATACGACGAAGACGACATGATTGCCCCGGCAAGGATGGGTCTTCTGCAAGACGGAGACAGGGTTATCCTTGACCACATTGAAAAAGTTCAGGAAAGTAAAAGCATAGAAGTCGCCTTTGAGACCGAGACCAAAGAGTCGGATCAGGTTCTTCAGGGTCAGACCAAGGTCGAGAGGGAAGGCAAGGCAGGACAGAGACTTGTAACAACAGAATCAGTTTACAAAAATGGGATCAAGATTCAGGAAAAAGAGATAAGCAACGAGATCAACTCAGAGCCTGTAAACAAGATTGTTGTTAAGGGAACAAAGAAAGCACCCAAGAACTCAGGATCTTCGACAGGGGAGATTTCCCTGAAAAGCTTTATGAGCCGCGGAGTTGTCAATTGGAGAGGCTACAAGTTCACCTATTATTCACAGAGGGTTTTACCCGGCGGGGGTCTAAAGATTCCCGGACGTCATGTAAATTCCAGGGGCTATGTGTGTGACGGAAACGGCTACATAGTATTGGCGGGATCAGCAGCCAGGGGAACAGTATTCCAGACCCCCTTCGGAGGTCCCGGAAAAATATATGACAAGGGAACAAGAGGAAGACACCTCGATGTCTATATAAGATAATAAAATCAATAGGTCGCCCATGCCGGCAGGATCCGGCCGGGGCGGCCTTTCTTTATAATTTTTCTATTTTTATTGCCTATTATATTTTCATAGAAAGCATTTAGTGCTAATCTATTTCATTGTGAAAAAGGAAATGCGAAAGCAAAAGTCTGCCTATATTATAATAGGCCAGCTTTTTGTATAATGGTAAGCAGAGTAATTCCGAAAGGGGGACAATATGAAATATTTCGGAACCGACGGTTTCCGTGGGGAAGCCAACAAAGAATTGACAGCAATCCACGCCTATAAAATAGGCAGATTTTTGGGAAATTACTATTTAAAAAATTTCGAACCTAAGGACGGGAGAAAGAGACCGGCCATAGTGATCGGAAAAGACACCAGAAGGTCATGCTATATGTTGGAAAATGCCCTGGCAAGCGGGATCAGTTCTAGCGGGTCGGATGCATACCTTTTGCACGTTACAACAACACCAAGCGTTTCATATGCAGTTCAGTCGGAAAACTTCAGCTGCGGAATCATGATATCAGCCAGCCACAACCCCTTCCACGATAACGGAATCAAGCTCATCGGCCACGACGGAGCTAAGATGGAAGAGGACCTGCTTGAAAAAATCGAAGAATACATAGACGGGGATGAGAATTCCCTGCCCCTGGCCAAGAGGGAAAACATTGGCGAAGTAAGGGACTATGTCTTCGGAAGAAACAGGTATATAGGCTACCTCATTTCAACTGTAAGAAAATCATTTAAGAAGCTCCGCATAGGCTTGGACTGTGCAAACGGTGCATCCTTCACAATAGCTAAAAATGTTTTTGACGCCCTGGGCGCTGAGACCTATGTAATAAATGATAAGCCGGACGGCCTGAATATAAACGTTGACTGCGGTTCAACCCATATCCATAAGCTTGTAGAATTCGTAAAGGAGAAAAAGCTGGATTGCGGTTTCGCTTTCGACGGCGACGCCGACAGGTGCATAGCCGTAGACAATAACGGAGAGGTCGTTGACGGCGACGGAATCATGTATATAGCTGCCAATGCTTTGAAGGAGAAGGGTGAGCTTTCAAAGAACATGGTCGTAACCACGGTCATGTCGAACTTCGGACTCTACAAGGCTCTTGAAGCATGCGGAATTGACTATATCCAGACCCCGGTCGGGGACAAGTATGTTGCAAAGGAAATGCTGGATCACGGCTATTCAATAGGCGGTGAGCAGTCGGGCCACATAATATTTTCCAAGTATGCAACAACAGGTGACGGTGTACTTACGGCCATAAGAATCGGAGAGATAATGGTCGAGAAAAAGACCGAACTGGCAAGCCTCCACACAGAACTGGCAATTTATCCGCAAATTTTGGAAAACATCAGGGTCAAGGACAAGGCCAAGGTTTTGAGCGACCCCAAGGTCAATGAAGCTATTGAGAAGGTTAACAAGGAACTTGGCGGAAACGGAAGGACTCTGGTAAGACCTTCAGGGACTGAGCCGGTTCTTAGGATAATGGCCGAGCATTCAGACGAGGAAACCTGCAGAGCAGCTGTAAACAGCATTATAGACGCTATAAAAGAGGCGGGTTGGCTCCTATGATTTTCCCCGACCCCGCCATAAGGCTTATTAACAGGCTTGAAGATAGGGGATTTGAAGCCTGGATAGTCGGGGGAGCCGTTAGGGATGCCTGGTTAAAAAAAGAAATACACGATATAGACATAGCAACGTCTGCCAGGCCGGCAGAAATTGAAGAGGTATTTTCCGATTGCAAGACCATAGATGTGGGCAAGGCCTTCGGAACAATAAGAGTTATCTGGGAAGCTGAGGTCTATGAGCTCACCACATTTAGGTCGGAAGAGGGCTATATGGACGGTAGGCACCCGGACAAGGTGACCTATTCAAATAAGATTGAGGACGACCTTTCAAGGCGGGACTTTACCATAAACGCCATGGCCTATAATCCATCCAAAGGTATCCTGGACCTTTACGGGGGAAGGGATGATTTTGAAGAGGGGATTTTGAGGGCTGTAGGCGATCCCAATGAGAGGATAGGCGAAGATGCCCTGCGCATGCTTAGGGCCGTAAGATTTGCCGGACGGTTCGATCTCAAAATGGACCCGGAACTTGAGAGGGCCATAAAGGAAAGAAAAAGCAGGATATCCCGCATTTCTGTTGAGCGGTCCATGGATGAGATAAATAAAATGCTGACCGGCCGTGGTGCTGAGCGGACCTTTGAGATCATGGCCGGCCTGGGACTTTCCCAAATACTTTTGCCCGGAATAGACCGACTGCCAAAAGATGAAGTCCTGAACATGCTCCCTAAAGAGCCGGACTTCCTATGGCCGGCCCTCCTGTCAAACGGAGGAGAGGAGGGGGCTGAGCCGGGTGAAAAGGCCGTAAGAATTTTGAAGGCCTATAAAGCTTCAAATGAGCTCATGGACAGGGCAGGACTTTTTGTAGGGACTGTTTTTGAAGAACTCCCCACAGACACCTTAGGCTGGAGGATTTGGCTAAAAGAAAGATCCATGGAAGAAGCCCGGACACTTTTGGAATATAAAAGAGCTTTTTTGGAATTGGAAAGCGATCTGAATAAGCTTAAAATAATGCAGGAAATCCTTGAGACGATTCAAAAGGACAAACTTGCTACTAAGATAAGTGACCTGGATATCTCAGGAAGGGACCTGATAGCCTGCGGATTTAAGCCCGGAAGGCTTATCGGCGGAATTCTGGAGGATTGCCTTGATGCCCATATTCACGGCAAACTTGCAAATAAGAAACAGGCCCTGCTTGATTATATAAACAGCAAATGGTCGCCCGATTCGGGAGACCTGATTTAAGCCCCTTATTTGTGGTATAATAACCGAATGACATTTACTTGGTTACAAGGCTGACTTAGACAGGTCTGCCCAAATAATTTTAGCAAAGCGAGGAAAAGTAAGAATGACAGCAAAACTGATTTCAAATGAAAACAATAAGGCCACATATACAGTGGAACTTGACTGGAAAAAATTCGAGGACGAAGTCGAAAAGGCATATAAGAGACTCAGGGGACGCTTCCAGATTCCCGGATTCCGTAAGGGCAAGGCACCCAGGAAGCTTATTGAAGCTAACTATGGTCCCGAAGTTTTCTATGAGGATGCTTTGAACGGAGCCCTTCCCGAATTATTGGAGAAGGCTTCTAAAGAACTTCAGTTAAAGCCCATTGGCAGACCCGACATTGACCTTGAGGATATGGATGAGGGCAAGCCCATCGTAATTAAAGTCACAACTGAACTCAGACCCGTTCCGGAGCTTGGAGACTATAAGTCAATCGAAGTTGAAAAGCAGGAAGTCAAGGTCAGCGATGAAGATGTAGAAAATGAAGTCAAGAGAGAACAGGAAAAGAATGCTGTTGTTCAGCCTGTTGAAGATAGACCGGCCAAGGATGGCGACAAGGTCAATATCGACTACTCAGGCAGCGTTGACGGGGTCAAATTTGACGGCGGAACTGCACAGGGCCAAGATTTAACCTTGGGTTCAGGTCAATTTATTCCCGGATTTGAAGAACAGGTCGAGGGACATTCAATCGGCGAGGAGTTTGATATTAACGTTAAATTCCCCGAAGACTATCATTCAAAAGACCTGGCCGGAAAAGATGCGGTATTTACAGTAAAGATCAACAGCATTTCAGAAAAGGAAATTCCGGAAGCTGATGATGACTTTGCCCAGGATGTTTCCGAATTCGACACAATTGCCGAATACAAGGATTCCATTAGAAAGAAATTGGAAGAGTCTGCACAGGAAGCCGCCAAGGCAAATATGGAGAATGCAGCTATTGAGGAACTCATAAACATTTCTAAAGTTGACCTTCCACAGGCCCTGATTGATGAGCAAGTTGACGTCGAGATCAGAAATATGGCCAACCAGCTCAGCCAGATGGGAATAGGTCTTGACCAATATCTCAAATATACAGGAGGAGACTTAGAGGCTCTCAAGGCCCAGAAGCTTCCTTTGGCAAAGATGAGACTTTCAGGTGACTTGGTTTTGGAAAGCCTTATTGCCGAGCAGAAGATAGATGCGACTGAGGAAGAAGTTGAGAAGAAAATTCGTGAATTAGCCGGAGTCTACGGAGCAAAAGATGAGGATAAATTCCTTGAAGAAGTTAAGGCTATGGGCAGCCGGGATATGTTCAAGGAAGACCTTCTTAAGCATAAGGCCATTGACTATCTCATGAGCCAGGTAAAACTTGTTGACCCCAAGCCGGCTGAGGAAAAGAAGGAAAAAGCCGAAAGCAAAAAGAAAAAAGAAACTAAAAAAGAAACAAAAAAAGTAACGAAAAAAACGACTAAAAAAGAAACCGAAGAGAAAGACCAAGCCGAAAAGGAGAAATAATGACTTTAATTCCTACAGTTATTGAACAGACAAACAGGGGTGAGAGGGCTTATGACATATACTCACGCCTGCTTGAAGAGAGGATAATCTTTGTTACGGGAGAGATAGAGACCCATATGGCCAACCTGGTTGTTGCCCAGCTTCTCTACTTGGAATCGACAGATCCCAGCAAGGATATCCAGCTCTATATAAATTCGCCGGGAGGGGAAGTTACTGCCGGACTTGCCATATATGACACCATGAACTATATAAAAAGCGATGTTTCCACCATTTGTGTGGGGATGGCAGCTTCAATGGGAGCGGTTCTTTTGGCGGCAGGAGAGAAGGGAAAGAGATTTGCCCTGCCCCATTCCGACATAATGATACACCAGCCCTCAGGCGGTGCTCAGGGTATGGCATCGGATATAGAGATCACAGCTAAAAAGATCCTGGAGACAAGGGAAGAAATCAACAAGATTTTAGCTTCTTGCACAGGGCAGAAGATTGAAAAGATTGCATTGGATACGGATAGGGATCGCTGGCTGACATCTGACCAGGCCAAGGAATACGGACTGATTGATTCTGTTATCGATTCTATGTAACAACATTGTAAGGAGGAGAGATGGCTGATTTTGAAGATCAAGTTGTGCATTGCTCTTTTTGCGGCAAGTCATCCGACCAAGTAAAAAAAATGCTGGCAGGAACTGCCGGGGTTTTCATATGTAACGAGTGTGTGTCTCTTTGCAATGAAATAATCAAGGACGATGTTGAAAAGGTGGATTTTTTTGAACCATCGAGAAGACTGCCCAAGCCGGCGGAAATCAAAAGATGCCTTGATGATTATGTTATAGAGCAGGAAGATGCTAAAAAGACTCTTTCCGTAGCCGTGTATAACCATTATAAGAGGATATATAAGAGTCGGGATACAGGGGTTGAGATACAAAAGTCAAATATCTGTCTTTTAGGACCGACAGGTTCGGGTAAGACCCTCTTGGCCCAGACCCTGGCTAAAATTCTCCGAGTGCCCTTTGCCATAGCTGATGCCACGACATTAACAGAAGCCGGATATGTTGGCGAGGACGTCGAGAATATAATCTTGAAACTCCTCCAGGCTGCCGACTATGATACGGAACTTGCTGAGAGAGGGATTATTTATATTGACGAGATTGACAAGATTGCAAGAAAATCCGAAAATCCGTCTATAACAAGAGATGTTTCCGGAGAGGGGGTCCAGCAGGCCCTGCTCAAGCTCATCGAGGGAACCACAGCCAATGTGCCGCCCCAAGGCGGGAGGAAGCATCCCAGGCAGGAGTTCATACAGGTGGACACGAGCAATATACTCTTTATAGTTGGTGGAGCCTTTGACGGAATAGACAAGGTCATAGAGAAAAGGAAGGGTGCAAATCCAATAGGCTTCAACCAGGAAAAGGTCGAAATAAAGAACGAGAAACTTTCTGATGTCCTTAAGGAAGTGATACCGGAAGACCTGATGAAGTTCGGACTGATACCGGAGCTCATAGGCAGGTTGCCGGTCCTGGTAACCCTGGAAGAGCTTTCAGCTAACAGTCTCAAGAGGATCCTGCTTGAGCCTAAAAATGCCCTTATCAAGCAATATCAAGAGCTTTTCAATATGGACGATGTTGATCTGCAATTCACGGAACCCGCCCTTGATGAAATAGCCAATAAGAGCTATGAGCGGAAGATGGGGGCCAGGGGCTTGAGGTCAATAATGGAGAAGTTGCTGAGGGATCCCATGTTTGAAATTCCGGGAGATCCGGGAGTTCGTCAGTGTGTAATAAATAAGGGAGTTGTTGACGGTAAAAACAAGCCAAAGATGTTGCGGCAAACTGAAATGGAAGGTCAACAGAAAATGCCCCTTAAAGATCGATAGATCAAGACTTACATAAAGACAGCCGGCAAAACCGGCTGTCTTTTTAGCAGGAGGTGGTATAGTTGGAAAAATACTATAGTGAAAGCAAAACCGTGTGCCCTATATTGCTGTCAAGAACGGAGATTGTATATCCGGGAAGTGTTCTTACATTCGACCTGACAAGTGAGAGGGAAGAGGCGGTTCTTGAGAGGGCCTTACAGAGCGGCCAGCCTGTTCTTTTATTGGCCATGAAGGACCCTTCTGTGGAAAATCCCGAGCCCGAACACTATCTGAAAATGGGAACCATGGTTTTTATAAGGCAGCATTTTCAGCTTTTGAACGGGTCAAGCAAGGTAATTGTCGAGGGTATCTGCAGGGCCTCTTTAAGCAAAATAATAAGGACAAGCCCCTATGTTGAAGGGGAAGTCATAGAATACCATTATAATGGGGATGACTTGGACGAAAATGAAGAAAGAAAAGTCCTGACCCGTCTAGTATCGAGCTCGGCAATAAGGTTTTTCAAGTCCAGCACGGGCCTACCCGACTTCCTCCTCCTGCCGAGATTGCAGAAAGAGGATCCGGGAATCCTGGCCGACGAAGTGGCCGCCCATCTTGACCTCAACTACAAGGAAACGGTCGGCATACTTGAGGAACTCAACATAGACAAGAGACTTGTCCTGGTCCAGCATGCCCTGGACCTGCTCAGCAAGCTGAACAACTTGGAGCAGGAAATAACCGAGAAGGCCATGGACCGGATGAAAAAGACCCAAAAAGATTATTTGCTCCAGGAACAACTCCAGATTATAAGGGAGGAATTGGGAGAAGACGGCGGCGACAACTATTCCATATCCGAGCAATACAGGGAAAGGATCTTGGAACTTTCAATGCCTGAAAAATCCAAGGAAACCCTGCTTAAGGAAGTTGACCGCCTGGAATATATACCGCCCATGTCTCCGGAACTCAACATAAGCAGGTCATATTTGGACCTGGTCTTGGAGCTTCCCTGGGGAGTGTTCACAGAGGATAGGAATGACCTGGCTCTCAGTAAAAAAATCCTGGACAGGGACCATTACGGACTTAAAGATGTTAAAGAGAGGATTCTTGACTTTTTAGCTGTAAGGCAGCTTAACGGCAACCCCCAAGGCTCAATCCTCTGCCTGGTGGGGCCGCCGGGAGTCGGAAAGACATCAATAGTAAAGTCGGTTGCAGCCGCCATGGGCAGGGAGTTTACCTCAATGCGCCTGGGCGGTGTTACAGACGAGGCTGAGATAAGGGGCCACCGGAGGACCTATGTGGGTTCTATGCCGGGCAGGGTAATCAACCAGATCAAGCAGGCTGAAACCATGAACCCGGTCTTCCTATTTGATGAAGTTGATAAGATAGGGTCCGATTTCAGGGGAGATCCTGCATCAGCCCTCTTGGAATTGCTGGATCCCGCCCAGAACAACGGCTTTATCGACCGCTATCTGGAAATCCCCTTCGACATGTCCTCGGTTTTCTTCGTAACCACTGCAAATACGACTTCAACCATACCCAAGGCCCTGCTTGACAGGATGGAGGTCATCAGGATAGCAGGCTATACGGACGATGAGAAATTCAAGATCGCTTCTTCATATTTGATAAAGAAGCAGAGGGAAGAGGCCGGTCTAAATGCAAAAGACCTTACCATAAGCTCCGGAACAATCCGGGAGATAATAAAGTCCTACACAAGAGAGGCCGGGGTACGTGAGCTTGAAAGAAAGATAGGCAGGATATGCAGGAAGTCGGCCAGACAGATTGTTGAGGGCAAGGATAAGATCAGGGTTAACAAGAAGAACCTGTCTGAATTCCTGGGCCCTGAAACATATATTAAAGAGGATCCCAATGAAAAGCCTGAGCTTGGCATGGTCAACGGGCTGGCCTGGACAGAATCGGGAGGCCAAATCCTCTTGATAGAGTCAAACAAGATGGCCGGCGGTGGAGGCCTGATTCTGACAGGCTCCATGGGTGAGGTTATGAAGGAGTCGGCGGAGCTTGCCATATCATATATTAGAGCCAATGCTGACAGGTACGGGATATCGTCCGGATTCTATAACCTTTACGACATCCACATCCATATGCCGGAGGGTGCAGTGCCTAAAGACGGACCGTCAGCCGGTGTATCCATACTTACTTCATTAGTTTCTATACTGACGGGAAGGCCGGTAAGAAACGACCTTGCAATGACCGGGGAAATCACCTTGACCGGAAAGGTCCTTCCGGTAGGCGGAATAAAGGAAAAAGTATTGGCTGCCGGCAGGTACGGAATAGACACGGTCTACTTGCCTAAGAAAAACCTCAAGGACCTGGAAGAAATTGATGACGCCTCAATTAAAGGCATGAAGTTCATAGGACTGGACAATGTTGACAGCTTATTGGAAGCGGTTCTTATGAAGCCTGCAGAAGAGAAAAAGAAGATAATTTTCAAAAGTGATGAGGCTAGGACTAAAATCGGATTCAATCCTGACAAGGAGGGCAAATGAAGGTAAATAACCCATATCTGGAAGTTATGGCTGTCTCGAAAAAGGGATGGCCCCGGGAGAATCTTCCGGAAATAGCCCTTGTTGGAAGGTCAAACGTTGGAAAATCCAGCTTTATCAACAGCCTCTGCAGGAGAAAAAAGTTGGCCCACACATCAGCCAGCCCGGGCAAGACGGCCACAATCAATTTTTATAATATGGACGAGAAATTCAGGATAGTTGACCTTCCGGGCTATGGCTATGCAAAGGTGTCAAAGTCCGAGAGGGCCAAGTGGGCTAAGTTTGTCAATGACTACCTGGCCGACAGGAAGAACTTGAAAGATGTTATCCTGGTTTGTGACATGAGGAGGGAACCCAACAGCCTTGACATCGAGATGTACGAATGGATCCTGGATGCGGGCTTCAGCGGCAGGGTAATAGCAACCAAGGCTGATAAAATTGCCAGGACCAAGTGGCCGGCCCAAATCAAGGCGATCATGGCCGGTTTGGGAGTTAAAGATAAGGACAAGGTTCAGCCATATTCAACAGAAAAGGATTACGGATATTCTGAAATTGAAAAATATTTTGCAAATCACATAAAGGCTTAATAATTTTATGTAAAGATTTTTCCGATTCCATAAGAGCCTATCCAAGTAAGGAGAAAAAATGAAAGTTCTTTTAACTTCAGATTTAAATCCCGGTCAGGTTAACGGGGTGGTTATATCTATAAAAAATTTGATGAAGGAGCTGGAGAAAAAGGGGGTTGACGTCCGCCTCCTCTGCCTTTCTCCCAACAATAGGTCATATGTTGAGGGTAATGTCTACTACATGGCATCTTTCCCCTTCAATATATATCCGGATATAAGGGCCTCGGTCTTCCCTTCTTCGGAGCTTATGGACAAAATCTTGACATGGAAGCCGGATGTAATCCACTCCCAATGTGAGTTTTTCACATATTCTTTCGTTGAGAAGTTGGCGAAAAAGCTGAATTGCCCCATTATACACACCTACCACACTCTTTACAGGTACTATGTCGGCTATCTTTTGCCGGGTCACCTGGCTGAAAAACTTGTGGCTCCGGTTATGAGGATGAGGCTCAACACTGCAGATGTGGTAGTTGCCCCAACAGTCAAAACTAAAAGGCTGCTTTTAGATGGCGGAATATCTGACCATATAGTTGTAATACCTACCGGAATAGATCTTGAAAAGTTTGAGAGAAGGATCAGTTCGGAAGAGAAGAGCAAGCTTAAAGATGAGCTTGACCTGCCCGAAGACGCCATGATTTACGGAACTGTAGGAAGACTGGCCCAGGAAAAGAACCTTTATGAAATAATTGAGGCCCACGCAGATCTTATAAAAAGGTGGGGCAAGCTCTATTTAGTTCTGGTCGGTGACGGTAAATACAGGCCGGACCTGGAGAAGCTGGTTGATAAGCTGGGAATCAGGGACCGTGTGCGCTTTACGGGCATGGTTGATCCTGACAATATTTATCAATACTATCAGCTCCTGGATTTCTTTGTATCCGCATCAGTTTCGGAAACTCAGGGTTTAACGTATATTGAGGCCTTGGCAAACGGACTCGGCGTTATAGCCAGAAGGGACTTGGCCTTGGAGGGCGTGGTCCAAGACGGTAAAAACGGCTTGATTTACGATGACAGGGCAGAGCTGATAGAGAAAATCGAGATGGTCATAGGCAACAAGGACCTATTGGAACAATTGCATGAAGAAGCCTTAAAATCCAAATGGAAATTTGGAACAGAGGAATTCGGAGATAAAATATACAAGCTGTACGAGCAAGTCTTGATGATGGATGGCCAGAGAAGACTGAAAAAAGCCGGGATTTTTAGAAGGATAAGTCGGGGGATACACAGGGCAGGAACAAGAAGTGAATACGGAAAATTTTATGCCAATGTAAGGGCCAAATGGGTCAGGGCCCGCTATCGTCAAGAAAAGAAAAAAGAGGACGCCGAATAATGGAAAGAACAAATCCGGAAGAGAAAAAGGAAGAGCCTAAACAAGAGCTTAAGCAGAAAACTCAAGATTTCAAGAGCCATCGTAAAAAGGGAAGAGAGATCCGTGAAAAGAACTGGGAAGAAAAAGAAAGACTGGTTCAGGAGAAGCTGATCAACAGTAACAGGAAGCTGGTCACAGCCATTACTGTTATAGGGATCCTCTTTATGGTGGCTTTGGCGGTTTGGGCATTTAAAAAGGGCCTATTCAGCGACCGTCAGCTTATGAAAGAGTTTATCCAGAGCTTCGGAATCATGGCCCCCTTAGCTTTTATAGGTCTCCAGATAATCCAATGTATTATACCAATCATACCGGGCGGCGTTGCTGTTGTTGTAGGGGTTTACCTATTCGGACCCGTCCAGGGCTTCTTTTATAATTACATAGGTATAGTTTTGGGAGAAATCGGGGACTTCCTCCTGGCCAGGTATTTGGGCGTGGTCTTTGTAAAATCCATGTGCAAAGAAGAGACCTATAACAAATACAGCAACTGGATGAAAAAAAATGAGGGCAAGGTAAAAAAAGCCTTTATAATCACAATGGTTTTACCCGGCATGCCGGATGACATAATCTGCATGTTGGTGGGCCTTTCAAACATGTCCTTTCACTTCTATTTATTCCACCTGCTGTGGACAAAAATTCCGGCCATCCTTGGCTACTCACTTTTCCTCAATTGGATAACAAAAATAGCGAGTTATTTCTTTTAAAGCTTGAAAGTTGGGGTATAACTGAAAAGCAGGAGATAGTGAGAGCGGAAGGAGGAAGCCAATGTCATATATTTATTCGGGTTGTGTTCCAAGTGAAATTTCCTCTGTCTGCAGCAAAACCAAAAGAGTTGTTTCCGAGCTTTCAAAGCATACTGACCTAAATGAAGAAGAGATTCAAAACCTAAGACTAATATTGTCCGAGCTTATGATAAACAGCTGTGATCACGGAAACGGCAACGACTCAAATAAACTCATATCCATGACTATAGAAGTGGATCCGGACGACATTACCCTTATTGTCAAGGATGAGGGTAGGGGGATCAACTGGTCAAAGGAAGTGGCCTGTCAGAGAAACCTTTCGGCATCCGGCAGGGGGCTCAGGATAGTTTCGGCCCTGTCCGATGATTTTACCATCCGGGAGTCGGAGGTCAGGTGCAGGATAAACAGACAAAAATAACACTTATTAGTATTGCCGGTGGGTGCATATGGAAATTCAATGAAGTATAATTATATTGGAGTGACCCGAGCATTGCAGCACTAATGTTAAAGTTTTATCATATATAGGGTATTTTGCAAACAGTCAGGGTTCTACCCTGATTTTTTAAATTGATTAGAGGGAAAAATGTCAGAGAGAAATAATGTAAGAAATATAGCCATAATTGCCCATGTTGACCATGGCAAAACCACACTTGTTGACGGCCTGCTCAGGACCGGCGGGTCAATAAGGTCCAACCAGGAAGTTCAGGACAGGGTCATGGATTCTAATGACCTTGAAAGGGAGAGGGGAATTACTATCCTTTCAAAGAACACTGCCATTCATTATAACGACGTGAAAATCAATATAATCGATACTCCGGGCCACGCAGATTTCGGTGGAGAAGTGGAACGAGTTTTGAAGATGTGTGACGGGGTTGTACTACTTGTCGATGCCTTTGAAGGCCCTATGCCTCAGACCAAGTTCGTTTTGAGAAAGGCTATTGAATTAAAGCTTCCTGCCATACTTTGCATAAACAAGGTTGACAGGCCGGATGCCAGGATTGAGGAAGTCAAGGATGAGCTCTTGGACCTCTTCATTTCACTAGATGCGCCGGAAGACTACCTGGATTCGCCAATGATATACGCTTCGGCCAAAGAGGGATGGGCAGATCAGACCCTGGAGAACCATGCAAACAACATGGAACCCATGTTAAAAATGATCATAGACTATATTCCGGCACCTCACGGGGATTTTGACAAGCCTTTCAAACTCCTAATATCAACTTGCGACTACAATGACTATGTCGGAAGGATCGGTATAGGAAAAATTGAACAGGGTAGTATCAAAGTTAATGATAAAGCGGTAATTAAGAACTATAACAATCCTGAAGTCAACAGGCAGGTACATATAACCAAGATGTTTGAATTTGACGGCCTTAACAGGGTTCCTGTTGATGAGTCGTCAATGGGTTCAATTGTTGCGGTTTCAGGAGTTGAGGGCATTGAGGTAGGAGATACACTTTGCTCCGATCAGGACCTGACGCCCCTGCCATTTGTTAAGATTTCCGAGCCAACCCTTAGTATGAAGTTTTCAGTTAACAATTCGCCTTTTGCCGGTAAGTCGGGAAAATATGTAACCTCAAGGCATATAAGAGACAGGCTTTTCAAGGAACTTGAGACCGATGTCAGCCTCAGAGTTGAAGAGGGAGATACTACCGAAGAATTCAAGGTTAGCGGAAGGGGAGAACTCCACCTTTCTGTCCTTATTGAAAAAATGAGGAGGGAGGGTTATGAATTCCAAGTTTCAAAACCCGAAGTTCTTTTGAGAAAAGATGAAAACGGCCACACCCTTGAACCGATCGAAGAGGTGGTTATTGATATTGATCAGGAGTATTCAGGCACGGTAATCCAGGCGATGGGAAGGAGAAAGGGAGAACTCAAAGAACTCAAATCATCACCTTCGGGCTTTACCAGACTTGTTTTCCACGTTCCGGCCAGGGGGCTTATTGGATATAGGCAGCAGCTTATGACGGACAGCCGTGGAACAGGTATCCTGAATTCCGAGTTTTATGACTATATGCCTTTCAAGGGCGAAATACCAAGAAGGGCAATGGGCTCCCTCATTTCCTTTGATACCGGCGTGTCTACAGGCTACGGACTCTTCCAGGCCCAAAACCGCGGGGACCTTTTTATAGGACCGGGAGAGGATGTCTATGAGGGGATGGTTATCGGCAGGGACCCGAAAGGTGTGGATGTTGAAGTCAATGTCTGCAGGAAGAAGGCCATGACCAATATCCGTTCGGCCGCATCGGATGACGCGCTCAAGCTTATTCCGCCAATAAGACTGAGCCTTGAGCAGATGATGGAATTTATCGAAAAAGATGAGCTGATAGAAGTAACTCCCGATGAGTTCAGGATGAGAAAGAGGATATTGGACTCGGGAAAAAGATATAAGTCAATGAAAAACCGCTAATTAAAAGCTATATTAGTGAGCGATAGGTAGGGGGAAAGCATGAAGATGTTTTTTAACACCATAAGCTTAATATGGTCAAATGTCTGGTGGCTGAATATATTTTTAACCCTGATAGTTATATATTCGGGGAGAAATCGTCAGCCTAGGTCAACCATGATGTGGATTATGGTTTTGACCCTTTTACCCATTGTCGGCTTTATCCCATATTTACTCTTTGGCCGGGATACTAGAAGAAAGCACATTTTCAACTTCAAAATGGACAAGGATCTTGCTCTAAGCGATGAGATTAAGCTCCAACAGGAAGAGCTTGATAAGATGCCCAGGAAACTGGCCCGGGCCAGCAAAGATGATGAGATTGCGGCAGCCAGAGAGCTGGCCCTTTTGGGGCTGAGTTTGGGCGGAAGCTTAATAACTGATGACAACGATGTTGAGGTTTTCATTGACGGCAGGGAAAAATTCAAGAGCCTGATCAGCGATATAGACAGGGCCAAATATAGCATAGAGATTCAGTACTACATTATTAAGTCGGACAATCTGGGCAAAACCATAGTAAGCAAGCTTATAGGGGCTGCAAAAAGAGGGGTCAAAGTCCGCTTTTTGACCGACGGCGTGGGCGGGAGATATTTGAAAAAAGCGGAGATTTCGGCAATGAACAGGGCCGGAATAGAAACGGCTTTTTTCTATCCCTCAGTTTTGAAATACTTCAATTTGCGCATGAACTACAGGAACCACAGGAAACTGGTCTGCATAGACGATGAAATCGGATATTGTGGAGGCTTCAATGTCGGCGATGAGTACCTGGGCAAAAATTCCAAATTCGAATATTGGAGAGATACCCACCTGAGAATCAGGGGTTCGGCTGCAAAGGCCATAAAGACCCGCTTTTTACAGGACTGGTTTTATGCAAGCGGTATGTGTCCGGGAACTGAGCCTCCATATAGGGATGTCTCAGGAATGGGGGATACGCCTTGCCAGCTCTTGACCAGCGGCCCGGATACGGAACTGAAAAACATAAAATTGTCCATGACCAAAATGATCATGGAAGCGAATCATAGTGTATATATCCAAACTCCCTATTTTATTCCGGATGAGGGTTTTTATGAGATTTTGGTCATGATACTCCACCAGGGAGTTGAAGTAAACCTTATGATACCGGACCGGCCTGACCACCCCATAGTGTATCCGGCCACCCTTTCATTTGTATCGGACATCATAGATGAGGGCGGAAATGTCTACCGCTATGACGGCGGTTTCCTACATTCAAAAGTGATATTGGTTGACGACTCCTTGTCAATGGTGGGGTCAGCCAATATTGATGAGAGATCATTTTCTTTAAATTTCGAGGCCTCCATGATAGTATACTCGGCTGAAGTCAATGCTAAGCTGAGAAAGGCTTTCGCAGAAGATATGAAAAAATCTACTAAATTAACCAGGGAAGAATTGGACCGAAGGTCATTTTTCACCAGGGCAAAGGAGCCGATTTGCCGACTTTTTGCCCCACTGTTATGATTAACTAAGTAAAGTGCAAAACGAGAAAAGGGAAAACGGGAAAACCAAGTGAAGGGAGACATGTTGATGAAGAAGATGATTAAAAAAATCCCGAAGGCGGTGGTTAGGAGGCTGACCAAGTATTACCGCTACTTGACAGAGCTTCAGCAGAAGGGCGTTGAGAGGGTTTCCTCTGCAGAGCTAAGCCGTATTACGGGATTTACAGCATCTCAGATCCGTCAGGACTTAAATCATTTCGGAGGTTTCGGCCAACAGGGATTCGGCTACAGGGTAGCATCTCTAAAAGACCAGGTAGCCACAATACTGGGATTGAATAGGGGTGAGAAGCTTGCCATAGTCGGAATCGGCCACCTGGGAAAGGCCATAGCAAATTCACAGCTTTTCACAAACAGGGGCTACAGGCTCGCCGCCCTTTTTGACAGCAGTCCGGATAAGATCGGAAAATCCTTGAGGGGAATAGAAATTCTTGATGTAAAAGATCTTGAGGAAACATGCCGAAAGCTGGAAATTAATATTTTGACAATCACAACGCCACCGGAGCATGCCCAGGAAGTTGCAGAAGCCGCTGCCCGTGCAGGGATCCAGGGGATTTGGAACTTTGCTTATTCGGACCTGGTTCTACCGAAAGGCGTTGTAATAGAGAACGTCTCTCTTGAAGAGAGCTTGCACACATTAACTTACTACATACACAACCCGCATGATTACAGGGAAAACTAGAAGATAGATTATAAGAAGAGTTTGAGATGGCAATACTGACAGTTGACAATTTAACCAAGAGCTTTGCCGATAAGACCATAATAAATGATGTCAGCTTTCAGGTTGATGACGGGGACAAGGTGGCAATTATCGGAGCTAACGGGGTCGGCAAGACCAGCATGTTCCGCATGATTGTCGGGGAAATGGAGGCCGACTCCGGCAAGATATATAAAAGCGGAGACCTGAGGATAGCCTACCTTAAGCAGAATGTCCACATTGAGTCGGATAACAGCATTTTTGAAGAGTGCAAGAAGGCCTATTGGCGGGCCTTTGAAATAGAAAAGAAGATGGGTCGGCTGGAAAAACTCATGGGAGAAAATCAGACCAAGGAAGAGCTGACCGGGATTATGAACGAATACCAGTGGCTGACCGATAAGTTTGAGGAAGAGGGCGGCCTTTCATATATGTCGGAAATCAAGGGAATATTGAAGGGCATGGGCTTTAGCGAGGACAGGTTTGACGACCCCGTTAATGTCCTTTCCGGCGGAGAAAAATCAAGACTTGAGCTTGCCCAAATGTTGAGCGGACGTCCTGATATGCTCCTTCTTGACGAGCCCACAAACCACTTGGACATAGATGCCATAAGATTTTTGGAAAACTTTATATCGGATTTCAGAGGAGCCTGTATGATTATTTCCCACGACAGGTATTTTCTTGATAAGTTGGTCGACAGAACATTTTTGATCCAGGGTAAAAAAATACATATATATAACTGCGGATATGGGGAATATACCGTGAGACGGGCCAAGGACCTGGAGATTCTTGAAAGGGCCTATGAAAACCAGCAGGAGGAGATAGCCAGACAGGAAGAGATAATCGAGAGGCTGTCCAAGCTGGGAGGCTCAAAGAGAAAGAGGGGAATTTCCCAATCAAGATCCAGGCAAAAGCTCCTCGATAAGATGGAGAGGATAGAGCTTCCGCCCAAAGACCAAAAGCAGATGTCCTTAAATCTGACGGCCAGGTACAGGTCAGGAAACGATGTTCTCATAGTAGAGGATCTGGAAAAAAGCTTCGACGGCAGGTCCCTTTTCAGTAACCTTAGTTTCTACATGGGAAGGGGAGAAAAGGCAGGGCTTATAGGCCCGAACGGAGCAGGCAAGACCACACTTTTCAGGATGATTATGAAAAAAGAAGGACTTGACAGTGGAGACATACGATTCGGATCGGCTGTGAAGGTTGCCTATTTCGACCAGGAACAACAAACGCTTGATGATGAGAATACAGTTATTGAAGAGTTCTGGTCCGCCTATCCACAGATGGACCGCTATGAAGTCAGGTCAAACCTGGCCAAGTTTCAGTTTAAGGGGGACACCCTATTCAGGAAAGTCGGGGGATTGTCAGGAGGAGAAAAAGCAAGGCTTGCCCTTCTCAAACTTATGCTTTCCCAAGCAAACCTCCTCCTCATGGACGAGCCCACAAACCATCTTGATATGGAGAGCCGGGAGATTCTTGAAAATGCCCTGAGGGATTATGACGGGACTGTCCTTGCCATAAGCCATGATAGGTATTTCCTAAACAGGGTTTGCAACAAGATTTTTCACCTAAGCCAAGGGGGGATCGAGGAGGTCAAGGGAAATTATGACGACTACCTGGCCTACATAGATTCGGCAAATAAAAAGAAAGAAGAAAATTCCGGTTCGGCTTTTATGACGGAAACCCAAAAGAAAAAGGAAAGAAAAAAGGAAAAGCTGGCCAAGAAAGAAATAAGACGCTTAAAGACCCGAATGAAAGAGATTGATGATAGAATTAAGGAACTGACGGAAAAAGAGGCGGAATTGCAGAAAAAGGCTTTGGACGGGGCCCTTTATGAAAACTATGAAGAAGCCATGTCCCTGCATGACCGGCTTTCAAATATAGCCAAGGAAAAAGAGGAACTTGGGGATTCGTGGCTCGAGCTTGCGATGCTCTTTGATGAAGAGGATGACCAACTTTGAGTCCGGAAAGGGGAATAAATGAAGATTTTCGCCTATAGAGGAGTCGACGATAAATATCCTGAAAATACCATGCAGGCTTTTCAGGAGGCCATTTTTGCCGGAGCTGACGGGATCCAGCTGGATGTTCATTTTTCAAGAGACAGCAAGCTGGTCGTCTTTCACGATGATTCCGAGTCCAGGATGATAGAGGGGGTGGGATTTGTCCGCCACCATACCTTGGCTGAACTCCAGTCACAGACATTCAGGAATTTTACTTCAAAAGAAGATGTCCATATACCCAGCCTTGAAGAGTATCTTGAATGGGCTGAAAGACTTCCTCATGAAAGTATAATCAGGATGAAGAACGACAATTTCCTTTATCCGGGAATGGAGGAGGCCCTGCTTGAAACCGTGACAAGGCATAAGCTCCTGGACAGGACAATTTTTGCCTCAAACAGGATTTCAAGCATGCGGATTATAAGGGACCACAATTCAGAGGCCAGGCTGGCCCTATTAGTGGACAATCCTCCCCAGAACTTTTTCGATGACATAGGGGACCTCAATCTTGAGGCGGTTATAGTGAGAAACATGAGTGTTAAAGAGTCCTTTGTAGAAGAGTGCAGGAGCAGGGAGATAGAACTTTGGACAGGAGTTGTGGACAGGCCTGCCGCCCTGAACCGCTTGAAGATCTTCGAACCCAAAGCAATTCTCAGCAGGAACGTCAAGGCTATCAGGGACTACCTGAAAAACCCTATGCCCTTTTCAAAAGAAGAGATGGACCTGGCAAGGATAATTCCGGAGGAAGATGAAAAGATCAACACCATGGATTTTACCAATATAAAGAACAGGTTCAGACTGGGGAAAAAGAAGAAGACATCAGGGAAGCTTGGCGGAGTTATAGTTTCAATGGCAATCTCAATAGGGGCTTCCGCCTTGGCAACTTATATTGTTATGAGTTTTCTTAAAGGCTTTTTTAAGTAGTTAGATTAAAAAAGGGCTTGCAGCTTTGACTGCAAGCCTTTTTTTTTCTTGTTTAGAAAACTTAATTTAGAATATGGGACACATACCGTCTGAACCCTGATCATCCTTTGATTCGGGAACCTCTTTTCCCTGCAAAAGGGTCTCTCTCAAATATTCAATGATATCATCTGACTCATACATGGCCTTGCCGTCGATAAAGAGGCAGGGGACTTGGTCGAGTCCGCCCTCTTTTATTAAGAACTCTTCGTTCTTGGGATCTTCAATGATATCCTTCATTTCAACGCTGTCAATGCCGTTTTTGTCCATGAAGGTCATAACTTTTTGACAGAAGGGGCAGACATCTTTTTTATAGAGAACTAATTTTTTCATTTTACTTCCTTTCAATTTATATAAAATTTTTCCGGTCTTTCCGAAATTATTTATACCCAAGGAATATATAGCTAATAATATTTCATAGAAGGCGAACGGAACAATTGTTCAGACTACAATATGATGTTAGCTAAAAGTCTAATACCACAAGCAAGAGAATATTATTTCAAGCAAATGAGCATATTTTAGGTGGAGAAGATTGCATGCAAAAAGTGATTGGAAAGTCAAATTTTAATTAAGTCCACAAGTTATCCACCAAAATGTGGATAACTTGTGGATAAAAATGGCTTATAAAGGCTTATACAGAAAATTATCCACATTATCCACAATATTTTCCCGCCTTTTCCCACAAGCTATAAGCCGCGGCTAACGAGGCAAATTGAAAAATATTTATTCAAAGGTCTAAAATAAGGGCTTTAAAATTTAAGAATTAATTAATATTCTTTTTGACGCGGATTGTATTTTAAAAGCCAAAAATATGAAAACTTTTTCCCAAAACTGTCCGCTAAAGGAGAAAATAGGGTAAAATTAAAGTAATAGAAAAGGAGGACGCTATGAAAGCTCGTTTTGTAGGTAAGAATATTCACGTTCGCGACAATTTCAAAGAAGAAACCTTGTCAAAAGTAAACAGGCTTGACAAATACTTTGAAGAAGACGTTCAGGCAACCATAACCATGTCCACCGAGGGCCAGCATAAAAGGGTTGAAATAACAATTCCTGTGCCGGGTTCAGATACGATTTTCCGTGCAGACCAATCCTCCTTCGATATGCTGCAGAGTGTGGACCAATGCGTTGAAGCCCTGGTATCACAGATAAGAAAATTTAAGACCAAATTGCAGAAAAAACATAGGAAAATGAAAACAGGCTTAATATTTGAAGAAATTAAAGACCTGCCGGAAGAGGCTCAGGCCGGCGAAGGCGTTGACCTTGAAAGGGTAAAAGAGGTTGATGTCCAGCCTATGACGCCGGAAGAAGCCGTTATGCAGATGGAACTTTTGGGACATGACTTCTTCCTCTTCCTCAATATGGACCTTGACACCCTTTCAGTCGTATATAGGAGAAAGGCCGGAAACTATGGCATGATCAGCCCGGCTGAGGGACACTTCACCAAGTAGTTGCTTGACTAGAAAATAGCAGAACTTGAACAATACTCAGTTTTAGGAGGAAATATGAAAAAACATATAAAACTTATTATATTTGTTATTATTTTCTTCATAACTATTGGAGATATTGGAGTAATAGCAGAAAAACAAGGATTAACAAACACGGCATTATATTCGTCAGAAGAAGAATATGCTCGAAATTTTTCAGAGGATTTGTATAAATTCTTTCGTTATGGAGAGACCAAGGTTTTTTCCTATAAAAGAAGTAACATTGTTAACGCTTATCTTAACAGTAAAAAAAGTGTTTTAAATGAAGTATCAGATTTGTATTGTTTAGATAAGAAGCCAATTTCTCTAAAATCGGAAGTTCTAAAAAGAGTGAAACAGAGTGGCACTACTATTTATGTCGTCAATATCCGGTCAGAGTTCTTGTATTCAAGTGATACATCTGGAGAAAGTTCAGGAGAAGCATTGAATATCATTGTAAAATGTTCTGATGTTAATGGCACATTTACAATAGAGAATGTTTTTGACGGGATAGGGGGAGTCAACATAGCAATATGGCCTACTTTATATAATAAGTATAGCAATGAAGCGGTATTAAATCTTGAGCGACTGGAAAATGGAACTTTAAATAATAAGGGAAACATTGAAGATTTAAAGATACAAAAAGATAAAGAAATTGATAAGATAAAGAAACAATTTTATGAAGAAATAAAACTTGCCGAAAAGGAAAGTCAGACTCAAAAACAACAAATAAAAACCAAAAGTTTAAGTAAAATGTTTAATAAAACCGGTGCAGTAAATTATGCAAGGAGAAATTTTAATAAGGATACACCTGTAAGTGGGGGCGCAGGGGTTCGTTATCAAGATTTTTCAAAATTCAAGAATTCGTATGATTGCACTAATTTTATATCACATTGCATGTTAGCAGGTGGAGCAAGGCCTGATAAACCAGGATGGTACTATCAGGATATGGATCATAAATCAAGATCATGGTCAGGAGCAACAAAATTTAATAATTATTTTACTGTCCGTAAAAGTGTTAAATTATGGGGAACTTGTGATTCCTATTCGCCTTTCCTGGCACGTACAAATCCATTGTTTGTGAATGGAGATTTTATTCAAGTATATGATGGAGAAACTTTTATTCACTCAACGATTATCACAGGACATTATATATTTGATAATCGTGGGAAATCTTATGTGGGCGCAAAAGTTACAGGAAGAACGAGTAGTCGCAGTAATAACAATAATATGGCGATTATAGATGTTATTCCGGGAGCTGCAAAATACTTGTTAAAGGTAAAAGGCATATAATATGAAAAAAATTTTTGTTACACTGTTCGCGATTATAGTATTGCTTACATCATGCGGAAGAGAAGACAGAAGTTTTTTAACATCACCTTCTTATATGACCTATATATTTTTTGGATCAGATTCAACGCTTGTTTACGAAAAAGAGGATTATGCCGTGATAACAATGCCGCTAACCTTCTTCATATATGATAAGAATAAAAAGGAAATAACCCATGCCTATTCTCTTGACGCTGACAAAGCTTTTGCTCCAGGGTATTTAGCTTCACCCGTTTTGGATTATAAAAAAGATCAAGTCATTTTAGAAGGAAGGGATGAAACATTTGCTGATTTCAGAGACTTTTATTATATATATGACGTCAAAAATGATAAGTTTAGTAAGGTGGTTGGAAGGACAGGATATATTAGTAGATGTGATGAAATAGACTCGGAATACTGTTTGGGCTATGATTATGGTAAAGATTTGACTCCGGAACTTGAGTCTTGTCCACCAATAGAACTCCCTGAAAATCAAGACTTTTATTCAGAACTAAATGATGAAGTCATGAAAAAACTTTTCTTCAAAAGCAGGTTTACCGGCAAAAGGATCTATCCTTTTAAAAACAACTTCAATAAAAAGGATTTTGAAATAAAATAGTTATAAAAGGGGTTATGCAAAAGCCAAGGTCTGATGCATAGCCCCTTTTCAATGTATCTGAAGTTTTTTATTCCTTAACAGCTTTCCTACTTACAATTCACACACCTATAAAGTACAAATTTGATATAATAACGAGAAAAATTAAAAGAAGGTTGATTTTGAGACATGTTGACTATATCAGCATGTCTAATATTGTGTATAATAAATCTGTATGACTATTTGTAATTTAAGAGGAAGTGAGAAAGGAAAGTATGGGCTTATTTGATTTCTTTACAAAATCCTTTTCTGAAAAGGAAATTGCCAAAATCCAACCCCTGGTAGACAAAGTTCTGGGATTGGAAAAAACCATGGAGACGCTTAGTGACAGCCAACTCAGATCTAAGACTGCCGAGTTCAAGGAAAGATACAAAAACGGGGAAAGTCTTGACGACCTTCTGCCGGAAGCTTTCGCAACCGTAAGAGAGGCGGCTTGGAGAGTTTTAAATATGAAACCCTATCCGGTTCAGATCATAGGAGGAATTATCCTCCACCAGGGCAGGATAGCAGAGATGAAGACCGGTGAAGGAAAGACCCTTGTATCCACCATGCCTGCGTATTTAAATGCCATTGCCGGCAAGGGCGTCCACATAGTAACCGTGAACGACTACCTGGCCAACCGTGACTCCGAATGGATGGGCAAGGTCCATGAATTTTTGGGCCTGACAGTAGGATGTATTTTGCAGGAGATGACCACGGCCGAAAGGCAGTCTGCTTATAATGCCGACATCACCTATGGTACCAACAACCAGTTCGGATTTGACTATCTTAGGGACAATATGGCCATCTATGAATCGGGAGTTGTTCAGAGGGGCTTAAATTTTGCCATAGTCGATGAGGTCGACTCCATCCTGATCGATGAGGCCAGGACCCCCTTGATAATTTCAGGCCAGGGCGACCCCTCAACAGAGATGTACAGCAGGGCCGACACCTTCATTAAAACATTGAAGGG
This sequence comes from uncultured Tissierellia bacterium, assembly GCA_947253765.1. GTDB lineage: Bacteria > Bacillota > Clostridia > Tissierellales > Peptoniphilaceae > Khoudiadiopia. The sequence continues at coordinate 41,082 of CAMYAK010000005.1, forward strand.
AAGAATTCTGGACCCGGATGAGGACGACAAGTCCAACCCACTTGACAATCTCTTGGAAGAGCACAAGATGGAGACCGTGGACTATGTTGTGGACATGAAGAGGAAGTCCGCCAACCTCACAGAAAAAGGAAACGGCAAGGCCGAAGCCTTTTTCAATGTTGAGAATATCTCAGATCCCTCCCACATGGAGCTTATGCACTACATAAACCAGGCCCTGAAAGCCAGGACCACCATGAAAAGGGATATAGACTATGTAGTCGTTGACGGCCAGGTCAAAATAGTCGATGAGTTTACCGGCCGTATCATGGAGGGACGTCGCTACTCTGACGGCCTCCACCAGGCCATTGAAGCCAAGGAAAATGTCGAGATCCAGTCAGAATCGAAAACATTGGCAACCATAACCTTCCAGAACTTCTTCTTAATGTACGGCAAGCTCTCCGGTATGACCGGTACAGCCATGACCGAAAAAGATGAATTTGCCGAAATATACAACCTGGACGTTATAGAAATTCCAACAAACAAACCAATGATCAGGGCCGACAATGATGACCTCATCTTCAAAAACGAAGAGGGGAAATTCAAGGCCATTGTTGAAGAAATAAGAAGCGTACATGAGACGGGCCAACCTATACTGGTAGGTACAGTTGATATCGAGACTTCGGAGCTGATATCAACCCTTTTGAAAAGGGCAGGCATCAAGCATTCAGTCTTAAACGCCAAGCAGCATAAATTGGAAGCCCAGATTGTTGCCCAGGCAGGCCGTTTAGGAACAGTCACCATCGCAACCAACATGGCCGGCCGTGGTACCGATATAGTTTTAGGAGGAAACCCCGAATGGATGGCCAAGGATGCCATGAGAAAACAGGGTTATTCCGACGCTCTCATAGAGTGGGCTGATTCATTCAGACATGTTGAAGAAGATGACAGGTTCCCGCTCGATCCCGTAGTAAATGAGGACGGGGAGGTTGAGGAAGAAGCCTGGGTCAGCGGAAAGGAAATTATTGAAAGCCGTGAAAAATTCAGCAAGCTCAAGGATGAGTTCTCTATTGAAACCAAAGAGAATGCAAAGGCCGTTGTAGAAAAGGGAGGCCTATATATACTCGGCACCTCCAGGCATGAGTCAAGACGTATAGATAACCAGCTAAGAGGACGTGCGGGAAGGCAGGGAGACCCCGGAGTTTCAAGATTCTTCATATCCTTGGAGGACAAGCTCATGTTCCTCTATGGCGGTGAGAAGATGAAGCAGATGTCCCAATCAAAGTTCCTTCCGGATGATGACCCCCTGGAAGCCAGGATGCTGACCAAGTCCATAGAAATGGCTCAGAAGAGGGTTGAGGCCAACAACTTCTCAATAAGAAAAAGAGTTCTTGAATATGACAATGTCATGAATGTTCAGAGGAATACGGTCTATGGGGAGCGCAACAGGGTCCTAAAGGGAGAAAACATGAAAGACTATATCAACGAGATGATAAAGTCCGTTATCTCTGAAGCTGTGGATTCCTTCTGCTCAAAAACCGTATCGCCCGAGAATTGGGAAATGAAGGGACTTTTTACTTATCTCAACAATCTTTATTTGCCGGAAGGCATGCTTGCCATTGGAAGAATCCAGGATATCAGCCAGGAAGACCTGAAGAAAAAGCTCATACAGATCGCCGAAGACCTTTATGAAAAGAAGGAAGAGGAACTTGGCAGCGAAAACATGAGAGAGCTTGAGCGCGTTGTCCTCTTAAGAGTGGTCGACACCAAGTGGATGGACCACATCGATGCTATGGACCAGCTCAGGAAAGAGATAAATGTCAGATCTTACGGAAATGAGGACCCGGTTAGGGCTTATGCAAATGAGGGCTATGACATGTTCATGGCAATGAACGAGTCCATTAAGGAAGAGACCGTACGCCTGATTTATCATCTGGTGCCGGCATCAAGCATTGAGAGAAAACAGGTTTCAGGGCCCATAAGGGAAGGCGGGGCTCCGGATGATGAAGGCGGCAGTCAGCCATTTGTAAGAAAATCCAAAAAAATAGGAAGAAATGACCCATGCCCATGCGGTTCAGGAAAGAAATATAAAAACTGCCACGGTAAAAACAAATAAGAGGATTGTATGGAAAAGTACGAAATGGAAAAAGAGGTCGAACTCCTGGGAAAAAAGCTGGAAGACCTAAGGGGGTCACTTTGACATCGAAGGCCTGAAGGCCGCCGTTGAAGCAATGGAGAAAAAGACCCTTGATCCGGGCTTCTGGGACGACTCGGATTCGGCCCAGGACCATATGGTTGACCTCAATGACAAGAAAAAGACCATAGATAGCTTTGAGGAATTGGAGGGCTCCTATGGAGATATGGCGGACCTGCTGGAACTCCTTTCAGATGAGGAATACCACAAAGAGTCGGGTCAGCTTGAGAGTGAATTTCTTGAGATCAATAAAAAATACAACGGATTGAAAACCCAGGCTCTCTTGTCAGGAGAGTATGACCACAACAATTGCTATTTTTCCATCCATGCCGGGTCAGGCGGGATGGAGGCCACGGATTGGGCTCAGATGCTCCAAAGAATGTATGAGAGATGGTTTGAGTCCAGGGGCTGGAAGGTCGAAATGACGGCAATCAGCGAAGAGGAAGGGGCAGGAATCAAGTCTGTCAACTATCTGATAAAGGGGCCATATGCTTACGGCTATTGCAAGGGAGAAAAGGGGGTCCACAGGTTGGTCAGGATCTCACCTTTCGACTCACAGAGCCGTAGACATACTTCTTTTTCAAGCATTGACGTCTATCCGGAAATAAAGGACATAGGCAAGATCGAGATCGACGAAAAGGATCTGAAAATAGATACTTACAGGTCTTCAGGCAAGGGGGGCCAGCACGTAAACACCACCGACTCGGCAGTAAGGATTACCCACCTTCCTACTGGAGTTGTAGCAACTTGCCAGAATGAAAGGTCCCAGATTCAAAACAGGGTTAAGGCCTATGAAGAGCTGGTTGCAAAACTGGTTCAAATAAAGGAAGAAGAAAGAAAAGAAAGAATAGAGGATATCCAGGGCAAGTACACTCAAATTTCCTGGGGTAACCAGATCAGGTCCTATGTATTTCAGCCGTATACAATGGTAAAAGACCACAGGACCGGATACGAAACGCCTAATGTTGCAGGAGTTATGGATGGCAACCTGGATGACTTTATTGATGCATATCTTAATTGGAAGGCAAAGGAAGAGGAGAACAAGCAATGAGAATGAAGAGATACTACATGCCGACTCTTAGAGAATCGCCGGCAGATGCGGAGATAGCAAGTCACAAGCTGCTTCTCAGAGCAGGCATGATAAGAAAAACGGCATCCGGAATATACAGCTATCTTCCTTTGGGAATTAGAGTTCTGGAAAAAATTGAAAAAATAGTCAGGGAAGAGATGGACAGGTCAGGGTCTCAGGAGATTAGGACGTCTATTATCCAGCCCAGGGAAATATGGGAAGAATCGGGCCGCTGGCAGACCTTCGGTCCTGAAATGTTCAAACTAAAGGACAGGGGAGACAGGGAATTCTGCCTGGGTCCCACAGCCGAGGAATATTTCACAGCCCTGGTTTCTCAAGAGATCAGGTCATATAAGCAGCTGCCATTGAATATTTATCAAATCCAGTGGAAATACCGCGATGAGAAAAGACCCCGTTTCGGCATCAACAGGTCCAGAGAGTTCCTGATGAAGGATGCTTACAGCTTCGATAAGGACAGGGCAGGTATGGAAGAAGCATATCAGATTATGTGGGATGCCTATGCCAAGGTTTTTGACAGGCTGGGAATTGAATATAGGGTTGTTTTGGGGGATTCCGGAGCCATGGGCGGAAATGTGTCACATGAGTTCACAGCCCTTTCAGAAGTTGGCGAGGGTTTGATCGCCTACTGCAATTCATGCGACTATGCGGCAACCGATGAAAAATGCGGGGTCAAGCTTGAAGAAGAGGAAAGGGCCGACCTGCTTGATATGGAGAAAGTGGGGACTCCGGGAGTAAAGACGATTGAGGAATTGGAAGGATTTTTATCAGTTCCTGCAAATAAGATGATGAAAGCCGTTTGCCTGTCGGTCGAGAAAAAGCCCGTGATAGTATTTGTTCCGGGCGACAGAGAACTCAATATGGCAAAACTTGTTGCCTATCTCAAGGTGCCCGAGCATGAGATTGAGATGCTGGACGATGAGACCATTGAGAAAATCACCGGAGCGGAGGCAGGATTCACAGGGCCCATCGGCCCGGCTGAGGATGTCAGGGTCATCGTTGACAAGAGCCTGACGTTAAAGAAAAACCTGCTCTGTGGAGGAAATGAAACAGACTTCCACCTGAAAAATGTCAACTATGGCAGGGATTTCAAGGGCGAAGTGGCGGATGACCTTCTTATGGTTAAAGAAGGGGACCATTGCCCGAATTGCGGCGGCCACTTGGAATTTGCAAGGGGTATTGAGGTCGGCAATATTTTCCAGTTGGGGACCAAATACTCGGAATCCATGAATGCAACTTTCCTAGATGAAAACGGGAAGGCCACACCATTTGTTATGGGCTCATATGGTATAGGAATCAGCCGTACAATATCGGCAATAGTTGAGCAGAATCACGACGAAAAGGGTATTGTATGGCCGCTCATAGCAGCTCCTTTCCACGCAATAGTAACCATTGTCAATTGCAAAAACGAAGACCAGGTAAAGTTGGCTGAAGACATTTATGAGACCTTGACCGAGTCGGGGGTTGAAACCCTTCTGGACGACAGGGACGAGAGGGTCGGAGTCAAGTTCAATGATAGGGATCTTATCGGAATACCGCTGAGGATAACAGTCGGCAAGAAGGCACCGGAAGGTATTGTCGAGTATTCCACAAGAACAGATATGGAAAATTCAGAAATTCAATATGAAGAGGCCATAGCAAAGATTCGCGAAGAATTGGGAAAAATCTCATAGGAATTTGGATTTTCAAACCGTAATGTAGGAGAGTTGCTTATGAAAAATAAAGCGGTTTTTTTGTCACTGATCTTGGTCATCTTTTTAGCGATGACTGCTTGCTCGGGAAGGACCGGGGAGAACTCTGAGCCTGCACAAGGATCGGAGACCACATCTGCGGAGAGCTCGGATTCGGAAAACTCTGAAGATGAGATCCCCGAAGAAGAGAAGCAGGCCTATGAAAAAGCCGTCAGCGATTTTAAAGAGATCAATATGGCGGAGTTAAAGAAGTTTGAAGAGGACAAGAAAGAGGCCTTTATTTATGCAGGGGCCCTGTATTGCCCATATTGCAGACGCTTTGCACCAATCCTTGATGAGCTGGCAAAAAAGAAAAATATCGAGGTATATTATCTTGATGCGGAAAAGGCGGGGACTGATTTCGATGCCTATTCAGCGGGCAAAAAAGTTGAGTATATCCCTGCAATTTTCTATATGAAAGACGGAAAATCTGCAGGGTATGACACATATTTCTTTGAACAGCCCTTCAGCAAGTCCGATATTTCCAACAAGATAGATAAAATTTTGCAGGCAAAATAAAAAACGAAGACTTTTGAAAAAGCCGTCCAATTGGCCCGAGATAAAAAGCTCAGACCTTTTGGACGGCTTATTTACTATATTTATAGCATATTTATAAAAAAATATTTTTTAGAATTCGCTTTTTTAAAGAATTTGTGGTATACTGGCAACAATTCATTGGAAAAATGAATATGTTATTCCCAAGGAGGACAATATGAAAAAGAAATGGCTATCACTTACGCTGGCAGCCGCTTTAGCACTTACCGCTTGCGGTGGCAGCAAACCGGGCACATCAGGAACTTCTGGTAGTGGAGAAAAAACCAAGGTTGAAGATAAGGACCTTACCGTAACTTATAGCACAGACTTGGACAGCATGGATTATGTAACAACACCTCTCCAGACCAACCACAGGGTTAATGCCAACTTGGTTGACGGTCTAGTAGAAAATGATCCTTATGGAAAGATCGTTCCCTGCTTGGCTGAAAGCTGGGAGCATAACGCTGACTACACAGAGTGGACGTTTAAAATCCGCCAGGGAGTTAAGTGGGTAACAAACCAAGGCGAAGAATACGCTGAACTTAAAGCTCAAGACTTTGTAACAGGCGTTCGTCACGGTGCAGAATTCAACTCAGGTACAAAATGGCTGCTCCAGGGCGTCATCAAGGGATATGAAGCTTATTGCGGAAGCGATTTTTCAGACGCTGAATGGGACAAGGTTGGAGTTAAGGCTGTAGATGACTACACAGTCAAGTACACCATGGAAAAACCGATCCCATATTTCGATTCTATGACAACATACACAGTTCTTTTCCCGGTCAACAAGGACTTCTTGGAATCAAAGGGTGAGGGCTGCAAACTTGGTAGCCCGGATAAAAAGAAATGTGAATTCGGCGCTGTTAAGTTAGATTCAATTCTTTATAACGGCGGCTTTATACTTACTGAAAACACAGCTAAGTCACAGCGTGTTATGACAAAGAATGACAGCTATTGGGATAAGGACAATGTTCATATTTCCAAGGTTACTGAAGTTTATGATGACGGTAAAGACGTATACTCAGTAGCAAAGGGCTTTGACCAGGGCGTTTATTCACAGTTTGCTCTGAATCCTTCATGGAAAGACTACGATGATTACAAGAAGAAATATGAAGGAAAAACCCACTACGAGATGCCGAACTCATCAACATTCGGTGTAGTATGGAACTATAACCGTCAGGTCTTCAACGAAACCAACTACGCAAAAGATGAAGCTATGAGGAAAAATACCCGAGTAGCTGTAATGAACGAAAACTTCCGTAAGGCAGTTCGTGCAGCATTCGACGTAGTTGCTTATAATGAAATCTCAGCACCTCACGATTTGGCAGTAGCTCAGTTGAGAAACATTAACAACTCACCTGATATGGGAACAAAGTCAGACGGAACAATGTACTTTGACCTTGTTACAAAGGCTTATAACGAAGCAACAGGTGAAAAACGCGATCTTAACGACGGAAAAACACCCTTCTTCTCAAAAGAAGAATGCGCTAAGTATCTTGCTGAAGCTGAGAAGGAAGGCGTAAAATTCCCGGTCCACCTGGACATGCTTGTAATTGAAACAAGTGAACGTTTAACAAAACAGGCCCAGTCAATGAAGAAGTCCATTGAGGCCAATACAGACGGCAAGGTTATAGTCGAGTTGGTCATGAGGGATGAGAATACGGTAACAAGCATTGTCTATACAAATGAAGATCCTAAGGCAATGGATTACGATATCTCAACATTCACAGGTTGGGGTGCTGACTATAAAGATCCGAAGACCTATGTTGATATCTATTCACCGACAACCGGATACTACATGCAAGCCACAGGTTTAGGACAAACAACTTTGAATGATAAAAAAGAAGAAGTTGTTGAAAACGAAGATCTCAAAGAGAAGATAGGCCTCATGGAATATGAGAAGCTCTACAGAGCAGCTGATGCCATAACAGATGACATGGATGCACGTTATGAAGCATTTGCAAAGGCTGATGCCTACCTGATTGAACGCTGCATCTTCATTCCTACAACCCAGAAGGCACGTATGGAAGTTGTAACAAAGCTTGAACCCTTTACAAGACCTCATGCAAGCTACGGTTCTTCAGAAGAAAAATACAAGGGACTCATAATTCGTGACGACATTGTAACTTCAGAAGAATATGAAAAAGCTTATGAAATCTACCAGAAGGCTGGAAAATAATAAAGCTTTAACAAGCTGAAGAAGCAAACATTTGTAAGTTCAAGGGGCCGGTTTATTCCGGCCCCTTATTTTTATACTTTCCGGTATGCTTAAAAAGTACATAGAGACCTTTAAAAATAAATTTAATTCGATATTCACAAAACATGAATTTATTCGAAATACATGGGATAACTATACATAATTATTTAATATAATAGAAGAAAATATTGCATTTTATTTAAAGTTTTTGAGTTTATGTGCTATACTATCTGATATTCGTTGATGGAAACAGAAAATTTTAAGAGAAAATAGTAATGTAGTTAGGAGACAATATGACTCGATATATCCTAACCCGCTTAGTGAAATCAGTGCTATCCATTTTGATAGTCGTATCTTTGGTGGTGGGAATTGTATACAAGCTTGTACCGACATCCAGGATCTTTCTCCAGGATGACGCATATAAGAAGATGAAAGGCAATCCCAAGATTATCTATATGTACGGAAAAATGGAGAACCTGGGTTATCTTGACTTTTTGACGCAGGCAGAGATGTGTGCGGCAAAGTCCGGCAAAAGCGGGTGCTCAGAATCAGGGAGTGAAGAACAGAAGAGGGTTGCTGAAGAAGTTAAAAAAGACGGTTACACCGTTGAAGTGCTTGATGAACCGGGTGAAGGCCGCGGAACAATGATTGCCTATAAAAAGTATTCAGTATTCCAGCTTGTTGGAAGATTTTTTAGAAATCTTATCGTAGTTGACCATAAAAACTTCATTCAGGATCCCAAAAATCCTAACCTGGAAAGAGGATATAGGATTGAAAAGGGTCCGAACGGAATTCCGGCCGTGGCTTGTTCCGGCTGCAAACATAAGTATCAATTATATATAGATGGAAACTTCCCGTTTATACACCAGAACAAGTTCAAGCTGAACTTCGGTGAATCATTCCCCAGTAACCAGGGTGTCGCAACTTTGGATGTTATAGGCGTAGGCCAGGGTCCATTGGTGAACAAGGAGCAGACCTTCCCTACAGGTGAGGTTCTAAAGAGCCCTATTAACCAATACACATTGAAGTATAAATCGGAAATAGACCACCTTGACCAGAAGCGTTTCAATGATCATTATGCTAGTGGGGAAAGCATGCATGAAAACCCCTCAATGATAACAACATCTTATATATTCGGCATTTCATCGGTCATATTGGCATATGCCATAGCCATACCGGCAGCCGTTGCCATGGCCAGGAATAAAGATGGGCTCATTGACAACATAGGTATAGGCTACATAAACCTGACCATCTCACTTCCGTCATTGGCCTTTATATTCTTTATAAAGTATATAGGTGTAAGCTTGGGTCTTCCGGATAAGTTCCCCCACCTGGGCTTCGGAAATCCCGTATCTTACATTTTGCCAATTATAATCATGGGTCTTTTGAGCACTCCAAGCATAATGCTTTGGGTAAGACGCTACATGGTTGACCAGGAAAATGCCGACTATGTTAAGTTTGCTAAAGCAAAGGGCCTTTCTAAAAAAGAAATTTCAAGAAGGCATATACTCAAGAATGCCATCATACCCATTGTCAACGGCCTGCCGACATCAATTATAATGGCTATAAGCGGTGCTGTTCTTACTGAGACGGTATTTGCTATACCGGGCATGGGCAAGATGCTTCCTGACGCAATCCAGGCCTCAAACAACAACATGGTTATAACCCTGACCTTCATCTTCACCAGTCTTGCGGTTATTGCCGTTTTCTTGGGCGACTTGCTCATGACAGTTGTTGATCCGAGAATTTCATTGAACGTAAAGAAAGGAGAATAAGATGACGAATGACGAATTGAACAAAATGGCCGTTCATCATCATTTGCCGACTGCTGAAGAGGCAAAAACAGATGAAGAGCTTTTCTCCTTTTATAGAATAGATGAAGTCGAGTCTGAAAGAATTAAGGCACCGGAATACTCATACTGGGCCAATGTTTTCAAGAAATTCTTTTCTTCAAAACTGGCCGTAGCTATGTTGATTCTTCTGGTTCTTATCCTCTTGATGGCTTTTATACAGCCTATGATTTCAGGATTCAGCAACATGGATGCTGAAAACATAAACGACAGGAGCCAGTGGTTTAAGGGACCTTCACTGCAACACCTGTTCGGAACCAATGACAAGGGCCAGGACCTCTTTAACCAGGTATGGGCAGGGGCTAAAACCAGCCTTTATGTTTCAATTGTTTCCACAGCATTGGTAACAGTCATAGGTCTTGTTGTAGGCATGTGGTGGGGATTCTCAAAGAGAGTCGATGCCGTAATGATTGAAGTGTATAACATAATTTACAACATTCCTTTTATATTGATAGTAATGGTTTTGTCCTATGCACTTGGATCCGGTATGCCACAGCTGATATTCGCAATGACCGTAACCACCTGGGTTGGAGAAGCTTATTTCTACAGGGTCCAGGTAATGATAATACGTGACCGCGAGTACAACCTTGCATCAAAGACCTTGGGATCATCGACAAAGAAAATATTGGTCCATAATATTTTCCCATACCTTATCTCAGTAATAATGACTTCCGTATCAAGGTTGATACCGGCCTTCATTTCAACTGAAGTTTTCCTTTCCTTCCTCGGAACGGGACTTTCAGAGGAATACGCTTCATTGGGAAGAATAGTACAAAAGAATGTCGACTATATGACATCGGCACCTTATCTGTTCCTCATACCCCTGGTGATCACAGCTCTTATTTCGGTCACCACATACATTGTAGGCCAGACCTTGGCGGATGCTTCAGACCCGCGTAACCACATGGCTTAAGGAGGGCGAAATGGATAAACAGGAAAAAAAGCCGGTTATATCTGTTAAAAACTTGGAAGTAAAATTCAAGGTTAGGGACAGAGAACTTACAGCCATAAGAAATATCAGCATGGACTTTGAACAGGGTAAAGTAGTTGCCATAGTAGGCGAGTCCGGATCCGGAAAATCAGTCTTCACAAAGACTTTTACCGGGATGTTGGATAAAAACGGAATTATTTCAAATGGCGAAATCATATTTGAAGACCGCGATATATCAAAAATAAAAGAAGACACGGAATGGGAGAAGATCAGGGGTAAAAAGATTGCCATGATTTTCCAGGACCCATTGACATCATTGGACCCGGTCAGGACTATTGGCTACCAGATTTCCGAGGTAATCATTAAACACCAGGGAAAATCCAAAGAAGAGGCCAGGGCAATAGCTGTTGACCTCATGGACAGGGTCGGTATAAAGGATGCGGCAAAGAGATATGACGAGTATCCTTTTATGTTCTCAGGCGGTATGAGGCAGAGAATAGTCATAGCAATTGCTTTGGCTTGCCAGCCCAAGGTTCTGATTTGCGATGAGCCTACAACGGCCTTGGACGTTACCATCCAGGCACAGATCATAGAACTTATCAAGGAGTTGAGCCAGGAGTTCAACTTCACCACAATATACATCACTCACGACCTGGGCGTTGTTGCCAAGGTTGCTGATAGGGTTGCGGTTATGTATGCCGGCCAGATCATAGAGTACGGAAATGTCGAGGAGATCTTCTACGATCCCCGCCACCCATATACTTGGGGCCTCCTTTCTTCCTTGCCACAGCTGGGAGACAAGGTAAGCGACCTCTATGCAATACCCGGCACACCGCCATCGCTTTATAACAAAATAGTGGGAGATGCTTTTGCACCTCGTAACCACTATTCTTTGGCCATAGACTTTATTAAGGAGCCGCCCATGTTTAAAGTGTCGGATACCCACTATGCAAAGACATGGCTTGAGGATCCAAGGGCACCTAAGGCTGAGAAGCCGGAGGTTATCAGAAACCTGCACGAGAAGATGCTGGCATTAACTTCAAAGGGAGGTGTTTACAGTGATAGAACCCACTAAAGATAAGGAAATCTTACTGGAAGTAAAGCACCTCGAAGTAACTTTTTATAACAATAAGAAAAAGTTCAGAGCGGTAAAAGACGTTAACTTCCACATTAATAAGGGCGAGACCTTCTCCCTGGTAGGTGAATCCGGCTCAGGAAAAACTACAATCGGACGTTCCATCATAGGCCTCAATGAGACCTCAGGCGGGGATATCATATATAAAGGCCACAAGATCAACGGAGGCTTGGGAAGAAAAGAGCATAGGAACCTCATTAGAGAAATCCAGATGATCTTCCAAGACCCGGCCGCATCTCTAAACGAAAGGGCCACAATAGACTATATAGTAGCCGAGGGCTTGGACAACTTTAACCTTTACTCAAGCAAAGAGGAAAGGGATAGGAAGATAACACAGGCTATCGAAGATGTCGGACTACTGCCGGAACACAAGTCACGCTATCCTCACGAGTTCTCGGGTGGACAGCGCCAGCGTATAGGCATCGCCCGTTCAATTGTTATGGAACCTGAGTTCATTATAGCGGACGAGCCGATTTCGGCTTTGGACGTTTCTATCAGGGCCCAGGTTCTGAACCTGCTCAACAAGTTTAAGAGGGAGAAGGGGATCACTTACCTATTCATAGCCCACGACTTGTCGGTAGTAAGGTATTTCTCAGACAGGATCGGAGTTATCCATAACGGAAGAATAGTTGAAATGGCCCCGACCGAGGAACTGTTCGCATTCCCCATGCATCCTTACACAAGGTCACTCCTTCAGTCGGTTCCTATTCCGGATCCAAGGATTGAGAAGGCCAAGGACCTCATTATTTATGACAGCATAAACCGTGACCTTTCCGGAGAAAAGCCTTTATTGAGGGAACTGGTCCCGGAACACTACGTTTTCATGAATGACAGAGAAAAAGCCGAGTACGAAAAAGAGTACGAGATAATGAGGCAGGAAAAGGAAAAACAGGGAACACTTTAATAAGAGTAAAAAATCCTTTCGATAAAGAAAGGATTTTTTTTGTGCTTTTTTATAATTAATACGGGTAATAAGTATAAGAATTTGCTAATATTGAATCAAGAATTTATATGGCTTGTAAAAATTAAATGAAAGGGTGTATTGTATGAACTCATTTGAAAAGCTCTACAAAGAAAAATTGACGACTCCTGAGGAGGCTGTAAAAATCGTAAAGTCCGGAGATTGGGTGGACTATTCCCATGCTTCTCAAATCCCGCTAGTTTTGGATAAGGCCTTGGCAGCCAGGGCCCATGAGCTTGAAGATGTCAATGTCAGGGGCTACCTGCTTTACCATCCATTGGCAATTATGGAGGCCAATGAAAAAGAGGATAGAAATGTCTTCACTTGGAATTCATGGTACTTGGGAGGCTATGATAGGAAGGTTAAAAGACCGGGAGTGCTTTTCCATGCACCTATGCGCTTTGCCCAGTTGCCGGAATACTATAGGCGTGAGGAGGACATCGAGGACTTGGACGTGCTCTTTATCCAGACAGGCAGGATGGACAAGTTCGGATATTTCAACTTGGGACCCTCTATTGCCCACAGCTGGTCAATAATTCAGAGGGCTAAGAAAATCGTGGTCGAGGCCAATGATAAGATGCCTTATGTCAACGGAGCCTTTGGGGATATGCTCCACATAAGAGACGTTGATGCCGTTATAGAGACCAGCACGGAGCTTGACACTATACCGGATTCAGAGCCCGGAGAACTTGATAAGAAGATAGCGGAGATTGTAATGCCCTATGTACACGACAGGGCCACACTCCAGCTTGGGATCGGTGGAATGCCCAATGCCGTGGGCAGCATGATTGCCCAGTCGGACTTGAAAGACCTGTCAATCCATTCGGAGATGTATGTTGATTCCATGATGAAGATGACCAAGGCCGGCAAGATCACCGGAAAGTATAACGAGATCCATCCCGGCAAGCAGATGTTCGCATTCTCAACAGGAACAAAGGACCTTTATGACTTCCTTGACCGCAACCCCGAGATGATTGCGGCACCTGTAGACTATGTAAATGACCCGGCTGTCTGTGCCCAGATGAAGAACTTCACTTCAATCAACAATGCGGTCAATGTGGACCTTTTCGGCCAGATCAACGGGGAGTCCGCAGGAAGCAAGCAGATTTCAGGAACCGGTGGCCAGCTCGACTTCGTTTTGGGAGCATATTTGTCAGAGGGCGGAATTTCAATAATAGCCCTATCATCGACCTTCAAAAATAAAAAGGGAGAGGTGATGAGCAGGATCTTGCCGACACTCCCACAGGGATCTACCATTACAGATCCGAGGACCACAACAGGATACATTGCCACAGAATATGGAATTTACAACCTGAAGGGAAAGTCAATGTGGCAGAGGGCTGAGGGCTTGATAAATCTGGCCCATCCTGATTTCAGGGACCGGCTCATTAAAGAAGCCGAAGAGATGGGAATTTGGAGAAGGTCAAACAAGCGCTGATATCAAAAGACCTATATTTGAGACATATTTAAAAACAGTAGTTTAAAAGAGAGTTTAAAGGAGCGATCGCTTTTGTGATTGCTCCTTTTTAGCTTCAAAATTATCGGCTTTTTATATGCTATTATTATCGATATATGAGATATATTATGAGAATAAAGTTTTGAAAGGACGGGCCATGAAGGATTGGGTCTTGGAAATTTGCACAAACAGGACTGAGCTATATATTGAGCTTTGGAGCAGGCTGATCAAGAAGGGAATTTCTCTTCAGGCCTTTCACTTCAGCAAAGAAGAAGAGGGCCTGCCCGAGCCCGGCTCACCGTTTGATAAAACATATATAAATTCTTTTTTGACCTATAAAAATTGGAACAGGTTGTTTTTCTTTTATAAAGAAGGAAAGACGTTTGGAAGCCTTAGAGGCTTTCTTAAAAAACAGGAGAGCCTGCCGTCACTGGTCCATGCCCACACCCTATTTTCGGATGGATACTTGGCCTATAGGCTAAATAAGGAAAAGGGTATTCCCTATATAGTGGCAGTCAGGTCAACCGACTATGCCTATTTTTTCAAATATCGCTTTTATCTCCGGGGCCTTGGAAGAAAAATACTGGACAATGCCTCAAAAATAATCTTCCTGTCGCCGGCCACGAGAAAAATGTTTTTGGACAAGTATATAAGCGAAGACAGGAGACCGGGCCTTATGGCCAAGAGCCTTGTGGTGCCCAATGGGATTGACCCGGTATTTTTTGAGAATCCGCCGGAACAGGCCCATAAAAAACCGGAAAGTAACAAGATTAAGCTCTTATCGGTTGCCACAATAATGCCCCAGAAAAACCTATTGACCGCCTGCCTGGCAGGACAAATTTTGATAGATGGGGGCTATGACATAGAATATACAATAGTGGGGCCGGTAAAAAATGGGGATTATGCTGAAAAACTCAGGACCTTTCCCTTTATAAAATTGATTGATAAGAAAAGTAAAAAAGAACTTATTGATTTCTATGAAGCAAATGATCTCTTCATTTTGCCGTCCCACGTGGAGACCTTCGGCCTTGTTTATGCCGAGGCCATGAGCCGGGGCTTGCCGGTACTTTATACCGAAGGCCAGGGATTTGACGGCCAGTTTGAAGAGGGTAGGGCGGGTTTTGCCCTGAATGACAATGATCCTGCCCAAATCGCCAAAACCATAGTAAGGGCCTTGGAAGATTACCAAGCCAGGTCAAGGGCTTGCATAGACTTGGCAAAAAAATTCGATTGGGACAAGATTACTGAAGAGTATATTGAAGTCTATAAAGACTTTTTGTGATAAAATGTCATGATTTGTTAGCTTTAACATGATGAACCTTAATTGGAGATTTTTATGAAAGAATTTTTAAAGAGACTGGCCGGTTTCTCTTTGGGACCGATTATTGGAGCTATTATTTCAGTAGCCCAGATTCCAATAATGACCAGGCTTATGACAAGCGGAGATTACGGGATTTTCAGTTTCTTTAAGACCCTTATTTTTCAGATTCCGGTTTTCCTGTGCATAGGCTTGGACCAGTCCTTTGTAAGGGAATACAACACCTCGGATAAAAAAATACATATATTTCAGCAGGCTGTTGTTTTGCCCTTGATAAGCGGCCTGGCCTTCTTTATCCTGTCTGTGGTTTTCTCACCGCAGATTTCCAATTGGATGTTCGGAAAACCCGATGAGGAGCTTATGGTCATACTCGGGGGCCTATGGTGCTTTATGGGGGTTATTGAGCGCTTCATATACCTTATTATCAGGATGGAGGAGAGGGCTATGGCCTATTCAAAAATGGCCATAACCATTAAATCAACGGTATTTATACTCAGCATAATTTTCCTATTGTCAGGAATGAGGACCTACCATGGGCCAATCTTGGGACTGACCCTGGCCAACATTTCAGTCGACCTTGTCCTCCTGTATCGCTTCAGGAAATTCTTTGATTTCAGGACTTTTGAAAAAGACAGGGACCTCTTCAGAAGAATGCTGAAATATGGAGTACCGCTGATACTGGTAATTGCCTTGCAGGCAGGCCTCAATACCATAGACAATATTTTTATACACGCTTTCGCCAGCAAAGACGACCTGGGCATTTATAATGCGGGGCTTTCCATAGTAAATCTTTTCAGTCTTATAACTACGGCTTTTGCCAACTTTTGGGTTCCCACAGCTTTGAGATGGTATGAAGAGGGAAAAGATATGAAGCATTATTCTTTTATTGCAGATGCCCTGCTTGCAATACTGACCCTTATATACTTCACACTTATGTGGATGAGCCCGCTTGTAAGCAAGGTTTTAGGGCCTCAGTACAGGGCTGTTGAGGGGATATTGGGCCTTTTGGCCATGAGACATATAATGACAATCATGTCGGAAACTACCAATCTGGGCATTACCTTTGAGAGAAGAAGCCACTATAATTTATTAATAAGCATAACGACTTTTATACCGGGGCTTTTGATAAATATGGTATTAACGCCCAGAATCGGATATGTGGGGGCCGCCTTGGCAACCGCAATTTCATTCGTGGTTTTCTACCTGGCAAGGACTTTTTTCTCGAGACTTTGCGGCTTCAAGATAGGTCAGACAAAGCAACTTTTAACTATTTTGCTTATGATGCTTTCAGGAAGCTGGCTGGGCCTGGGCTTGGCCGGAAGAAATGTGGTTTTAGCTGCCTGTTTTGTAGGGGCCATAATCGTACAGCTTCCGACACTCAAGACTGCAAAAGATATACGCCGGGGAGAGGGAACTTGGGATTTCAGGTAGAAGAAGTCAATTTTGAAGCATTTTATAGACCATAGTAAAGATCAAGGGGAACATTTTATGACGATATTTTCATCAATCCTGTCAGCCTCAGTTTTCCTAGGCACCCAATTTGCCATAACGCTGGGAATAGGAAAGATGTCCTTATATAGGCTTATGATTTTCCTGGGCCTGGCCCTGCTACTTATAAGCATTATACAGGGCAAAAAAAAGCTTGTTTGGGACAATAAGCTCCAAGCAACAAAAATCTATGTTATTTTTGCAGCCTTCTTTTTTATTTCCTTGTTGACAGTATTTTTGGCTAAGGATGTTAAAGCCTGGTTCAGGGCCGCCTATTTCTATTTCCTGGGATTTATGTCTATAACCCTCCTATTTTTCACCATTGAGGATATGAAAGCTTGGAGGCGGGTAATGGACGCTGTGTGGATTTTTCTGGGGGTCCTGGTTTTCATGGGCCTATACGAATACCTAAGCAAATCATATCTTTTCAGCGATGCTGCATATAAGGCGCTATACAGGTCAAAGGCTACCTATGATCCAATGATACCTTTTACCATTTTCGCCAACGGCAATGACTATGCAACCCTTCTTGTAGCATACATAGCCATGTCTTTCAGGTATATAAGCCCGGAAACTAAGCTTACAAGGCTGATTCCGGTCCTTATAATGGACCTCTTGGCCTTTTTCCTTGTGGCCAAATCCACATCAAGGATGGCGGTTTTTGCCTCCCTCCTTCTCATTCTGATCTTTGTTGCCTCACGCTACAAATTCCACGTCGATGTTAGAAAAAACAAGTACTGGATATGCATCGGAATCTTCCTGCTTGTGATCTTCTTTTTCGGCGGTTTAAAATTGTTTAAAATGCTCAAAAGACATATGATTATAGCGCAGGACGGCTACATTTCTTCGGAACAGATCAGGGTAAATGTCATCAAGAGCGGTCTGGTTTACCTGGCCCAAAGTTGGGGCTTGGGAATAGGTATAGGCAATGTCGAGCATTACCTATCCACATTCAAATTTTTCCCGACAAGAAAAGTTATAAGAATGCACAATTGGTTTATGGAAATCCTGGTCAGCGGAGGCGTATTAAGCTTAATATCTTACGTTGCAGCCTACGGCCTAATAACATACTGCCTCTTCCAAAGGAGGAGACACCTTGAATATAAAAATGATTGCAGGGGCCTTATAGCTTTTGCATTGAGCTTTGTTTTAACCAGCGGGATATCTTCCAGCATGGTTACTATCGAATGGCACTGGGTTATGTTTGCCCTTATGCTAAGCTTTATAAAAGTCAGTGAAATGGAAATGAGGGAAAAGAATGAGCTTGAACACTGTAATTAAAGAATTCATAAGAATGATAAAAGAAAAGATAATTTTCGTCATTCTTGCTATCGTCATCATGGCCTGTGCTATGACCGCTTTCGGAATGATGAAAAACAAAAAGGGAACTGAGGTCAAAAAGGTTTCAAAAAATGACGCCCTGGACTATCTGGAAAAGGTCTATGAAAACAATCCGGCGACTTTTAAGGTTCTATACATATATACAAAAGACGGAACGTATTTCATGAACTCGACTTTCCTGGATGAATATTTCAGCTCTGACAATTTTTTGGATGAGTTTTCAAGGAAGCACCCAGAACTCGAGAAAGATTTAAAGACCTGGGCAGAAAATGAAAGAAACATGCACATAGCTGAAAAGTATGAGGGCAGGGGAGGAATATTTTTCCATAGGGACAAGGTCAGCAATATAATAACCGCCTACATCAACTGCTTAAAGACTTCTGAAGATAACCTGGTATTGGCAAAAGAGATATTCCACATTTTAAACGAGGGCCTGCCTTTGACGGCCAACACGACCATGACAGTCCTGAAGGAGCCATCAATAGAACCTGAACACATATATCCTATAGTGCCGGAGAGCGGCAAAGATGCGGAGGAACTGGACCCCAACTCCCCGATAAACCTGCCTTCGGAGGCCAAGATTTCAAAAATAAAGACAAGGCCGCTTAAGACCTGGACTTTCATAGGAGCTATTGGCGGGACTTTTATGTCGATAGGCCTAATATTCTGCTACTATCTCTTTAGGAACAGGATCCGCTATGCTTTCCAATATAGCTGGGATGTCAATGACCTCCAATTTATTTTCAACATGAAAAATGAGGAGGATAAAAAAGAGTTCCTCAAGCTCACACAAGCACAGGATGGCCATATTGTCCTGGCAAATCCCGGACTCGATTCCGTTAAAAGTATAGATGACCTCATAGGTTTGGAGAATGAAGAGGGAATTGAAAAGATAAGCATAGTTGTTGAAGAGGACAAGACTTTAAGGAGCTGGTACAGGAAGCAGAAGTATATTGCCGACAGGATCAAGGCGCCTGTATACATCCTGCAAATAATCGGTCTTAAAAAGAAAGGTAAAAAGTAGTTCAACATAAGCCACCTCGTATTTCTGTGCTATAATAGCTAGGTTAAAGATGAACATATAGCCGGTTGGAAGCTTTTATTTTAAATATCAGTTGGTGATGAAAGGATTATAGCGATGAATAAAAATGAAATGCTGAAAAAAATAGAAGATAAGAAAATAGCCTGCTCGGTTGTAGGGCTGGGCTATGTAGGCCTGCCCCTGGCTGTCGAAATGGCCAAGGCCGGCTTTAAAACAATAGGTTTTGACGTTGTTGGAGAAAAGGTGGACCTGGTCAACAGCGGGAAAAACTATATCGGGGATATCAAGGACGAGGAATTGAAGGAAATGGTCGAGTCCGGAATGCTCAAGGCAAGCACTGATTTCAGCCTTATTTCCGATATGGATTTCATTGCCATCTGCGTGCCGACACCCTTGGACAAGCACCAGCAGCCTGATATTTCCTATGTCAAAGGCTCAACCGAGTCTGTTTCAAAATACTTGTCCGCCGGAACAGCGGTCGTTCTTGAATCAACAACATATCCGGGAACAACGGAGGAGCTTTTAAAGCCCATCCTTGAAGAGGGATCGGGCCTGAAATGCGGAGAAGACTTTTACCTTGGCTTTTCACCTGAAAGGGTTGACCCGGGCAATGCCGTGTACAAGACCCACAACACACCAAAGGTTGTAGGAGCCTTGGGGCAGGATGCCACTGAAGTAATTAAAAAGGTATATGAGAGCTTCCTCGATGGCGGGGTTTACTCGGTTTCATCGCCGGCCGTTGCCGAGATGGAAAAGATCCTGGAAAATACATACAGGAACATAAACATAGGCCTGGTAAATGAATTGGCCATGCTCTGCGACAGGATGGGAATCTCAATTTGGGAGGTTGTAGATGCCGCTAAAACAAAGCCATACGGCTTCCAGGCCTTTTATCCGGGCCCGGGTTTGGGAGGACATTGCATACCCCTGGATCCCTATTATCTGTCATGGAAGGCCAGGGAATATGGCTTCCACACATCCATGATAGAATCATCCATGATGATCAATGACCGTATGCCGGAGTATACGGTTGACAGGGTTGCCCGCATGCTCAACGACAGAGAAAAATCAATTAAGGGATCTAAGATCCTCATGCTTGGAGTTGCCTATAAAAACGACATTGACGACTACAGGGAGAGCCCGGCAATTAGAGTTTTTGAGATCCTCAAGGAGAGGGGCGGTGATGTTGAATTCTTCGACCCCTATATAAAAGAGTTCAAGCATGAAGGCAAGACTTGGAAGGGCTTGGATGAATTGACTGAAAAGAAGCTCAAAGAGGCCGATATAGCAGTCATAACAACTGCCCACAAGGCTTATGATTACGACATGATCTTAAAGAACTCAAAAGCCATATTTGACAGCAGAAATGCTATAGAGAATCCTGAAAAATACGACTTCGTCGATGTGCTTTAGTTACGGATGAAAGTGAATTCATATGATATTAAATAAAGGGGATAGGAATGAGAGTCTGGATTGTAAATAACAATGCCATACCTCCAAGCTTGGGAGGCCTGGTCAGACACTTTTACTTTGCCCGTGAATTGCAAAAAATGGGTCATAAGGTCAGGATTATTACTGACAGCCAGGTCCACAACACAGAGGTAAACTTTGTCGAAAAAGGGCAGTTAATGGCTGACAGGGACTTTGACGGGGTGACATACACCTTTGTAAGAGGAATGTCTTACACAAAGAATGATTACAGGCGAATTTTCAATATCATTCAATTCACGAGAAATGTTAAAAAGGCCATGAAAGCCCTATACAAGTCAGGGGAAAAACCTGATGTAATATACGCATCATCGCCTTCACCCTTTGCACCCTACAGGGCGTTTTCCTTTGCCAAGAAGCTGGGTATACCATATGTTTATGAGGAAAGGGACCTTTGGCCCATGGCCATTAGGGAGTATGGGCATTTTGGAAGATTCTCTCCTATGATACCGGCCATAAAATTCCTGGAGCATTGTCAGCACAAGGCCCACCGCAACAGTGCCGCATCAATATTTACAATTGAGGGAGGCAAGGACTATGTCAAGGATATGGGCTGGACAGACGTTGACCTCGACAAAATATACTATATAAATAATGGGGTTGACCTGGACGAGTTTTATGAGTTCCTGGAATCATGCTACTACGATGATCCTGACCTGGACGATCCCGATACCTTTAAAATTGTTTATACAGGCTCAATCAGGAGCATTTACCACATAGATATTATTATTAAAACCGCCGACCTTATCAGGGACAAGTTCCCCCAAGTCCGCTTCTACTTTTATGGGGCAGGACCGGAAAGGGAAAAGCTTGAAAAAGAGGTCAGGCAAAGGGGACTTGAGAACTTCAAGTTCAAGGGAAGGGTTAGCAAAAAAGAAATCCCGTCAATACTAAGCAGGGCCGATATGACCTTAATGCACCATGAGGCGGTCGGGCTTGTCCGTTTCGGAACTTCGAACAACAAGCTTTTTGAATACCTGGCGTCGGGAGCTCCTGTTTTATCAACAGTAAAGAGCGGATATTCCATTGTCAGGGAGGATAATTGCGGGATAGAATGCCCGGACCAGAAGCCGGAGACCATTGCGAAAGCAATTGAAAAGGCACTGTCATGGACACCGGAGGAGAGGGCGGAAATCAAGAAAAACATGAGAAAAGTTGTCAAAGATTTTGATTTTAAATACCTAAGCAAAGTTTTGGAAAAGATCCTCATAGGAGCTATATCATGAAAAAAATTCTTGCACACATTAAGGGCAGGATTATAGGGACCCTTATTTGGGACATCCTGGTTATAAACATAGCCTATTTCGGGTCAATCTGGGTTCGTTTCGACTTCAGATATACGGCCATACCCTACAACATGTCAATGCAGATGTTGCCTACCGCCCCAATGTTCACATTGTTGGCAATAGTGATATTCTTCATTTTCAGGCTTTATAGGGATATGTGGAGCTATGCCGGAATTCAGGAATTCATCAGGATACCGATAGCGGTAGTTTTCTACAGCCTGGCCCACTTCTTAATTAGCAGAAAATTGATCGATGAGGTTTGGCTGCCCGGCGGTTACTTCTTAATCGAATATTTTATCCTTGTTATACTCGTTTCTTTCCAAAGATATTTCTCACGCTTAACCAAGGTCATAGAGAACAAATTGGTCAGGATGACTGAGCATACGAAGTGGAGAAACACCATGGTTATTGGGGCCGGTGAAGCCGGAAAGTCCATAATCCATGAGATGAATGTTTCCGACCGCCTGGATAACAAGGTCTTGGCCATAATTGACGACAATCCTCAGAAGAGGGGATCTTACCTGGAAGGGGTCAAGATTTATGGCGGCAGGGACCAAATTATTCCAGTTGCCAAAGACCTGAACATTCACGAGATAGTTATAGCAATTCCTTCGCTGGATCCTGACGATAGGATGAATATACTTGAGTATTGTAAGAAGACTTCCTGCAAGCTGAAGATCCTGCCCGGAATGTATCAGATAATAAGCGGTGAAGTATCCGTTTCAAAGCTTAGGAGCGTAGACCTGGAAGACCTTTTGGGAAGAGAGCCTGTAAAGGTTGATACCGACCAGATCGGAGAATACATAAGGGGTAAAACCGTCATGGTCACCGGCGGCGGCGGAACTATAGGATCAGAAATTTGCCGGCAGGTGGTCAACTTTGATCCCAAGAAATTGATAATCTTTGATATATATGAAAACAATGCCTATGCAATCCAGATGGAATTGGAGAGGAAGTATCCTGACCTCAACCTCCTGGTCCTTATAGGATCTGTGAGGAATTATGAGAGGCTCCTGACCATTATGGAGGCTGAGAAGCCTGATATAGTTTACCATGCAGCCGCCCATAAACACGTTCCTCTTATGGAAGTCAGTCCAAATGAGGCCATAAAGAACAATGTTTTCGGCACCTACAATACTGCCAAGGCAGCAGATGAGTGCGGGGTAAAGCGTTTTGTTTTGATATCTACGGACAAGGCCGTCAATCCGACATCAGTTATGGGGGCCACCAAGCGTATGTGCGAGATGGTTATCCAGTCTTTTGATGAGAGGTCAAAAACTGAGTTTGTTGCCGTAAGGTTCGGCAATGTTTTAGGGTCGAACGGGTCGGTAATTCCGCTCTTCAAAAAGCAGATAGAAGAAGGTGGGCCGGTAACGGTAACCCATCCCGACATAGTAAGGTATTTTATGACTATACCTGAAGCCGTTTCATTAGTCCTTCAGGCCGGGTCATATGCCAAGGGTGGGGAAATTTTCATACTGGATATGGGCCAACCCATAAAAATTCTTGATATGGCAAAGAACCTTATAAGCCTCTCAGGCTATAAGCCGGATGAGGATATAAAAATAGAGTTTACCGGTTTAAGACCGGGAGAAAAGCTGTATGAAGAAGTTCTCATGGATGAGGAGGGCCTCCAGACCACTCCAAACAAGAGGATAATGATAGGCCACCCGATAGACTTTGATTCCGACAGGTTCTACAAGTACCTGCCTGATTTGAAAAAGGCCATATATGAAGAGGCGGACGATGCCAGGGATTGGATCAGCTTCTTCGTGCCTAACTTTAAAATATCTATAAACGGGATCCCCGAAGACTATATTGAGTACCGCAAAAAGCACGGAGGGGTCAGCAATGAGCAGGGAATGAAAATGCTCAAGGAGGATAAAAATGAATAAGAAACAGATCTCTTTTTCTCCACCGGATATCAGAGAAGAGGACATAACTAATGTTATAGATGCACTGAAATCGGGTTGGATCACAACAGGACCCAAGGTAAAGCAATTTGAAAAAGAATTGACAGCCTTTATGGAATGTGACGGGGTTGTAGCCCTGAATTCCTGTACAGCAGCCTTGGAGCTGACCTTGCACTTTTTGGGAATAGGCCCCGGAGATGAGGTGATTGTACCGGCATACACCTATACAGCCTCCGCTTCACCGGTTTGCCATGTCGGTGCCAAGCCTGTTTTTATTGACGTCCAAAAGGATAGTCTACAAATGGACTTGAAAGCCTTGGAAGCGGCTATAACTGAAAAAACAAAAGCCATAGTTCCTGTTGACCTGGCCGGACATATGGAAAACTATGATGAGATATTTAAAATCGTAGAAGAGAAAAAAGATCTTTTCAAGCCCTCAAATGACCGCCAAAAGGCTCTTGGCAGGATAGCTATAGCAGCCGATTGTGCCCATTCATTGGGTGCGGTCAGCAAAGGAAGGAAGGCCGGCTCCGTAGCAGACTTTTCAACATTTTCTTTCCATGCCGTAAAGAACCTGACAACGGCTGAAGGCGGATGTGCTTCATGGAGAAAGGGTCTTCCTTGGCCTCACGAAGAAATTTACAAGGAGTTCCAGCTCCTTTCCCTCCATGGTCAATCAAAAGATGCTCTGGCAAAAAATAAGCCGGGGGCCTGGGAATATGATATTGTCATGCCGGGATATAAGTGCAATATGACCGATATCCAGGCAGGCTTGGGACTTTCCCAGCTAAAAAGATATGATGAGATTGAGGCAAGGAGGCACAGCATCTGTGCAAGATATGACAAGGCTTTTGTTGAGGACTTGGGCCTGAGGTCCTTAAAGCATGACGGACCCGATTTCAAATCCTCAGCCCACCTATATCTCTTAAGACTGAATTTCCATGATGTGGAAAAAAGAAATGAGTTTATAATCAAGATGGCTGAGCGCGGCGTGGCCTGCAATGTCCACTATAAGCCTCTGCCCATGATGACCGCCTATAAGAATATGGGCTATAAGATGGAAGATTACCCAAACGCTTATAACTACTACATTGACGAAGTGACCCTGCCCCTGCACACGCTTTTGTCAGATGAAGATGTTGATTATATTATTGAATCAGTCGGAGAAGTGGTCAAGGAATTGTCATGATTAGGAAATTTAGAGACCTGCCCGATTATATGAAAAATGATGAGGTTAGGCCCTATTATAGGATTGTAGCCGGTAAAAAGGTTTATATGTTTTTTAAAAGGCTTATGGACATAGTCCTTTCAGCCCTTGCCTTGATACTGGTGTCACCAATAATACTGATAACCGCCATTATAATAAAATTGGGTTCAAAGGGGCCTCTGTTTTATAGGCAGACCCGGGTTACCAGATACGGCAGGGAATTCAAGATTTTAAAATTCAGGACAATGGTTGTGGATGCCGATAAGATAGGTGGGAGCGTCACTGTGGACAATGATCCGAGAGTGACCGGGATAGGTCGTTTGCTCCGCCGATTCAGGCTCGATGAGTTTCCACAGCTGATCAATGTCCTCATAGGGGACATGAGCCTTATAGGGACCCGTCCGGAAGTGCCTGCCATGGTAGCCAAATATGACAAGGTCATGTACGCCACCTTGCTAACCAGATCGGGCATGCTTTCCTCGGCCGCCATAGAATTCAAACATGAGGCTGACCTGCTCAAGGAAGTTGAGGATACGGAAACTTACTACATAAAGGAAATCTTGCCCAAAAAGATGGAGTACAACCTATCTGACATAGAGCATTTTTCGTTTATAAATGAAGTCAAAATATTTTTCAGGGCCTTGGGAGCGATTTTCGACCTATAGCCGGCAAGATGAATTTGCAAGAAAGTCTATTTCGTGCTATACTTTTTAGGCTATTCACAATAAGGCAAACAGGCTTGAAAGAGCTTTTAAATTTACGGAGAAGAGGTGATTGCATTGCAGAAGGATATTCAACCGGAATTCTATGAAGACGCAAAGGTTACATGTGCTTGCGGAAATACTTTTACAACCGGCTCAACAAAACAAGAGCTGCGCGTCGAAGTCTGCTCATCATGCCATCCTTTCTATACAGGTAAGCAGAAAAGCCACGAAAGAGGCGGCCGTGTGGAACGCTTCAAGAAGAAATACAACTTGGACTAATAAAATCGCCGGCCCTGCCGGCTTTTTTTATGCGTAAAACGTTTTTATGACCAAAGCGAAGAAAAATTAAGGTGGTGAAGGACAAATGAAGGGAAGGGATGTAATAAAAACCCTTGAGGCCGGAGAAGGCAAATATTTTTTATCATATGCTTGGGGCCTGTCTTTTTCAGAATTGGCCCTCAACCTTGATAGAGACCTGTCGGAGGAAGAAGAAATAAGGTTTAGGAAACTTTTGGAAGACAGGGAGAAGGGCAGACCTCTCCAATACTGCCTGGGCATGTGGGATTTTTACGGCAGAACTTTTAAGGTTGATGAAAGGGCCCTTATACCACGACCTGAGACTGAAAGGCTGGTTGAAGAGGTCCTGAAGAGAGGGATAGAAGGCCGGATCCTTGTTGATGTCGGAACCGGAAGCGGGGTTATTGCACTTAGCCTGGCCATGGAATCCCTTGAATCAGGCAGGATGCCGAAGAAATTGTTTGGGACCGACATTTCTAAAGAGGCCTTGGACCTGGCCCGGGAAAATGAAAAATTATTTTCCAGGGATAAAATGGTACAATGGACGATGGGCGATTTGCTTGACCCGATAGACCAAAAAGTTGATTGGATAGTATCAAATCCGCCCTACATAGATTATGCGGAGAAGGCAGGCCTGCAGAGGGAGCTCGAATATGAACCTCAGCAAGCCCTTTTTGCAGAAGACAAGGGATTAGCTGTATACAAGCGGCTAATAGAAGAGGCGATTTGCCATCTGAATGATGGAGGAAGGATAGGCCTGGAAATAGGCCAAGACCAAGCAAAGGACATCAAGTCCATGCTTGAGGCCAAATCCTTTGAAAATATTGAAGTGGTGAGAGACTATAACGATAGGGACAGGATGATTTTTGCGGAGTGGAAAACTCGGGGAGGTTTCTGTGTTTGAGAATTTAAAAAACATAGATGAAAAAATCAGGGATATGGAGATTAAATTGGCAGATCCCGAGCTTTTGAGTGACATAAGCGAGTGGAAAAAATTCAACAGGAAGTATGTTGAGCTCAAACCGGTTGCCGACTGCTATAAAAAGTATGAGGAAGCCGTACAGGGGGCCAAAGAAGACAAGGAACTGATAAAAGAGACGGACGATCCTGAAATGAAAGATATGCTTGAGGCTGATCTGGCAGAAAAAGAAGCTCAGTCGGAAAAGCTGGCCAATGAATTAAAGCTTTTGCTTGTTCCAAAGGATCCTAATGATTACAAGAATGTAATCGTCGAGATTAGGGCCGGAGCAGGCGGGGATGAGGCCGGTCTCTTTGCCGGTGACCTATATCGCATGTACCATATGTTTGCGGATAAAGAGGGTTACCTGACCGAAGAGATAGACATGCAAACCCAGGGAATCGGTGGCATGAGAGAAGCTGTCTTCATGATAAAGGGAGAGGGCGCCTATTCTAAAATGAAGTATGAGTCCGGCGTACACAGGGTCCAGAGGGTCCCGGAAACCGAGTCTTCAGGAAGGATCCAGACATCGACTGCAACGGTTGCAGTTCTTCCGGAGGCTGAGGATGTTGATATAGAAATAGACCCGTCGGATTTGAGAATTGATGTATTCAGGTCTACAGGACACGGCGGCCAATGCGTCAACACTACGGACTCGGCAGTAAGAATAACCCATCAGCCCACAGGCATAGTGGTTACATGCCAAGATGAAAAGAGTCAGATAAAGAACAAGGCCAAGGCTATGAATGTTCTCAGGGCCAGGCTTTATGAAAAAGAATTGGAAGACCAGCAAAAGGAATTGTCAGAAGAAAGAAAGAGCCAGGTTGGTAGCGGTGACCGGTCAGAGAGGATCAGAACCTACAATTTCCAACAGGGCCGAATAAGTGACCATAGGATCAATAGAACCATATACAAGCTCCAGGAGTTTTTGGATGGGGATATTGGGGAAATGATAACAGCTCTTCAGATGGAAGACCAAACTAAAAAGCTTGAGCTTATGTCGGAGAAGGCCGCGGAAGGCAAGGATTGAGTCGGCTAATTGATTTATAGTAAAGGTTTTAAAGGGAGGAAACATGGACAGGCAAAAATTTCTGAAGAGTTATAGGGACAATCTTCACTATCTTTTCGCAACAAAGTGGGAAAATGCCACAAAATTTGAAAAATATGGGGCCTTATCAAGGACCATAATGAACAGCCTGATTGAGGATTGGATCAAGACCGGAGAAAAAGAGAAAAAAGTCAGAAATGAATTCTATCTTTCAGCAGAGTTTTTAATGGGAAGGTCTCTGGGCAACAATCTTCTTAATATGGGAATCATAGATGAGGTCAAGGAAATTTTGAAGGAAGACCTGGATCTGGACCTGGAAGAGTTGGAAGACATGGAAGAGGACGCCGGTCTCGGAAACGGCGGACTTGGACGTTTGGCTGCTTGCTTCGTTGATTCGGCGGCAAGTCAGGGTCTGCCCGTAAAGAGCTACGGCGTAAGGTATACAGAAGGAATTTTCAAACAGAAATTCATAGACGGCTTTCAGAAAGAGCTGGGCGATGACTGGACCAAAAAAGGTGACTTCTGGTCGGTCCGCAGGGTTGAAGAATCTAAAGTTATAAAGTTCAGGGACGGGGCTGTTTTGGCAGTTCCATATGATATGCCGGTTGTAGGATATAAAAACGGGGTCGTCAATACTCTGAGGCTCTGGCAGTCAGAAGCTCTTGATTCGGGATTCGACTTTGATCTTTTCAATAACTTTGAATATACCAAGGCTCTTGAAGGCAAAAACAGTGCCGGAGATATTACCAGGGTTCTTTATCCCAACGATATACAGAGGGCCGGAAAACTTCTGAGACTCAAACAGCAGTATTTCTTCGTCTCAGCTTCTATCCAGGATATAGTTGAAAACTATAAGAAGAACTTCCCGGATGACAAGAATTTTGAAAATTTCTCAAAGATGACAGCCGTCCAGCTGAACGACACACATCCCGTAATTGCAATACCTGAACTCATGAGGATACTTATAGATGAGGAAGGCCTGTATTGGGACAGGGCATACGGGGTCGCCGGAGAAATCTTTGCTTTCACAAACCATACGGTATTACAGGAAGCTTTGGAAAAATGGCCCCTGGATATCATCGAAGAGGTCAGCCCCCGCTGCCTGGTCCTGATCAAGGAGATCAACGCCAAGATGTGCGAGGAGCTCAGCCTTATGGGCATTGACAGCATGGCAATGAACAAGTACCTCATGGTCCACGGCGATGTTGTGGAGATGGCTTACCTTGCCGTATGGATGTCGACATCAGTAAACGGTGTTGCAAAAATCCACACTGATATATTGAAGGCCGATACGCTGAAGATCTGGTATGACATAATGCCGGAAAAATTCAACAACAAGACAAACGGAGTAACACCAAGAAGATGGCTCCAATACGCCAACCCCGAGCTTTCGGAATTCATAAGCAGGAAACTCGGAAGTGAGGATTGGAAGCATGATCTAAGGCTCTTAAAAGGCCTTGAGAAATTTGCGGAAGATCCTGAAACTTTGGATGAGCTGAACGCCATCAAATACAGGAGAAAGATGGATCTCGCAGCCTATATCAAAAAAACCGAGGGCATAGAGATCGACCCCAACTCAATATTCGATATACAGATAAAGAGGCTGCATGAATACAAGCGCCAGCTTTTAAATGCCTTCCATATCTTGCACCTTTACCATAAACTCAAAGAAAATCCGGGAATGGACATGATCCCGAGGACATTTTTATTCGGAGCCAAGGCTGCACCGGGCTATTTCAGAGCTAAGGCCATAATCAAGTTTATTAATGAGATTGCCAGGATAGTCAATGGGGATCCTGACACAAAGAATAAACTCAAGATAGTGTTCCTGCAAAACTACAGGGTAAGTTCAGCCGAAAAGCTCTTCCCGGCAGCTGATATTTCTGAGCAGATCTCAACTGCAGGTAAGGAGGCATCAGGAACGGGCTGCATGAAGTTCATGATGAACGCAACACCGACCTTGGGAACCTATGATGGAGCCAATGTAGAAATATTCAAGGCCAGCGGTGAAGAGAATAACTACAGGTTCGGTGCCACGGTTGAAGAATTGGCCCAAGTTGGAGCCGGATACAATTCTAAGGAGTTCTACTACAAGAATCTGGACATAAAGGCTGTTGTCGATTGCCTCTTGGATGAGGACAATTTCTCGGATGCAGGAACCTTCATGTTCCTTGATATATACAACTCCTTGGTAAATCCCCAGAATGGCGAAGAGGGAGACCGCTACTTTGTCCTTTATGATTTCGATGCCTATGTTGATAAGCAGAAAGAGATTGATAGGGATTACAGGGACAGGAGGGCCTGGGCTAAGAAGTGCCTCATGAACTTGGCCAATTCAGGTTACTTCTCATCCGACAGGACTATTGCAGAATATGCAAAAGACATATGGAAGATAGAGTCTATATATTAGTATAAAAACAGCATAATTTGAGACAAAATGCTCCAATAAATTTTTATATTTAAAAATTTATTTGGAGCATTTTATGTTATAATCCTTGAGTGGGTCATGTGCCCATGTAATCGAGAAGCAAGGAATGATTTTATATATTGAGCGGTAAGCTCGGTCAGTCCATCACAAAGTTTCAACAAAATTCTTGTTTATTCTTACCCTGATATAAGACAACTTTAATTTAATGTTTTGTCCATAATTTTGGGTTTAGGAGACTTTTTATGAAAAAATTTTTAAGCGGCTTCCTCAGCGTATTTTTTTTGGCAGCCATGGTTATATTTGCCTTAACACTCATGTACTTCAACTTCCTGGTGCTTTGGCAAAGGGTTATTTTAATAGTGCTTTTCACCTTATTGGGATTTTTGGCCTTAAAGGGGATTAAACATAGGTCCAACCTCACTTCCGTAGTGAGCCTTTTGATCCTTATGTTAGTCATAGGCTTCGATGTAACCTCTTCTTATTACATATATTCTTTCTATACCAGCTATGGAAGGATTTTCAAGCCTGCTGAACATTGGGAACAGGGTAAAAATGAATCACCCATAACAGCAGACCATCCGGGATTCAATCTTTATATCTCAGGTATTGATACTTTCGGGCCTTTGAAAACCCAGTCACGAAGCGATGTAAACATCGTATTTTCTGTCAATCCGACAACGGGGAAGGGGCTCATAACCACAGTGCCGAGGGATACCTATGCCAGGATAGCTGACGGAGGTAAGAACAGGTATGACAAGCTGACCCATTCCGGAAATTATGGGGTTAAATCTTCGCTCCACACCTTGGAAAACCTCTTTGATATTAATATTCCCTACTATGTAAGGGTAAACTTTAACTCGCTTATTAAAATCGTAGATACGGTTGACGGCATTGATATTGACAACCCCTATGCATTTAAGATAAAGAACGGTACCCGCTATGCAAAAGGAAGGATCCACTTAAACGGGACCCAGGCCCTTGACTATGCACGTGAAAGAAACCACCTCAAGGACGGGGAGCTCGAGAGGGGCCGCCATCACGTAGTTATTATTAAGGCTATTTTGGACAAGGTATTAAGCCCACAGATAGTCATGAGGGCCCACAGCCTGCTGGCGATAATGGAAGAGTATGTTGAAACCAATATGCCTGCCGATGTCTTAACAGGCCTTATCAACCAACAGATAGAAAAGGGCACCAAATGGAATTTTGATTCAGGACAGCTGGGAGGAAAGCCCAGGATGGGCCTGCCTTCATACGCCATGCCGGGAAGCAAGCTTTATATGTATGTTCCGGATCCCCAGAGCATTAAAGAGCTTTCGGAAAAAATGAACAAAATAGTTGAAGAAAAAAACGAATAGTATATATGAACTATTAGCACGGAGGAAGAGTTGAAAGACTATCAAGCGATGAAGCTCAATGAGCTCAAGGAAGAAGCTGAAAAGCTGGGACTTAAATCGGTATATAAGTACAGAAAGAAACAACTTATCAGCTGGCTGGAAGAAAATGACAAGCCCATTGAGGATATTATGCCTGATTCAGATTCCGAGGACCTTGAAAAAGAGGAGGACCTTGTAGATAAATCCGGTAAAAAAAAGAAGGAAGAAAGCAATGAAATAGCTTCAGGCGTCCTTGAGGTCATGCCGGACGGATACGGCTTTTTAAGAGGACAAAATGAAGAAGGCGACAAGGTGGATTTTTACATGCCTTCAAGCCACATCAAGCACTTTGGCCTTAATACCGGAGACATTATCGAGGGTGTTGTCGGAAATATTAGGGACAAGGACAAGTATGCCCCTATAATCTACGTAAACAGGGTAAACGGGACATCACCTGTTGAATATAAAAAGAGGGCGGACTTTGAGGCCTTGACCCCAATCTACGCTGATAAGAGGCTGAGGCTTGAAAGGGGCTCTGCCGACACTTCAAACAGGATTATTGACCTTGTGGCCCCAATAGGAAGGGGACAGAGAGGGCTTATAGTAAGTCCGCCAAAGGCGGGAAAGACCACTCTTTTAAAGTCAATAGCCCATGCCATTGAATCCAAGTATCCGGACATTTACTTATTTATTTTGTTGATTGATGAGAGACCCGAAGAGGTTACCGATTTTGAAAGAACGGTTAACAGGATCAGAAAAGAAGATGATCCCATAAAAACCGAGGTTATAGCATCGACCTTTGACAAGACCGCCCAGAACCATGCTCAGACAGCTGAAGACCTCATAGAGAGGGCTAAAAGGATGGTCGAGTCGGGCCAGGACGTATTTATTTTACTTGATTCCCTTACCAGACTTTCCAGAGCTTATAACATAATAACCCAGCCAAGCGGAAGGACCCTTTCAGGAGGACTTGACCCGATTGCTCTTTATCCGCCCAAGGCATTTTTCGGCGCCGCAAGAAACATTGACGGGGCGGGCTCATTGACAATATTGGCAACTTGTTTGCGGGATACGGGCTCAAGGATGGACGATATGATCTATGAGGAGTTTAAGGGGACAGGAAACATGGAAGTCCACTTAAATCGTGAGCTTTCGGAGATGAGGATTTTCCCGGCAATAGATATCTTCTCTTCCGGAACCAGGAGGGATGACCTTCTGCTCACAGATAAGGAAGAGGAGGCTATGATCAGGGTCCGTCGTGAGGGCTTGGGTCAAAACTTACTTGACAGCTCAGCTCAATTTATCAGGCTCATAAGAAACACAAAGAGCAATGAAGAATTTTGTGATATCATGCTGAGGCAGAAATAGGAGGATAGGATATGAAAACGATGAGGGCCCTGTTAGGCTGTTTTGCCCTTTGTTTTCTTCTTATTGCTTGCGGATCTTCCGGTAAATATAAGACCGGAACCTTTGAAGGAAGCGGGAGAGGCTACTCAGAGGAGAATCCCATCAAACTATCTGTTACAATTGATGAGTCGGGATCAATTTATGAGATCAAGATTTTGGATCACTCGGAAATCGAGGAAATAGGCGGCAAGGCTTTAAAGACTTTGGCTGATGAAGCAAAGAAGAAGAATTCTTCCGAGGTCGATACCATTTCAGGGGCAACCAGGACTTCAGAAGGTTTTCGCCAGGCTCTAAAAGAGGCCCTGAGCCGGGCAAAAGAAAAATAAAATGTATTAAAAGAGTGATAATTAGGGCATTTGTTGATATTTAAGCATTTTTTAGCTATAATTTTAAGATGCATGTGAACTATTTTTAAGGAGGATGTTATGTCTAAATACGTGCTGAAAACACAGCGCCGTGAAGCTGTAGGTAAGAATCGTGTCGATAAACTGCGCAACGAAGGATTTATTCCGGGCGTTGTATATCATAAAGGTGCGGAATCTGAAAGTGTAAAAGTAACAGAAGCTGAATTTAACAAGATTTTTGCAAAGGCGGGAACTTCAACCCTGGTTGATTTGGATCTTGATGGAGACAAGGTCACCGTTCTGATCAAGGAAGTTCAGAAACACCCAATTCGCGATCAGTTTTTGAATATTGACTTCCAGGAAGTTCAGGCTGATGTTAAGATCAAGGTAACCGTACCTATTATCTTGAACGGCCGTGACGATATAAGAGTCCAGCCTTCAACTCTTCTGCAGCTGCTTGAAGAAATTGAAGTCGAGTGCTTGCCGGCAGATATACCTCAGACAGCAGAGGTTGATGTTAGAGACATGCAGATCGGCGATGTTTTAACAGTCGGTGATTTGGATATAGCAGGAAATGATAAATTGTCATTGGAATTCGAGCTTGATGAACCCGTCGCCTCATTGAACGAGCCCAGAGAAGAGGAAGCACCTGAGGAAACTGAAGCGGAAGTCAATGCTGCCGATGTACCGGAGATTGGCAAAGAAGAGAAAGAAGAAGAATAATCCTTGCTTAGAAGGATATTATAATTCAGGGAGGTGGCTTTGCCGCCTCCCTTTTTTAAGGAGATAATTATGGAGAAAAAAAGATCGGGTCAGCTTTTAAGAGAAGCGGAGGGCTTCATATTCGATTTGGATGGAACCCTTATTGACAGCGAGATTGTCATGTCTGATATCAACAGGGGTCTTCTTGAAAAAGCCGGCAAGGAAAGGATAGAGCATTATTTAGAACTGATTAAGGGGACAAGCTTTACGATCCAGGAGCAGCTTTTTAATGAGTATTTAAGCGCTTATCTTGACTTCGACTTCAGAACTTATAGAAAGAAGTTTTTGGAGCAACTCAATAAAGCCATAAAGGAAGGCAGGATCCCCTTAAAGGAAGGGGCTAATGAGATTCTGAAACTCACAAAATCAATAGGGAAAATTGCCTTGGCAACCTCCACCGGAGAAGAGACGGGAAAATTTAAATTGCTGTACAGCCCTTTAAAGTCCCAACTATTTGATAACCTGATATTTGGGGACCATATTAAAGCTTCAAAACCGGATCCGGAGATATTCTTAACAGTTGCGGAGAAGATGGGGGTCGATCCGGCCAAGACGGTTGTATTTGAAGACTCCAATAATGGAGCTTTGGCGGGAATAAGAGGGGGATTCATAACCCTATTCATAAAAGACCTATCAGACGCCACTGACGAGGTCAAGGAGGGCGCCTTCGCCACCTTCAATTCCATTAATGAAATAATAGCTTTGATGGGGGACTAGGATGGAAAGAGTTTTGATGGCAATGTCAGGCGGGGTTGATTCTTCCGTAGCTGCCTATCTTTTGAAAAAGCAGGGTTACGAGTGCATAGGGGTTCATATGAAGCTCTATCGCAGGCCTGAGGACAAGGACAAGTCCATAAATGACAGGGACACAAGGGATGCTCGCGATGTATGTGAAAAGCTTGGCATAGAGTTCAAGGTCTATGATTTTTCCGAGCAATTTGACCGCGACGTAATAGAGAAGTGGGTCAGGATTTATGAATCGGGGGCAACACCTAATCCTTGTGTATATTGCAATAAGCACATAAAATTCGGCAGGCTTATGGAACTTGCTGATGAGCTTGACTGTAAATACGTAGCTAGCGGCCACTATGCCCAAATAATAAAGGATGGGGACCAATATATCATTAAAAAGGCCAAGGACAGCCACAAGGACCAGTCCTATGTCCTCTATCAGTTCGATCAGGACCTCCTCGGTAGGACCCTCATGCCCCTTGGAGAATACAGCAAAGATCAAATTAGGGAGATAGCGGAAGAACTGGGACTGAGTGTGGCTGAGAAGGAAGAGTCCCAAGACATATGTTTTGTTGAGAACGGAAACTATGTTGATTTCATAGAAAACTATAGGGGAGAAAAATTTCCTGAAGGCCAACTTTTGGATCCGGAAGGTAAGGTTCTTGGCAAGCACAAGGGAGCGATTTCCTATACAATTGGCCAAAGAAAGGGTTTGGGCCTGGCTATGCCCTATCCCGTTTATGTTTTGGATAAAAATATGACTAATAATACAGTGATTGTGGGGAGAAATGAAAATTTATTCTCCGAGGGCCTCATAGTCGATGACTTCAAATTGATATCGGGAAAGCCTTTGGACGGTCCCCTCTCATGCCAGGGGAAAATCCGCTACAACGCTCAGGCAGCGGACTGTACGCTTTATCCTTTGGGCGAAGAAGGAAAAAAAATCAAGGTAATCTTCAAAAAAAATCAAAGAGCTATTGCAAAAGGGCAGGCATTTGTGGTATATAATTATGACGTACTTTTAGGAGGGGGCACCATCCTCCGGGCAGGGGTCAAATAAGACCCTTGTTGGCTAAATTTAATATAAGGAAGGCAAAAAAAGTATGAAAATAATTATTTGCAAAGACTATGATGAAATGAGCAAAGAAGCGGCTAAGATTTTCTCAGACCGCATCAGGAACAAGAAGGATATAATCTTGGGCCTGGCCACAGGATCAACTCCCATTGGGATGTATGAGAACCTGGTTCAGGAAAACAAGGAAGGCAAACTTGATTTCTCAAATGTCAGATCCTTCAATCTTGATGAATACCTGGGAATTTCCGAAGATAATGATCAGTCATATCATTACTTCATGAACGACAATCTTTTCTCAAAAGTCAATATAAAAAAGGAAAACACCCACTTCCCATGCCTCGATGAAAACGGGGACGGATCCCACTATGACAAGGAGATCGAGGAAGCAGGCGGAATAGACATTCAGGTTCTTGGAATAGGAAGAAATGGACACATTGCTTTCAATGAGCCTGCAGAGGAACTCAATGTCAATACAGGAAAAATCAGCCTGACCCAGTCAACCATCGAAGCAAATGCAAGATTCTTTGAGTCTGAGGACGATGTTCCGGTATCTGCTGTTTCAATGGGCATGGGCTCAATCATGAAGGCCAAAGAGCTGGTTATTTTGGCTTCAGGCAAAGAGAAGGCTGATGCTGTTAAATACCTCATCAAGGGAAACAAGGTATGCACAGACTGCCCTGTAAGCTTCGCACTTTTACATCCGAATGCAACCCTGATTGTTGATGAAGATGCCGCAAAGTGAGATAATTAATAAAGGCCCGATCCGAGAGATCGGGCTTTTTTTTATGTACATTTTCCGGGAACTGTTTATTAGTTTTGTCTTTTTTGTCAATACAGTGTACAATATTAGTGATTAAATATTTACCGCGACCCTTGAAAGTCTCGTGGTTTTTTTTAGAAAAGAAAGGTCAAAGTTGGTCAGTCGATTTAGTGGGGCTAAAACCAAACTTTAATTTAAGAATAGGAGAGAAAATGGGAGGACTTAGCGGACGAATTGAGGATTTCCTTTTGGAACTCATGCAGGACTGTGCGGATGGTAGGATTGAAATTGGCAGGAATGACCTTGCAGAAAAGTTTGATTGCGCACCCTCACAGATAAACTACGTATTATCAACAAGATTCACCCCATATAACGGGTATTATATTGAATCAAGACGAGGCGGGTCAGGATATATAAGGATAGTCCGTTTAAGCTATGAGTCGGGAGGACTGATCAAGAAGATAATTAATGACCCGGGCCTTGACAGCCTGACTTCCGATCGGTGCCAAAACCTGCTCAAGGGATTATACGATCAGGAGCTAATAAGCGAAAAGGAATACAGGCTTATGAAGATGGCAACAGATGAGTCGGCATTGAAGGACTTGAGCCTTGAAATGAGAAAGACTGTCCGGGCAAGTATACTTAAAAACATGTTACTGGTACTTTTAGATTGAAAGGAGCTTCATATGCAGTGTGATTTTTGCGACAACGAAGCTAATTTAGAGATAAAAATGAGCATAAACGGAGAGATGAGAACCCTCCATCTCTGCTCCTCATGCTATAACGAAAAAATGCAGGAAATGCTGTCAAATATACCTGAAGAATGGGGAGGCGAGGAGCTGAGCCGCCAGGTAATGGAGATCATGCACAGGTCTTCGGAATTCGGACCCATGCCGAAAGAGGAAAAAGAGGATGAAGAGGGGCCGGACGATAGGGCCTACAGGTATCAGAGAAAGTCCTTGAGGAGGCAGAGGGCCGAATATACCAGGATGCTGGAGACAGCTCTTGAAAATGAGGACTATGAGCACTGTGCCATATATAGGGATGAGATTAACCGCATAGGCGATGCCCTTGTCAGGCTTAATGAAGAAAGGAAAAATGTAAATGGCGCTTAAAAGGACCGAATCACAAAAACTGATGCAGCTGGCCGCCATGGAGTGCCAAGCTTTCAGACAGGAGTCGATAGATACCGAACATATTCTTTTGGCAATGATGAAGACCGGGGGTATAGAAACTGAAGCCCTTATTAAGGCCGGAGCCAATTATAATACTTTGAGAAAGATTGTCATGTCAAATAGCGGTGAGGGAACAAGCTTCGGCATGCCGAGCCGGACTAGTGAGGCTGTAAGAGGGCTCTTTGCCCGAGCCGGGGGAATAGCCAGGCAGAACGGTGAAAAGGCCGTCTATGCAGACCACATCCTGCTCGCTATTTTAAATGACAAGTCCGGCATGGCTACAGTCATGCTGACTATTGCAGATGTTGATAAAAAGCAGGTCTACAGGTTTTTAATGGATGCCTTCAGGGCACAGATGTCGGACAAGGGAGAGGGAAACCTGAGTCGGTATGCAAGAAACCTGAATTCCGAAGCGGAGAAGGGCAAGATTGATCCGGTCATAGGCAGGGCTACTGAAATAAACAGGGCAATACAAATCCTCTCGAGGAGGAGTAAAAACAACCCTGTTTTGATAGGGGAACCCGGGGTCGGGAAAACTGCTATTGCTGAAGGCTTGGCCCAAAGAATAGTAAATGGAGATGTCCCGGACATAATGGCCAATAAAACCATATATTCCTTGGATATGGCGACCATGGTTGCCGGAACCAAGTATAGGGGAGACTTTGAACAGAGGCTTTCCGACACCCTGGATGAGATCATAAAGAGAGATGATGTCATAGTATTCATTGACGAGCTTCACACAATAATAGGGGCAGGTTCATCAGAAGGGTCGCTGGATGCTTCCAATATCCTCAAGCCCGCCTTGTCCAAAGGGGATTTAAGGCTCATAGGAGCAACTACCATTGAAGAATATAGGAAAAGAATTGAAAAAGATGCGGCTCTGGAAAGGCGCTTCCAGCCTGTTATGGTAGATGAGCCTACAAAGCGGGACACCATAAAAATTCTCCAAGGGATAAGAAAAAATTATGAGAACTACCATAAAATAATTCTCGAAGACTCGGCCATAGAAGCAGCAGTTGATTTGACAAGTCGCTATCTGCCCGACAGGTTTTTGCCCGATAAGGCCATTGACGTTGTTGATGAGGCCATGGCCAGGCTCAGGGTTGAGAGCTTCGTAGTTCCGGACGAAGTTAAGGAGCTTGAAGAGGAGAGGGAAAGGCTTGAGAACGAAAAAACCAGGGCTGCCCTTACTCAGGATTTTGAAGAAGCGGCAGCATTGAGAGACCGGATAAGTGAACTGGAGAGAAGGCTTGAAAGTGTTGATAGTAGCGAGGGTGGACCCAGACAGGAATGGCCATGCATAAACGAAGATTCTATAGCCGCCATAGTTTCCGATTGGGCCCACGTCCCGGTAAGCAAGCTTACAGAATCTGAGAGCGATAAATATAGGAATATAGATAAGAAACTGAAGAAATCGGTTATAGGCCAGGACTATGCTGTTGACAGCGTTAGCTCGGCTTTGAAGAGGGCAAGGGTCGGACTGAAATCTCCTGACCGCCCCATAGGATCCTTTATTTTTGTCGGCCCCACAGGCGTCGGCAAAACTTACCTTGCCAAGCAGATAGCCAAGGAACTCTTCGGATCGGATCAGGATATGATAAGGATAGACATGTCCGAGTACATGGAAAAATATTCGGTTTCAAGGCTCCTGGGATCGGCTCCGGGATATGTGGGCTATGAAGAAGGTGGCCAGCTTACGGAACAGGTCAGGAGCCACTCATATTCAGTCATACTCTTTGATGAAATAGAAAAGGCCCATCCTGATGTTTTCAATGTCCTGCTCCAAGTGCTTGATGACGGTCGGTTGACGGACAGCCAAGGCAGGACTGTGGATTTCAGAAACACAGTAATAATATTGACATCTAATGTCGGAGCTGAAAGACTCAGCAAATCCAACAGGTTGGGTTTTGCTCCGGAAGAAGACCTGGAGCAGAGGGACCGGGACAGGATGAACGATATTCTCCATGATGAGCTTAAGAAAACATTCAGGCCGGAATTCCTAAACAGGATTGACGATATAGTTGTTTTCCATAGGCTGAGTCAGGCTTCAATATTGAAGATAAGCAAGCTCCTAATTGACCAACTCATGTCAAGGGTAGCCGATTTGGGATATGAGGTGTCGTATACGCCCGCCGTGGCTCAGAAGTTGGCCAAGGATGCATATGAGCCAGAATTCGGGGCAAGGCCGCTTGAGAGGGCCATCAGGAACAAATTGGAAGACCTGCTCTCTGAAAAGATGCTGGGAAGAGAAATCAGGCAGGGGGAAAAATATGAACTTTGCTTGAGACAGGGAGAGATAGATATAAAAATAAAAGAAAAAGATACCAATAAAAAAGCCGGAGAAGAAGAAAAGGTTGGGGCTTTAAATGGCTAGTAGGATTCGCTATATCTGTTCGGAGTGCGGCCATGTTTCAACGGGCTGGGTCGGAAAATGCCCGACTTGCGGCTCATGGGGGACCATGGAAGAGACCCTGATAGAAAAAAATGATAAGGGCCAATCCGGTTCGGGCCAAAAAAGGACCGGGACCGGAAATACAAGGTCGGCCCTGCCCATTAAAGAGATCAAGACCGATACGTCAGAAAGATGGGACTGCGGCCTTGACGAGCTAAACAGGGTACTTGGCGGCGGCTTGATTAAAGATTCCATAACGATGCTAACAGCAAGGCCCGGTGCAGGAAAGTCAACCCTCCTCCTTCAACTCGCGGGAAAGCTTTCCGAGAAGGGGGTAAAGACCCTTTATGCTTCCGGAGAGGAGTCAGCTTCACAGATCAAGGACCGGGCGATAAGGGTTTTTGAAGATATGCCTGAAAATCTTTATGTTCTGAGCGGCAATTCAATGGACAGGGTCAGTGAGGAAGTTGATAGGCTGGAGCCCGATCTTTTGATCCTTGACAGCATCCAAACCTTTGAATTGGAGGACTATCCCCAGAGGAGGGGAAGCCCGACCCAGACCTTGCAGGTGACCTCGGAAATTGTTGAAATGTGCAAAGACAGGAGAGAGGCCATGGCCGCCTTCATAGTCGGTCATATGACCAAGGCAAATGAAATGGCCGGCTTAAGGACCCTGGAGCACCTTGTTGATACCGTCCTCTACTTGGATGATGCCTATGACGGCAATCTGAGGCTCCTCAGAGCGAGCAAAAACAGGTTCGGCTATACAGGGGAGGTAGGCCTGTTCAGGATGGAAGAAAGGGGCCTTGATGAGATCTCAGACCCATACGAGCTGTTTTTAACAGGCCGGGAAAAAGCCGTATCAGGAACAGCTATTTCGCTGCAGAAGGAGGGGTCAAGGCTAATCCCCATAGAGATAGAGTCACTGGTATCATCTTCCAGTGACCAGTATCCGGTCAGGATCGGAGATTCAATAGCCAGGGACAAGCTAAATACTTTTGTTGCAATACTGGAGGAAAAAGCCGGATTCAGCTTGGCAAGACAAAATGTCATTATTAAAGCTGTCGGAGGAATGAAGATCAAAGAGAGGACCTGCGACTTGGCTGTTCTCATGGCAATAGCCTCATCTGCTAATGGATTTGCTATCGGGTCCGATGGGGCTTTTTTAGCCGAAGTGGGCCTTACAGGAGAGCTTAAACGCATAGAGGGTCTTGATAGAAGACTAAAGGAGCTGGCCAGGCTGGGCTTTAAAAAAGCATACATATCAGCCTATTCGGACCCACCTAAAATCGAAGGCTTGGAAATCATAAAGTGCAAGGATATAAGAAGACTTTTGGAAATTTTCACCAAATGAAGTGATAAAAATTATTAATTAACTGCATGTTGTGTTGACAAGGCAAGTTACATAATATAAAATATAACATTTTGCTTAAGATCGCCATATCTAGTATAATAGATATCGGAGGTGAAGCCTATGTATAAGGTTGGGGATCGGGTCGTATATCCCATGCAAGGAGCGGGTAAAATCGTCTCGATCGAAAGCAAGGAAATAATGGGGGAAGAACACAGCTTTTTCATATTAAAAATGCCAATTGCCGACATAAAGATCTCAATACCTGTTGATAATATAAACAGCATAGGTATAAGGCCCGTAATGTCCAAAGAAGAGGGTGAAAAAGTTATGGAGATACTTCATGACGAATGTACGGACATGCCCGAAAATTGGAGCCAGAGATACAGAGAAAATATGGAAAACCTAAAAAGCGGGGACCCCTTCGAAATGGCAAGCGTTATAAGGAATCTACAGACACGTGACCTGGAAAGAGGTCTGTCAACTTCTGAAAAGAAAATGCTGAACAGGACTAAGAAAATGCTTGTTTCCGAGCTTATCATTGCAGGCTCAATGAGTGCCGAAGAAGCCGCAACAATGATAGACGAGGCTATCACATTGGAAAATGATCTGGAAGAGGAATAGTTAACAAAGAATAAAGAGGGAAGCTGTAAAACTGTTGATATGGGAAACAGTAGGCCGGTTGTGATCAGTACGCACGCTGTTTTTAATGACGGCGTGCGTTATTTTTATATAGATGTTTGTTGAGTTTTCTTAAAAGAAAACAGTGAAGACTTCTCAAAAAGAAGCCGGAAAGGAGTGAGCATGGGAAAATTATTTAAGAAGATTGTGGCCCTATTCGGTGCTGCAATAGGAATCGCTGTAGCTTTGCTGCTCAAGGATTTAAATGCTTTTGCAAAGCTCTCAAATCCGTGGCCAATAGTTATTCAAGTTATTATCGTAATTTCATTTATTATTCTTTTTTATTTCTTAGGACCATTTATTATTAAAAACGTTAAAAAAGGCCAGGATAACTTGCTGAGATATTTTGACGGAGTGCCTCTTGATGAGGTTTTAATAGCGACAGGAGGGCTGGTGATAGGCTTACTCATAGCAATGCTGGTGTCCAGCCCCATACTGTCATGGTCGCTTGATTACA
Source organism: uncultured Tissierellia bacterium (assembly GCA_947253765.1). GTDB lineage: Bacteria > Bacillota > Clostridia > Tissierellales > Peptoniphilaceae > Khoudiadiopia. The sequence goes on from CAMYAK010000005.1 coordinate 84,160, forward strand.
TGGGCAACTCCATAGGAGTTATTTTGGCTATAATTATCTACATGTTTTTCGGAATCTTGGGCCTGAGGCTGGCTTTGAACCATAAAGAGGATATAAAGCTTGTTTTAAAAGGCATCCTTGATCCTGTAAGGAGGTCTGAGAGAAGGAAAAGCAGGAAGAATAAAAAATATGAAGATGATGAAGGCGATGAACCGTTTATATTTGAAGGAACTAGAGGGGTCAAGGAAAGAAAGGTGGTCCCGAAAATATTGGACACTTCCGTAATTATAGACGGTAGAATCTTTGAGGTTATAAAAACGGGATTCTTACAGGGCCCCCTGGTTTTGTCTCATTATGTTCTGGAGGAACTCCAGCACATTTCAGACTCGGCAGACACACTAAGGAGAAATAGGGGACGTAAAGGGTTGGATTGCCTGCAGAATATGCAGAAGAAGTCGGACATTGAAGTTATTGTCGACAATTCAAATATAACCCGGGTTAAAGAAGTGGACTCCAAGCTCCTGGTGCTGACCAAAAAATATAAGGGAAAAATAATTACCAATGACTATAATCTCAACAAGGTAGCTGCAGTACAGAATATTGATGTTCTCAATGTGAATGACCTTGCCAATGCGATTAAGCCGATAGTGATTCCCGGTGAGCATCTGGAGGTCTTCATCTTAAAAGAGGGCAAGGAAGCTGGACAAGGCCTGGCATACCTGGACGATGGAACCATGATAGTGGTTGAAGATGGGAGAGAGGCAATAGGAAAAACAGTCGACACTGTTGTAACATCGGTCCTTCAGACATCAGCAGGGAAAATGATCTTTACCAGGATCCACCCTCTTATTTAAATTATTTATATTAATAACGGCTGTCCGATCAAACCGAACCGGGCAGCCGTTAACCGGCACCATTTATTTTAGAACAAAAAAATCGGGTGACACATAAATGCATCACCCGCAAAACTTTAGTTTTCAATTCATATTATTTTAGAACCTTTAATTCAAGGATTAGGAAATGCTTAGATCATATTCCTCAAAACCATTACCAGAAGAACCGAGCTGGCAATAACTATCGAGGCTATAACCAATGTAGAGAGATTGATAAGCCTTTGCTTCTCTTCCTTTGTTGAGCTGGAAGGATCGACCAGGTTTCTCTTCCTAAGGGCTGTAACAACAGGGTTGTAGAGAAGAAGGATAAAGCCGGCATTAAGACCTGATTTGATCATGTTAAACGGCAGAATTGCCGGAACCAGGAGTTTTACAACCTCTTCTCTGGGAACCTTTAGGAAAATCGGCGTTATTATATAGTTCCAAAGCAGCATAACGACCGTCATTATAATGGCGCCTGTTAAAAGTCCGAGTATAGCCGACTTCATGGACCTTCCTTTACGGTAGATAATTACAGCCGGGCAGGCAAAGCAGACGCTGGCCAGGACATTCATTATAAATCCGAGGACCCCTGTATCTGAAAGGATAAACATTTCCAAAAAAGATGATAGGAAAGAGGTTAAAAAAGAAACCGCAGGTCCGAAAATAAGTCCGCCTATTGTGATGATAACGTCCTTGGGTTCATATTTTAAAAACATGACAATGGGTACCCTGACAAGGGCAACCGAGATAAGGCATAGTGCTGTCAACACACCTATAATAGTGATTTTTCTAGATTTTGAATCCATATTTTAAGCCTCCAAAAATAAATTAACAGTATAAAAAGCGATAAACATACCCTGATATGGTAGCATATATTTTATGAAAAGGTAAGGAGAACGACCATGTTAGACATAATTAAAGTTAGGGTGCCGGCAACAAGTGCAAATCTCGGTCCGGGTTTCGATTGCCTGGGGATGGCACTAAATATTTATGCCTCTTTTACTTTGAAATTAAATAAGAATGAGCAAAATATTAGGTATAAAAGCAATCCTTCAGAAAATAAAAAAAACAACTTGGCAATTGATTGTTACTGGTTATATGGAAAGATAACGGGCAAGGCCTTGCCAAGGCCCTCAATCCACGTGGTTTCAGATATACCGTCAACCAGAGGACTTGGATCTTCAGCCGCCTTTGCTATAGGCGGAGCAATTATGGCATCAATTGCGGCGGGGGATTTAATAATAAAAGGAAACAATGAATTCCTCCCGGCTTTGACAGCAGAAAGGTCAAGCAAGCTGAGGGTGGTCATGGATATGATTTTGGAAGTTGCGGCCAAGTCGGAGGGTCATCCTGATAATGCGGCACCGGCCCTGTGGGGAGGACTTGTCGCCAGCAGGACCATACATGATGAAATTTGCCATGTCCAACTTCCGGTTTCAGACAAGCTTGAATTTGTCATATTTGTGCCGGACTTTAAGATGAGGACTTCCGAAGCAAGAAAGGTATTGCCGGAAAAAATTGTTATGGCCGATGCAAGTGCAAATCTCGCCTATCAAGCATTTCTCTTGGAAGGACTCAGGAGCGGAAGGGGAGACCTCATATCGGCAGGAATGAAGGACAAGCTCCACCAACCTTATCGTTTTCCATTAATTCAAGGGGCGGAGCAAATCATTGAAATGGCAAAAAAAGCAGGAGCCCTTGGATGCACCATATCAGGTGCAGGCCCCAGCCTTATGTGTATTCTTGAGAATAAAGCATCACTTAACGATTTTATTAAAAAGATGTCGCTACCCCAACACTGGTCATTGAAAGTTCCCGGAATCAACAATACCGGGGTTTCAATCACGAGAATTAACTGATATCAGCGGTCGGGCACAAGCTGCGAATCCATTGTCAGCCCCGTGCCGTTTAAATTTTGCTGGAGAGTTATATCAAAGCTTGCCACATATCCCGAATGGTCAAGCATCAGATAAAAAGGTGGAATGTCCCAGGCATTTCCGAAGGTCTTTTCTCCGACAACGGTGGCCAGCTTATTGTATTGGAAGAAGTCGGCAAAACTTTCAGCCGCATTCTTGGTCTTTCCGTCCACTAAGAATATTAGCTTATCCGGTTCAAGCCTCATCCTCTGACTGACGACTGAAGCCGTAAGCTTCTTTTGGTATGATGTGTCTTCAATTTTCTTTCTTATAGATTCCGGAACCCTATAAGAAACCTCTTCACGCCCGTCTTCCAGGTCAATGCTTTGGGATTTTTCCTCAGTGGACAGGTAGTCCACGAAATCATCAAAACCCTTGCCGAAATATAAGTAGCTTTCCGCATGGTATGAGCCTGAAACAAGGTAAGGTGCTATGCATTCCAGCCAGTAGCTTTGCGAAGTTCCGTCAAGACCTCTCAGGTCAATTGTAAGGCTTGAGGCTGTTTTAGCCTGGCTTATAAAACCCGGTATGGTCTTTTTAGCCGATTCAATATCACCCTCATCAAAGGACAGGCCTGAAAGTATGAGACCGGTCCCGTTTTTCTTTAGAGTGGGCTGCTTTTGAAGCAGGCCTTCTTCTATGGGGATCATCCTGGAATAGCGGGATTTTACTCTGGGATGACTCAGTATTTTGGCATAAGGGGAAGATTTTTCATATATACCGTGGGCAAGATTTTTAACCGCCCTGTTATAGGCGGCCAGGTCAAGTATTTTAACATTCTCACCACAGGAAAGTTTTGCAAATTTCTTTAAAATTTCATAGAAGCCTTCATCATTTTTCAATTCTCTTATTTCTTTTTTAGCGTCCTCTTTGGCCCGTAGGTATTGGTCCTTTTCAATATCAGACCTGTTCTCTTTAGGGAGGGCCTCAATTCTTTCAGCGAGTATGTCAAAATCAGCAGCCATCTCGGCCCCGGTGAGCTTGCGCCCCTTGGTATCGGTTGCCTTGATCTTTCCGCTGATATTGTCATTGAGCCTTTGCCTGATATCCGGAATGGCATCCGGAGTATCAGTAAAAAAGAGCCTTGAGGCTACAATATAAATGCATGTGGGAATAAAGAAAATTAAAAAAGCGAAGAGCCCCAGCTTCAGGCGGTTTTTAACTTTCCTTTTCCTTATGCCGGCCCTTATTTTCCTTTTTTCCATCCTCTTTTTTATTTGCTTATCTTCACTGAGCCTGAGCTTCCTTTCAAGGTCGGAAACCCGCCCGGTCCCATAAGATTGTTTGTTATATCCCGTTTTTCTAATCATATTGAAGCCTCCTGATATGGATAAAATAATAATATCAAAAATTGAGATAATTATCAGTTGACAAAGGCTTACTTTTCGTAAATAATTAAGAAAAGGATTTCCTAAAAACTTAGGGCCTTTTTTAATTATTTTATAGATTGAAAATTTCGAATCGTGTTTTTGAAAGAGAGGGAAAGATGCGGGAAAAAGAGATCTTGGTTGCAAATGAAATTGGCTTAGTTTCAAGGGCTGCAGCTAATTTTGTTGAGAGATGCAAGCAATATGATTCGGATATTTACATAGAGAAGGGCAACAGAATATACAACGGCAAGTCAATAATGTCGGTTTTAAGCATGAGCTGTACAGGAGGCAGTGCCATCAAGGTCAAGTGTGACGGCAAAGATGAGGACAAGGCCATAAAAGCTTTGGATGCTTATTTAACAGAAGAAATTAAACATTACTGATTTTAGAGCCTTAACATTTTAATTATTTTGAGCAGGTTTAACCTGCTCTTTTTTTCAGGTAAAATTAAGTGGATACCCTCCAACACCGGTGTGTTAAAATTAAAAGGACAGGAGGTCAACATGGACGCATTTCAGAGTTTCACCCAGCTTTTTTTAACATTTAAACTATCCGATCTGATAGATATATTGGTCATTTCGGTAATCATATACTACCTAATCCTTTTAGTGAAGGAGACTAGGGCCGAGCAGCTGATCAAAGGCTTCCTGGCCATATTGATAATGGCCCAGGTCAGCGACTGGCTCAATCTTTACACAGTAAATTGGCTCATGTCGAACATATTGACCGCCGGATTTATCCTGGTAATAGTCATCTTCCAACCCGAGCTCAGAAGGGCTTTTGAGAGGCTGGGAAGGTCACAAGGCTGGCTCCTTTCATTTGTTAATAATGAAGACAATGATGACAACCCCCAGGTTGAAGAGATCGTTAGGGCCTGCCTGTCACTTTCAAGGCAGAAAATCGGTGCTCTCATCGTTATTGAAGGTCGTACAGGATTAAATGATCTTTTGGAATCAGGTACTGAAATAGAGGGCGTCGTTTCAGCCGAGCTTTTGATAAATATATTTATACCGAATACACCTCTCCATGACGGGGCTGTGGTAATTAAAGGAAATGAGATCCGGGCGGCCGGAGTATTTCTTCCACTCACCCAAAATATCAACTTAAATAGGGAGCTTGGAACCAGGCATAGGGCGGCCTTGGGCATAAGCGAGAGGTCGGATGCACTGGTTGTTGTTGTAAGCGAAGAGACGGGCCTGATATCCGTCTGCAGGGACGGCAAGATCGCCCGCCGACTTGATGAGGAAACCCTGAAGGCTGTCCTTGGAAACTTCGTTGAAGAAGAAGGCAAATATAGTTTTTTAAACAGATTTTTTGCAAAGAGTAAGGAGGAAGCCGGTGAAGATGCTCAAGAATAACTGGAAGTGGAAGCTGTTTTCACTTATAACAGGCTTTCTGCTCTGGTCATATATAGTTGCAGGGGTCAACCCCATGCAAAGGCGTACCTTTAACGACATAAATCTTGTAATAAACAACACGGAAACCTTAGATAACAGGAACCTGTCCATTGTAAGCATGGACCCGTCCTCCCTGAGCGTCAGGATCATAGGCAAGAGAAATGTTGTGGGCAGAATTAAAAAGGGAGACATTACCGCAAGTATTGATGCCGCAGGCCTTCACGAGGGAGTCCAGACAGTAAGGGTCAGGTATGACCTTCCGGACAATGTCAGCCTAAACAATGATGGGACCACGGAGCGGCTCAGCGTTGATGTCCAGGGAATCATAAACAGGAGCCTCCCGGTCCAGGCAGGAACAAAGGGCAGTCTGGATAAAAATTATGTTTTGGAGAAGATCAGCGTTAATCCGTCAAAAGTCCCGTGTAAGGGTGTAAGGTCAAAGATAGAGACGGTCGATCACCTTGAAGCCCTCATAGATCTGAGCGGCCTGACAGAGGACACATCTGCCAATGTTAAACTGGTGCCGGTTGATAAGGACGGAAACAAGGTTGACGGGATCCACATGTCACTTGAAGAGGTCAATTTAACCGCAAGAATATTAAAACAGGCCCGTGTGCCGATCAAGGCGGTTTTCACAGGCGTAGCGGCTGAGGGGATGAGGATAAGCGAGAACAAGCTCAACCCAAATGAAGTCCTTGTAAAGGGTAAGGCCGAGTCTTTAGAAAATCTTAAGTTCATAAAAACAGAACCCATAGATATGAAAGATATTGCCAATGCCGGGAAATATACTGTAAATCTCAACTATCCCGAGGGGGTTGAACCTGTAGAAAATATCAGGACAGCCGAGATGGATATTTTAATGGAGTCTATCACGGAGAAGGAAATAAGCGTCTTGGCCGGTGATGTTAAAGTTATTGGGATAAATAAGGACTTTAAGGCCTTTCCGGTTGATCCGGCCCAGAACATAAAGGTTAAGCTCAGAGCCTTCCCATCGGCTCTGGCAAAAATCCATAACGGAGGATTTGAACTGTATTGTGACTTCTCACACCTGGATAATTTGGTTGAAAACGGCTTGATAGAAGTGAGTTTGGACGCTATCCTGCCTGAAAGCATGAGCCTCTTGGACCTTAGCCCCGGCAAGATAACTTTCAGAATAACAAAGAAATAGGATAAAAATACAGGGTCCGATTCCGGGCCCTGTTTTCTATATTATTAAAACAATTTTTTAAACAATTTTTAGGTTGCCGGCAAAAACCTTGCTGTTAATAACCAGCGTCACATCGGTATCATCATTGTCATTGCTTTTTGAAGTTGAATAGTAATGGGTTCCATTGACGGTGACATGCCAGTCTGAAGGCACAAGGATTTTTACATTACCAAAGTTTATTGTAAGGTCAAGGTGGATTATATCTTCAAGTGGCCAGACGTTTTTGAGGTCAAGGGTAACGTCGGAAAAATCGGCTTCAACCCTGCCCCCGCTGAAATTGTCAGACTTATAAATGCGATTTGCCTGGGTGAAGATAAAGCGGTCATCGATTATATCTTTTTCTTCATAGAAGGTATTCTCATTGCCACTTTTCCTGTATTCATATTTTGCCTCTTCGTCTTCGGGGGATTCACCATCAGATCGGTCATAGTCGTTTGAATGGGGTCTGTTGACATTAAAAGAGAAGGTGTTTTTTCTCGTCTTTTCATCAAGCATTATCTTTAACCCGTAAAGGATCAGTATGATAGCCATAAAAATTGTAAAAACGGATCCCCTCAGGAAGCCGATATTTCTTAAGATTGACAGACCGCCCAGGGCTATAATGAACATAGAAACGTAGCGGGACTTGTTTTTTTCGGTCAGCCTTTTTATTCCGTAAATAATTAAAAAGCTTGGCCAAAAATATTTCCAAAGAAACCATATACTTTTTGCGAAGATTTGCCCCAAAAGTAGGAGACAGCCCAAGGCAAATATCAATAATCCGAAAAACATAGTAATTCCTTTCGACTATAAAAGTTATGTAACATTTTTCTATAATAAATTATTTAGATTCTATTTTAAATCTGTGTAGCATTTATGAGGGGTCAGGGGCTGAATTGTGCTAAAATAAATATAATTGCCGATTTAGTGAAAACTTTAGACGTATTTATTTTTTTGATTAGGAGGCTACAGATGTCTGAAATCTGCGTGCGTTTTGCGCCAAGTCCAACAGGATACTTGCATATTGGAGGGCTCAGAACCGCCCTGTTTAATTTTCTATATGCCCGTCATATGGGAGGACGCTTTGTATTAAGAATTGAGGATACGGATAGGACCCGCTTTGTTGAGGGGGCCTTGGAAAACCTCATTAAAATAATGAAATGGTCGGGATTGGAATATGATGAGGGCCCAATGCTTGACGATAAGGGAGTACTTCACCAGGAAGGAAAATTCGGCCCCTATATCCAGTCTGAAAGGGTTGAAAAGAATATATATAAACCATACATAGATAAGCTGCTTGACGAGGGTAAGGCCTATTATTGCTTCTGTTCCCAGGAGAGACTGGACAAGGTAAGAGAGGAACAAAAAGCCCAAGGATTGACAGCCAGGTATGACGGACATTGCAGGAATATCAGCCGTGAAGAGGCCGAGGCAAGGATAAGCAAGGGGGAACCCTATGTTATCCGCCTGAAATTGCCCGAGAACGAGGATGTGACCTTTTATGACAGGATCAAGGGAGAGATTACTATAAATACTGACGAGATGGATGACCAGGTCCTTATAAAGTCAGACGGATTCCCGACATATCATTTTGCGGTAGTAGTAGATGATCATACCATGGGGGTTACCCATGTTGTCAGGGGGGAAGAATGGATATCATCAACCCCTAAGCATGTCCTACTTTTCAGGGCTCTTGGCTGGAAGGAACCCGAATTCATCCACCTGCCGACAGTTCTTGGAAATGACCATAAAAAACTTTCAAAAAGGCAGGGGGACGTCTCCGTGGAATCCTTCAATGAGAAAGGTTACCTGCCTCAAGCCCTTGTCAATTATATCGCCCTATTGGGATGGAGCCCCAAATCAAATAAAGAGATTATGAGCATGGATGAGATGATTGAGGAGTTTGACTTTGATAGGGTTGCTAAAAGAGGCGGCATATTTGATATAAAGAAGCTGAACTGGTTCAACCAGGAATATATCAAAAATATGAAAGCCGAAGACCTTGTTAAATATATTGAAAAATACCTTAAAAAGGCCGGGCTGATTGACGATTCCTACCCATATGAAAAGCTGCTTTTATTGGCGGAGACCTATGGAAACAGGATCGAATATTTTGCCCAGGTTCCGGAAATGACCCGACACTTCTTCTGCAAGAGCCAAGACTTGGAATATGAAGAAGATGCAAAAGAGGCCTTGGTATCTGAAGAGGCGAAAGTACTTCTTCCAATTTTCTACAAGAAGATCAAAGAAGCGGACAAGTTCGATAAGGACTTTGCTTCAGGCCTTGTAAAGTCAATCCAGGAGGAAAGCGGAATCAAGGGGAAAAAATTATGGTTCCCCATAAGATCAGCTGTTGTAGGATCAGCCTCAGGCCCTGATTTTACCAACACCATGCTGGTATTGGGCAGGGATGAAATCCTGTCGAGACTTGATAGGGCTATGAAAATATAAGAAAGACCGGGAAAGGAAATAATATGCAAGTATACAATACCCTCACCAGGAAAAAAGAGGAATTTATACCCATAGAAGAGAATAAGCTGAAAATGTACGTATGCGGACCGACCGTATATGACTATATTCACATAGGCAACGCCAGACCCCTTGTGGTATTTGACTGCTTCCACCGCTTCATGAAATACATGGGCTATGATGTTGATTATGTTGTAAATTTCACAGATATAGACGACAAGATTATAAACAAGGCTAATTCTGAGGGTATCCCCTTTGAGAAGGTGACAGAAAAGTATATCAAGGCTTTCAATGAGAATGCCGAGGGTCTGAACCTGCTTGAGGAAGAGACCAGCCATCCCCGTTGCACTGCCCATATAGAAGACATCATAAACTTCGTTCAGGGCCTGATTGACAAGGGTTGTGCCTATGAAGCCGAGGATGCCGTGTATTTTGATGTTTCGGGCTTTAAGGGCTACGGTGAGCTTTCGGGTAAAAAAGTTGATGAGCTTAGGTCCGGAGTCAGGATCAGCGTAAATGACAAAAAAAAGGACCCTGTGGATTTTGCCGTTTGGAAAAAACAAAAGGATGTCAATGAGCCCGCATGGGATTCTCCATGGGGACCGGGAAGGCCGGGTTGGCACATTGAATGCTCAGCCATGTCCAAGTCCTTACTGGGGGAAACCATAGATATCCATGCAGGCGGGTCAGACCTTGAGTTTCCCCACCATGAAAACGAGAGGGCCCAGTCTGAAACCCTTACCGGCAAGACCTTTGCCAGGTATTGGATGCATAACGGCATGATCACCGTATCCTCAAAGGATGGAAAACAGGAGAAGATGTCAAAATCCTTGGGCAACTTCTTCCGCCTGGTCGATATTGAAGAAGAATTCGACCTGATAATTGTCAGAATGTGGCTGCTTTCAGCCCATTACAGGTCGCCAATAAACTTCTCAAGGGAAGTTATGGTCCAGTCAAAAGCCGGCTATGAGAGGCTCATGAACGCAAAACATGAGCTTGAACGCTATATCGAGCATGCACAGGATCATGGCGAAAGCTCGGAGGCGGGACTGCTTGATGAGGCCGAGAAGGCCAGACAGGATTTCATCAGGGTTATGTCGGACGATTTAAATACGGCGGATGCCCTTACGGCGCTTTTTGATATTGCAAGGCTGGTAAACACCAAGCTATCGGAGAAGGTTTCAAAGGAAACTCTTGAAAAGATATATAAAACATACACGGACCTGCTGGATGTTTTGGGCCTGGAAGACCGCAATGAAGAGGCGGAAGATAAGGAAGACATAGACAAGCTGGTTAAGGAAAGGGAAGAGGCCAGGAAGGCTAAAGACTTTGCCAAGGCCGATGCCATAAGGGATAAGCTCAAGGCTATGGGGATAGTTATTAAAGACACTTCAACCGGGGCTGTTTGGGAAAGGGAATCCTAATGGAAGAATATATATGCGGCAGAATGCCGGTGCTTGAATACCTCAAATCCGGAAAGGGAGTTGAAAAGCTCTATGTTGAGAGAGGGGAAAAGAAGGGCTCTATTATAAAAATAATAGGCATGGCAAAAGAAGCCGGGGCGGTCATTGTCGAATTGGACAAGGGTAAGCTTACCCAGATGACAAACGGAGCCCACCACCAGGGAGTAGCCTTGCTGGCCATGAGCTTCGAGTATTCTGACCTGGACGAGATTTTGGAGTCGGCAATGGATGCAGGCCACCCGCCATTTCTAGTCCTTCTTGATGAAATTACCGACCCCCACAATCTTGGGGCCATAATAAGGACGGCCGAGTGCTGCGGGGTTGATGGGATCTTGATTCCCAAAAGAAGGTCAGCCCTGGTAAATGCAACTGCAATAAGGACATCGGCAGGGGCTTCAGCCTATCAAAAAATTGCCAAGGTAGGCAACATTAATACGACAATTGACCTACTCAAGAAAAAGAATATTTGGATCTACGGAGCCGAGGGCAAGAGCGACAAGGACCTTTGGCATACGGACTTTTCGGGCGGGGTTTGCCTGGTCATAGGGAGCGAGGGCAAGGGCCTATCGAAACTCACGGCTGATAAATGCGATTTTATGGTATCAATTCCGATGCTGGGAAAAATTGAGAGCTTGAATGCCTCCGTTTCTGCCGGCATATTGATGTACGAGGTCTTGAGGGGAAGACAGAAGGGGAATTAAAATGCCTGTTACGGGATATATCGAAGAAATTCGGAGCTGGAAAATGCCAATATTAAAGCCCGAACATGAGCCTGTACTTATAAGGCTCTCAGTGTGCGCAAACGGGGAAGAAGCCTTGAAGCCTGCTGCGGTATATCTTTTGGTCACGGGCTTTTTCAAAATAATCCACGAGCTTGATGTTTTTTCTTATAGGTATGAATTTGACCGTAGGGGCCTGAGTTTTTACATAGAAGTCAGGGACAGTCGGTCGGCCACAAAGGCTTATTTGGACAAGATAAAGCAATTCCATGTTTTGGGACGGTCCTGGCGCTTCCAGATTATCGAGGGCGGAAGGATTTCCCTCATTAGGGGGTTGAGCCAGGAAAACCGGCCATTGGACGGGAAGAAGCTTGAGTCAATGGCTCGCTCGCACATGTCTATGGGGTCGAGGCCTTTGAGGTTTTCACGCTATTTCCTATATTCAGCCCTGGTCCCATACTCCAGAATGCGGGGTTACGGATGCTGCCTATTCAACAGGGAAGATGCCAAGGGAATTGATAATTTCAACCTCATTCTCCAAGGAATAGAAATTTTGACCAGGTCATTTTCCGCAATTGATTTTTCAGACATATCCTCTTTAGAGGAGCTGAGGAAAAAGGGCCGCCTGATAGAGAATGCCGTTTCGGACTATAGCGGCCGTCCTGGCCTGCTAAAAGGTCTTTTGTTTCAGAGTTTGGTTCTTGCAACAATATATGAAAGAAAGACTGCATTTGAAAAAATCCCCGAGGAAATTATAAACTTGACCAAGGGCCTGGACAGGGACTTTAAAGGTGAAGCAAATTCAGACGGCATTAAGGCCTATATGAAATACGGGGCAGGTGGAGTTAGAAAGCTGGCAATGACGGGTTTCAGCTTTGTTTTGGATCAAGCCCTGCCATTTTACAGGACAAGGATGAATATGGATGACTTGAGTCTCTTTATCTTGGCCAATACCGTAGACACAACGACCCTTATTGATTCCGGGTCGGACCTATATGAAGAAATAAAGGATAAGGCAGACAGGGCCGTTTTTCCGGGCGATGTGGACAGGGATGCTTTAAATGAGCTGTTTTACAAGCAAGGTCTGGTAACAAGGGGAGTTAGAGACCTCATTTCTATAACCGTATTGCTTGACCTCATAGAAAAAGAAGATGGATTGACACAGGAATAGTATTTGAAAATAAAAAGATTCTTTGTTACGGAAACCGGCAAAAACCGGTAACCGACAAAGAATCTTTTTTGTTTGTATATTTTTAATTATTGTTTTTCATTTTCATGTTTCTTGAAATATGAATAGGCGGCGGAAATATTTATTGCAGCACAAATCTTAATGGGGGTTATTGCATTATTACCGGTCAGCTTAAAGACCTGTTCATCTAATATTAACAATATAATCATGGCTGCAAAAAAGCAAAGATATAGACGGTTTTTTCCGGCAAGGCATATTGAAGCTATAGTTAACAGGAATAGAAAAGCAAAATTAAAAAGATGGAGAAGGTTATGCTCATTGTGGAGCAGGGGATCATAAGGATCATATAGTAAGAAAACCAATAATACCGAGCTGTATGTCAATATTAAAAACCATTTTTGTTTTTTAGCTTGCATTACTTTCCTCCTAAAAATAATATAAAAAATTTAAAAACAAAACCAAAATGAATATACTCCTGGTTTTATAAAATGTCAATAATAGCTATATCCGATTTGGATCATAGTAAATATATCTGATATGTTTACAACCAATGACTTTATTACAGTTGTCTTTATAGAACTGTAGTAATAGCATTCGTTTTTTATAAAGAACTTAAAAAGGCCGCCTAACCCCTAAGGGATTAGACAACCTTTAAAGACTATTTAATCATGCGAAATGTCCACCAACACCATTTGACAAAGAACCTGTTCTATTTGATTTCAAAGGCTTTCTTGTCAAAACCATTCCTGAATGGATAAATTTTCTCTCCACTTTCTAAGCTTATGAAATATATGGTTTCCAGGGACATATAATACGGGGTGTAGCCTTTACCATCCTCATATTCTATCGTATTATAATCCGGCTCATCTGTTCCTCTTGAATTATCGATGTGTGGGCCTTCTACACGCTTAAAACTATCTTCTTTTATGTTGTATACAAAATGGTAATCGTCAAAACATTTAAAGTTATCGACTGCAGTTATTATTACTTCATTGGTGTCTTTATCAAAGCCTATGTCTCCTCTTGAAGTTTCTTTATCAAGATTAAATGTTTTACTCACATCAATTCCGTAAGCTCTTGTGATCCTCTTTTCCAATTTATCGTAAACGAAAAATTTATCATATTTAATAATGACTGCATATTTTTTTGATTCTTGTACATTTGCAGCCTCTGCCCCATCAAAATTAATATTTTTATAAGATGGAGATATTAGGCAAAGCCCTGATGAAAGAGTTTTAGACTTTTCTTCCTCCTCGCCACATGAATTAAGAAAAACAAGGAGGATTAACAGTAAAGAAATTATTCTTTTTTTCATAATTTTAAATCCCCGTAATTTTTATAACACGTTTCTCATTAGTCCAAGACATGTCTTCTGCCCTAACATTATCATTGTTCGCACTCGGAGAAGTTCTCCCTGTGACCAATGCGCCAATTGAACGCCGTCCATTAAAACGTAACCCATATCTCCCTGTTATAATTGTTGAATGTATCCATACTTTTTCTCCCTTAAATTGTAAAATATTGCCTTCTTCAAAAAATGGCGATTCATAATAAGGATATGGTACATATACGCAAGATTTTTCTCTTAAACCAGCTTTACTATTAACTAAATATGAATGCAAAGCTGATACATTTGACCATGAAGCACTTCTGTCTTTTTTCTTTAATCCTCTATAAAACCATTTGCTATTCGTTTTAGCTCCCCCTGCTAATAAAGCATGGGATACAAAATTCGTACAATCGTATTCTCCGGACATTTTAGAAAAATCATAATAAGGGACGCCTCTCCCACCACTTGATGGTTGTTTTTTATAGAAATTATTTCTAGCATATTCTTTTACTTTTGAAAGATTAATTGATGCTGAGGCTGTTTTTTCTTGTGTGTCATTGGCTTTTTTCTCTATATTTATAATATGTTTATAGTTTATGACACTCTCATTCAAATTTCTTTCAATTTGAACTTTCAGCTGATCCGCCGTTTTTTTAAGTGTCTTATCAGTAACTGAGTTGTTGCAATTTAAAGGAACAATTATCGATTCTTTCCAATTTGAAGGTAGATGCTCTTCTGAAATTGGCCAAATCTGCAATTCATATCCACCAATGGAATCATAAACACTGTCCACTTTAAATGTGTTATTTGAACTATCTGTTTTAACAAAAATACACGTAGAAATGGAACTCATTGGAGATTGCCCATCTGAATAGTAAAAGTCGCAATTCACTGCGATATTATAGATGGTTCCTTTTTCTATTGGTTTTTTATCGATTAATTTGGAGTTGATTTTTACTTTTGTTTTTTCCAGACCAAAAAGTGAGGAGTTGTAATTAATAACATCTTTCTTGTTTAATAGATAAGATTTTACAATATCATCCATATCAAAGCCAAAGATTGTTTGGTCTCCAAACATAAAATATTCAAAAACAGCTTGTCCGAAATCTGTAGCAAGTTCTTCGTTTTTGAATTTTTCAACTTCTAAGAGAGTATCCCCTTGTGCTGAACAAGTTGGAATATATGATGTCAACAGCACCAAAGACATCAAGAGACAAACGAAAAATTTTTTCATAAAAACTCCTTTCTATGATGGTGGACTTATTGCTAATAGTATTATATCAATTAGCGTATTAAATGTAAATATATTTCTATTTATAAATAATCACAAAAAGGCCGTCTAACCCCTAAGGGAATAGACAACCTTTAAAGACTATTTAATCATGTGAAATGTTCACCAACACCATTTGACAAAGAGCCTCAATAAGATGCAAAAAGAAAAACCGCTCGAAACTATTAGTTTCAAGCGGCTATCAGTCCACCCTCGGGGACTCGAACCCCGGACACCCTGATTAAGAGTCAGGTGCTCTACCAACTGAGCTAAGGGTGGTCATATTTAATTGCCATATATTATAGAAAAGCCAAGCTGCCTGCCGGGATTGAACCGGCGACCTCAGCCTTACCATGGCTGCGCTCTACCTGCTGAGCTAAGGCAGCACGAATGCGTAACAAAAACATTATAGAGATTAAAATCAACTTAGTCAAGCCCTGCACTTTATTTGTTTAAAAGATTATTGATCATATCGTGATAGTGTATAATGACTAGCAAGAGACAAAGCTGTTTTGCCAAAGAAATAAACGTGAACCTAAAAATATGGTATCATAATAAAATAATTGTAAGACAGAACAAAGCACATTTGCGTATATTTGGAAGGATTGAATTATGTTGGTGAAAATTGAGGATCTATTAAAGGAATTAATAGCAGCTGCTGTAAAGGAACTTTACGACCTTGAACTGGAAGAGGTTATTGTTGAGATTCCAAGAAACTCGGACAATGGTGATTACTCGACCAACACCGCCATGCTGCTTCCCAAGCTCCTTCATAAGGCGCCCAAGGAAATAGCGGATCAGATCAGCCAAAAGTTGGCTCAGCATGATGATTTGCTAAGAAGCGTGGAGGTTGCGGGACCGGGATTTATCAACTTCCGAATTCAGCCCGAATTCTTATCCAAGGCCATAAAAGAAGCCTTTGATAAGAAAGAAAATTTTGGAAATAACTATAGCGGGAAGCGTAAATCAATACTTGTTGAGTATGTATCAGCCAACCCCACAGGAGACCTGCATCTCGGACATGCGAGGAACGCCGCTTGGGGAGACTGTATAACAAGGCTTTTAAAAGCCAGCAACTGGGACGTTTTGCGTGAGTATTATATTAACAACGCAGGTAACCAGATGGTCAACTTGGCAAAATCAGTTTTTGCCCGCTATGCCCAATATTTCGGAGAAGATGTGGAAATTCCGGAAGATGGATATTTTGCAGATGACGTAAAGAAGATTGGTGAGGACATAGCTAAAGAAGTCGGTGATGAATGGCTACATAAAGAAGAAGGAAGAGAAGAATTCTTTATGCAGAGGGGCTATGAAGAGGAAATGGCTAAGATTGAGCGTGACCTCAAATACTTCCGCTGCGAATTCGACTCATGGTTCTCTGAAAAATCACTCTATGAAAGTCCTCTGATTCAGGAGACCTTGGATGCAATGGCAGCTGAGGGCTTGACATATGAAAAAGACGGAGCCCTTTGGTTCAAAACTACCAATTTCGGAGATGATAAGGACAGGGTTCTCATAAAGAGCGATGGGGCCTACACATATTTGACACCGGATATTGCAAATCATATGTTTAAATTCTACCGTGGATACAGTCAGTTGGTAAACCTATGGGGCGGTGACCACCACTCATACGTGGACCGTATGTATGCTGCCATGGAAGCCTTGGGCCATAAGGGAGAACTTGAAGTCGACCTTATCCAGATGGTACACCTTGTTGAAGACGGTGAAGAAGTTAAGATGTCAAAGAGGAGCGGAACAGCTATTACAATAAGAAACCTCTGCGATACTGTCGGGGTTGATGCGGCACGTTACTTCTTTGCCAGCCACGCCATTGAGTCTCAGATGGACTTTGACCTGGGACTGGCCAAAAAGCATTCAACAGAAAACCCGGTATATTATATCCAGTATGCCCATGCCCGTTCTTGCGGTATCTTGAAGGGGGCACCATGGATAAGGAAACAGAAGGTCTATAAGCGCCTCAAGCTGGACAGTGAGCTTAATCTTATGAAGATAGTCTATGACTTCCCCTTTGTTGTGGCCAGGGCTGCAGAAAAAAGGAGGCCGAACCAGATTTGTCACTATCTCATGAACTTGGCATCTCAATTCCATTCATATTATGGACAGGTCAAGATCAATGATCCGGACCAGCCCGAACTCTCAAACGAGCGTTTGGCTCTTGTCAAGACCGTTGAAATAACCATTAAAAACGGATTAAGATTAATCGGAGTTTCAGCACCTGAAACGATGTAAAAAAATATAATATTTAACTTTTAAAGGCTCCTTGTCAATTTCTTAAAAGATAAATTGGCGGGGAGCCTTTTTTTGCCATTCATTATAAAAACTCTTTTTCCTTTATGAATGACCGATTATGATTGATTATGAGCGTAGTCGATCGAAAAAGATTGAATAGTGATTCATCTAATGATATTATTAAGAAAAGTGAGGTGAATTATGCTTAAGGATGAAAGATTAGCAAGAATAATAGATCTGGTTAATATAAACAAAACACTCAGGACGGCTGAAATTGCCGATAAGATGGACGCTTCCTTAGCCACTGTCAGAAGAGACCTCAATGAGCTTGATAGAGCGGGCAAGGTCAAGAAAGTTTTTGGCGGGGTTAAGTCCCTTTCTCCTATTGACTATATAACCGGAGAAGAGGACATGGGATCTAAGATCAAAATAAATATGAAAGAAAAGATCGCCATAGCTGAATTTGCAGCAGGATTAATCGAAGACCATGACCTGGTTTATTTGGATGCAGGCACAAGCGTAGAAGCCATGGTAGCTTTCATACAGGCCAGAGACCTTACTTTCGTGACAAACTCTTTAAGTATAGCAAGGGAACTGTCCGCACTGCAAAAACACGTTTACATATTGCCGGGAGAAATAAAGCTTGTAACAGACTCAATAATAGGGGTTGCAGCTGAAAGGTATTTAAGAAATTTTAATTTCACAGTAGGATTTTTCGGAAGTAACGGGGTTCATAGAGATATAGGTTTCACAACCCCCGACTTTAATGAAGCAATGGTCAAATCGCAAGCCATGGAACAGTGCAAGAAGGCTTATGTGTTGGCGGACAGCAGCAAGTTCGGAAAGGTTTCACAAGTAACTTTCTGCAGCAACAAAGACATTCCTGTTATAACAGAATGTAGAGGGGAAGAACAGAAACTATATGCAGAAATCGTATATTTAAAGGAGGCCTGATGATTTACACATTAACACTCAATCCAGCTATTGATCATGTCATTCGCTTAAAGAATCTCGAAAATGGAGAGACCAACAGGGCTTTTGAGGAAAGTATAAGCGCCGGGGGCAAGGGAATAAATGTAAGCAAGATATTGAAAAATCTTGGTGAAGAAAGCATGGCCTTGGGATACTTGGCCGGCTTTACCGGGAAAGAAATTGAGAGAATACTAGAAGAAGACGAAAAGATAGCCTGTGATTTTATTTTCCTTGAAAAAGGCTTTACCAGGATAAACACAAAAATCAAGGCCGACCATGAAACTGAAATAAACGGTCCGGGTCCGGTATTGGATGAAAAAGACATAGACCTCTTGATGGAAAAATTTGATGCTATAAAGGAAGGCGATTACCTCTTCCTATCCGGCAGTATACCGGCATCTCTGGGTGACGGTTTTTACGCCCTCATCATGAAAAGATTGAAAGATAAGGGAGTCTCCATAGTTGTTGATTGCACAGGAAAAGCCTTGGAAGAGACCCTGGAATTTTCTCCAATCCTGGTCAAGCCCAATGTGAGGGAATTGGAAGATTTTTTTAAAACTGAAATAAAGGATAATGGGGACATTGAAAAGTATGCTAGGAAGCTCATGAACATGGGCCCAAAAAACGTAATAGTTTCAATGGGTAGAGAAGGGGCATATTTCATATCCCAAGATGGAGAAAGTTTATTCCTTGATGCTCCAAAAGGCAAGGTTGTAGATACGGTAGGATCCGGCGATTCTATGGTTGCCGGTTTTATATATGGGCTGAAGAAGGGCTTCAGTCCGGTGGAATCATTTAAATTTGCGGTCAGCTGCGGATCGGCCAGTGCCTTTTCCAGCAAGTTGGCCACAAAAGAAGAAGCATTCGGAATTTATCAGAAATTAACCGGGAGGTAGACAATGAAAATCACGGAATTGCTGAAAAAAGAAGGTATTGCCCTAAATCAAAAAGCCGGTACAAAGGTCGAACTGATTGAAAGACTGACGGCATTGATGGACAAGACCGGAGCAATCAAAGACAAGGACGTGTATATGAAGGATGTTCTTGCCAGGGAAGAATCGGGAACAACAGGAATAGGTGAGGGGGTCGCTATACCTCACGCCAAGTCGAGTGGAGTCATTAAAGCCCAGCTAGCGGCTATGACAGTTCCTGAGGGAACAGATTTTGAATCTTTGGACGGGGAAGCAACCAAGCTCTTTTTCCTGATTGCCGTACCTGAGAACTCCAACGATGAACACCTCAAGGTGCTCTCACGCCTCTCAACCATGCTCATGGATGAGACCTTCAGAAGGGATCTTTTGGGGGCTGCTGATGAAGATGCCTTCTTAAAGATCATCGAAGAAAAAGAAAAGGAAAAATTCCCTGAGGATTTCAAGGGCGTTATGGGAAATTCCACAGGATCAGCTTATGATCTCTTGGCTGTAACAGGGTGCCCGACAGGAATAGCCCACACTTATATGGCAGCCGAGTCCCTTGCAAATAAGGCAAAGGAAATGGGCTACAGCCTTAAAGCTGAAACCCACGGATCCACAGGAATTGAAAACGCATTAACTGAAGAAGAAATACAAAACGCCAAGGGTATTATCATTGCTTGTGATGTCAGTGTGGAAAAGACGCGTTTCAATGGCAAAAAGATTGTTGACACCAAGGTTGCAGACGGGATCAATAAGCCAAAGGAACTGATTGACAGGGTTCTAAGCGAATCCAACAAACCATATAAGGCCAGTGGGGAAATAAAACACGAAGAGAAGCAAAGCTCAACTGTTGGACAAACCATATACAAGCACCTCATGAACGGTGTTTCTCATATGTTGCCATTCGTTGTAGGAGGAGGAATCCTGATTGCCCTTGCCTTCCTATTGGATGATTACACAATTGATCCGGCCAATTTCGGATCAAACACCCCGTTTGCAGCTTTCTTTAAGAATGTCGGCGGAGCAGCTTTTGGATTTATGATGCCTGTTTTGGCCGGCTTTATAGCAATGAGTATAGCCGACCGTCCGGGACTTGCAGTAGGTGTTGTCGGAGGCTACCTTGCTAATGAAGGCGGATCGGGATTCTTGGGAGCCCTGGCCGCAGGTTTCATTGCCGGTTATCTGATTCTCTTATTGAGAAAAATTTCCGCACCCCTTCCCAAATCTATGGACGGTGTAAAGCCCATGCTAATCTTCCCGGTATTTGGAATATTGTGCATCGGGGCAATAATGATATTCCTGCTCAACCCGCCACTTTCTTCTGTAAACGTGGCAATAAGCGATTGGCTCAACAATATGGGCGATACTTCCAAGCTCCTCTTAGGAGCCTTGCTTGGCGGCATGATGTCTGTGGATATGGGAGGCCCAATCAACAAGGCAGCCTATGTTTTTGGAACAGCTTCACTTGCTAACGGTTCATCCGCAGTTATGGCAGCAGTTATGGCCGGCGGAATGGTTCCGCCCCTGGCCCTGTCAATTTCAATGCTTTTGTTCAAAAACAAGTATTCAGCAAAAGATCGTCAAACAATACCTTCAAATATAATCATGGGACTTTCATTCATAACTGAAGGCGCCATACCCTTTGCTGCAGCAGACCCCCTCCGTGTCCTGCCTTCTTGCATAGTCGGCAGTGCTGCGACCGGACTTCTGTCAATGCTTTTCGGCTGTGCTTTGAGGGCTCCTCACGGCGGCATCTGGGTAATCGGAGTTGTTGAGAATCCGCTGATGTATATGGTGGCGATTCTTGCCGGATCAGCCATCAGTGCCTTGCTTCTGGGCGTTCTTAAGAAGAAAGTTGTCGAATAAGTGTTTAAAATCATAGTGTTTTAGTTGTAATTTTATAAATAAACAGAATAATTATTAAAAATAGATCCCCCTCAAAGCGCCGGTTTTGAGGGGAATTTATATAATTTTTGTCATTTTTTTATGAAAAATGAGGGAATTGTGTAAAGAGAACCTTTTTCCGGTTTACAAGGCCTACTTACATAATGTATAATGATTTACAGCTGTAGGAAAGCGATTGTTTTTTTGCGGCTCGGGAAAATTGTAGTAACTAAATTTTAGAAAGGGAAAATTAAATGAGACCAATTAACGTACACAGTGAAATTATGCCCCTGAAAAAGGTGGTAGTACACAGACCGGGAAATGAGCTGAGGTATTTGACTCCGGCAACACTTGAAGAACTTCTTTTTGACGATATACCCGATCTGAAGAAGGCACAGGAAGAGCATGATGCTTTTGTATCCATTCTTAGAGGCGAAGGCGCTGAGGTTGTTTATTTGGAAGATTTGATGGCTGAGACCCTCAAAGCAAATCCTGGTTTAAAAGAAGACTTCCTGAAGGAATATCTTGATAACGCAGGCGTATATACAAAAGCATATCGTGAAGCCCTCCTTGAATTCTTTGACAACATCAAAGACGAGAAGGAATTCGTTGTTAAGACAATGGCAGGCGTTCCTTTCCATGAACTTGGAAAAATCAAAACCAACACTTTGGTAAGCATGGTAGATCGTCCTTACATGGCTCTGAACCCCATGCCGAACCTTTACTTCACACGTGACCCGTTTGCAACTATCGGAAATAACGTTTCAATAAACACCATGTTTGCAGAAACAAGAAACCGTGAAACAATTTACGGCGACTATATCTTCAAATATCATCCCGAATATAAGGGACAGGTTCATAACCTCTTCGGACGTCATGAGAAATTCCACACAGAAGGTGGAGATATCTTCAACGTAAACGAGGAAACACTATTCATCGGTATTTCACAGAGAACACAGGCCGGCGCTATCGAAATCTTAGCCCACAATGTATTTTTCGGTGATGTCGATAACAAGATCAAGAAGATCATCGCTTTCACAATTCCTGAGAGCCATGCATTCATGCACCTCGACACAGTATTCACAATGATCGATCATGATGCATTCACATATCATCCTGAGATTCTGCAGACCCTGCAGGTATTCGAACTCACAGCCGGTGACAATGAGACAATCCATGTTGAAGAACACCACGGTGAGCTTGCCGAAATCCTTGCAAACATTCTGGGAATCGATAAAGTTCGTCTCTTCCCATGCGGTGGCGGAGACAGCTGCGCAGCAGAACGTGAACAGTGGAACGACGGTTCAAACACCCTGACAATTGCTCCGGGCAAAGTTGTTGTTTATGAACGCAACGACGTAACAAACGCAAGTCTTGAGAAAGCCGGATTCGAGGTTCTCAAACTTGACGCTTCCAACCTGACAGTAGGTAGAGGCGGCCCACGCTGCATGTCAATGCCGTTAGTACGTGAAGACTAATTTGTGCGGTCAAATAATAAAAATCTTTAATCAAGGTAGACTTCCGGCCTAGGCCGGAGGTCTATTCCTTGTATTTATTTATATTTTAAGATTTTAAGTTTATAATATTTTAGGCCTATATTTGGCCAAGATTATCGGTCATCAATTTTATTTAAGCCCTAAGGGCTAGGAAAGGAAAAAATATGCCACAAAATTTACAAGGCAGAAGTCTTTTGACACTCCAAGATTTTACCGAAGATGAGATTTATTATCTCTTGGACTTGGCAGCTGATTTCAAACATTTAAAAAGAACACACACTCCTCATGAATATTTAAAGGGAAAGAACATCGTTCTTCTTTTTGAAAAGACTTCGACACGTACACGTTGCTCATTTGAAGTTGCAGGCTTGGACCTGGGCATGGGAGTAACATATATCGGACCGGGAAGCAGCCAGATGGGTGCTAAGGAATCAATTGCAGATACAGCAAAAGTTATGGGCAAGTTCTATGACGGTATCGAATATCGTGGATTCAGCCAGGAAACAGTAGAGACCTTGGCAAGTGACTCAGGAGTACCGGTATGGAACGGACTTACCGACCAGTACCATCCGACACAGATGTTGGCTGATATGATGACTATCAGAGAAGAATTCGGTGAACTCAAAGGCCGCAAACTGGTCTTCATGGGTGACTGCAGGAACAACGTATCAAACTCTTTGGTAATCACCTGTGCAAAACTCGGCGTAGACTTCACAGGATGCGGTCCTAAGGAACTCTGGGCAGAAGAATCCCTGATCAAGAGGGCAAAAGAAATTGCCGAGATATCAGGCGCAAAGATTGAATATACCGAGAACGTTGAAGAGGGCGTAAAGGGTGCTGATGCTGTATACACAGATATCTGGGTATCCATGGGTGAACCTGCAGAAGTATGGCAGGAAAGAATTAAGCTCCTCCATAAATATAGGGTAAACCAGAAGGTTATGGATATGGCTAAGCCAACCGCAATCTTCCTCCACTGCCTGCCTTCATTCCACGATCTTAAGACAACTATCGGTCTTGATGTTGATAAGAAGTTCGGTAAAGACTATGATCTGAACGGCATGGAAGTAACAGATGATGTATTCCTCGGAAAACAGGCTCGCCAGTTTGAAGAGGCTGAGAACCGCATGCACACCATCAAAGCCGTAATGTTCGCAACACTTAAATAAGAGGTTAAAATGGCTAGAAAACTTATAGTAGTCGCCCTGGGCGGCAACGCTTTGGGAAAGACTCCTGAAGAACAGCTCAAATTAACAGAAAACACTGCAAAGGTTATTGTTGAGCTTGCAAAAGATAATGACGTCGTGGTTGGACACGGAAACGGTCCCCAGGTCGGAATGATTTATAACGCCATGGAATTCTCAAATAAAAACGGCGGAAAGACACCTGCAATGCCTTTCCCCGAATGTGGAGCCATGAGCCAGGGATATATCGGCTATCATCTTTCCCAGTCAATCAGAACCCAGCTTAAAAAGCAGGGTATGGAAGACAGGGGAGTTGCCTGCCTGGTAACACAGGTAGAAGTTGATGCTGAAGATCCGGCTTTTGCAAAACCGACCAAGCCCATAGGCTCATTCATGACCAAAGAAGAGGCCGATGAGATCCATGAAAAGACCGGCTATACATTCGTAGAGGACTCCGGAAGAGGATACAGAAGAGTAGTTCCAAGCCCAATACCACAGAAAATCCTTGAAGAAAAGGAAATCAGGGACCTGGTTGATCTTGGAACCATTGTTATAGCAACAGGCGGTGGCGGAGTTCCGGTTGTAAAGGCCGGAGAAGGCTATGAAGGCAGGGCTGCAGTTATAGATAAAGACAGGTCGGCATCAAGACTGGCTGTCGATATGAAGGCTGATAGGCTTGTTATTCTAACCGCTGTTGAGCATGTAGCTATAAACTTCGGAAAAGAAAACCAAGAGGATCTGAAAGATATTTCTCTTGAACAAGCTCAGAAATATATGGAAGAGGGCCAGTTTGCCGAAGGTTCAATGAAGCCTAAAGTAGAAGCTTGCTTGGACTATCTGGTTCATCGCGAGGGAGGAAAGGCACTTATAACCTCTCTTGAAAAAGCGGCAGAAGGTATACAAGGTAAGACAGGAACGGTAATTCACGCTTAGTGATGAAAGGGGCGGGTTGCTGCCCGCTCCTAACTTTCTTGAATTGAAAGGAGAAAGTAATGGCAACTGAAAAAAGAAAAAAACACTCCCTTTCGGCCTTTACGATTTTGCTTATCATTTTGGCAGTTGTTTGCCTTATAACCGTAGTTTTCAACGGTAAGCCCATCAGTGATGGTATCTTCAGTAACCTTGATCCTGACAAATACGGGGATCTGATGAAGGTCGTTGAAGAAGGCGGACACGTAACGGTTGAAAGAGCCCATCTTAAAGACTTTATGATGGCTATACCAAACGGATTCGTTGATGCATCAGACTTATTAGCATTTATATGTGCATTGGGCGGATTCATCGGTATTGTTATGAAGACCGGCGCTCTTGAAGGCGGAGTTAACCGTCTTGTTCACAAGATGAAGGGAAAAGAGTCCCTGTTAATCGGTATCCTTATGTTCCTCTTCTCATTGGGCGGATCAACATACGGAATGGCCGAAGAGACAATCGGTTTCTATGCACTTATAACAGCAGCTATGGTAGCTGCAGGATTCGATACCCTGGTAGCTTTGGCAGTTATCCTTCTGGGATCAACAGCAGGATGCTTGGGATCAACAATCAACCCCTTCGCAACAGGCGTTGCAATGAGTGGTCTTTCATCAATCGGAATTACTCCAAATAAAACCCTGATTATGGGAATTGGTGCAGTTCTCTGGCTGGCAACAGTAGCTATCAATATTGCATTCACACTTCGTTATGCTTTGAGCGTCAAGAAGGACCTGGGACACTCAGTTCTTTCACAGGGAGAGCTTGACGATATGAAGACTCATTTCGGTGAGGAATCTGATGAAGTTCTTGAGTACAACGGCAAACACAAGGCTATAATGGGAATCTTCGGATTCACCTTCCTTATCATGATTATTTCACTGATTTCATGGGAAGAAATTATTTTCCACGGTGACTCCGATGCTTACATGGCAGCTTTCGGCTGGACTGAAAACTTCGTAGGCGTTCCGCTTGGACAGTGGTACTTCCTTGAATTAGCTTCATGGTTCGTTCTCTCAGCTGTAATAATCGGCCTCATTGGCGGACTTGGCGAGCACGGCATTGTAGAAACATTCATCGACGGTGTAAAAGACTTGATGAGCGTCGGCATGATCATCGCCGTATCCCGTGGTATCACAGTAGTTATGAAAGCTACACATCTTGACTTCTTCGTACTTGATAAGGCTTCACAGCTTCTGAGCGGCGTACCCGGATTCGTATACATCCCGATGGCCTACATCATCTACATCTTACTGAGCTTCCTGATTCCTTCAACATCAGGTCTTGCAGGCTTGTCAATACCTATCACAGGCGGACTTTCACAGACACTGGGATTCAACCCCTCAGTTATGGTCAACGTATTCTCAGCCGGTTCAGGTATAGTAAACATGGTAACTCCGACATCAGGCGTTGTTATGGGTGGTGTTGCAGCCGCACGTGTTGAATACGCAACTTACCTAAAGTGGGTAAAGAAGCTCTTGATCTTTGTCTTCCTCGAGAACGTAATCGTTTTGATGGTTGCAGAGGCACTGTTCTAAAATACAACTATACTGATTAAATTAAAAATTTAAGACAGTACCGTTCCTTGTATATATGTCTTGCATAGGGGCACCTTCTTTTGAGGGTGTCCCTTTTTATTACTGGTATAATGGTGGTGGAGAAGACAAGGAGATTTTTATGGACATGGCAATATATGACGATTTTTTGAACTTGGAGTCTTGTACAAGGCTGAAAGACCAAAAGGATTCCTACTATGCCTTCGAGGAAAGCCCATTCTGGGGCGAAAAGGGCGGTATGCCTTCCGATAAAGGTACCGTAAACGGCATGGAAGTTTTGGATTTGAAGTGGATTGACGGGATCCTCTACCACAAATTAGAGGAGAAGCCGTCAGATCCGATAGAATGTAAAGTCGATTTTGAAACCAGGCTGATCAATACCACTGTTCAATCAGCCCTCCACCTGATGGACGGATTTTATGGACGTCGGGGCCAGGTTATTTTAGCGATCGGTACTGATTGGGACAACCTGTGGTATGAGCTGGATTGTCGGATCAGTGACAAGGAGCTTGAGGAGGCTCAGTCCTATATTAACGAGGCCATATTTAAAAATGTGCCGCTTTCTTTACAATATGTGAAGGGACAAGACTATCCGGACGAAAATTATAGGAAATATGATAAGGTCAGGATTGTCGAATATCCGGGCTTGGATAAGCAGCCCTGCGGAACTCCCCACTTGAATTCAACCGGGCAGATCATGAGCTTTGTTATTTTGAGCAAGGAAAAGGCATCAAGGGGAGACAGGATCCACTTCACCTGTTCCCTGCTTACGGACCGGTACCTGAAAAGCATATATGATGACATGGCCAATATGTCCCATGCCATTAATTGCAAAAAAGAGGAAGTTGCGGACAGGGTTGAAAGGCTTGTGGAGGATGCAAAATATGATAAAAAGCAGATCAAAAATTTAAAGGAAAGGCTGGCAAATTTCGAAGCCGACCGCATATCTGCTTTAAAAGATAAGATAATATGCTTGGACAACCTTGATGGAGGCGACCTGAGAAATATAGCAAATAAATTGCAACTCGGAGAAAATCAGACCAAGTTTTTGTTGTCCGAGTCAGGCGGAAAAACGGGCTTGGTAATAGTTTCATCTGAAGACAAGGCAATGGATATTTTAAATGCAATACAGGAAGACTGCCAAGTCAGAGGAGGAGGCTCACCCAAGATGGTTACAGGCAACAGCCCTCTGGGATCGGTGGAACTCAAGGCTTTGATTGAGAAACTGATATAGGAAAGAATAGGCAACAAAAAAAGCACCTGATAAAACAGGTGCTTACGTGCCATTGAGGATTCGAACCCCAGGCCTTCTGGTCCGTAGCCAGACGCTCTA
>CAMYAK010000006.1 GCA_947253765.1 uncultured Tissierellia bacterium
TGATAAGCGTGAGGTCGGTGGTTCGAGTCCACCCAGGCCCATGGAGCTTCCAAAAGGAAGCTCTTTTTTATTGCCTTAATCGAAGTGTAAATGTGTCAAATGTCCTCTGACAAGCTGATAATCAGGCAACTGAGGAGATTGACTATATTTTCCCCGTAATCCCTGTCCTTATCGGATACAGTAAATATTGGGGCCTTCAGATTGTAGGGTGAGGAGTCGGGAAAGGCCAGGGGACTTGCTCCTACTCTGAGCTTTTTTCCATTCAAATAGCCTCCGTGGAGGGGGAAGCTCAAGTGCAATTTATTATCCTCCCACTCAATCTTCCCATAGGAAGATTCCTGAAAGCCTTTGAGGTTAGAAGCAGGGTACAATATAAAGTCAGCCAGGCCTTGGAAAGAATTGTGGCTGAACCGTGACAGCCGGGCCATATGTGACCGGAGGGGGCCGGCTTCGATCATAATTGAAAGAGAATGTTTAAAAGTTTGAAAATAATTGTAAACCCCAAGACTGCCTATCAAATCATCGTGGTTATGTAGTAAAAGCAGGTCCCTAACTTCATTTTGGAACCTTAGGGGGGCTGAGTCGGCAACTTCCTTTGAGGAAAGTCTGTCTTTTCTGTCATAGGTTGCCAATTTCTCAATATTTTTAAGGCCCAAGCCTTTAAAACCCAGGAGCCTCCGCATGGATCGCATTTCATAATATATGTCAATCTGGGCCGGGTTAAAACCCATAAGCCCATATTTTTCCAATCTTGTATTTATAAAAGGAAGGTCGAAAGCCTTGCCGTTAAAGCTGATCAGGGTCCTTGACCCGGAAATTTTCATGACCTCTTCCAGCATAGCCTTCTCCTCTTCAGGAGAATCACTCTCGGTCATGATTTGTATAATTTCGTAGTCCCCGCCATTCTCAGCAGGGGCCATAAGCAGACCTACCAGGAATATAGGCTGATTTTTCGCAAAAAGTCCGCAAGTCTCAATATCCAAGATAAGTGAGTTTTTAGGCAGGTCAAAGCTTATCTCAAAAAAATCCCTAATATTAACTTTCTCGGCAATTTTCAACAAAATAGGTCCACTCCTTAAAGATAAAATAATTTTACAAAATAAGTATAGCATTTAAAACTCAGTCCTTATGGTTTATCCTTATAATTGATAGAGCTATAGAAAAATTTTAAGATTAATATAATTAAGAATTCTAAAAAGAGGTAAGCATGATATATTTTGACAATGCCGCAACAAGCCCTGTACTACCGGAGGTGGTCGGGATTATAGATAAAATTTTGCTGGAGGATTGGGGAAATCCATCATCCCTACATAAGATGGGCTTTAGGGCGCAGAAATACATAGATTACGCTGAAGAAGTGCTGTCCAAAGGCTTAGGCGTTAAAAGGTCAGAGCTTATTTTCACTTCAGGAGCCAGCGAATCCAACAATATGGCCATAATAGGCTGTGCCGGGGGTAAGAGGGGCAAAAATATCCTAATTTCTTCGGTTGAGCACGCATCAGTATCAAAAACCGCAGAGTTTTTGGAAAATGAGGGGCTTGAGGTCAGATGGCTGGCCGCCAATGCATATGGGACTGTCAGCACTGAGGAAGTTAAAAGCAAGCTTGATGACAATACTATCATGGTAAGCCTTATGCATGTGAACAACGAGCTTGGGACCATAGAACCCATCTTTGAAATCGGGGACCTCATTAAGTCATTAAATCCGAAAACAATATTTCATGTCGACGGGACCCAGGCTTTCGGCAAGTTTCCGATAAAACTTGGAAACACCTCTATTGACTCATATTCCGCAAGTGCTCATAAAATTCATGGGCCAAAGGGTGTGGGGCTCCTCTATGTAAAAGATGGCATAAATTATCCGCCACTGATTTGGGGAGGGGGCCAACAGAAAAACAGGAGGTCGGGAACGGAAAATGTGGCCTTCATAGCTGCCATGGCCAAGGCCTTTGAACTGATGGAGGAATTCCGAAAGAATGAACCTAATAAGATATATGATATAAACATGGCTTGTCGGGCCCGCGTAAAAGATATGGCCGAAAGGCTTGGAGGAATCAGGATCAACAGTCCGGAACTTGTCAGAGGAGATGTGCTTGAGGGACATGATTATGCCGGTCCATACATACTTAATATAGGGATTGAGGGGATAAAGGCCGAGGTCCTGCTCCACATGTTGGAAGAACATGATATGTACGTTTCAAGCGGATCGGCTTGCTCAAAAGGTGAATTAAGTCCTGTAGCCAAGGCTTGTAATATGGACAAGTCATACACGGACGGGCTTATAAGGCTGTCGTTTTTAACCGAAAATGACTTGAATCAGGTAGACCCGTTTTTCGACAGGCTTGAAGAAGGAATAGAGATGATCAGATCCATAAAGGGATGGAAAAGGAAAGATTGATATGAAAAAAGATTGGGTCTTGGCGGTTTCTTTCGGGGAATTGATGCTGAAGGGCAAGAATAGGAATTTTTTTGTACAGAATGCGGTAAAACACATAAAACAGGCAACAAAGAATATAAATATTAAAGGGGACTTTTTTCAGATCGGAAAATATTTTTTAAGCCTTGATGAGGCGGATATGGATGAGACAGTCAAGGCTGTTCAGGAAGTTTTCGGACTGGTATACATAACACCGGCGTTAAGAGTTTCCAGGGAAAAAGAGGATATTCTCCAAGCCGCCCTATATTTTATAGATAAAAAAGCTGAAGAACTAAAGGCCGGACAGGATCAGCCGGGTGAAATAACCTTTAAAGTGGAAAGTAAGAGGGCCGACAAGCAATTCCCAATGAAGTCTCCGGAGATTTCGGCCAAATTCGGAGAGTATATATTGAATGAAAGGCCGGAACTGAAGGTGGACGTGAAAAATCCGGATATGACAGTCCATATTGAGATAAGGGATGATGCCTTTATATTTATGGACAGGTATAAGGGAGAAGGGGGGCTTCCGGCAGGCTCAAGCGGAAGGGGACTTTTGCTCCTATCAGGAGGGATAGATTCACCGGCCGCAGGCTATGAATTGGCAAAAAGAGGGATGTCTATCTCATATATGCACTTTCATTCATATCCTTTCACAAGCCCCAGGGCAAAGGAGAAGGCGGTCAGGTTGGCAGAACAGCTGTCAAGCCACATAGGCTCGGGCAAGGTTTACATGATTAATCTTAGGGACAGCTATATTGCTATAAGAAGAGATTGCAAGATAAAGAATACGACCGTCCTGTCAAGAAGGATGATGATGAGGATCGGGGACATCCTATGCAGAAAATACGGTTTTGACTGCATGATCACAGGGGAGAGTTTGGGTCAGGTCGCTTCCCAGACAATACAAGGCATATCTGTTGTAAACAGGGCTGCCGAGAGGCCCATCTTACGTCCTTTCGTAGCCAGTGATAAGTCCGATATTATTAAAATAGCAAAGAAAATCGGGACCTATGATATTTCCATTGAGCCTTACGACGACTGCTGCTCTATCTTTGCTCCGGACAAGCCAAACACCAGGCCCAATATAAAAGAGATCGAAGAGGATGAGGAGAAGCTTGATATAGAGGAACTCATAGAAAAAGCATTGGAAAGCCTTGAGATTTTAGATCCCACAAGTCCTGAAGACAGGGATAAACTTTTTGAATAGAACAGCAAAAAGCTTTATTGAAATTGATTTAATAAAAAGGAGATAATTATGGGAAAAGGAGTTAAAGAAGGAATAGGTTTCGGTTCTGCACTGGCAATGGTTATATCTTATGTGACTTGGCGCTCAATACCCTGGGCCATATTTCATGGTGTACTGGGTTGGATATATGTTATATATTTTGCCCTGCGTTATTAATCATTTTTTGAGTTAATACCGGATTCTATTGAGGTGAATGGTGGAGTTTCCCCATGATCGCATTTTGTTCTGAAATTATGGGGTTGAACTACTACCCATAAAGTAGACACCTTTCTGAACTTTAATTTAGGGTTTGTACCCTTCATTTCATTAAGTTCTATTCAGTATAAAAAGCTCTCAAAGCCTTCCAATCACCTAATTCTAGTGGATTGGATCCTTCTTCGATGCTAAACTTATTATAATGATATTTATTTTTAAAAAGTATGATGTGATTGCCACCTTGGAGTTAAGCATTTGGAGGAAACTGTGTGGAAAAACAGGAAAGAGATATACAAATAGTGGATAACTTAGATCTTAAGAGCAAGATCTATTTTATCCGTGGTCAAAGGGTAATGCTGGATGTGGATTTAGCTGAAATATATGGATATGAAACTAAAAACTTTAATAGACAAGTTAAAAGAAATATAGAAAAATTTAAAGGCGAAGATTTTATGTTCCATTTAACTGAACATGACATGTATGAGTTATCAAGGTGCTAAAATGTCACCTTGAAAAAAGGAACCGGAAGAGGAAGTAATATAAAATATAGGCCCTATGTTTTTACTGAGCAAGGAATTTATATGCTAATGACGGTGTTACGAGGGGACCTTGCTGTTAAACAAAGCAGAGCTCTGATCAGAACCTTTAAGCAGATGAAAGAATACATTGTTGAAAATCATGATTTTTTTAATTCAAAAGAAGTTACACAAGTTTATGCCCAGATAATTAATGACACTGAAAGAATATCGAAAAACTCTAAAGAAATAGAAGACATAAAAACTCAAATGGCCACAAAAGAAGATCTAACAAAAGTTATGAATAATTTTATAGATCCTGCAACTTACAAGCACTTCCTAATTCTTGATGGAGAAAGAATTGAAGCAGACCTAGCCTATACAAAAATATATAAATCGGCTAAAAAGAGTATCTGTATCATTGATAATTATATAGGTCTCAAAACTCTAGATCTTTTAAGATCAGCAAGGAAGGGCGTGCAAATAACGATATTTAGCGACAATAATAAAAATAAAGATATGCTTACCAAGAATATTTTAGACGATTTTAAGAAAGAATTTTCTGAAATAAATCTAATGATAAAAACCGCCAAAAGAAAATATCATGACAGGTATATAGCTATTGACTTTAACACAGATGGGGAGGCTTTTTATCTTTGTGGAGCATCTTCGAAAGATGCAGGAAATAAAATATCAAGCATAATAAAGATAGAAGAATCATCTAGAAATATGTACAACAAATTATTTAGTAGTATGATCAATAATAATGAATTAAAAATATGATTATGGAGGGGATACAATTAAGGGAGAATTCCAGAAGGTCTTGGACTATCAGTTAGACAAAGGGAAAGCTGTAGGAAGAGCAGAAGGGGATTCGCAAAATTGCGAATCCCCTTTGTTTCATCAAAAATTGGCACTAGAAAAAACTCTTTATTATAGAATCGATTAAAGCAGTTTTCCGGCAGCTTCAAGAGCCTTGTCAAAATCCGGGAAATCCGTATTCTGCTTTACATATTCAACGTGAACAAGCTTGTTATCCTTATCCAGGACGAATACAGACCTGTTCATAAGCTTGAGCTCATCAATCAGTACCCCATAATCATTGGAAAAAGATCTTTCCTGATAGTCGCTGGCAACAGTCAGGTTGTGTATGCCTTTATCCCCGCAGAAACGCTGCTGGGCAAAGGGAAGGTCCAGAGAAACCGTTATTACAGCCAGCCCTTGGCCAAGCTTATCAGCCTCTTCATTAAATCTTATAGTTTCAAGCTCGCATACCTTTGTATCAAGTGAGGGCACGGCGCTGATTATTTTCACCTTGCCTGCAAAATCCTCAAGACTTATATTTTTCATATCCTTGGTGACCAGGTTAAAATCAGGTGCCTTATCTCCAACCTTAAGTTCGTGGCCCAAAAGGTGCAAGTCCATATCCCCCATTAAAAAGCCTGTGCGTTTTTCCATATTATCCCCTTTCATAATCTCAAAATGTTTAACATAAAATTTTCTTAACATAGAACACTATCCCTATACCCAAAAATAATAAGCTGTGTCATAAAAACATACATAAAGTATAATAAAGGTAGTGGAATATAGAATTTACAGGAGCAAATGATGAATTATGTTGAATGGATAAGAGAACTGGATAAAGGGGGGTGTTCGGGGACCTACCTGGTAAAGGTTACTGAACCCTTTCTATGGGAGAGCATGAAGGAGACCATAAAGAGGGACCTTCTCAATAATCTCCTTCTTGAGTTCAATTTCCGGCAAATCAATTTCCAGGATCTTGATGCGGAAATATTCCAAACGGCCCTTGAAACCATGCCAATGGTCGCTAACCACAAGGCAATAGTTTTGGAAAATATTCCCCTGACAAAAAATGATATAAAAAGCTGCGAGACATTTCTTGAAAGCCTCCTATCCTATCTGGAAGCTGCCAATGACCGGACCATATTATTTCTCCATTTTAATGGGGAGTCGCCATTTAAGGGTAAGTACCTGAAAAAAATCTTGCCATATGTCAAGGAAGTTGAGCTTTACAGGCTTAAAAGAGACGGCTTGGAAAGCTTTATACATAAGAGATTCCTTGCGGCCTCAATAAAAGAGGACAGGCGGGTACCGGGCCTTATAGCCGACAAGTCTTCTTATTTGGAATACAAGTCGGATAAGAATTTATACCATGTTGCATCTATGGTAGATGTTGCCATCGGTATGGCTAAGGACGGGGTGTTAAAGCTTTCGGATGCTGAAGAGGCACTGAGGGACCCTCTGGAAGACAGCATTTTTGCCCTAATGGACGCATTCAGCACAAAAAACACTCCCCTATGTCTTAAGACATTGTCAGATTTTCAAAGGCAGTCCATTGATCCGGTTGCGATTTTTTATATGCTTGCCAGACAAGTAAGAAAACTTATAGGTGTAAAGCTCCTGACTAAGAATAGGGTATCTCCCGCGACCGCACAAAAGAGACTTTCCCTGTCGAATTTCGAGTACAGAAAGCTTGAAAGAAACATTAATAATTTTAAATTAGAAGAGCTCTTGAAAATGCATGATTTCCTCTTTGAAAGTGATGTGAAATTTAAAACTGAAAGTTTTGACTTGTACAAGAATATGGAAATTTTCTTTTCAGGATTGACCTCAACTTGATTGAAATCCTGTAATTGACAGCAATATAAAGCTATGTTAGTTTAAAAAAGACTTTTAAGACGACAGATTGGAGGGCGACATGAAAAAATATAGTATCAAAATGACCCTATTTATAGCATTTTTAACTCTGATTCCTTGTGTATTTTTATCATCTTGCGTATCAAAGGACCATGAACCTGTCACCCTTACCATGTGGCACGTTTATGGAGAACAGGCCAAGTCCCCTATGGACGAATTGGTAAACGAGTTCAATGAAACTGTAGGAAAAGAAAAAGGTATAGTTATCAATGTCACCGCCTCCTCAAACTCAGCTGAAATAGGGGATGCCCTTCTGGACTCACAGGATAACAATTCGGGATCAAAAACTATGCCGGACCTATTCTTTTGCCATATAGGCAATGCTGAGGATTTGGGCATTGATAACCTGGTTGATTGGAATGAATATTTTACAAAAGATGAGTTGGATGATTTCGTTCCCGATTTTATTCAAGACGGAAGTGTTAATAACAAATTGCCGGTATTGCCCTTTTCAAAGTCCACCCACATGCTTTATATAAATGGAAGCATGTTTGACAGGTTTTCCGAAGCGACAGGGGTCACTTATGATCAGCTTAAGAGCTGGGACGGCTTCTTTGATGCGGCGGAAAAATTTTATAAATGGTCGGGCGGAAAGCCCTTCTGTGCCCTGGATTATTTGTTGAGGGAGGCTGAACTTGCCTGCTTATCAGCAAATCCGGACAACCAAATTCACAACAGCATGGGTTGGTATGATAGGGATAATCAGGCCTTTAATGCGGAATTGGACAGGTTTTTATCAAGCCTGGTCAAGGGCCATATTATAGTTTCCGACCTATATGCCAACACGCAGATGATGACCGGGGAGACCATGGCCGGAATAAGCTCCACTGCTGCAGTTCTTTATTACAATGATACGGTTACATACCCTGACAATACTTCAGAAGATATGAATTTAAAGGTCCTTCCCTTGCCCGCAAAAAATCCCGGAAAAGATGTTGATACCCTGGCGGGCACAGGACTTTGCGCCTATAAAACGACAGATAAAAAGGCCAAGGCCGCAGCTGTTTTTGCCAAGTGGATCACTGAGAGCGAAAGAAACTTGAAATTTGTTACCGAGTCCGGATATATACCGGTAAGGAAAGAAGCCTTTGATAAAATCTCAGGCTTCCAATTCAAGAACAATGGATATAAGCAGCTCTATGAAAGCTTGGCCGCCATGAGAAAAACCTACTCTTTTTTACCTGAAACCTATGACTACAACAAGGTTCTTAAATTTTATGATTTCATCAGGAGGAATCAGAAGGATTGGGAAAACAGGTATAACAAGGGCCAAGATGCCGAGAAGCTGGTCATGGAATGCAGACAGGGCTTGGGCAACTAAAATAAAACCGGGAGGCATATCTTGTTAGGCATAATAAAGAAACACGAAAAAAATTCCATGTATAGGAAGCTGTTTGAATATTTGATCTTGTTTGCGGGTCTACTGCTCATATATATTCTTGTGGCTATGGCCCTCTTTGGCCAATTTAAAAATGTCGGAAAAGATTATGTCAAAAATCTCGATATGCAGCTCTCCATAATGAGAAAAGAAATAAAAGGATATTTTGGGAAAACGGCAATATCTGCCATGGACCTATCAAAGACCTCAGCTGCAAAACTTGAAGAAGTCATGGATAGAGAAAATATAAGTTTTGAGAACTTAAAGGACAATCAAAAAGCATTGGCCAAAGTCCAGGACTCAATATTTGAAGATCTGAAAAACAGCATGTTTGATGCCGATGCATCTGGGGCTTTTGTATTGTGGGATACAACCGTAAATTCAAAAGTTGACCGAAAAGGGGATTTTAAAAGCGGTCTTTATATCAAGCTAGACACAAGGAGTATTAAGGAGTCATCCATAATTGTATATAGGGGAGATGTGGACGTTGCAAAAAAACACAATTCAATGCCCCACAGAAAATGGAAGTTGGAATATGACATCTCACAAATACCAAATTATTTGCATTTGAATAAAGAAGACGCCCCCCTTTATGAGTCATATAATATAACCCCGGTTTTTACCTTGCCTGGGACAGATCAGAGAATAATTCTTATAACTCTGCCAATCATAGGCAAGGATGGAAATTTTTATGGGATCTGCGGTTTTGAAGTCGAGCAGATGTATTTCAAGGAGAAGCTGTCACAACCCAGCAAATTGGATAGGCTTACAACACTTTTTCTTCCGGTAGCGAATAATGATGGTAAAATCGATCCTTCACTGACCTTGAGCAGCGGGACAGATAGCGGCTATTACTACCTGCCGAAAAGCACTTTGACCATAAAAAAACAGGGATCAAACTTTGTGGAATTTATAAGCAAAAACAACACCTTCCTGGGAGTGACCAGAGAAATCCCCCTCTTAAAAAATGGCAACCGGTCCATGTTGGTCGTTATGGTGCCAAAGAGTGACTTTAATAGGGATCAGTTTGAAAATCTTATCAGCCTTGTAATTACAGTCATCCTGTTTCTCTTCTTTTCTATAAGCGGGGGCTTAATTTTTACAAAGAGGTATATAACGCCTATCACAGAAGGTTTGGAGATGATTGGGAATCAGGACAATATTTTAGATCCTAATGGGGGCTATGATGTTGAAAAATTTGGTTTTTATGAAATTAATGAATTGATCAAAAATCTCAGAAAGAATATGAAAACCGATAATTTTGACGGGGTGCCGGGTTATCTTGCCAATAAATTCGAGGACTTCATAGAAGCCACAGAAAACCTGACTCCTGCTGAGATGAATGTTCTAACCCTGCTCATACAAGGCCACAATATGGATGACCTGCCCGATTTGCTTTTTGTGAGCAAAAGCACTGCCAAACACCACATCTTGAAGATATATAAAAAACTCAATGTATCTTCCAGGGGAGAGTTGCTCCTATATCTGGACATGATAAAAGGTTGCGGAATGATTGACAATATTATATGCAAAAACGGTCAAGAAAACCGGAATAGCCAAGATAATTAAAAATTTAATATATTTTATCAACAAACATTGAAACAGTCACACTTTAGCAGGTTAGAGTGGGGCTGTTTTTTTATATAGACCAAAGGTCTATTTTGCGAAAATGGCCAAAAGATGGACCTTAGGACAATTTATTTTCAAAAACAACCATGATTAAATGAAATCGGATAAGCAAAACCTACCCATAATCATAAGGCTAAAAATCTTTTGGAGGTGGACAATGAGCGAAGAAAATAAAGATTACAAAGTGATAGAAAGCGAAGGCAACCCTAAGGACGGCCAGGTAAAATGTCCGAAATGCGGGTCAACCGATATCGCAACCAACACAAAGACGGGCAAGCTCAGGTGTAATTTTTGCCGTCATGAATTTGAACTTGATCTAGCTCCTGAGGATCAGGATATCAGCACCCTCGAAGGGACAAGCATAAGATCCGGAGCCAAGGACATTGACAACAACAGCGAAGACTTGATAACGCTCAAGTGTGAAAGCTGCGGGGCGGAAGTTGTCATAGACACAAAGACCACAACCCAGGCCAGGTGCCATTGGTGCAGAAACACCCTGTCATTGAACAATCAAATTCCAAACGGGGCCGTACCGGATGTGATTCTGCCTTTCAAGATTACAAAAGAAGATGCCAAGAAAAAGATTTCGGATTTTGTAAATAAGAGGAAATTTTTCGCCCATCCCAAGTTCACAAGGGAATTCAGCACAGAAAATATTTGCGGCGTTTACATACCCTACATGCTGGTTGATATCAACGGGCATATGAGACTTGAAGGCAAGGGTGAGATCCAGACGGATTGCAGGGAAGTCGGAGAGGGCAAGAATAAGCACATTGAATACGATGCAGATGTTTACGGGATAAAAAGGGAGTTTGACATCTACATTGACGACCTTTCAATAGAGTCGAGCACAGACAAATTGGACTACACATCAAAGACAAAGACAACAAATATTATCAACGCAATTATGCCATTTGATACTGAAAATTGTGTCAATTTCAATGCAAATTACCTGAAAGGCTATACCTCGGAAAAGAGGGATACCAACATAAAAAAACTTAAAAAAGTTGTTGATGTCCAAAGCTCGGATGTGGCCCGGCTTGCCGCCCAGGATACCCTGACTCGTTACGATAGGGGGGTAAAGTGGGAGGATGAAGACTACACAGTTAAAGGGGACTCATGGAAGTCCGCTTATCTTCCGGTCTGGCTCTACAGCTACATGGAAAATAAGGGGAAGAAGAACCTCCTCCACTATGTGGCGGTAAATGCGAGAACCAGTGAAACTATGGGCAGTGTTCCAATTAACTTTACCAAGCTCTTTTTCTTCGCGGTTCTGGTTGAGATCTTCGGAGGCCTTGCAGCATTCGTAATTAACGTGATAGCGGCCATGGACAAGTACAAGGGAACGGAATTTCAAAGCACAAGTCAGTGGTCCTATGTCCTTTTGCTATCAGGATTTATTTTTTACATAGTAATGTACTTGAGATACCGAAACTCAAATGAAAGACACAACTATGAGCTGGAAACCAAACATGAAATTTCCAATCTCATAAAAGTGGACGATTTCGAGACAAGTAAATACGGGCTCAGCACTGCAAGAATGTGGGGAGAAAACAGCACCATGCTCAAGGGAAATCGTGTGGATTTAAGTGAAGACGAGCATTTAAAGGAAGCGATGGATAGGGGCCTGCTTGATGAAGCCTTGGAAGCCAAAAAAAGATTGGAGGAGATGGACGAGGAAAAAACAACCAAATAAAAATTTTATTAGGAATTTTAATACTTAAATAAATAAAAAATAAAAATAAGGAGGAAATCATGAAAAAAATGCATGTTAGTCAAATTCTTGTCATTATATTTGCCCTGCTGGTTTGTATTTCCACAGTTCTGCCGGCAGTTAATCTTTTAGGAATTACGGCAAATTTATTAGAGTCTGAAAATGGAGTCGGGTCCGGAGTTATTTTAATAGGTCTTGCAGTTCTGACAATAGTCACAACCATATTCAAGAAAAAAATCCTCGCCCTTATTTTAGCAGGCTTAAACCTGTCATTGGCAATTTATCAGTACAGCTCATTGGGAGAATTTAAAGAATTTGTAGCATACGGATTCTACCTCTTGCTGGCATCAAGCGTTCTTCTCTTCGCTGCCACAATTTTCATGGCAATAAAATTGCCGAAAACACTTAGATAGAAATATAGGAGGGACAAATGGGATTTATTAGAGCATTTACAGGGGCCCTGTCAGGGACCTTTGCCGATCAATGGAAAGATTTTTACCTACCTCAAGATGGGATTTCCGCCACAGCCGGAGTTTTTTCGGCTATGGCCCAAGGCCAAAATAATGGCAGGGGAGAAAACACCAAGGGAAGCAACAATATTATTAGCAACGGGAGCAAGATCATAGTTCCTGAAGGAACAGCCCTTATAACCATGCAGGACGGGGCTATTACAGGAATAGTGGCGGAACCCGGCGGCTTTATATTCACATCAGATGATGTTAATTCCCAAAGTATATTTGAAGGGAACGGCATAGGAGCATCGATAATAAAGTCTACCTGGGAAAAGATAAAATTTGGAGGGCAACCCGGATCTCAACAATTGGCCTTTTATGTCAATTTGAAAGAGATTCCAAACAACCGCTTCGGAACACAAAGCGAGATCTATTGGGACGACGCATTTTTTGGAACCCAGGTAGGGGCGGTAACCAGAGGAACCTATACTTTGAAGATTGTGGACCCTCTTCTCTTTGTTAAAAACTTCGTCCCGCAAAAATATATTATTCAAAACGCACCGGTCTTCGACTTCGGCGATATGGACAATCCTGCGGGTGAGCAGCTATTTAACGAAGTTGTGGGAAGCTTGTCAGCCGCATTTTCAAACTATACAAATGATCCGTCCAAGGGTAACCGCATGAGCAAGATTCAGGGAGACCAAATAGGCTTTGCCCAATCTCTGACAAAAGCCGTGGAAGATGCCTATCAGTGGAGGTCAGACAGGGGTTTGGCAATAGTAAAAACGGCAATCCTGGCCATCGAATACGACGAGGATACCAAGCTCCTTATGTCCGATGTTAAAAAAGCCGATGCCCTTTCAGGCAGACGTGGCAATGCTTTCTTGCAGCAGTCAGTTGCCAGGGGCATGCAGTCAGCCGGAGAAAATGGCGGCGGCGGAGCCGGTATGGCCTTTATGGGTCTGGGAATGAATGCAGCCGGAGGAATGATGGGCGGTCTTCAGCAGGAAGGGACAAACAGCACCTATAATCCGAATTTCGGTGCCGGACAAGCGAATCAGACACAGGAAGATCCGACAGATAAATTGATTAAGATGAAAAAGCTGCTGGATGCGGGCGTTATTTCACAAGAGGAGTTCGATAAGGCTAAACATGATCTTTTAGGTCTATAGGTCAGGAGGGTCTGCCATGAAAAGTAGAAAATATAGGCTTCTGATATTGGCCTTAGCCTTAATTTTGGTGGCCTGCAGCGGCAGAGGCAAGACTTCGGAGGGCTCCGAAAGTCGGGACCAATCAGGTGTCGGTCAGACTTCACAAGCCTCTGCAACAACAGGCATATCCACTAAGCTTGTAGCCGGAGGGATAAAGGATGCCAAGGCAAGGGGAAAACTTGTTCAGGGTGCAACAGGAGGGTCCATGTCTGACCACGTTGAGGATAGGGAAGTTTGGAAGGACTTCATAGAGCCCAAACATGAAAAAGCTGCAAAACATCCCGTTAACGGTGTCCATTTTCCACGAATTCTTCTGGATTCTGAGGATGCTCAAAGGGCCAATAAGCAAATTGAGGAAACAATTAATCTCTTAAAAGAGACCTACAATGCTGCCAAGAATGATTTGGATCCTGATTATATAATGATAAGTTCCACATTTTCAGTGTATGAAGATGATCAGATTCTTAGCATTCACCTGCAATATACGAACGGTGGAGACGGAGACGGCTCCACCCATAAGGTTTTTAACTTCACCCTGGATGACGGGAAATTCATCAAAGATGAGGACCTGCTTACATATTTAGGAATCGACAAAGAAGAAGCCATGGACCTTATGGAAGAAAGCATTGACTATGATTATCAGAGAATGGTGGAAGTTTGGAACTACAACGCCGAGAATTACCACTATCTGGGTGATGTAACCCACTATGAGGGCATGGCTTTGCAAGATATTTGGGAGGGTCGGGATGTGCCTGAAAGAAGATTTTATCTGGATCCTACGGGAAGGCCAATGTTCATTTTCAACGCTTACTATAGCTGGGGGCCGGGCCTATATCAAAATACCCTGGAACTCAATTCAAAAAAAGTTAATGACAGGGGCTATTCTCCGCAGTTCGTAAAAATGGCCAGGGCAATGGGCCTGGATCCCTACGACGAAAAGATAAAAGGATTGATAGTCTATGTGGGCTATGCCAATGCGGAGAAGGAATTGGAAGACGTGTTGACCAGATTGGATCCCTGCCAGAACATTTTCAACGATTTTGATGATCCCAGGCTCCTCTTGGCAACCAGGGATAACCCGAACTTTGAAAACAGTGAGCTCATAGGAGAAGACTACTATCTTGTAGTCCCGAAATGGGACAAGGCCACCGTAAGCCTTAAAGAGATAAAGACAGAGAAGGACGGGTCTGTAAAAGAGGTGGAAAACAATATTCTGGATACCATAGCTCAGAGTTCGACCACCTTGATCTGTCAGAGACAGGAAAAGGGGACAACGAATATTAGAATCACGATCAGGTACAGGGATGAAAAGATAGAGATGAGTCCAATGATTAATGAGAAGAAAGAGATCATTAATTTGCCGGAGGGGATTATAGATGCCGGGAAGGCCGCTGATCTGGATGGGCTTAAGAAAAAAGATTTTTATTCTATGCCCCTATTCCAGAAGATAATATCGGTAATGGGAAGAGGATAATGTTGTGGGTGAACCCATAAGGAGGACAAAATGAAGATTAAAAAATTAGTTCTTTGCTTAGTAGTTTTAT
Source organism: uncultured Tissierellia bacterium (assembly GCA_947253765.1). Taxonomy (GTDB): domain Bacteria; phylum Bacillota; class Clostridia; order Tissierellales; family Peptoniphilaceae; genus Khoudiadiopia. Next base: position 15,019 of record CAMYAK010000006.1, read on the forward strand.
TAGCTTTTACGGCTTGTGGAAGTAAAAAGCCTGACGCCGGCAAGGAGAAGTCGAAAGGGAACGAATTGGCACAAACCCTTGGTCCGGGAGAAGAATGGGTGGTGGACGGAAAGTGGAAGCTGGTCATAAATTCCGTAAAGGTTCTTGATGGAAGAAACGAGTTTACAGATATGAAACCTAAACAGGTCGTATGCGTAGATTATAGCTATGAGAACATCGGCTGTACTGAGGAAGCCGACGGATTATTCATAAGTCCTGACAGCGTCATTGATGAGCAGGGTGAGATGGGCGATAGCTATCCTGCAGTAGAAGAACTTAATTATCCACAATCAACTCCTGTCGGGGCCAAGATGAAGAATGCCCAGCAAGCCTTTGGCTTGAATAACGAAAGTAAGAAGGTCAAGGTAACTTTTAGCAATATATTGGTAGTCGATGGTAAGTTACAAAACTACACGGCGATTATGGAGGCCAATGTAGAGAAATAAAGGAGAAAGAAATGAAAGGATTAAGACGACGGACGCTTGCCCTGGTCCTCGCCTTGGTCATGGTCCTGGGCCTCTTGCCCGGGACCCCAATTGCCAAGGCGGAAGGCGGGCTGGATATGACAGTTAGTACGCCAGTGGAACTTGGACAAGCTCTCCAAAAGATTCGGATGGAGGGTGAAGATGGTCAGGAGAATATCATTCGCCTAGGGGCAGACATTGACCTCTCAGACTATGAATATGACCTAATTATTGAAAACAATACGACCTTATTGGGTCAGGGACATACCCTGAATATGGGCAAGATCAGTTTTACGATTATTCGCGGCGCGACTCTGTCCTTAGGAAAAGAAAATCCCCAAGGTAATGAGAACAGCTTAACCATTACCTCTTCGGCTACAAAGGATGATCCAAGAGTATTATCGGCCATTTTTGTTGGGGGGTACGATCCGGATGTCGAAGAGCCAACCTTACTTCCCGGCGATCTCAAAATGTATGATGGAGTAGAAATCACCGGCATGGTTTCCAATAACAAGAACGGAGCTTCTGCAATCAACATTTCCTCCGGAGAATTTGATATGTACGGGGGGAAGATTCATCATAATCAGAGTTATCCAGGCACACCCGGCAAAGTGGGCGCTGCAATTTTTATCATGGGGTCAAAGAAAGACGGGGTTACCGTGACCTTCAATATGAAAGGCGGCGAGATTTCTGATAATTATGCAAAGATGGGAGATGAAGTACCTTTCCATGGTAGTGCTATTTTCTCAAATCGTGGAAATTTCAAAATGACGGCCGGAAAAATAATAAATAATCGAATGGAAGGCCATGCACCTGATTCGGAGGAACGACTTTATGGTGGAGCTATAAGTGCTGTTAATAGTACAATAAATCTCCGCGGCGACAATAGGGATGCCGTTCTGATTTCCGGAAACAAGGGTGCCGCTTCCGGTGGAGCTATCTCCTTAGTCAACTCCCCTCTTACCGCTGAGAATGCCACAATTGAGGGAAACAGTAGTAGCCTTTATGGAGGTGCCCTGACCACAAATGGCAAGGTGACCTTGAAAAATGTCCTGGTCCGGAACAACACATCCAAACAAGGTGGTGGGATTTTCCTGGATGAAGGCGGCGATTTAACCTGCGAAGAGAATACCCTCTTCCAAGGGAATACGGCCAAGGAAGCAGGCGGGGCAATTTATGATAAAAAAGCGGCTGCCATGCCGGACTCTTCAGCGGAAGAATACGAAGATCTGACTGTGGACAAGGATAATTATTTTCAGAATATCCACCTGGACGAGACCACCGGTTTTGACCAGAACCAGGCGGAAGGCGGCCTCTTTGTTCCGCCCTCCAACTGGTCTGCTTTTACCAACTTGGGCTATAAGCAGGACCCCACCCTCCACAACCCGACCGGTATTCCCAGTCCTCTGAATAATTACGACATCAACTACAAGAATGACTTCTTCTTCATCGGTTATGATGGCAATGGAGCGAAAGGCTCTATGCCGGTATCGGCCTATAAGAATGGAAAGACTGTCACCGTGAAGCTTCCTGAGAATGGCTTCGAAGTGCCGGCAGGGAAGGCCTTTAACGGCTGGATGATTGAGGGAGAAAAGAAGGCGGTCGGCGATGAAATTAAGGTGAATAAGAACACCATGGTCCAGGCCCAGTGGAAGACAGTTTACCAACCCGGACCGGATCCGGAGTCAGGGACAACCTCTCCGGAAACAGGAAAGATCCTCAAAGAACGGATTGCCGGAGAAGACCGGATTAAAACGGCTATTGCCCTTTCCAAGAAGAACTTTGACCATGCCGACTATGTCGTTCTAGCTCGCTATGATAACTATGCCGACGCGCTGACGGCCGGTGTATTGGCTAAAGCTCTGAATGCACCCATTCTCCTGACCAAAACCCGGTCTTTGGACGGGGGAGTAAAGGCAGAGATCAGCCGTCTGGGCGTAAAAGAAGTCATCCTCGTTGGCGGGGACAGCGCCCTTAATAATGAAGTCGAAGGCGCAGTAAAGAAGGGCTGGAAGTCCAACCGGATCGGCGGGTCCAACCGCTATGAGACATCGGCTCTGATTGCCCGGAAAATTGCCGAGCTCAAGGGAAATCCCGAGAAGGTAATCCTGACAACCGGACTCAATTATGCGGATGCCCTCTCCATTAGCCCCTATTCCGGAAAGATGGCCTATCCGATCCTGCTCACCAAGACCAATGCCTTACCGGATGTCATTGAAAAGACCATCCAAGACCTTAAGGTATCTTCGGCCCTGGTGATGGGCGGTAAAGCGGCCTTGACCGACTCTGTGGTGAAGGATCTGCCACAAAAGATGGATCGGATCGGTGGGGAAACTCGCTATGAAACTTCAGCCATAATTGCTGAACGCTTCTTCCCCAAAGCCACCGTCGCCTATCTCGTCTCCGGTGAAGACTTTGCCGATGCCCTGGCAGCGGGACCCGTCGCAGCTGGGGCAGATGTCCCTGTCATTCTTACGAAGAAGGCAGACCTGCCTAAAGTCATTGCCAAGCATATCCAAAAGGCAAGCTATGAAAAAATTATCATTGTTGGCGGTGTGAACGCTGTAAGCAAGGCGGTTGAGGATGCACTAAAGTAAAAAATCGCTGAGCGTTAAAGGTTGGGGCCGGACCCGGAGGAGGCATCCTGTGGATCCGGCTCATTCTCCTTTACGACAAGTTGGAGACTTGTAAAATGAAATGCAACAAATAAAAAAATCCATGGCCAATCTGATAAAGTGTTAATAGTCACAAAAATACAAAGGAGAAGCCATGGAGTGTTGCATTAAAAATTACAATTCACACGGATAAGGGCGAAAAAAATTAATTTGCACATAGCTGCCTTATATGGTAAACTTCCTTGGTAGCTAATTTTATAAACATGATAGGGGGTGAGCAGATGGCAAATATCAAGTCAGCGAAGAAAAGAATAGAGATCGCAAAGAGAAATACCTTGCGTAATAAGAGCAAACGCTCTGAAATCAACACATACATCAAAAAATTTGGGGTAGCTATTGAGGAAAACAAGGGCGAAGAGGCTCGTGAACTTCTTAAGACCATCGATAAAAAGCTCAAGCGCGCTTCTTTGAAAGGTGCAGTTTCTAAAAACGCGGCTAGTCGCCGAATCAGCACACTTCAGAAGAAACTCAATGCTCAAGCTTCCTAAATTATAAATTTTAATATTTTGATCAAAAAATTAAGAAAGATTGACCTGATTTTTATCAGGTCTTTTTTTGTTAGCGGATATTGACACGAAATAACTAGAGGTTTATTATCTGTGTGGCCTATTTATTTTGGTCGGATTAGACTCAAGAGAGCCTTGCATTACTTAAGCCAAGTTTTAAAGAAAGGTAAATACCAATGAAAATAAATAAGCAGCTTTGGGTGTTTGGACTATTTTTATGGATAGAGCTATTATTAATAACCCTTTTATCTCATTTTTATATAGGCCGTTTCGACCAAAAATCAATGAGATTAATTATAAATATTTTTGCTTGCGGACTTTTTATTTTATCCGGAAGATATATCAATAAAAAACACCTAATTATCTATATATTATTGTTTATTATTTTAGCAATTAATAAAGAAACTCGTTGGTCTGAAGGCTTTGCTGACGGCCCCTCTATTGCACCCATTATTATTGGCTTGGCTGAAGCTGTAACGCTTAGTGCCTACTTAAAGTATAGAAAAGGGATAAAGGCATTAAAAAATGATGAGGCCGGGCAGGAATTAGTGGAAAAAGGAGAATAAAGAAGGAATATTATCAACTATAAAGAGATGGATGAAATTCAAAACATCCATCTCTTTTTGTCTTTATAATATTTATACAAGCTATTATTAACATTGTAATAAGCCTTTAATAAGAAAGGAGAAATATATGGACAAAAAGAAAGAGATAGAAGAAGCGGTGAATGCAGCCGATAAGGCCTTGGGATGTCTTACAGAAGCTGCAGAACAGTTAAGAGTTGCCGGCAAATGGGGTATTTTCGACATGCTGGGAGAGGGAGCCTTAACGACCCTTATAAAACATTCAAGGCTCAGCGATGCTAATTCCGAAATAGAAAAAGCAAAGCAAGCGGTTAAAAATTTAAGCAAAGAATTGGCGGATGTCGATCAAGTTCTTGATATAAATATAGATATATCTTCTTTCCTTAATTTTTCAGACTACTTTTTTGACGGGCTAATAGTGGACTGGATGGTTCAGGATAAAATAAGAGCAGCCGAAAAGCAGGTTAATGAAGCAATCGAAAGAGTTGAAGAGATAAAAGCCGGCCTTTTAAAAATGTGAGTATCCGGGCCTGTTTTTTGCCCACCTTTAAAGTTAAATACGGCAGTCTGTGTTATACTATTCTGGTAAATTAACAAGAAAACCGAAAGGTGTTTTATAGATAAGGAGCCGCCATGAAAATAGAAAATTGGGAAGACAGGAGCGGAGAAAAGGGCTTTGATGAAGAGATGGAAAATACACGTCCATTTGACCCCGCAGAGATCAGGAGAAGCCTAAAAGAGGATTTCGAACAGGACCGTCGTGAAGAGATGTCGGCAAAAGGAAATATGGAATCCGGAAGTGATGACAGCGGTGATTATGACAAGGATGCCCTGATGTTCCAGATGAGGCGCAGGCAGCTTGAGAAAGAAAAAAATGACGATTCACCACTAGAGGAAAAGAATGTCGAAAAAGAACCTGTAATTGAGAATAATTTAGACGATACGGACGAGCTTTTTGGGGTTAATTGGAAGAGCCTTAATGAGCAGAAAGAGGAAGAGGAAGCTCAAGAACCCCAAGCTGAAAGCGTAGATTCAAATATTTCAGACACGGAAGACCGGGATGGGGTTACCTATGAAATATATGAAGATGAACAAGACAACAAATATGAAGATGAAGAAGACGGCGATGAAGGCGAAACCCATGACCGGGAAGATAAGGTTTTCGTTGTAAGTAAGAAGAGACCTTCAAATCAAGGACCGGAAAGATATGATAAAGAAAATGTCGAACCACCTAAAAAGAAATCTTCATTTTTTGTGGCATTGAGGGACTGGGTTCTTCCATTAGTGGCCGCAGTCGCCCTGGCCTTGATAATCAGGATGTTCATAGGTGGTGCTACTACCGTCAAAGGGGAGTCCATGTACCCAACCCTCAGTAACGGGGATATACTCCTGGTGAGCAAGATCCCTACATATAGCCACCAGTTCAAGAGAAGCGATATAGTCATACTTGACAGCCCTGACCACCCTGATGAACTCTATGTAAAGAGGGTTATAGGCCTTCCCGGAGAAACCGTTGAAATCCATGACGGCAAGGTCTTCATTGACGGCCTGCTCTTGGTAGAGCACTACATTAAAGACATTCCCACAGAGAGCTACCAGGACAATGTTTGGGTTCTTTCATCAGACCAATACTTTGTAATGGGCGATAATAGGAATCCGGGAGCAAGCAACGATAGCCGGCTGTTTGGCCCGGTTCCTGCCGATAGGCTCGAGGCGGTTGCCCGTTTCCGGATCTGGCCCCTTACTCACATGAAGAGTTTCTATTAATATACTGAGTTTTATGATAGATTGAGGAGGTTCTATGAGGGCCGAAAAAAAATTAAAACAGAGAAAATTCGGCCCCGTTTTGCTTCTCAAGATTTTGGCAATAGCCCTGCTAGTGGCCTTTTTGATCACTAAATTTCTTGTGAGCTCGACCAGGGTTGAGGGGTCTTCCATGATGGAAACCCTTCACAGCGGGGACAGGCTCCTGGTATTCAAGCCGGGGTCGGATGTTGACAGCCTGGAAAGAGGAGACATAATTGTTTTCAGACCGCCGGGAGAAAGTCGTTTCTATATTAAACGTGTCATAGGACTACCGAATGAATATGTCCAAATTGACAACGGAAGTGTCTTTATAAACGGGAAAAGACTTGAAGAGGACTATGTCAATTCAGCTTATACATATACCGGCGACAAGACCGAGTGGTATATAGGCCAAGGTCAAGTATTTGTTTTAGGAGACAACAGAAAAGAAGGCGCCAGCAAGGACAGCAGGGTATTCGGCCCCATTAATGGAAATACCATAGAGGGGCATGCCGGTTTCCGTTATTATCCCTTCAGATCGATAGGACCGATTTAGGAGAAGCTATGAAATATAATTCTGATCAAATAAGAAATTTTTGCATAATAGCCCATATTGACCATGGCAAATCAACTTTGGCTGACCGTTTAATAGAAAAGACCGGAGCGGTAACGGCAAGGGAGATGAGAGAGCAGCTCCTTGACTCCATGGATTTGGAGAAGGAGAGAGGAATTACCATAAAGCTCAAGTCTGTCAAGCTCTTTTATGATGCCAAGGACGGTAAGCGCTATGTATTGAATTTGATAGATACCCCGGGACATGTAGATTTCAATTATGAAGTCTCAAGGTCACTTGCTGCTTGTGAGGGAGCCATACTTATAGTTGATGCTTCACAGGGGGTGGAAGCCCAGACCTTGGCCAATACATATCTGGCCTTGGAAGAAGACTTGGAAATCCTCCCGGTTGTTAATAAGATAGACCTACCAAGTGCGGACATAGAATTCGCCAAGGGAGAAATAGAGAATATATTAGGCTTTGACAGCGAAGGCATACCCCTGATATCGGCAAAAGTCGGTACAAATATAGACGATGTTTTGGAAGACATAGTCAAGAATGTACCGCCGCCACAAGGTGATCCTGATAAGCCGTTGAAGGCCTTGATCTTCGACTCATATTATGACTCATATAAAGGAGTCGTCCTTTTCATAAGGGTTATAGATGGAAAGATAAAACCCGGGCAAAAAATTAAGCTCATGGCCACGGGAAAAGAATATGATGTTGACGAGGTCGGGTATGTTTCCGGTGGGAATATGCCCATAGGGGAGCTTATAACAGGCGATGTAGGCTATGTTGTGGCCTCGATCAAGACCGTAGGAGATGCAGGAGTAGGTGATACCGTTACAGATGCTCTAAACCCCACTGAGCACCCTCTTCCGGGATATAAAAAAGTAATGCCTATGGTATATGCCGGCATCTATCCCACTGAAAATGAAGACGTCAACTCTATCAGAGATGCATTGGAAAAGCTCAGGGTCAATGATGCGGCCCTGACATTTGAAAAGGAATCATCAATAGCCTTGGGTTTCGGCTTCAGGTGCGGTTTCTTAGGAATGCTCCATATGGAAATTGTTGAGGAGAGGCTTGAGAGGGAATTCAACCTTGACATGATCGTTACTGCACCTTCTGTAATATACAGGTTGAAACTCAATTCGGGAAAAGAGCTGGAATTGCAGAACCCTGCAGACTTCCCGGACCCAACGGACATCAATACAATTTCAGAGCCCATTGTCAATGCAAGAATAATGACGCCAAAAGAATATATAGGGACAATTATGGAATTATGCCAGGACAGGAGGGGCGTTTACAAGACCATGGAGTACCTTGATGAGAGAAGGGTTTCCATTGTCTATGACCTGCCCCTGAACGAGGTAATTTATGACTTCTTCGATGCACTCAAGTCCAGGACAAGAGGTTTCGCTTCGCTTGATTATGACCTCAAGGATTATGAGAAGAGCGACCTGGTTAAACTTGACATACTCATTAACGGAGAGCCTGTTGACGCCCTATCCCTTATAGTGCACAGGGACAAGGCCTATGACAGGGGCAGAAACATATGTGTTCGCTTGAAAAAAGAAATTCCGAGACACCAGTTCGCCATCCCCGTTCAGGCTGCTATCGGAGGAAAGATCATAGCCAGGGAGACTGTTTCAGCCCTGAGAAAAGATGTTATAGCCAAGTGCTATGGCGGAGACATATCTAGAAAGAAGAAGCTCTTGGAGAAGCAAAAAGAGGGCAAGAAGAGGATGAGACAGATCGGCAATGTAACCCTGCCTCAATCCGCCTTCCTATCAGTGCTTAAATATGATGAAGATGAATAATACAGAAATCGCAAATAGGAAATTGGGACTTTACTTCCATATACCTTTCTGCAAGGAGAGGTGTTCCTATTGCGATTTTTTAACTTTCCCCCACGTAGAAGCCTACCACTCACCTTACATAGATTCCCTCATAGAAGAAATAAAGCTGTGGAGTCCAAAGATCCAATCTGAAAATTATCTGATTGACAGCCTCTACATTGGCGGGGGTACGCCCACAATACTATCCAATGCCGACCTACAAAGGCTTTTAAAAGCTATAAGGGCCGGCTTTAAAATTTCTGAGGGTTGTGAATGGACGGTTGAGGCAAATCCGGGGACCTTGAGTGATGAAAAACTGGATATTATTCAGGATGCCGGGATAAACAGGATTTCACTTGGAGTCCAGACCATGTCTCAAAAGCTCATAGACTTCTGTAAGAGGGTCCAGACACCTGAAGTGGTCTATAGTGATATTGACCTGATCAAAAGCCGCAATTTTTTCGATTTAAATCTTGATTTCATTTTTTCCATACCTGGACAAATGGAAGAGGATATTGACAGGGACTTGGAGGCAATTGCCGATATGGATCCGGACCACATTTCATATTACAGCCTTATCATAGAGGATAAGACCCTGCTCAAATTTTGGATAAATAAGGGAAAGGTTAAACTCAATTCGGAAGCTAAGGAGGTTGAACTCATGACGAGGGCCTTTAAAGGGCTTGAAGACTTGGGCTACCACCGCTATGAGATTTCCAATTTTGCCAAGAAGGGAAAAGAGTCTGAACACAATCTCAAATACTGGTCCATGGATGAGTATTTGGGCCTGGGCCTTGGGTCAGCCTCTTACTTAAATCACGAACGATTTTCCAATACAAGAAATATTCAGAAATATTTAAAATCAATTTCAAACAAAATCCTTCCATACAGCCCGGAAAAAAGAAACAGAGACGACGATATTTTCGAAGGCCTTATGATGGGGTTCAGGAAAACAGCAGGCATAGACCGTAAAAAGTTCAAGGCCCTTATGGGGGAAGATCCTATGGATAGGGCCGGGGACTACTTTGCGAGGGAGAGGGAAAGGGGCCTGGTTGAATGGAATGCCGATAGGGTCATGCTTACTGAAAAGGGGCTGAATCTGCAGACTTCCTTCCTCACCGGCCTCCTGGACTATTTTGATATATTTAATTGATAAGTTGAATGACAATTCATCAACTTTATGTTAATATTAGCTGGAGGAAATGGTTTTCATAAAAAGTCGTGAAAACTCCAAATTTATTATCAGCTTTTATTGGACAAAGGAGGTAATATGGAAAATAAGACAAATGGGGAGTATCGTCCTTTCGGCATAAAGGATAAGGTTTCCTATATGTTCGGAGACCTGGCAAACGATATGACCTTCATGCTTCAGAGTATGTATCTGATGGTCTTTTATACTCAGGTATTAAAAATACCTTCGTCTGCCGTCGGAACCCTGTTCCTGGTAGCGCGTATCGTTGATGCCTTCACCGATACCGGTATGGGAAGAATTGTTGATATGGCAAAAGTCGGTAAAGAAGGTAAGTTCAGACCTTGGATCAGGCGTATTGCAATTCCTGTGGCCCTGGCCTCCTTCCTGCTTTATCAGTCATCAATGCAGGGCGCTTCAATGTCGGTAAAAATGATCTATATGTATGTAACCTACCTGCTCTGGGGCTCTTTCATGTATACAGCAATCAACATTCCATACGGCTCAATGGCCTCAGCCATAACTGCAGACCCCGATGAACGTACGGAACTCTCAACGTGGAGAAGCCGTGGTGCTACATTGGCCCAGCTGGTCATAGGCGCCGTGGTCCCCATGGTAATATTCACAACAGTCAACGGTCAGCAGGTTGTCAAGACGGATATGACCTTCCCTATATTGGCAGCAGTATTTTCAATAATGGCCGTCGTATTTTACTATTTATGCTACAAGGGAACAGTTGAGAGGGTAAAAATACCTTCCCAAGGATCAAAAGGCTTGTCAGAAACGCTCAAGGACTACAAGAGGGTTTTTGCCAACCGGGGGCTCATAGGTATTATACTTGGATCACTCTTCCTGATAATGGCCCAGCTTATGGTGGGCTCGATGAACAACTACGTATTTAAGGACATATTCAACAGTGCTAAGGGCTTGTCAATAGTTAACCTGGCCAACCCGCTTATAGCCTTGATAATCGTCCAGACCACAGTACCCTATGCTGTAAGAAAATTCGGCAAAAAAGAAATTAGTGCGGCCGCAAGTGTTCTCGGTGCCGGAATGACCTTCCTGCTCTTCGTGTTGAACACACGCAACCCCATGATCTTCATAATCTGCCTCCTCCTTGCTTATGTAGGGATGAACTATTTCAACACTATAATTTGGGCCAATATCATCGACGTAATTGATGACGTTGAAGTCCGGACCCACAACAGGGATGACGGAACCATATATGGCCTATATTCATTCGCCCGTAAAGTCGGACAGGCCTTTGCAGGTGCTGCAGCCGGTTGGGCATTGGCGGGCGTAGGGTATGACCAGACTCTGATATCTCAGACACCTGAGGTTATCCAGGGCATGTACAACATATCAACCCTGGTTCCGGCCATAGCTATGGCATTATCAGCCTTGTCAATGTTGTTTGTATATCCGTTGAGTAAGAAGAAGGTCCAGGCTAATGCTAAGGAGTTGGCAGATAGACGACTTGCTGAATAGGCTAAAGAATTATAATTACAAGTCCATCTTATTTTGATGATATTCAAAATTTGAGTTTATTGGGAATAACTCATTTTTAAAGGGATCGGCTGTTTGGCCGATCCCTTTTGGTTTGCTCTATTTCAGATATATAGGCTGTTTATGTCTTCAGATTTTAGAAAGTTAATCCGAATCCCGAGATATACTCATTGCCGGCCTCATCCACATATGCGTAGTGGAGGCCTTTCGGCATGTATTTTTGCTTGTCGTAACCCGGAACATCGTTGGGGGATACACATTCATAATTTTCATCTACGGCTATGACTTTTTCCGATGCCGGAAGGGTCAGGGGTAGTTTTCCGCTGGGCTTGGCCTTTCCTGTGAACACATCAAGCTGGGCCTCAATCAGGGTTTCGAAGTGGGCGACCAGACCGTCTGTCAAGGGCTCAATATTGTCAAGAATCCAGGGCATTATGGTGTTTACAGAAACTACGAATTTACCTCCGTGGGCATGGGCGATTACTGAAAGCTCTTTTAGCCTTGAAACCTTTTCAAGTGTAGTTTCCTTATACTCTTCACCGTCAAGGGCAACATTTGTCTTGTTTTCGCACAGGGTGAGCTCCAACAGACCGGGGGTTGCCGTAAAGTAATTTCCTGTCTTGGGATAGAGGAGGGCCCAGACTATATCGGCATCCTCAGCTTTTTCAACATAGGTCAGGTCATCACGGGATTTTAGAAGCTCAACGGCCTCTTCGCAGTAGGTCACAGCTTTTTCAGCTTCCTTGTGGAAGGCTTCAACATAGACCTTGCTGCCCTTCTTCCATGGGAAGCAGTCCTTGTTTTTCAGGGGGACTACAGATTTCAGGTGGGCCGCATATGCCTTCTTGCGGGATTCCGGATTTTGAACGACTTCAACAGCCTTGTCCGGATCAACATAGGTTTTATCATCGAAAAGCCCCAATGTGAACATCTCATGAAGGAGCCTGCTTACAGCCTCATCAATCCTGTCAATGGAGATTTTACCCTCTTCCACAGCTTGCTTAATGAGGAAGACCTCGTTCGTATCTGCAATGATGTCGGTACCGGCATTTATGGCCTTGGCGGCACGGTCAACCTGTGAGGCATCTTCCATGCCCCAGCACATCTTATCCAGGATACCGGAGTCGGAGTTAACATAGCCCTTAAAGCCCATATCGTCCCTGAGCATATCTTTCAAGAAAGCCTTATTGAAAGCAAAGCCCACATCCTCAAAGTCAAGGGTTTGATCCTTATATGTCTGAGGGGCACTCTCTTCGCTTGAAGGAATTGAGTAGTAGGGCATTATTGATGTCGATCCGTAGTCGACGCATACTTGGAAGGGGGGCAGGTGGTATTTTTCAAGACTGCCTTCCGTTGCATAGACATTTAGCTTTCCCTCGGCATAGTGGGGGTCAAAGCCGTTCTCACGTGGACCGCCTGATGGGAAGTGTTTCATGGTCAGAGAGGTTGATTCCTTACCGAGTTTTTCACCTTGGAAGCCAAGCAGGAGCCTCTTTGCAGCTTCGCAGATGAGGTCGGTCCTCTCACCGAATGTTCCGTAGATCCTCATCCACCTGGGGTCTGTGGCCGTATCTACCATATACATATAGCCTTTTCTTATGCCCGTTGCCTTCCACTCTTCATTTGCAGTCCGGGCAAATTCGCTGAAAATTGAGGCATCCTTGCCGGCTGCCAAGTCTCCCATGGCTGCGGCTGCAAGGCCAAGGGTAGAAGGCCAAGTTGAGAAGACACCAACGGCGTCATTCATGCCGAATGTCCTTTCAGCATTTTCGTTCCTGGAGTTTGAGGCTATTATGACCGGGATGCCCAGTCTTGATCCCTCCGCCAATTCGTTCATAGCGTTTATCCAAAGGGCGATTTCCTTTTCGGAATAGTTTTCCCTCAAGATAAAGTGGCGCATCTGAAGTTCTTCAATCGTCCTGGTATTGCCGTATTCCTTTTGATTGGCAAAGATTGAGGATTTCTCAGCCCTGTATTCGTTATTAAGGATGCCGTCTCGGCTCCTGTTTTCAGGGCCGGTGGACTGGCCCATTTCCTGAGTGCAGATCATCATCATGCCGACCTTTTCGTCCAGGTTCATTTGTCCGACCAGGTCTTTAATTCTTTCCTCGTAGGGGAGTCTCCAGTCCTCATAGGGGTCCAGCTTTCCGTTTCCGTTGAGATCCTTGAATTTAAGGCCATCAACTTCAATGAGCTTTTTCTTACGGACTTCAAGATTCATTTTTTCCATGCCGGTCTCCTTTTCTATAATGGTTTTATAGTTTTTCGCCCTGCCTGTCCTTTGATTAGTATTTAATAATATTAAAGAACGAAAGGGACATAACAAGCTGATTCTAAAAGTACGCTGAATTTTAGAAATAGGCGTGTTGTAGAAACGTTTGCTTGATATAATTATTGTATCATTGAATGCCATATAAAATTATTTTTATGGGCTTAGAGAGATTGCAAATTGTCGAGAGGGGGGACCTATGTTATTTCCAATTTTAACTGAAACAAGGGGAAAGCTGTCATTAGACGGTATATGGAAGTTCCGCGTGGATCCTGAGGACGGAAGCTGTGATGTGAAGGAGAAAATCAAGGACTATAAGCTTATGGCCGTGCCGGCGTCTTTCAATGACCAGACTGTGGATACTGAAGTCCGCATGCATGCCGGTTACTTTTTCTATGAGCGGGAATTTGTTTTGAGGCCGGAGGACCTTGAAAAAAGGCAGGTTCTCAGGTTCGGCTCTGCAACCCATGAAGCCTGGGTTTACCTGAACGGAGAGGAACTGACCCACCACAAGGGAGGCTTCACACCATTTGAAGCTGAGATCAATGACTTGGCAAAGGTCGGGAAGAACAGGCTGACTGTAAGACTTTCAAATTTACTGGATTATACAAGCCTGCCCGTGGGAAATTATTCGAAGACTCAGGATGAAAATGGGCGAATCATTCATAAGGTGGATGAGAATTTTGATTTCTTCAACTATGCGGGAATTCACAGGCCTGTGGTTCTTTACTCAACGCCCAAAGACTACATTGAAGACATCTGCATATGTCCGGACGTTGATGTTGCGGGGAAAAAAGCTGATGTTCATGTGAGGGTGGACAGCTTGGGAAACTTTGATGAAATCAAGCTTACTGTTTTTGATGAAGAGGGACAGCCGGTTGCAGAGGGGCAAGGGAATGACACAAGAATAAAAATTGAGGATCTCAAGCTCTGGCAGCCACTGAATGCATATCTTTACACATTGAGGGTTGAGGCTCTTAAGGGCGGGAAATTAATTGATGTTTACGAGGAACCCTTCGGCTGCAGGAAAATCGAAGTCAAAAACGGAAGCTTCTATATTAATGACAAGTCCTTCTACTTTAAAGGCTTCGGAAAACATGAGGACAGCTACGTCAACGGACGCGGTCTTAACCAGGCCTATAATATCCTGGACATTGAGCTTATGAAGGCAATGGGGGCCAATTCATTCAGGACCAGCCACTATCCATATGCCGAGGAGATGATGAGGCTGTGTGACAGGGAAGGCATAGTGGTAATTGATGAAGTCCCGGCCGTAGGCCTAATGGTTAGCTTCGGATTTAACATTGCTGAAGGCGGGAAGAAAGACCAAACCTGGACCAAGCTCAAGACAAAGAAAATGCATGAACAGGCACTTAGGGAGCTTATAAGCAGGGATAAAAACCACGCCTGTGTTGTCATGTGGTCCATTGCCAATGAGGCTGCAAACTTCTCAGACGGGGCCCATGAATACTTTGAGCCCCTATTTAAACTGGCCCACGAGCTTGATGAACAGAAGAGGCCCAGGACCTGCGTTTCAATAATGTTCTCAACTCCTGAGACCGACCAGACCATAGATCTCTATGATGTCATCTGCCCCAACCGCTATTATTCATGGTACATCAATACAGGAGACCTGGAAGCGGGACGTGAGGGCATGAGAAAAGAGCTTAAGGCATTCCAGGACAAGTTCCCGGACAAGCCCATAGTCTTTACCGAATATGGGGCCGACACGGTTGACGGTATGCATTCAGCCTATAACGAGCCCTTCAGCGAGGAATACCAGCTTGAGTTTTATAAGATGTACAGCGAAACTTTTGATGAGTTTGCCAATGTCAAAGGTGAGCAGCTGTGGAACTTTGCAGACTTCCAAACAAAATTCGGCATCATGAGGGTTATGGGCAACCGCAAGGGAGTCTTTACCCGTGAACGCCAGCCCAAGATGGTTGTCAGGTATTTGACCCGGCGTTGGAAGGGCATACCTGAGTTCGGATATAAGGAATAGTAATAATTAAGTTGATGGTCGGTTTGTGACTCTTGATTGATGAGTTTGGAAAGGGGTTTGTATGGATAGGTCAGACTATAAAAAGCTTGCGGTAAAGACCCTTATATTCAGTATCTTTGCTTTTAGCTTACTACCGTTTTTATCTTCTATACTTGTCCTGATGGATTCAAGTGGAGGAGTTGGGGGGACCGGAAGGTTTGTAAGTGATGTTCCGGCAGTTATTTTTAACGGCCCGTTAAGAAGCATGTTTATTTTGTTATGCTTAAATGTAATCGTCTCAGTATCATATTTAGTGTACTGTTATTCAAAAAAAGACCGGCGGAAATAGCTATATATTGGGTCACATTAAAGTTGTTAAGAAAAAGTCCCGGGAAATAGGCGAAAGCTATTTCTCGGGACTTTTAAATTTGCCTGAAAACTCATAAGAATAATACTTGACAAAGAGGGAAAAGCTCTTTAAAATAATATTAGCACTCGAAAAGGTAGAGTGATAATAAAGATTAAAAAGGCCGGCAAAGATCGGTGGATTGAGGAGGATAATATGGATGAGAGAAAATATTTTATTTTGAGCGCCATACTCTCTTCATATATTGAAAACGGTCAAGCCATAGGATCCAGAATTCTCAAGAGAGAATATAATATGGACGTTTCCGCAGCAACCATAAGGAACGAGATGAGCGACCTTGAACACGAAGGTTACTTGGAAAAGACCCACGTATCTTCAGGCAGGATCCCTTCAGAGAAGGCCTTTCGCTGGTATGTGGATGAGCTTATGGCCAGGGGACTGGAGGATGACCGGGTTTTAAGACTCCCAACAAAGAGTCTCTTCAGTCAGACCAACGACCCCAAGGAAGTCCTAACCAACGCATTAAATCTATTATCAGATGTAACAGGATTGGCTTCATTTATATTGTTGCCTTCAAGAGAAAAGGACATTTTGAATAGGATAAGAATAATACCCATGTCGGACCGGGACCTGGTTCTGCTTATGGTATTTAATTCAAACTTTATTCAAACGGACCTGGTCCGCCTCCATGGCCAATACTCCAAGCAGAGGCTTGATCGGGCCGGGGAAATTTTGCAGGAACTTCTGGAAGACAGGAACTTGAAATCAATAGATGACTTTCTTCACTCAAGCTTCTTTTCCGGATCCTACGTCTCAGGCAATGTTATGAGTGAGCTGGTTCCCTTGTTAAGAGACCATATAAGGAGAAATATGGAAGCGGCCGTGGATTTTGCGGGCTTGACTAAGCTTATCAACGGGACCGATTCCAATGGTGAGGACAGCCTTGACTTTATAAGAAGGCTCCAAAACGACTCTGATTTTCTCGAATATATTGGAGGCTTGGATTCGAACCTTCCGGTAAGCATCAGGATAGGCAGGGAGAACCCCAAGGATTGGTTGCAGGAGAGGTCAATCATATCCGTTCCATACAAAGTGGCGGGAGATTTTGAGGGCAGGATCGGAGTCCTTGGAAACATTGATATGCATTACAGGAGGATCATCAACGATGTGATCCGTATTGGCAGATATATAAATTCAGTAACTTTGAGGGGCAGGAGCTGAGAAGCTTGAGCCGGGAAAGGAGAGGCTTGTGCAGAAAAAGAAAAATAAGAAAAAGATAGATATCAATAATATAGAAGAAGAAATGGATAATGAGGAGATGACAGAAGATAAGAATACAGGTGAGGAAGAGATAATAGATGCGGAGCCTGCGGATGCTCCGGATGAGAGTCCGGCGGACGGGGGCGATGAGCTCAGTCAGGAACTCGATCGGGCAAAAAATCAAATGCTCAGAATGCAGGCCGAGTTTATCAACTATAAGAAGAGGGTTGAGAAGGATAAAAAAGACACAATCATCTTTGCTAATGAAAAACTTTTAATAGAAATATTGGAGGTGGTTGACAATTTTCACAGGGCCTTGGATAGCGAGAAAGAACATGACAGCTTTTTCCAAGGAATGGAAATGATTTTCAACCAGCTTGACAATATCTTAAAAGAGAACGGCCTTGAAGAAATCGAGTCTGACGGTCAAGTCTTCGACCCCCACCTACACAGCGCAGTCATTATGGAAGACAGCGATGAGGTGGAGTCGGGGCGGATAACGGAGACTATGAGAAAAGGCTATAAGCTAAATGGAAAATTGATAAGACCGGCCATGGTTAAGGTGGCCAAGTAAAACTTTCGGGAGGAATTAGATATGGGAAAAATTATAGGAATTGACTTAGGAACAACAAACTCTGCAGTAGCAGTTATGGAGGCGGGATCTCCAAGTATTATCCCAAATGCTGAAGGCAACAGAACTACACCTTCAGTAGTAGCTTTCACAAAAGAGGGAGACAGGTTGGTCGGAGAGACGGCAAAACGTCAGGCTGTTATGAACCCCGACAGGACAGTTTCCTCAATCAAGCGTGATATGGGCAGTGCAAAAAAGGTAAACATTGACGGCAAGGATTATTCACCGGAAGAGATATCAGCCATGATCCTTCAGAAGCTGAAATCGGATACGGAATCATATTTGGGAGAAGATGTAACAGAGGCTGTAATTACAGTACCTGCTTACTTCACAGATGCTCAACGCCAGGCAACAAAGGATGCGGGAAGAATTGCAGGACTTGAAGTAAAAAGAATTATAAACGAGCCTACAGCTGCAGCCCTTGCTTATGGTTTGGACAAAGAGCACAACTCTGCAAAGATTATGGTATATGACCTTGGCGGCGGTACATTCGACGTTTCAATCCTCGAAGTAGGGGATGGAGTTTTTGAGGTATTGGCAACCAGAGGAAACAACCGTTTGGGCGGGGATGACTTTGACCAGAAAATAATGAACTATGTAAATGATCAGTTCATGAAGGAAAACGGGGTTGACCTGTTAAAGGATCCCACAAGTGACCAGCGCCTCAAAGATGCTGCTGAAAAAGCTAAGAAAGAGCTTTCAACAGCCATGACAAGCACAATAAACCTGCCCTTCATCACAGCAGTTAACGGCCAGCCGGTCCACTTAAATATGGACCTGACAAGGGCCAAGTTTGATGAGTTGACAAGTGATCTGGTTAAGAAGACAGAAGCTCCTGTTCTTGATGCCCTTAAAGATGCGGGCCTGGCAGCTTCAGATATAGACAAGGTTCTTTTGGTAGGCGGATCAACACGTATACCGGCAGTACAGGAATCTGTAAAGAAATTGATAGGTAAGGATCCTCAGAAGGACATCAACCCGGATGAGTGTGTGGCTATGGGTGCTGCAATCCAGGGTGGAGTCCTTTCAGGAGAGGTAAAAGACCTGCTCCTCCTGGACGTCACACCTTTGAGCCTGGGCTTGGAAACACTCGGTGGAGTTATGACAGTCCTGATCCCGAGAAACACGACAATTCCTACAAAGAAGAGTCAGGTATTTACAACAGCTGCGGACAATCAGACAACAGTTGATATCCATGTTCTTCAGGGAGAGCGTGAGTTTGCAAGTGACAACACAACTTTGGGACGTTTTCAGCTCACAGGCATACCTGCCGCAAGAAGGGGAATTCCACAGATAGAAGTCACCTTTGACATAGATGCAAACGGTATTGTAAACGTATCGGCCAAGGACCAGGGAACAGGCAAGGAACAGAAGATCACCATAACATCATCAACAAACTTGAGCGAAGACGAGATCAACCGCCGTGTCAAAGAGGCTGAACAGTATGCTGATGACGACAAGAAGAAGAAGGAATTGGTTGAGGCCAAAAACCAGGCTGAGAGCATGGTCTACCAGACAGAATCAACCCTCAAAGAAGTTGGCGATAAAATAAGCACAGATGAGAAGAAAAAAGTTGAGGACAAGGTAGAAGACCTTAAAAAGGCTAAAGATTCAGATAATCTTGATGACATCAAGGCAAAGACAGATGCCCTTATGACAGAACTGAATAACCTGTCTCAGAAGCTATACCAGCAGACCCAAGCCGGACAGGCAAATCCGGGACAGAGCCAGGCAGGTCCTTCAGCGGACAATGATGTGGTTGATGCCGACTATGAGGTTGTTGACGACGATGAGGACTCAAAAAATTAAAAATATTAACCTTGTTTAAAAATAGGAAGGGCTCTTAAATCAATTAATACAGGATTTAAAGGGTTTTAGGACCGGGATGATCTCTCGGTCCTTTTCCTGTCTATTTGCCAAGTTGTAACATAGACTTTAAAATGGTGGGTATAGTCAAAAAACAGATGATTGAAAGGAGCTAGCGTGAAAGATCCTTATGAAGTGCTTGGCGTTGATCGAAACGCCGATATTAGCAGCATAAAGAGTGCATATAGAAAAAAAGCGAAAAAATACCATCCGGACCTGAATCCCGGAGATAAGCATGCTGAAGAAATGTTCAAAGAGCTTTCTACTGCCTATGATATCCTCCAGGATGATGAAAAAAGAAGGCTATACGACACCTATGGGGCAAGCGCCTTTGAAAATGGCGGAATGGGCGGGGCTTCTAATTTCGGAGGCTTCGGTTTTGATATGAACGACATCTTCGGGGACCTATTCTCGGATTTATTTGGAGGTGGAAGAACAAGCTCATACAGAAACGTGAGGAGAAAGGGCGAGGATATAAGAATAGAGTTGGAACTGAGCTTTAAAGAAGCTGTTTTCGGCTGCAAAAAGAAGATCCAATTCAAAAGAAAAGAAAGCTGTAGTCATTGTCACGGGACAGGAGCCGAGCCCGGCAGCAATAAAAAAACCTGCCCAAGGTGCCAGGGAAGCGGCGTGGTCCAGCAGCAGATAAATTCCCCATTCGGAAGAATGATAAATCAGACCACCTGCCCCCAATGCCATGGTGAGGGAAGGATCATAGAAAAACCATGCAAGGCATGCTCAGGTTCGGGAAGGGAGAGCAAGAAGGTAAGCTTGAATGTTAACATACCGGCCGGAGTGGATGACGGGAACATTATCCCTATGTCAGGCCAGGCCCACGGGGGCCTAAATGGGGGGCCTGCAGGTGATGTATATATAATTTTAAGAGTTGAACCGTCCGGCATATTTGAACGTCGGAGAAACGATCTCTATGTAGACCTGCCGATTTCTTTCAGCCAGGCTGTTTTCGGTGACAAGGTAGAAGTTCCGGTTTTGGAAGGCCGTGAGAAATTTGACCTTCCGGAGGGGACACAGACCGGAAGTACCTTCAAATTGAAGGGCAAGGGCGTAAAGGATGTAAGGACAGGTAGGCCGGGTGACCTCATATTCAGAGTAAATATAGAGACCCCCAAAAATCTCAACCATGACCAAAAAGAGGCCCTCAAGGCTTTCCAAGAGACCATGGGCGAGGAAACGGAAGCAAAAAAGAATTTTTGGGACAAGGTTAAGGATGTGTTTTCATGATGGGAACTTTTTATTTCAAGACCCTGGGCTGCAAAGTTAACAGCTATGAGACTGAGGCTATGGAGGAGCTCTTTATTAAGGCCGGCTACAAAAAGGCGGATATGGCGGATGAGAGTGACGTTTTTGTCATAAATACCTGCACGGTAACCCATGTTTCAGACTCAAAGTCCAGGCAGATGATAAGAAGGGCAAAGAGAAAAAATCCCGATTCCATTGTGTGTGTGGTTGGATGCTATTGTCAAGTCGACCCGGAAGCTGTCTCATCCATTGAGGGAGTTGACATAATAATAGGGAGCAAGGGAAGGTCCCGTATTGTGGATTTGGTTGAGGAGTTCAAGGACAAGGGGGAGAAGATAATATCCATTCCCAACCTTGAGGAAAACAGGGGGTTTGATGACCTTGAGATCCATACTGAGCTTGACACAACAAGAGCAGCCATAAAAATCCAGGAAGGCTGCGATATGTTCTGTACGTATTGCATAATTCCCTACGCAAGAGGCCACATAGCCTCAAGAAGCATGGATTCAATCGTCAAAGAAGCGGAAAACCTGTCTCGCAGGGGCTTCAAAGAATTGGTTCTTACAGGAATACACGTTGCAAGTTACGGCAAGGAGCCGGGAGGCCAAGGAGACCTTATCGATGTTGTCGAAAGGGTTGGACAGATTGAGGGAATTGAGAGGATTCGCCTATCTTCAATCGAACCCAGGTGGGTCAACATGGAAAAACTCCAAAGACTCAAGGCGACGGGCAAATTTTGTCACCACTTTCACCTGTCCCTCCAGTCAGGCTCGGACCACATTCTTGAGCTTATGAACAGGAAATACAATACTAAGATATATTTTGAAAAAATAAACTTGATTCGGTCGGTATTTCCCGATGTCGGCCTAACAACAGACGTGATTGTAGGCTTTCCCGGGGAAAGTGACAAGGACTTTCATGACAGCATGGACTTTTGCAAAAAAGTCGGCTTTTCAAGGATGCATATTTTCCCATATTCTCCAAGGCAGGGCACACCCGCAGCACTTTTTGACAATCAAATTGACCCGCAGATAAAAAAAGAAAGGGCTGAAGAATTTAAAAAGCTGGAATTAGCCCTAAGACACGATTTTATGGATTCAATGGAAGGCAAGCCATGTGAGGTCCTGGTTGAAGAAGGAGACGGCTCAAGCCCATATTTGGAGGGATATGCCGGCAATTACGTCAGGATGAGACTTGCAAGGGATGAAAACATCATAAACACGGTCCTGAGCGGAAAATTTGGAAAGAGAGTAGGAGATTGTGTAGAATTTATTGGGGACGGGAAAATTTAAAATATTAAGGAGGGGAAAATGGAAGATTGCATTTTTTGCAAGCTTGCTAACGGACAAATTCCAACAGATTTGGTATATGAGGATGATGAAGTAGCCGCTTTTAAAGATGTAAATCCCAAGGCGAAAATTCACTATCTTTTCGTTCCGAAAGAGCACATTTCTTCAATGAACGAATGCGCTCAGGATGGAACAATAATGGCCCATATTTTTCAAGCAATAGCCAAGGTGGCTAAAAGAGATGGCTTTGATAGAAACGGCTACAGGATTGTTTCTAATTGTGGAAAAGACGGAGGTCAAACTGTTCACCACCTGCATGTTCATGTTTTGGCAGGAGAACCGGTCAGATTTCCGGGCTTTGATGAAGAAGACTGAATATTTTAAAAGGAGAGAAATTATGAAGAAGAAAATTTTTGCATTACTGTTGTCCATGTCATTGGTTTTTACCGCATGTTCAGGAACTGCGGAAGCACCGTCTGAAAAATCAAGCGCAGATACTTCTGCGAGCAGTGAAAGTTCAGAATATGTTATCCCCAGCCAGCAGGAAGATACTTCTGCTAAAACCCTGACCCGTGAGGAAAGGCACACATTCGCCAAATTCATGGGGTCTCTTGCAAACCTTAATTTGGATAAGGCCGGATCAAGCCTTGAAGTTGCAGGCGTTTTTTCTGAAATGGCCAACAACTTTGAGTTTTACAAAACAAAGGCTGAGGTTTTAAAGGAAGCTTGTGTAGATTACCTGGCAGATGCACCGGGATTACCTGAAAAAGAAGTTTTGGCAAAAAATGTAAAATCATTGAAAGAATTCTTAAAAATGTATGAAGAAGATCCCGAATCGGCAAAAGGTCAAATAAAAGACAGTGGAAATGAACTTAAAGCAACACTTGAAATAGAGGAATTACAAGGCTTTGTAACCATGTTGCAGGATGCCGTCAAAAATATGAAATAATCAGGAGGTGGGGCTATGAAAAAATATAATGTGGCTCTTGTAGGGGCTACAGGATTGGTCGGCAGGACCATACTCCGGGTTCTTGAGGAAAGAAACTTCCCCATAAACAAGCTGGTAGCTTTGGCTTCAAAGAAATCGGCCGGAACCAAGGAGATTTTTAGAGGAGAAGAGATTACTGTAAGGGAGCTTACAGAGGAGTCTTTCACACTCGATATTGACATAGCCCTATTTTCTGCAGGTTCAGGGGTTTCGGAAAAATTCGGCCCCCTTGCCGCGGAAAAAGGAATTCTGGTAGTGGACAATTCTTCGCAATGGAGGATGACCGAGGGAATACCGCTTATAGTTCCGGAGGTCAATCCTGAGGATTTCAGGTCTCCCGGAATTATAGCCAATCCAAATTGTTCAACTATTCAGTGTATGGCGGTTTTAATGGCCTTAAGAGACCTATATGGTTTGAAGAGGGTTATCTTTTCAACCTACCAGGCTTGCGCAGGGGCCGGAATTAAGGGCCTGCATGACTTGGAAAACGGGACAACTGAAACATTTGATGCTCCCATAAGCAAGAACGTCCTATGCAGGATAGACAAGTTTTTAGATAACGGCTACACCAAGGAAGAGATGAAAATGGTAAATGAAACCAGAAAAATACTCCACCTGCCGGATTTAGCCGTTACCGCTACGGCTGTAAGGGTTCCGGTTGACTATGGCCATTCAATATCTGTCAATGTTGAGCTTGAGAACGACTTTGATATTGGAGAAATAAAGGAGGCCTTCTCAAAGATTACAGGTCTTGTTGTTAAAGATGATCCGGAGAATCTCCTTTATCCCATGCCTTTAGACGTGAAGTACAAGGACGATATATATGTTGGAAGGATCCGCCGGGATTTTTCATGTGAAAATGCCTTAAATCTTTGGATAGTTGCCGACAACATAAGAAAGGGAGCGGCCACAAATACCGTTCAGATAGCCGAATTGGCCTTGAAAAACACCAAGGAGGCTTAGATGAAATACGATTACGAGTATTGCTCCAAAGCTGCGGACTACATAAAATCAAAAGTGGATTTTATCCCTGAGATAGGAATAATTTTGGGAACCGGGCTTGGACCTCTGGCTGAAAAAATAGTTGATCCGGTACAAATTCCATATGGAGAAATTCCGAATTTTCTTATTTCTACAGCACCAAGGCATGCCGGTAAAATGATCCTGGGAAAGCTTTCGGGGAAGAAAGTTATTTGTATGTCGGGTCGCTTTCACCAGTATGAGGGCTATTCTTATGAAGACCTGGTTCTTCCGGTCAGGGTATTGAAGCTTATGGGAATCAAGTGCCTGATCCTTTCAAATGCTTGTGGCGGTATAAATCTCAGCTACAAGGTTGGAGACATAATGCTGATTGAGGACCATATTAAAATGACCGGAGCATCGCCTTTAAGGGGGCCTAATGATGATGAGTTCGGCCCGAGATTTTTCGATGTGTCGGACCTATATTCAAAAGAGCTCAGAGGAATCGCAAAGGAGACAGCCAAGCAAATAGGCCTGGACTTAAAAGAGGGGGTTTACTTTTTTATGACAGGCCCTCAATACGAAAGTGCAGCCGAGGTCAGGGCAATAAGAATTCTTGGTGGTGATGTTGTAGGCATGTCGACAGTTACGGAAGCCTTGACTGCAGCACATTGCGGTCTGCCGGTCATTGGATTTTCGGTCGTTTCAAATATGGCAACAGGTGCTTCCGATCAGGTCTTGAGTTCAGAAGATGTGGAAAAGGCGGCCGCTAGGGTCTCCCGTGAATTCAGCGACTATATTGAAGAACTCTTGAAGAGGCTCTGAAAAGTCCACGATATTAAATGAAAATATTATTTAGAAACGAAAAAGCTAAAACCCCGCCAATTAATTTTGGCGGGGTTATATTTTTTATATCTAAATTACTTATCTCTGGATCCTGGCCGAGCTTGAACCCTTTGCAGCATTTTCAATCTCTGACCTGCTGGCAAGGTTGAAATCTCCGGGTACAGTGTGTTTGACAGCCAGGGCTGCGGTTGCAAAGTTAATTACATCCTGCATGGGTTTTCCATCAAGCAGGGCACAATCAAGGCCTGCAGCAAAGGCATCGCCTATTCCGACTCTGTCGATAATGGGTGTTTGATAGTCGCCCGACCTGTAGAAATGCGTGCCGTCGAAGAGAAGGCCTCTCCAAACCTTGTCAATTCCAAATGAAGCCGGATTAAAAACGCCTGCAAATATCTTGACATTTGGGAAGGCATCGGATTGGGCCTGCTGGACCCTCTGGAAGGTAACCTCATCAAGATCCTCACTTGGGTCAACTCCATCCGGAACAACACCAAGTCCCTCAAAAATATCTTCATCATTGGCTATACAGATGTCAACGTAGGGCATAAATTCCTTTGCAAAAGCCTGGGCCTCGGCACCGGACCAAAGCGTTGAGCGGTAGTTGGCGTCAAATGATACTAAGGCCCCGTGTTTTTTTGCCATTTCAGCAGCCTTCAATGCAAGTTCAGCCCCATTTTTAGAAATTGCGGCAGTTATTCCTGATGTGTGGAAAAGGGCGCAGCCGTCAAAAATCGCATCCCAGTCAAATTCATCTACAGAGGCTTGGGAAATCGAGGAGTTTTTACGATCATATATAACCTTGGAGGCCCTGCTGCCACCTGTATTTTCCAGGTAATAGACCCCCAGTCTTTCTCCGCCCCTGGCAATATGTTCCGTATTAACGCCATTTGCCCTCAGGGCATTAATTGATGCCTGGCCGATCTCATGGGTCGGAACCTTGGTTACATAGGTTGTTGAATAACCCAGGGTCTGCATGCTGACTCCCCAGTTGGCCTCTCCGCCTCCATAAAAGAGGTCGAAAGACCTGGCCTGAAGGAAACGATCATGGCGTGGCGGGGACAAGCGAATCAGAAGTTCACCTAAAGATACGACTTTTTTCATCTGCGAGCCTCCTCAATTCTTTCAAGAAATACCTTGCATTTTTTCACAATTTCTTCTTCACTGCCTTTAACAAGCTGGGAACCTACGCCCACGGCATAAGCACCCTTGGCAAACCAATCTTTGACATTGTCAACATCAACCCCGCCGGTAGGCATAAGCTTGGCCTGGGGCAGGGGACCGTGAATGGCACCGAAATATCCGGGGCCCACCATAGAACCCGGGAAGATCTTTATAATATCAACGCCGTATTTCAGGGCCTCTGTGACCTCTGTGGCGGTAATGCAGCCGGGCATATAGGGAACCTGATAGAGATTGCAGAGCTTGGCAACTTCCTTATCAAAGGCCGGAGAGACTATAAAGTTGGCCCCGTTCATAATGGCAAGTCTTGCCGTCGTGGGATCGAGAACAGTTCCGGCTCCCAAAAGGGCCTTATCGCCAAGCTCTTCCCGTATTGACTTCATAACATCAAGAGCATCCGGTACGGTGAATGTAACTTCAAGTATATTTACACCGCCCTTTACACAGGCTCTTGAGAAGTTCAAGGCCTCTTCCTTATCACGTCCTCTAATAACGGCAACTATGCCGAGTTCATGGACCCTATTCAAAACTTCATATTTTTCCATTTAAGCCTCCTTAGTTAAAGCTCTTATTGATGGCTTCCCAAAGACCGTTGATATATGCAACTCCTAAGGCCCTGTCATAAAGGCCGTAGCCGGCCCTGCCTTCTTCATCCCAGATCATGCGGCCGTGGTCGGGCCTGATGTAACCGTCGAACTTAACATCATATAGGGCCTTCATGATTTCATACATATCCAGGCTGCCGCATTCGCTAAGGTGGGCCGATTCATAGAATTTGCGGTCACCCTCATGCTTAACATTTCTAATATGGCAGCAGCCAATTCTCTTCATCCCGCCAAAATGTCTTAGTATGGCCGGAACATCCGCCTTGGGATCAGACCCCAGAGACCCGGTACATACGCACAAGGTGTTTGATGGAGAGTCAACAGCTTTTAAAATAGCGTCAAATTGTTCAACTGAATGAGTAATGCGGGGGATTCCGAAAACGGGCCAAGCCGGATCATCGGGATGGACAGCCATTTTTACCCCGTACTTTTCGCAAGTGGGCATTATTGCCTTTAAAAAATATACATAGTTGTCAAAGAGCTTCTTGTTATCTACGTCCTTGTAATCATTAAGGACCCCTTCCAGTTCCGCCAAACGCTCAGGCTCCCAGCCCGGCAGGGTAAGGTCTCCTGCACCTGATAGGGTCTTATTGACCAGGTCTTGGGGAGTCAAGCCCTCAAGGTCTTTTTCATCATAAGAAAGGGTGTTGGACCCGTCTGCAAGAACATGCTTAAGATCGGTTTTAAGCCAGTCGAAAACAGGCATAAAGTTATAGACAACAACCTTTACGCCGCACTCGGCCACGTTCTTAATAGATTGGATATAGTTTTCAATGTACTTATCCCTGGAAGGCTTTCCGATTTTTATGTCCTCATGGACGTTTATGGACTCAATAACTTCGTATTCCAGGCCGTTTTGATGGCAGGCATCAACAGCTTCCTGAAACACCTTTTTATCCCAGACTTCTCCGGCTTTGAACTCGTTCATCATTCCCATAACTCCGGAAACTCCGGGAATTTGCTTTATATATTTTGGGGGAATTGGGTCATCTTTTCCATACCAGCGAAATGTCATCTTCATAGAATATTTACCTCCTAGATTTGGTGTGCTTCGGATTAAACATATTTTTTAAGCGTGGCCCTAACAGCACCCTTGCCTCCACAAAGCTCTTCAAAATATCCTATGACCTTGTCGGCAAGGCCGGCTTCATAGAGGTCGACGCCGAAGATCGAGGAGTTGTGGAGCAGGTCGACCAGGCCATCAGTTTTCTTGAAATTGCCGGGTTCAATACCCTCAAGGCTCTTTTTGAGTTGGTCGAGCAGGGGATCAGGGCTTATATTGAACTCTTTACCATCATCTGTTGTACCAAGCAGGTAGCGGAGCCAACCGGCCAAGGCCAAGGGTATAAACTTTAATTTTTCAGAATCAAGCTCAGGATCATCCATATAGGTCTTTATGGTGTGGCCGAAGCGGATGCCGACCTTTTGTGATGTGTCCATGGCAATCCTTGAAGGCTGGTCAGGAATGTAGGGGTTGGGCAGGCGGACATTTATGACCTCGTCCGCAAATGCTTTCGGATTAATAATGCCGGGATCTACGACAACCGGAAGGGCCTCATCATAGCAGATATGCTTGATCAATGAGACGATTTCCTTATCCTTCATAACATCGGCTATTGAAGGTATTTGGAAAATGCAGCCGTAGACGGACATTGCCGTGTGTAGGGGGTTTAGACAGGTCGTAACCTTCATGGTTTCGATTTTCTTAACAGTCTCCCTATCGGTCAGCATAGCCTTGGATTTTTCAAAGGGGGGCCTGCCGTTTACGAACTTGTCTTCAATGATAAGGTATTCGGCTTCCTCGGAGTTAACGAAGGGAGCATGGGGTGGCCTGTTGGGACCGCGGTCAATCAAGCCCGCATCCTCAATACCCAAGTCATTGACAAGCTTGTCAGCCACCATTTTTGAAGGTGACGGGGTTATCTTATCTATCATGGTCCAGGGGAAGGACACCTGTTTTTCATCTTCCAGGTAGGTCAGGAAGTCCTTTTCGAAAATCCCCTTGTCAACCATGGCCTCGGCAACGGCAAGAACCGCATTTCTAAGAACGGTCCCGTTTTCAGAGCAGTTGTCAATGGATAGGAGTGTCAGGGGGTAGGCTCCCGCCTTATATCTCTCATACATAAGGAAAGCCGTCTGGACCATGAGGTTCTTGGCATCCTTAGGATTTCCCTCCATCTCGGACTTGACCATATCGGTGAAATTTCCCTGACCGTCTTTAACACCATAGCCCTTTTCCGTTATGGTGTATGAAGCCAATTGGAGGCCCGGATCACGGAAGATCTCCTGCATTCTTCCATATTCGTTTGCAATCAGGAAGCTTTCGGCAATGTTTGCGATAAGCTCCGTATGGCTGGTCCCGTCCTTGTGGAGGGTCACTGAAATAGCCAGGTTGTCGTGGGGGGTCATGCTGTTAACGATATTTTCGTCGGAAAAAGATTCAACAGCTATAAGACCTGTGTTCCAAGCACCTGAATTTGCCATCTCCTGGGCAATTCTGGCAATATAGGCCCTGAAGATATTTCCTGTTCCGAAGGCCAGCCATTTAGGATGGGCAGTGGTTTCCGCCCTCAGAGCCTTTACATCGTATTCAGGCCCCTTATCGAGAACTTTTTTGAGTGAATCAAGATTTGATAAATTGAGTTTCATATTGCCTCCTTACTTACCGAAATATGCTACTGCGTTGTAATAGCAGATGTTTTGCAGGATTTTCTTGAGCAGGTCATCATCGTCGGGAACCATGTTGTTCTCAACCCAGCTGCCAATGAGATTGCAGGCGGTCCTTCTGAAATACTCGTGTCTTGTATAAGACAGGAAAGACCTTGAATCTGTGACCATTCCTGCAAAGCGGCCAAGGACTCCGAAATTGGCATAGGAAGTCAGCTGCTTTTCTATGCCGTCTTTTTGGTCATAGAACCACCAGGCCGTGCCGAAATTTACATAGGCAGGGTAGTTGGACCTGGGGTAGTTGCCCATCATTGATGCAAAAACATCGTTATCCTTATTATTTAAGTTATAGACGATTGTTCTTGGCAGGGAACCTGTTACATAGAGGTCATCGAGATACCGGTTCAGGGCCGAGGCCATATTCCAGTCTCCCATTGAGTCAAAGCCGGTATCGGGTCCTATGAGCTTGTAGAAAGACGTATTGTTGTTCCGCAAAGCCCCCAGGTGCATCTGCATAACCCAGGATCTCTCCTTGTATTCATTTGCCAGGAAGCTTGTCAGATAGGACTTGAATTCAGTTGCCTCTCCTATACTTATTGAAATCCCTTCAAGGGCCTTTTTAAAAATGCTGTCGGCCACATCGCGACCGGTTTTCTCATAAACGAAAGCCTCATAGCCATGGTCGGCAAGTCTGCAGCCAACGGAATGGAAGTAGTCTATTCTGCTTACCAGGGCCTTTTCAAAGCTGTCAATGTCACTTATATCGATTTTGCTGACAGATTCGAGCTTTTCAACCCAAGACTTGAAACCTGCCTGTTCAGGTTTAAAGGCGGGGTCGGGCCTGAATGTCGGATTAACCTTCACATCAAAAGACGAATCGGCTCTTATTGCCTTGTGCCATTTCAAATCATCACAAGGATCATCGGTAGTATTAAGATGGGTGACCTTGGAATCCAGGATCAGGGACCTGGCGGAAATATTTTCAAGTTTCCTGTTGGCCTCTTCGTATATTTTTTCAGCATTGGCCTCGGTTAAACGGCTGTCAATGCCGAAATATCTGGAAAGCTCCAAATGTGACCATTGGTAGAGGGGGTTGCCCAGAGCCTGGTCGAGGGTCTTGGCAAAGGCTTTGAACTTGTCCAAGTCGTCAGCATTTCCGGTTATGTATTTTTCATCTATGCCGTTAATCCTCATAGCCCTCCACTTATAGTGGTCACCTCCAAGCCAGACTTCAGTTATATTTTTATATTTCTTATCTTCTGCAATTTCTTGCGGATTGAGATGACAGTGGTAATCATAGATGGGGAGGTCTTTTACATATGCATCAAAAAGCTCCTTGCCCTTTTCATTATTGAATAAAAAGTTATCGTTGATATATGCCATTTTGACTCCTTTCTCAACAAATAAAGCCTAAGATAAATTACAGATTTCCAACAATATTATACCCTTTAAGGCAATCCTTTTCCTCATTTTTTTAAATATCGTCCTGTTTTTATAGCTTTTTTCTAAGAGCTTTTTTATTTATTTTTATAAATTAAAGTCGTGACAGGTTTTATCAATTTCCGGGGGAAAAGTTTGCAAAAGATTTTTATTTAGGCTATAATTTCTCTGTTGATTTTAACTCCAAGAGGGGGTGAGATTTTTGCCTGAGATTCAAGTAAGAGAAAATGAATCCATTGAGAGTGCTCTTAAACGCTTTAAGCGCTCATGCGCCAGAGCCGGCACATTAGCCGAATATCGCAAGAGGGAGCATTACGAGAAGCCGTCGGTCAAGCGTAAAAAGAAGATCGAAGCGGCAAAGCGTAAGAACCGTAAAAAAATTATATAGTTTTAATTAGAGGCTGTGTTAAGCGAGCATTTCGTTCGACCCGGCCTCTTTCTTATTTGCCCATACCACAAGCCCTTTAGGAACTTTACAAAGAAATTTTATAGATTTAACGCATTCCTTAGGGAATAATATGGGCCGAGCGGGTATAATATAATTGTATTTTAAGCATCATTAGCTTATAAGCCTTAATCCAAAAGATTATAAGAGCGTATAGAAAGGAGAAGATATGGACCCGACAATTTTAGCCGGCCTGCTCCTCATAGCAGCTATGATTTTAACAGCAGCCGAAATATTTTTACCGACTTTCGGGATTTTGGGCCTGGCAGGCTTCGCTTCATTTGCAGCCTACATATATGTAACATATGTAAACGGCTTTGCATCGGCTGTGGATATAATACTTATTGTTGCCGGCCTGATTTTGATTTTGATAGAGTTGGGCGTGGCAGGATTTGGACTTCCGGGAATAAGCGGATCTATCCTGCTTTTCCTGGGCCTGGTAGGATCATCAGAAGACCCTAAAACAGGCATGGTCACAGTTATATCAGGCTTGATAATAGCCGGGGGCCTGGGATTTTTGTTGGTTCATTTCGGATACAGCTCAAAAATCCTCAAGAAGTCAATCCTGCATGTTGAGCAAACAAAGGAAGCGGGATATGTTGCAGGTGACAAGCTGGAAAAGTATTTGGGCGAAGAAGGCCTTGCCAATACCATGCTCAGGCCGAGCGGAATTGGGGACTTTTCAGGAGACCGGGTTGATGTGAGCAGCAGGGGTCAATATATAAAAAAAGGAAGTAAGATAAAGGCCATAAAAATAGAAAACGGAAGACTTATAGTAAAGGAAATTTAGGAGGAAAAATGGACGGTACAAATATTGGGATTATTATCCAGGGAATATTAATAGTTTTTGTTGTTTCTGTGTTTTTCACTTTTGTTCCGGTAGGACTTTGGATAGCGGCCAAGTTCTCAGGAGTTAAAGTGGGCATTGCCAATCTTTTCGGCATGAGGCTCAGGAGGGTAAACCCTTCTAAAATCGTAAATCCAATGATCAAGGCTACCAAGGCAGGCCTGAAACTCAATCTGGGAGAGCTTGAGGCCCATTACCTGGCAGGCGGTAACGTAAACTCGGTCGTTGATGCCCTTATAGCTTCACAGAGGGCGAATATCGACCTGGACTTCCAGGAAGCTACAGCCATAGACTTGGCAGGAAGAAATGTTTTTGAAGCCGTTCAGGTTTCGGTTAATCCTAAAGTAATTGAAACTCCACAGATTGCCGCAGTTGCTAAAAACGGTATTGAAGTAATAGTAAAAGCCAAGGTTACAGTCAGGGTCAACATCAAGAGCCTGGTCGGAGGTGCCGGTGAGGCGACCATAATAGCGCGTGTAGGAGAAGGTATAGTAACAACGGTAGGTTCTTCAGCTTCACATACAGAAGTTCTGGAAAATCCGGATGCCATTTCAAAGACCGTTTTGGACAAGGGACTTGATTCCGGAACAGCTTTTGAAATCCTCTCAATAGACATTGCAGATGTTGATGTCGGAAGAAACGTGGGAGCAAAACTCATGACCGAGCAGGCTGAGGCCGACAAGCAGATCTCCCAGGCCAAGGCTGAGGAGAGAAGGGCCCAGGCTGTAGCGACCGAGCAGGAGATGATAGCTGAGATCCGCCGTCAAAGAGCCAAGGTTGTCGAAGCCGAGGCCGAGATACCCAAGGCATTGGCAGCAGCACTGGAATCAGGCAACATAGGTGTTATGGACTATTACAACATGAAGAATATTAATGCCGACACCAGGATGAGGGAATCAATAGGCGGTGAAGAGGGCAAACAGAACGAAGATCGCTGATTTCTTATAAAGATTTGAGGCAGCTATGACCGATAAAAAAATCAAGTATAAGGGGACAAGCTTTGAGGAGAGGCAGGCCATGAGAAGGGGGCCGGTCTGCAATCAGGCCGAGGAAGTTAAGAAGGCCAATATTGCCGAGAGGAACCTCAACAAGGCTAAAGAATTTCTTAGGAGAATGGAAGAGAAATACGAGCTTGAATTGGGCCTGAAGCAAGAACCGAAAAAGGATAATAATGCAGAGAATCCTTATATAAAGAAAGAAAAAGGCAAGAAGAACCACTCTCATATTAAAAAAGCACCACCCATGCAGACCAAGTCGGCCATTCACATAGGGATGGAAAATAATGACCGGGAGAAAAACTCCGATAAGACCGGCATTGTAAGTCAGGGTAAAAAACAGGACTTAAAAAATGCTATAATCTGGAGTGAAATACTTGCTCCGCCACTCTCAAAGAGGAGGGGCAGATAGGAGATTGAAAGACGATATATGGTAACAAAACTTTGGACTGAAAAAACTAAAAGTATCGAGGACTACGAGGCTATATTCGGACAACTTGATTCCAACAGAAAACTGCTTGAGGACAAGCTTAGCGTCAGGATGCGGCTGGTCGACGGAATGCTACAACTGAGCGGGGAAGAATATGATATAGAGTTGGCAAGCCACATACTTAACAGTATGCAGGAAGTCATAGACAGGCAGAACTATATAAGCAAACCCGAAGTGGAGTACCTCATAAACATCCAGCAGGAGGATACAAGCCTGCCCGTGGCCAAGCTTTTAAAAGAGGTGCTTATAACAACAGCTGCAGGAAAGCCCATCAGGGCAAAGACCATGGGCCAAAAGAGGTATGTTGACGCCATAACGGAAAACGGCTTCACATTCGGAATAGGGCCTGCCGGGACCGGCAAGACCTACCTGGCCATGGCCATGGCGATAAAAGCTTTTAAGGCCGGCGAAGTCAATAGGATAATACTCACAAGGCCTGCAGTTGAGGCAGGTGAGAGCTTGGGATTTTTACCCGGAGACCTCCAGGAGAAAATCGATCCCTACCTCAGACCCTTATATGACGCCATTTATGAAATACTTGGACCGGATTCATATTTAAAATTGAAGGAAAAGGGACAGATAGAGGTGGCACCCCTGGCCTACATGAGGGGTCGGACCCTGGACAACTCCTTCATAGTACTTGATGAGGCTCAAAACACCAGCCTCCAGCAGATGAAGATGTTTTTGACCAGGCTGGGATACGGGTCTAAAGCTGTTATTACAGGAGACGTGACCCAGATTGACCTCCCATATGGAAAAAAATCGGGTTTAAAAATAATTCAGAATATACTGAAGGGCATTGACGGGGTCGGCTTCTGTTACTTTAACAGGGCTGATGTTGTAAGACACCCGCTGGTTCAGCGCGTGATTGATGCCTTTGATAAATATGATTCAAGTCTTGACAAGAAAAGTGTGAAAAAAGAAAAGCATAATTTTACCCGGAGGAAAAGTGATTCTGGAAATTGATATTAGGGACGAGGAATTTAATTTAACGGATGAAATGAGGGGGCGCCTGGAAGAGGCGCTTTCTCTCGTTTTTGAAATGGAGGGAATAACCGGTGACCCTGTAGTTTCAATGTCCTTTGTAGATGGCGAAGAGATCAGAAGGCTCAACAGGGACTTCAGGAACATAGACAAGGAAACGGATGTCCTGAGTTTTCCCCTAATAGAGAAGGAAGACATCGAAAACTTAAAAGAAGGGGGATATGACGAATCGGGCCCCCTTATGCTGGGTGACATTGTCGTCAACTATGACAGGGTCAGGTCTCAGGCTAAGGAATATGGCCATTCGGAGGAACGGGAAGCCATTTATCTTTGTATCCATTCCCTCCTCCATCTTTTAGGGTATGACCATATTGAGGAAGAGGATAAGAAGCTTATGAGGTCAAGTGAAAAAGAGGCTATAAAGAAGCTTGGCCTATCGGCTGAGATGCCGGAAGACATGCCTGATGAAAGAGAATTTCATTCGGGATACGTTGGACTTATCGGCAGGCCAAATGTTGGCAAATCAAGCCTTTTAAATGCCCTGATGGAGGAGAAGCTATCCATTGTTTCCGACAAGGCCCAAACGACCAGAAACGAGATTTTATACATATACAATAGGGACCATATGCAGGCCATAATCCTTGATACGCCCGGTGTTCAGACACCGAAAAATGAGCTTGGAAAAGAAATGCTCAAACTGAGCAGGGACTCCCTGTCCGGTCTTGACCTCTGCCTTTATATAACAGATGTCGGGGATAAGCCGGGACGCCTTGATTCAATGGTCCTTGACATGCTGAAAGAAAAAGAAGGTTTGAAAAAAGTTTGCCTATTAAATAAG
The DNA here is from genome assembly GCA_947253765.1 of uncultured Tissierellia bacterium. Classification (GTDB taxonomy): domain Bacteria; phylum Bacillota; class Clostridia; order Tissierellales; family Peptoniphilaceae; genus Khoudiadiopia. The sequence goes on from CAMYAK010000006.1 coordinate 50,368, forward strand.
CTTGACTTGGCTGATAAGATAAGCGTGGATGCCAATATAAAATTATACGAGGATATGGGGATTTTTGAGGAAGTCCTGGCAATTTCAGCAAAGACCGGCCAAGGTCTGGATCAACTGAATGAAGTCATATATGGACTCTTACCCAAGGGACCCATGTATTATCCGGAAGACATGATAACCGACAGGTCTGAGCGATTCATTGTCAGCGAGATAATAAGGGGGGCTTGCCTGAACAACTTGAGAGAAGAAGTTCCTCACGGCATTGCGGTTATTATTGAGAAGATGCATGAGAGGGAAGATAAGGACCTCATAGACATTGATGCCTGCATTGTGGTTGAAAGGGACAGTCATAAAGGAATAGTTATAGGCAAGGGTGGAAAAACTTTAAAGATCATTGCAAGTGCTGCCCGAAAAGATATAGAATCCTTCCTGATGACCAAGGTAAACCTTAAGACCTGGGTCAAGGTTGATAAAAATTGGAGAAAAAGGAAAAAAAGGATCGAAGCTTTAGGATATGGTGACAGAGACTGACAATTTAAAAGCCCTTGTTTTACGAGCCTATGATATTAAGGAGTCTTCAAGGATGGTTGACATTTTCAGCCGTGATCTGGGAAGAATATCATTTATGGCCAGGGGGGCTAAAAGAAAGGGAAGTCCGGCCACCAATCTGAGCCAACCCTTTGTAGAGGGGGTATTTAACCTGGTTGAGGGCAGGTCAGCTTTTTATTTCAAGGACGGCCAGATAGAAAATGCCCATCTGGGGCTGAGAAAGTCCGTTGAGAGGCTGGCAGGGGCCCAGCTGGCAATAGAGATTTTGACCAGGGTGATTTTCAACCAGGCCGATCCTAACATATATGATTTGACAGGGGCTTATCTTAGAGCCTTGGAAGGGGCCGACAAGGTGGGAGTAAGCAGGATTTTGGGAGCCTATATTCTGAAACTCATAAGTTTTTTGGGCTTCAGACCATACTTAAATACCTGTGTTGAATGCGGCAAGGAAATAAAAGAAGGCCCATATTACTTTTCGCCGGATTCGGGCGGCATGGTTTGTCAGGACCACAGCGGATTTGGACAGGTTAAAAACCTGAACCTTGACCAATACAAAGAGATTTTGAAATATATGGGAAAAAGCTTCGAGGACCTGATTACCGGAACTAAAATAGATAATAAAGATACATATATAAGTGTGGACCATTTAATACTTAACTATTTTTTAATTCACACCGGAATTGAGCGACTCAAGAGTGTGGGAATGCTACAAGCTCTTGGCGTTTTGTGATACAATCTGCAAGGAAAATGAGGAGGCTTTATGCATTTACAAGATATGATCATGAAATTGGAAGACTATTGGGCCGGAGCAGGCTGCGCCGTTATGGAACCCTATGATGTAGAAAAGGGCGCCGGCACCATGAATCCAAATACATTTTTAAGAACACTCGGACCTGAGCCTTGGCATGTGGTATATGTTGAGCCGTCAAGAAGGCCGGCAGACGGGCGCTATGGAGAAAACCCCAACCGCCTTTACCAGCACCACCAACTCCAGATTATTCTTCAACCGGCACCTGACAATATTCAGGACCTGTATTTAAAGAGTCTTGAGGTTCTTGGAATAGATCCAAAGATGCACGACATTCGCTTTGTTGAGGATAACTGGGAATCCCCGACCCTTGGAGCCTGGGGAGTAGGTTGGGAAGTCTGGCTTGACGGCATGGAAATAACCCAATTCACCTATTTCCAGCAGGTTGGAGGTATAGCCTTGGATATTGAAGCCGGCGAAATCACCATGGGTTTGGAAAGAATAGCCATGTATATTCAGGGAGTTGACAATGTTTTCGACCTCCAATGGAATGATGAGTTAAAATACGGCGATATATTTAAGCTGCCAGAGTATGAGCAGTCCAAGTATGCCTTTGAAACCGCCAATATTGAAAGGCTGACAAGCCTTTTTGAGATCTACGAAGCCGAGGCTACGGACCAGCTGAAAGTGGGTTTGGTTTATCCGGCATATGATTATGTTTTGAAGTGCTCACATGCTTTCAACCTGCTCGATGCCAGGGGAGCCATTGCCGTATCCGAGAGAAACCATTATATAGGTAGAGTTAGGGACCTGGCCAGGGCTGTGGCCGAGCTATACCTGGAAAAAAGAAAAGAAGCGGGTTTTCCTTTGCTGAATAAGGAGGGAATAAGTGAATAATTATCTTTTAGAAATAGGCGTTGAAGAGTTCCCTTCGAGGTATATTGATTCAACAAAAAAACAGCTTGAATACAATGTTACAAGCCTTATGAAAGAGAAGGGGCTGGGCTTTGAAAGCCTGAGGTGCCAATCCACTCCAAGACGTTTTGCCCTTTGGCTTAACGACATTAAAGAGATCGAAAAGGAAGATTTCGAGATCGTAAGAGGACCTTCTAAAAAGGTTGCCTACGATTCGGAAGGAAATCCGAGCAAGGCCCTAATCGGCTTCATGAAGAGCAAGGGCATATCCTTGGAAGACACCTATGTTGAAAATACGGGCAAGGATGACTATGTTTTTGCCAAGATCAAAAAGGAAGAGATATCCGTACCTGATGTCCTGGTAGATGTGATACCAAAAGCCATCAGGAAAATTTCAAACCCCAGAGCCATGCGCTGGGGCGGAAAGAACCTGAGATTTCTCAGACCAATAAGAAGGATCCTTTCCCTGTATAATGACGAGGTTCTGAAGTTTGACCTTGAGGGTATCGAGGTAGGCAATGTTACAAGCGGACACCGCTTTTTAGGAACCGGAGATATAAAAATAGAAACAATTGATTCCTATGAAGAAAAACTAAAAAAGGAATTTGTTATCATCGATGAAGAAGATAGAAGGGACATCATTTTAAGGGGGTTGAACAGGACAGCCAGAGAGATAGGCGGCCTGCCAATGGAAGATAATGACCTCTTGGACGAGGTTGTCCATATTATTGAGTATCCAACTGTATTCATAGGTAAAATTCCGAACGACTATCTCAAACTTCCCAAGGAAGTAATAATAACCCCCATGAAAGACCACCAGAGGTATTTTCCGGTTCTTGACGATAAAGACAACCTTATGCCTTTCTTCTTATCTGTAAGAAACGGAAATGAGGAAGGAATAGAGAACGTTATAAAAGGCAACGAAAAAGTTCTTGTTCCAAGACTTGAAGATGCAAAATTCTTCTATGACCAGGACCTTGAGTTAAAACTGGAGGATTACCTGCCAAAGCTTGAGGAAGTAAAATTCCATGATGAACTTGGCAACATGCTTGAGAAGAGCGAAAGGATCGCCGACCTGGTTGACGGTCTAAGCCGGGACATGGAGTGTGGGGAGGAAACCACGGAAATTGCCGAGAGGGCAGCCAAGCTTTCAAAGGCAGACCTTGTTACAAAGATGGTTATAGAGTTCACGGAACTCCAAGGAACCATGGGCAGGATTTATGCAGAAAAATCAGGAGAGAAGGCCATTACAGCCCAGGCAATAGGCGAGCAGTACATGCCTCAAGCTTCCGGTGCCGGTCTTCCGGAATCCACTGCCGGCTTGATTCTTTCCATGGCTGATAAGATAGATACAATAGCCGGTCTATATGCAATAGGAGTTGAGGTTACAGGATCCCAGGATCCATTTGGCCTAAGAAGGGCTGCCATAGGAATAATTGATATAATCAGGGCGGAATCACTCCACATAAACCTCAAGGAGAGGTTCAGGGATGCCCTTCTAATATACCTTGAGCAGCAAAACCTAATTTTCGATTATGACAAGGTAATAGGAAAAATTGGGGATTTCTTTATGGGAAGGCTGAGGACCAAGCTCCTGGAAGACGGGGTCCGCTACGATATAATCGATGCCGTATTTTCAGGTGTGAGTGATGACATCCTGTCTATTGAAGAAAGGACCAAGGCTGTCCAAGCCTATCTTGAAGACGGCGGCAATGACCTTATAACAAGCTTTGTCAGGGTTGCCAATATGTCTAAAAACTATGAGGGACGGGACTTCAACGAAGGGGTTCTTGAGGATTTGGACAAGGAGATCTATGGATCTTTTGATAGGGAAGCCGCAATAAAAGACAATATTGAAAAAGGAAATTATGACCAAGCCCTGATCCTCATGGATTCATGGATGAAGATCATAAATGACTATATGGACAAAACAATGATCCTTGTTGATAACCCGGATTTGAAGGCTTCAAGACTATATATGTTGAACAGGATTAACGACCTCATATTGTCAATTTTGGACCCGACCCTGATAGTTAGAGAAGGGGATGAATAATTTAATAAGTACATTAAAAATACATTTATTGGGTATAAATCATCCATAAATATTTTGCTTGTTAATATGAAAGGAGACAGGACTTGTTTTTAAGAGAAGACATTGAAAAAATGCAGGACAAGACCCTGTCTCCTTTTGCTTGTAGAGTTGAAGACAGCAGGGGAAGGAAGTTCAAGGAGGAAGAGGATATTTTTAGAACGGCCTTTCAAAGGGACAGGGACAGGATCCTTCATTCCAAGGCTTTTAGAAGGCTAAAGCATAAAACCCAGGTCTTTATATCTCCTGAGGGAGACCACTATAGGACCAGGTTAACCCATACACTTGAAGTTTCACAGATTGCAAGAACCATCGCCAAGGCCTTGGGTCTGAACGAAGACCTTGTTGAAGCCATTGCTTTGGGTCACGATGTGGGCCACACCCCCTTTGGTCATGCGGGCGAATTTGTTTTGCAGAAGATAATGCCGGGCTTTTCTCATGCTGCCCAGTCAGTAAGAGTTTTATCCTTTCTTGAAACCAGGAAAAAAGCCAGGGTACAAATCGGACTCAATTTGAGTTGGGAAGTACTTGACGGGATTGCCAACCATTCAGGAAACGGACAGGCCCATACAGCCGAAGGGCGGCTTATAAAGTTTGCCGACAGGATAGCTTATGTAAACCATGATATAGACGATGCCATAAGGGCGGGGGTACTTTCAGAGGATGACCTGCCCCAAGACTGCGTAAATGTCCTTGGCAACTCGGCTTCTGAAAGGATTGACAAGATGGTCAGGGCTGTGGTTTATGAGTCGGACAAGCTTGGCGATATAGGCATGGAAGAAGAAGTTTACAGGGCATCAAAAAAACTCAGGAAGTTCATGTTCAACGAGGTCTATACGAATTCCCTTGTAAAGAATGAGAATAAAAAGCTGCTAAAGATCATAGAGGATGTGTTTACATATTATCAGGAAAATCCAAAAGCCCTTCCGGAGAGCCATTTATCGCTCTATCGGGGAGACTTTGAGGGAGAAAGCACGGACAGAATCGTGGCCGACTACATTGCCGGGATGACGGATGACTTTTTGATCAGGACATATAAGGACATTTTTATTCCAAAAGCATGGACTAAAATTTGATGAATTTCTAATTATTATTCTGAGACCGGAGAAGAGGAAGGGTAAACATGCATCTTTCTGATGACAGCATTCAAGCGGTAAAGGACGCCATAGACATAGGGGAACTCATAGGATCATATGTTGACCTGAAGGCCCAGGGCAAGAGCATGAAGGGCCTTTGCCCATTTCATAGTGAAAAGACTCCGTCATTTGTGGTGACGCCGGAGCTGGGAATATATAAATGCTTCGGTTGCGGGGAGGCCGGTGACGGTATCAGCTTCATAATGAAAATGGAGGGCCTGGATTTTATGGGGGCTGTGCGTTTCCTGGCCGACAGGTACGGGATTCCCCTGGAAGAGGCCCGTCCTTTTGATGATGAGAAAAGAAAAAGAAAAAAGAAACTCTATGAATTGAATAGGGAGGCCGCTCTTTTTTATTATAAGCAGCTTTTGATAGGCAAAGAGGCCCAAGCCTATCTTATGAAAAGATCATATAATGCCTCTATAATTAATCCCTTCCTCCTCGGCTATGCAGACGGCAAGGGAGACAGCCTTTATAAATATTTAAAGGAGCGTGGGTACGAGGAAGAGGATATGCTTCATCTTGGACTCATAGCAAGCTCAAGGTCCGGAAGGGGATATTACGATAAATTCAGAAGAAGATTAATTTTTCCAATAATTTCAAATAAAAATAAAATTATTGGCTTTGGAGGAAGGGTGATCGGAGACGGTAAGCCCAAATACTTAAATTCTCCGGAGTCGGATATATTTCATAAGGGTAAAAACCTTTATGGGATACACATAGTTACCAAGAAAAACAAGCATGAAAAGATCCTGATGGTTGAGGGCTATATGGACGTCATAGGCCTTTATGCCCACGGAATAGATTATGCCTTGGCAAGTTTGGGTACTTCATTGACAGTGGACCAGGCCAAGCTGATAAAGAGATACAGCGAAAATATATATCTTTGCTATGACGGGGATTCTGCCGGAATAAAGGCTTCAAGGAGGGCAGTGGATATTTTTAAAGAGGTCGGGATTGTGCCCAAAATGATCCTCCTCCCTGACAACATGGACCCGGACGATTATGCAAAGAAATTCGGTAAGGAAGAGTTTGAAAACCGGATTGATGAGGCCCTGGATCCTCCGGAATTTGAGCTTAGGCTCATTGAGACCGGATATAATTTGGGTGTAGATAAGGACAGGCTTGATTTTCTTAAAGAAGCCATAAAATTTTTGGCCGGCTTGGATTCAGATTCCGAAAGAGAAATATACATAGAAAAAGTCGCCTTAAAGGCGGGAGTGAGTCCTGAATCACTCAAGGGTGATGTCGGCAAGGAAATTGAGTTCCAAGATAAAGAAAGACATGAAAAAAAGACTTGGGTCAGAAATGATGCGAGTTTTCCCGATCCATATGGGTATTATGATGATATTGAAGAAGACGACTATGGGGATGACTATTACCCAATAGAAGATGAAGATTATGCGGATATAGAAAGCGAAAGGGAAGAGGAAAGGGCGGTCAGGGAGAGAAAGCAGCTTGAAAATGCTATAATACTAAGGTTGGCCAAGGCCAAGATTAATCAGAAGAGGCTGGACTTTCTCTTGGACTTTTTATCAGACGACCAATACAAGGAATTGGCGTTAATAATGGTAAGCATGTGGGAGTCGGGCATAGCTCCGGCAGCTTCTCTTTTGAGGGAAAAAAAGCCGGGACCCGGGACCGATAAAATTTTCGCATTAATTGAAGATGCTGAAAAAAATCCCAAACAGGACAGAGACCTGCTTGAAAATCAGGAAATAGAGCTTTGTATAAAAGCGGAAAGGACCCTACTTTCAGAAGACAGGGCAAAAATGAGGCAGTTGATAAAGTTGGGTGATGAAAAGCTCAGCCAACTTGGAAAAGATAGAAGTCAAATTTTACAGGACTTGCTTGAACTGGAAGCAAAACTTCGTTCAAATAGAGGAGGCGGCCATGATGGATGGTGATATAAAACAAGATGATCTGATGGACTTGGATGATCGTAAACAATTTATAGTCGAGGAGCTCCACAGGATTGCTTCTCAGAATCACGATGTTTTGCAGGAGAGCGATATAGAGGAGATTGACAGCCTGGACCTTCTGGATGAGGAAGACCTTCAGGATATACTTAAAGAGCTTGAAGAAAAAGGGATCGAGATTGAGGTCGAGAGCTATGAATCAGCAATTGACGTGGACGAGGAAGATGATGAGGATGATAGCGAAGAAGACGAATCAATCGATGACCTGGACAAGCTTACAGATGAGGACGATGACGATCTTGAACTGATCAGTGCCAAGACCCGCAGGGAAGCTGAGAAGGAGCGCAAAAGAAGCTTAAAAAACACAGCTGTTGACGATCCGGTTAAGATGTATTTAAAGGAAATTGGCCGGGTTGACCTTTTGACTGCCCAAGAAGAGGTTATCCTTGCAAAGAGGATGGAGAATGCTGAAATCGGGGTTAAGGCCAAGAGAAAAGAGAAGTTGAATTTAAGAGAATATATTGAATTATCAAAGAGGTCACTGAACTACAGCCAGGCTAAACTTTTGGCCTCCATAATCGACACCTTGGAGAAGGGCGAGGAAGTGGGAGAAGAGGATCTTCAGAAGTTCACCGCCCTTAAAAATTTCATAGTAGATATACTCAACCAGGCCGAGAACAAGGAAGAAAGTTCAGATGAAGAGGCTGAGATGATAAGGACGGCTGCATATGTCGAGAGATATGTGAGACGTCGTTTGAGCCGGGAAAGCATGACCGAGGATGAGAGCAGGGCCCTGAATTTTTGCTTAAAAATAGATAGGACGGTAATGAAAAAGGTCCTCATTCCCGACAGTATAGATAAGGATGACAAAAAGATCCTTAAATACATAAGTGAAAATGCCGACCAGATAAAAAAGGCCATTGACAAGGTGTATTCAAAGGATGAAAAGCCTGAAGATAAGGACAAGAGCCTGATTGACCTGGCAAAGGAAAAGAAACTTGAACCCTTCATGGGTGGTACCGCAATCAAACCGGAAGAGGCTGTAAAGATATTTGAAAATAATACTGTACTGGATAAGATGAATGCCGGATTAAAAAAAGTTAAACCCAGGGACAGGCTGACTGAATATGAGAAGAAGGCCTATGAGGTTATTGAATCCGAGCTTTTCAAGCTGGTTGAGTGCCTTGACGGCAACAAAGAATTTCAAGCCGGGGACTTCAACAAAGAGGGACTTGAAAGAATTATGGCAGAAAGCCTGCCGGCCAGGAAGCTCCTTATGAAAGAAGACTTGGATGAAGATGACCTAAAACAGATGGATGAGATGATAAGGATAGGAAGGATGGCCAAGCAGCACCTGGCTGAATCCAACCTTAGGCTGGTTGTCTCAATAGCCAAGAGGTATGTCGGCAGGGGCATGAGCTTCCTTGACCTGATCCAGGAGGGAAACCTGGGCCTTATGAAGGCGGTTCAGAAGTTTGACTACCACAGGGGCTTCAAGTTCTCAACATATGCAACATGGTGGATAAGACAGGCCATAACTAGAGCTATTGCAGACCAAGCCAGGACCATAAGAATTCCTGTCCATATGGTTGAAACAATCAACAAGCTATCCCGGGCCCAGCGTCAGCTCCTCCAGGAACTAAATAGGGACCCGACCAATGAAGAGATTGCCGCTGAAATGGGAATAGATGTTGAAAAGGTCAGGATTGTCAGAAAAATCGCACAGGAGCCCATATCTCTTGAAACACCTATCGGTGAAGAAGAAGACTCACATCTTGGCGACTTCATAGAGGACGATTCGGCCGTTGCACCGGACGAAGCTGCGGACTTTATAATGCTTAGAGAAGAGCTGAAAAAGATATTGGATACTCTTTCAGATAGGGAGAAGAAGGTCCTTGAACTTAGGTTCGGATTAAATGACGGGACACCGAGAACCCTTGAGGAAGTTGGAAGGGAGTTTGATGTTACCCGAGAAAGAATACGTCAGATCGAAGCCAAGGCTATAAGGAAGCTTAAGCACCCCATAAGGTCACAGAAAATAAGAGATTTCATGGAGTGATTTCCTATGCCGAAGAACGAAGAATTTGGTAAAAGAGGCAGAATAGCTGCTCTGGTCAATATGGCCGGGGCAGCTGATTTTGCAATTGAGGTGGGTTGTGACCATGGCCTGATTTCTTGTGGCCTTGCTGAAAGGAAAGACATAAAAAAGATCCTGGCCACAGATATTTCTGAAGCCTCGATCTCCAAGCTCAGGAATTTTATAAAAGATCAGGAATCCTCGGGAAATAACCTATACGGTAAAAAAATATCCTGCATGGTAAATGACGGTCTCAGGGGTCTGGACTTTGACAGTTGTGACCTGGTTATAATAGCCGGTATGGGGGGCAGGCTTATACAGAGGATAATGGAAGGCAATGTGGGACTTATTGATAGGACAGGTCAAGTATTGGTCAGTCCCCAAAGCGACCTTCCTATGTTTAGAAAATTCCTGATTTCCATGGGCAAATCTGTCTCGGAGGCTATGGTATTTGATTCAGGCCACTATTACACAATTTTTGATATAAATCCGGGCAAGAAGATAAGTGATACATATGTTGAAACGGCCGAAGAAAAGTTGGCTCTTGAGTATGGACCGGATCTTCTATTAAATAGAAATCCAGTCTTAAAAGAAAAGTTGGAAAAAGATTTGGCTTCGATAAGCCTTTTGATAAAAAAGCTTGATCAGGAATTATCTGAAAAAGACACCAAAAATATTTCCGACAGGATCGGTCTTTTGAGGAAGGAGAAGGAGAATATATTAGCCCTCCTGTCCCTGTACGATCGGCATAGTAAGGAGTAATTTATGCTTATAGCTGAATGGATTAAAGAATGGGAAAAAAGAGTTCCGGCTAAACTCCAGGAAGATTGGGATAACACCGGCAAGCAATTCGGAGATTTTGATAAGGATCTGAAGGGGATAGTGTTTTCTTTGGACCTGACTGAAGACGCAATAGACTTGGCGGTTGAGAAGGGGGCAAACCTGATCTTCACCCACCATCCGGTCTTTTACAGCCCTATCAGGTCCTTGCTTACTGATGACCCTTTATGTGCCATGATCATCAGATCAATAAGGGAGGAAATTTGCCTATATTCATCACACACGGCCTTTGATGCTGTCAATGGCGGTGTAAATGACCATATAGCTGAAATAATAGGCTTAAGGCAAACTGAGGCCTTGGATCCCATGCCGGAGGACAACCCACTTTCCGCTTTTTCCAAGGGTATGGGAAGGATAGGCCTTGTGCCTGACCTTAACTTGACTGTAAGACAATTTGGGGAAATTTTAAATAAAAGATTCGGAGGACATGGAGTATTCATATACGGAAAGCCGGATGCAAAAGTAAGCAAGGTTGCTGTCCTGGGCGGGGGCGGGATGTCCTTTGTAGACCGGGCCCTGGAAGGTGGAGCAGATCTTTATGTAACTGCCGATATAAAGTACCATGAGGCCCAGGCCGCCATAAGAAAGGGCCTGAACCTTATTGACCTCGGCCATTTTGCTTCTGAAGAGCCGGCCATGGATAGGGCTAAAGAATGGGGAGAAAAGATCTGCCCGGAAGTGCCTTGTTATATATCTAAAGATTCTTGGGACTGTATAAGGCAGGGAATATAAGACCTTTAGTAAAGACAAAACCGATACCTATGTTATAATTTTCAGTGGAAGTAAGTTGGACTATCGCGACAGGTTCGAGGAAAGTCCGTGCACCACAGAGCAGGATGCCGGATAACGTCCGGTGAAGGTGACTTCAAGGCAGGTGCAACAGAAATAGACCGCCCCTATTCAGGGGCAAGGGTGGAAAGGCGGGGTAAGAGCCCACCGGCATGTCGGAGACGGCATGGCCCTGTAAACCCCATCCGGTGCAAGATGGAACGGCGTTAAAGGAGTTGCTCGCTCCGCCGAATAATCGCTGGAGCCGGGCGGCAACGCCCGGACGAGATAGATGATAGTCAAAACAGAACACGGCTTATAGACTTGCTTCCAAATTTACATATTTTTCAAAGTTGATATAGAAAAAAGAAAGGTTGGACCATGCTTATTGGAGTAGCTTCAGACCATGCAGGATACCTGCTAAAGCCTATGATCGTCGATTATATTAAAGAACTCGGCTATGATGTGGAAGATTTTGGACCGGATAACGCTGATCGGGTGGATTATCCGGACTATGCCTTGAAATTATCAAGGGCTGTGGTTGACTCAAAGGTCAATCTGGGAATCCTGATCTGCGGTACGGGAATAGGTATGTCAATAGCCGCAAATAAGGTCAAAGGCGTGAGGTGTGCAGCCGTTTCCGAAACATATTCGGCGGCCAAGGCCAGACAGCACAATAACGCCAATATTCTGGCTATAGGTTCCAGGGTTGTGGGACCGGACGTGGCCAAGGATTTGGTCAAGGCTTTCCTTGAAGCGGAATTTGAAGGCGGAAGGCACCAAAACAGGTTGGATATTATCAGCAAATACGAAGCCGATCATATGTAAGGTTAATTTGACATAAAAGCTGATATTTGCTATCATTGATCGGTATCTGTGTGGGCAAGGTCTTTGCCCCTTGGATTCTTCAGCAATTATTTCGCAGCGTCGATGTGCGAAACATAAATTGTCGAATAAACAAAACCCGCCTCCCCCATGAGCGGAGTCTAAATTTTGGGGGCAGTAAGAAAGAAAAGGAGCAAACATGAAAAGCACTTTGGCAAAACCGCGTGAAGTGGAGCGCAAATGGTATGTCGTAGACGCGAGCGACCAGGTAGTCGGCCGTTTAGCTACGAATGTCGCTTCAGTTCTCAGAGGTAAACACAAGCCCACATTCACACCAAACGTTGATACGGGCGACTATGTAGTCATTGTTAACGCCGATAAGGTCCGCCTTACCGGTAACAAGGAACTGAAAAAGGTCTATGTCCATCACACGGGATTCCCGGGTGGCCGCAGAGAGATTCCTTATGCCGAGATGAAAGAAAAGCATCCGGAGAGAATACTCGAGAAGGCCATTAAGGGCATGCTGCCTCACAACAGCCTTGGTCGTCAGATGGCCAGGAAGTTGAAAATCTATGCCGGACCGGAGCATAAACATGAAGCTCAAATGCCGGAAGAATTGAAATTTGATTGAGGAGGACAAGCATGGATCAGCAATATCGTGGTACAGGACGCCGCAAGTCAGCGGTTGCAAGGGTACGTCTTCTTCCCGGTTCAGGAAAGGTAGAAGTTAACGGCCATAAGATAGAAGAATACTTTGATTATGAAGAGCTTCGTCAGGATGCTGTTTCACCTTTAAAACTCACAGGAAACCTCGACTCATTCGATGTTCTTGTCAATGTTAAAGGTGGCGGTTACAGCGGCCAGGCAGGAGCAATAAGACTTGGAATAGCAAGGGCTCTATTGGAGTTCCAGCCTGATCTCAGGAAAACTTTGAAGAGTGCCGGATATCTTACAAGAGACTCACGTAAGAAAGAACGCTATAAATACGGATTTAAGAAAGCTCGTAAGAGCCCACAGTTCTCAAAGCGTTAATTACAATACAGAATCCCACCGATTGGAAGTCTCCAATCGGTGGGGTTTTTCAGTTCTATGTAAAAAGGTCTTGATGGACAGCTGATTATTCAATAACAGCATTTCACCAAGACCTTTTGTTACGGAAGTTTTATTAATACACAGTTACAGGAGCTCCTATAAAAATATTATTAAATATTTTCGGCATGACTGAGGGCAGGATATTCACGCAGCCGTGGCTGCCTACCCGTTTATAGGAAGAGGAATCCTTGTAGAAATTACGGGACCTTTGCCAGGCGGCATCATGAATACCGTAGCTGCCGGAGAAGGGGAGCCAATACTTGACCGGAGAACTGTAATCCTGGCCCACCAAGGTTTTATCGGTGGCCTTGCCTTGGATTGCAAAATTTCCTCTAATAGTTGGACTTGAGGGCTTGCCGGATATTATTGGGGTATTCAAAAATAGTCTGTGGTTTTTAAAGAGCCATAAATATTGGTGCCTAAGGCTTATGACTATATGATTGTTACCGACCGTCCTTTCCCTTACAGCAGGTCCGGACAGGCGGCCGCTGTTATAACTCCATTCGTTTTTAACAGAATAGGACTTGGCATCCTGAGCCCGGCCGTCTTTGTCGAAATAGTAGGGGTTCTTACCTATATTTTCATAGCAGTCGGTCAGCATATGGGGGTTATAATAAAAGCTTTTTCCCTTATCCTTTATCCAACCTGTGTGTAAGTTACCGGACTTAAGCCTGTAATATACCTTACCGTCGGCGGTAAAAGCTCCGATCCTGCCGAGAGGGATTTTTCCGTTTTTAGGAGCATAGTAAAGCTTGCCGTCAGAAGACTTAACCAGGGTAGACCTCAATATATTTCCGCTCCTGTCGTAGTAATATCCATAGTCATTATTGACCTTGACAAATTTATTGGTCGGACCGTCTTCATGGCTCAAACTCGGTTCTTCGGATTCCTGCCAATCATCATTTCCGGGCAGGCTGTGTTTTTCAGGATCTTCCTTATATTCCGGGTATAGGATTGGATTTTCACGTGCCTCCTCAATTGATTTAAAGAAAAGATCCTTGGAATAGGCCTTTGCTTCCGGAAGAACCAGGGCCATAGAAAAGAAAATGGCCATTGAAGCAAAAAGAAAAAATTTTTTAAGAAAATTTCCGGAATTGTTTATATCAACATTGTGTTTAAATTTTTTATCCTTCATTAAATTCCTCCTGATCCTAAAGCTTGACTTGAGAAAGTGGCTTCAATTCTGTCAAGAGCCATTGATAGGCTCCCGCATTGACCTGGGATCCGCAGTATTCACAAACCCCGTTTTGGTCTATAGATAAGTTAGCTCCGCAATTTGGACATTGGGTTACTTTACCCTCGTATTCTCCGCCGCTTCTGGCATCAAGCTTGCGGAAAAACAACATCCTGTATGTCATAATGTAGCGGTCACCCGGACGGCCCTTAATGATTTTTCCTGTTGTGTCATCTACAACATAGTCCTTATACCTGGCTTTTATTATGCAGGAAAGGTATTGGTTTCGGCTGTCCTTGGAGAACTTTTCCAGCCTGTTATCGAGAACGCTAAGGTCTTCGACAATATTTGTTTTTGATTTTTTTATATAGTCATCAAGCTGTTGCTTGTGTTGGAAATATAGCTGGTCGGCTTCAAAAGTCCTAAGTATTTTGGGATCCTTTTCTGTCCAGGCGTTTTGAAGAGCAACAAAGACGCTTGAAGCCCGGCTTAAAAACTCCTGGTCTGAAAAATCCGGATCTATCTTTAAAAGATCGTCAAGCCCGTTTTCTTGAGGAGCAAATAAGTCCCGGTCAGCCTCTACATCTTCTGATTTATAAGAATTGGCATCCTTGTTGTTTTTAATGTTAAAAATCCTTGTAACTACCACGATCCCGACTATTATCAGGAAGGGTAGTGGAAATCGCGAGAACATATAGAAAAAGAAGAAGGGGTCAATCCCAAAGAGGCTGTTTGAAGAGCCGCCTCCAAAGCTTCTTCCGCCTTCCCATTTATTTGAATCCCAGTCCAGACCGCCGCCTACATCAGCCATTGCAGGTCTGAGACTGATTAATATTGTTAAAACAAGTAGAAATAAAAAAATCTTTAGCCATTTGTTTCTTTTCATAATTTGTCCCTTCAGAGAAATTTTTAAATATTGATTATTTCAACAAATATTTTAACTCACAAGTAATATAATTGCTATGTAAAGGAAAAGTATATCAGGTCAAGGACTTGACCCTATATGTTATTATAGATAAAAAACAAAGGAGTTAATTTATGTCCGGAATTTTTAAAATAATAAGTCAATACCAGGGAAAATTGATTATGTTTCCAATTCTGACCCTGCTATTTGTTTTAGCAACATTTGCCTTCTTCATCTTGGACAGGGGGAGAAAAACAAAATATTTACCGGCTATTTTAGGCATTATTTCCGGAATAATATTAATATTTATAGGTTGGGGAAAGCTCACCCACCCAAGCGGCTTGAAAACCGTTTGGTACGGCCTTGCAACCTTTACAGCAGCCTGCATAGCTCTGGGGTCGGCCTGGCTTTTGACGATTTTTTCATCTTTTTCTCATAAGCCTAAAGCCCCGAACAGGGCGGTAGGGGCTAGAAGGCCCGGGCCCAGACAGGCTATAAAGGAAAATAGTGTAAAATAGGACACTATTATAAGAAACCCGATGATTGTGGAACACACGATCATCGGGCTTTTTTTATAATTTAAATTGTGGCGGACTAATGGTTGAGCTCAAAGCTCATAGTCAAATTATTCTCGCCGATCTCGTCCAAAGAAAGCACAAAAGATCCGATCTCTGAAGAGAAGGCTACATGGGGGCCGATCCAAGAGCAGGTAAATATACCGAAAAGAGAAGTTTTGACTGAAAGGCCTGAAGGCTTGCTTTTTATCATGAGTCCTGAAGAAACAAGCTTTTGGACAAGAAGAGTTAGATTTTTAATCATGTCCTCGGTATCAGCATAAGTGAAATGACCGTCAATAGAAAAGGTGCATATTCGTTTATTAAGAGAGTCACGGCTTTTAAAATCATAGGGCTTGCGGTTGTATAAAAATGCCAGGGCATAGCTTATGACCAACCTCAAACCTATATCTCTTATGTTTAACAGTCTTTTTTTATAGGAAACCTGCATTTTCAAGTCCGGGGAATCGGCTTTACCCTCGAAAACATGGACCGGCTTATCTCCATCCATATATACACGGATAAGGCGGCTTGAACCTATACACCCGTCTTCTATGGGTATGGCCAAGTCTGAATATAAAGGAAAAATGCTGTCGCTGAAGCTCACATGACTATACTTGCCCTCAAGTCTTTTATCTGTCACCCGGGCAATGAGCTCGCATTGGTATGGATTGATAATTAAGCTCTTCATAGGTCCTCCTAATTGGATATTGTACCACAGGAGAGGAGCCGGGAATACGTTAGTAGAAAGGAATAAGCTTGCAAACAATAGATAAATTTCTTATTTGGGCCATTCTAAGCTTTTATTCCTATAGGATGGGTCTGGGAATGATATTTTTGCTTATTGCCGCCATCTTTCTATTATGGTCGTTTTTTAAAGGGCCTCGCTTTTCAATATATTCCCTGGCTATAGGCCTAGCTATTCTTCTGTCATTTATTTCAGAGCCCCACCTGAATTTATACAAGGCGGACGGGGCGACATTTGAAGCCGAAATCAGATGGATTAGAAGCAGGCGTGAAAAAAGTGGTGAAAAGGGGATTTTCAAAGTTATTTCCGGGCCATATAAGAACAAGATTTTTATTTCAGACAATCGGACAAGCCCAAGCGGAAGCCTCGAGCTTGCGAAGGTTAAAATTAGGGCCTTTGACCGGCCGGCCTTTAACAACCGCTTTAACGAAGAAAACTATATGGAAAAACAGGGCTTTAGCGGCCGGGCCCAAGTCAAGGTTAAAAAAGTTATTCATAAGGTTTATGGTCAGGATTTTAAAACAAGGATCTTAGAGGGGCTTAAATCATCTTTTGACCGGATTCCGGGTCAGGCGGGATTATTTTTAAAAAGAATAGTCTTGGGATCTTCTGCGGTCGGTGATTATTCTATGAAAGATACAATAAAGGATCTGGGCCTGTCCCACCTCCTGGCCGCATCAGGCTTACACGTGGGTATGATATTTTCATGGGCAATTTTTATTCTTTCGTTTTTTCCCATCAAAAGAGCCCTTGCAGACCTGGTAATATTTAGTTTTCTATCCTTTTATGCCTACATATTGGACTTTCCGCCTTCTATTTGCAGGGCTGTTTTTTTCATGCTTTTTAAAGAAATTGCAATATTGTTTAAGGGGAGGGGGACAAATAGGAGGGCCTTTCTTTTAAGCCTGTTTTTATACCTGGTATTCAGGCCATACGCCGCCCTGGATTATGGGCTTCTTTTATCCTACGGGTCCAGCATTGCCATAGCTCTTATGGGGAGCCTTGAAAGGAGAAGGCCCTCTAACAGCCAGATAATAAAGAGCATCAGGGCTTCAATAGCCATAAATATAATTAATCTACCGATGATGGCGAGTATGGGAGCAAGTCTGAATTCAGCCGTTATATTGGGGAACATGTTGGCTATTCCTACATTTTCGGGCCTCTTCGCCTTGGGCCTCTTTGCCTATATTTTTGCATTTTTGCCCTTGTTTGGTTGGTTAATAGTGAGGGTTTATATAGTGGCGTATTTTTTATTCAGTGCCTTGATAGAAAGCCTGGCTGCCTTGGACATACCCAAATTTGATCCGGTAAGATACCTGGATTTCCTGACCCAATATGTGTTTATTGCAGGACTGATCATTGTCTTTATATTCAACAAAATTAGAATTATAAGATTTGATAAAAGGGTGTTTGGACAAATCTCCGGCCGGGCCCTTTATGAAGTTAAAAAGAAGGCACTGATTTTTACTGTATTGGTGGTCATAATCCTTCCCAGTCTTGACAAGGTTTCAAAAAATTTATTCATAGGCCTGGATGTCGGCCAGGGGGACGGTCTCCTTTTCAAATCCCAAAAGGCAAACATCATGTTCGATACCGGGGGGAGATTTTCAGATAAAAAGGAAAAGAATGGGGACGGGGTTATGCTCTGCTCAAAGCTCAGGTCTTACGGGGTCAATAGGATAGATGCGGTTTTTATTTCCCACCCGGACTATGACCATATGGGGAATCTTGACAAGCTCCTGGACCATATGAAGGTGTTGAGGGTCTTTACATCACCGATGTCTGACGGGTCATTTCCAAAAGATATTCAAAACATGGTCAGAAAAAGCAAGAAATCATCGGGGGCAAGGTGCATAGCAATGAAGGCGGATACCCAATACCTGTTCTCAAATAATCCTGATAGGGACAACAAGACTGCTGATGAAAATAGGATCATAGTCAGGGTTGTAAGAGAGGGTCAGTATGATGCAGAGAATAAAAACGGGGGTTCGGCGGTCGTCCTGCTAAAATACGGTCCTAGGATACTTCTTACAGGAGACTATGAACCGGATATAGATGCAAAGAAATTCGGAAGGGGGATTGATCTCTTGAAACTGGCCCACCACGGATCAAAAAACGGGTCATCCGAAAACATGTTAAAATCTTGGCAACCCAAGCAGACCCTCATATCTTCGGGCAGGAACAATCGCTATGGCCATCCCGCCAAGTCCGTAATAAAAAGGCTGAAAAAACTGAAATTGCCCTACCGGATAACCGCATATGAGGGCGACATAATCTACTCTTATAACGGAGGAAAATTGAGGGCTTATTCAAAAAAAAAGGTCGACCTTATGCAGGTGACCTCTTATATTGAAGCTTGTATTTTAGCCTTGCTTGTCATTGCCCTTGTTGACCGGCTCAAAAAAGGCAGGGATCAGGAAAGTATTTCTTTGGAGGTCAGGTGAATTCCAGGGTTTTTCTCTGACATCCCACGGAAAGTACCAGGCCTATTGACATCAGGTTCAGAACCTGGAAAGTTCCTCCTTTGCTTATGAGCGGAAGGGGGATACCGGTAACCGGCATAAGTCCCATGGTCATACCGATATTTTCAAAAATGTGGACAAAGATCATAGCGGCAATCCCTATGACCAGGAAAGATTGGAAGGGACTGTTGGCCCTGTAGGCTATTATGATCATCCTATAAAGCATAAGGGCATATGACAGTATAAGCAGGCAGCCGCCTATAAAACCGAACTCTTCAACCAAGGCCGTAAATATATAGTCGGTCTGTTGTTCGGGGATAAATCCGTATTGGGTCTGGGTTCCCTTTAAAAAACCCCTGCCTGTCAACTTGCCTGACCCTATGGCTATGATTCCCTGTAGACTCTGGTAGTTCGAGCCTCGTGGGTCCCTTGAAGGGTCAATGAAGTTCAAGATCCTGAGCTTCTGTATATCGCTGAGTCTCGTATATATTAG
Organism: uncultured Tissierellia bacterium; assembly: GCA_947253765.1. Taxonomy (GTDB): domain Bacteria; phylum Bacillota; class Clostridia; order Tissierellales; family Peptoniphilaceae; genus Khoudiadiopia. Next base: position 69,661 of record CAMYAK010000006.1, read on the forward strand.
AGGGATCAGGAGCAGGGCTACAATGGCTGCAAAAGCTATGTATTTCCAAGAGATCCCGGCATAGAAAATCATCATTGCCATAAAGAAAAGGAGTACGGCTGCGGTTCCGAGGTCAGGCTGACGGAGGATCAAAAAAATCGGGATCCCCATGGATATTGCCAGAATCAGCAAGGTCTTGGGCTTGTTTATTTCGATTTGGTACTTATCCAAAATAAAAGCCAGGAAAATAATGACTCCGAATTTTGAAAACTCTGAAGGCTGGAAGGTCACAGGACCAAGTTTAAGCCAGGAGTTGGCTCCCCATTGCTCAGCTCCGAATCCGAATGCCAGAGTAGCCAATAGCAGGATTAAAACTATTGTGAATACGGGCCAGGCGAGCTTTTTCAGGTAGTCAATATCAATGTGCTGGATAATCGGTATAAGTATAAACCCGAACACCGTGGCCATTATCTGGGCAAATAAAGGACCTATCCCGGTGCTCATCCTGTAGGTGCTTGACCTTATAGCTATCAGCCCTATCCCACATAGGAACAGGCAAGTCAGTAAAAGCACCCAATCAAAGTTTTTAAAAACTTTTTTATTTCTGTTAAACATCTTTTCCCTTTCAAAGTAAAAGCTCAATCCTGTCGAACATATTTTGTTATCAACCTGTTCTCCATTATAATGGAATAACCGTATTTTATGTAGGGGTAAATTCAAGTGTGGACACAAAGGAGGAGATATGGGACAAATCAGCAAAAAAGATGCAGCAAAGGTAATGGACATTTTATTTTCCGCCTATCCGGGCCTGGAGCCCTTTCTAACAGCTGCCAATCCATACCAAAGCCTTGTGGCCACTATTCTTTCAGCCCAGACAACCGACCTCCAGGTAAACAAGGTTACTCCCGATCTTTTTGCGGAGTATCCGGGACCGGAAAGTCTGGCCAAGGCCTCGGTTGACCAAGTTATTTCATATATAAAATCAATAGGATTTTTCAGAAACAAGGCTAAGAACATCATAAACGCTTCAAAAAAAATTGTTGAGGACTTCGATGGCCAAGTGCCTGACAATATGGATGACCTCCTGACCTTGCCGGGAGTAGGACGAAAGACTGCCAATGTTGTCCTGGCCAATTCCTTCGGGATCCCGTCCGTGCCTGTCGACACCCATGTCTTTAGGGTCACAAACAGGATAGGCCTTTCTGAAAGCAAAAATCCCGAGGAGTGCGAACAGGACCTTAGGAAAATCCTTGACAAGGAAATATGGAATTACAGCCACCTGTCAATAATCAAGCATGGAAGGGAAGTTTGCCGGGCCAGAAATCCCAAGTGTGAAGTCTGCCCAATAAGCGAATTTTGCAAATATTATAAGGCCAATATAAAGGGCAAGGCTAATACTAAGGCCGGCAAGAAAACGGGGGCAAAGTCATGAAGCTGGCTATTATAGGCGGTGGAGCTGCAGGAGTAAGTCTGGTATCTTTTCTTGTCTGCCAAGTTGGTGAGGAGAAACTTCCGGAAATCGACCTCTTTGAGGCGTCAGACCGGACTCTAAGGAAGGTCAGGGCAAGCGGAAACGGTCGCTGCAATTTTACAAACAGAAATATGGGACCGGGATTCTATACCGGATCGGAAAAAGACTTTGTAAAGCAAGGCCTGGATAAATTCTCATTCGAGCAGGTCTGTGAATTCTTTAGAAAGATGGGGCTTCCATATAGGACGCTGGAATCCGGGATGACTTATCCTTCTACAATGAAAGCTGAAAGCCTGTGCCTTGTCTTAGAGGCCGGAATTAAATATTCCAAGTGCAGACTCCATACGGATAGTGAAATTGTAGGTCTTAGCAAAAACAGAGAGGGCTTCTATCTAAAAGAAAAGGCCAAGGGAATAGAAAAACCGAAAGTATATGGACCCTTTGACGCTGTCGTATTGGCAAGCGGCGGGGCCTATGGCATAGGGGAAAAAGAGCGGTCATGCGGCTACTCTTTGGCCAAAAGTCTTGGCCATTCAATAAGCCCCCTGCATGCCGGAATAGTTGGACTCAAGGCCGAAGAAAAAGATTTTTGTAGAAAACTCTCGGGCATAAAGATTATCGCAGGCCTATCCTACGGGTCCAAATATATAGAAGACGATATCTTGTTTACTGACTATGGCCTATCAGGAATGGCCATTTTTAGGGCATCAAATGAGATACTTGATGAAGTCAAGGATAAAAATGATTGCAAAATTCATCTGGATCTTATTCCGGATATTAGCGAAAACGACTTGATTGACGAGCTGGGCCGGTTAATGGCAAAAAGAAAAAATTGGATGATAGAAGATTGCCTCCGGGGCTACTTACATAAAGAAATAGTCGTAGAGACCTTGAAAAAAATAGGACTTGATCAAAAAACCGAAATCGCAGGCATTGATAAATCGGAGATTAAAGCTTGGATAAAACAAATAAAGTCAATGGAATTCACGGTGACCGGGACCAGAAACAAGGATAGGGGCCAGGTTACATGTGGGGGAATATCCTGCACAGATGTGGATCCGTCCAGCCTGGAATCAAAATTATGTGAAAACCTGTATTTTGCCGGGGAAATTCTCAATGTTCAGGGCACTTGCGGGGGCTACAACCTACATTGGGCTTGGACCTCAGCCAAGTTGATATCAGACTCCATAAAGAGCAAACTTGAGAATTAACATATCCTAACATGAAAACTTTTTACATCTGATCTGAAATATTAATAAATAAATGGTAAAATAGAAAAATATTATGTTTAGCCCAACCCGGGGCGATGAAAGGAGCACACCTTGGCGTATAAAGAATTAGGCAAAGATGCAGGGGCTGTGGAACTTGCCCTCATAAAAAAGTGGAAGTCCATGGATCTTCTGAAGAGATCTGTAGAAGAGAGAGAAGGACAACCCAACTATATTTTTTATGACGGTCCACCAACTGCAAACGGCAAGCCCGGTGTCCACCATGTTGTTTCAAGAACTTTAAAAGATATGACCTGCCGCTACAAGACAATGACGGGGCACAAGGTCAGGCGTAAGGCCGGTTGGGACACACATGGTCTGCCGGTCGAGATTGAAGTTGAGAAAGAACTTGGATTTTCACAGAAACAGGATATTGAAAATTACGGAGTAGAAAAATTTAACAAAAAATGCAGGGAGTCCGTATTTAAATATAGGGATCTTTGGACAGAGATGTCCGACCGCATGGCCTTCCTGGCAGATATGGATAATCCATATATAACTCTTGACAATAACTATATTGAGAGCGTGTGGAACCTCATGGACGACTTCTTTAAAAAGGGTCTTGTGTATAAAGGCGCCAAGATCCTCCCATACTGTCCCAGGTGCGGGACCGGTCTGGCTTCCCATGAAGTTGCCCAGGGATATAAAGAGGATAAGGTAGCTACTGTTTATGCCATGTTCCCTGTCAAGGGAAAGGAAAAAGAGTATTTCCTGGCATGGACCACAACCCCTTGGACCCTCTTATCAAACGTATCATTAACTGTTAACCCTGAAGCCGAATATGCCAGGGTTAGACAGGACGACGTCGTATTGATACTGGCAAAGGATCTGATCTCCCAGGCCCTAAACAAGGATTTCGGTGAGATTGAAATATTGGAGACCATGAAAGGCAAGGACCTTGAATTCATGGAATACGAGCAGATCCTGCCATTTATAGATGTAAAAGATAAGGCGTTTTTTGTAACTTGTGCCGATTACGTAACATTGGAAGACGGTACCGGAGTTGTCCATACCGCTCCCGCTTTCGGTGAAGACGACTACAACACCGGCCGCCGCTATAATTTGCCCCTGGTCCAGCCGGTGGGCGATGACGGCTGCTTTAACCAAGGCCCATATAAGGGAACTTTCGTTATAGATGCGGATCCTGAGGTAATCAAGTATCTCAAGGAGGAGGGCCGCCTTTACAGGTCGCAGAAAATAGTCCATAACTATCCCCATTGCTGGCGCTGCCACACACCTTTGATCTACTACGCAAAGCCATCATGGTATATAGAGGCTTCAAAATTCCGTGAGAAGATGGTTGAAGAGAATAACAAGGTTAACTGGTTCCCGGACTATGTCGGCGAAAAGAGGTTCGGCAACTGGCTGGAAAATCTTAAGGATTGGGCTATCTCAAGGAGCCGCTATTGGGGAACTCCATTAAATATTTGGAAATGCCCTGACTGCGGCCACACACACTCAATCGGGTCAAGAAAGCAGCTGGTTGAAGAGGCCATTGAAGATATTGACGAATCAATAGACCTCCACAGGCCTTATGTTGACAGGGTCCACATAAAGTGCCCTGAATGTGGCGGGACAATGCAGAGGGAAACAGACGTAATTGACGTATGGTTCGACTCGGGCGCTATGACATTTGCTCAAATGCACTATCCTTTTGAACACAAGGATGACTTCGACAAGGAATACTTCCCGGCCGACTTCATTTGTGAAGGCATAGACCAGACCAGGGGTTGGTTCTACTCATTGATGGCCATATCAGTGCTTTACAAGGGAGTAGCTCCATACAAGAACGTCCTGGTCAACGACCTGGTTGTGGATAAAGACGGGATCAAGATGTCCAAGTCAAAAGGCAACACCTTGGATCCGTTCAAGCTCTTCGATGAGTACACAGCTGATGCCATCCGATTCTACTGCCTATACGTATCACCTGCTTGGGTAACCACAAGATTTGACGTTGACGGAGTCAAGGAAGTCAATGCCAAGTTCTTCAGGACCATAAAAAACGTCTACCAGATGTTCGCACTTTATGCCAACACGGATGATATTGATGCCGGACAATACGATATACCGCTTGAGAAGAGGCCGATGATAGATCGCTGGCTAATAAGTCGCTACAATTCCTTAATAGCCTATTACAAAAAGGAAATGGAAATCTTTGAATATACAAAAGTAGTCCATGCCTTGACCGACTTCGTTGTAGAAGATCTTTCAAATTGGTATATAAGGCGAAATAGGGACAGGTTCTGGTCTTCAGAGAAGAATGACGACATAAAATCCGTATTCCTTACAACCTATGAAGTTCTTTTGGGACTTTCAAAACTCATAGCCCCGATAACACCCTTCCTTGCCGAGGAACTTTACCAGGCATTGACAAAGGGAGAGGAGATGGACTCGGTCCACTTGGAATATATACCGGAATTAGAAGAAGATAAGATTGACAGGAACCTGGAAGACAAGATGGACCTGGTAAGGAAGATTGTCAACCTGGGCAGGGCCTCAAGAGAGGATGCCGGCATAAAGGTTCGCCAGCCCCTATCGGAGATCCTGGTTGACAAAAAGTTTAGGGAAAAGCTTGCCGACCTCATTCCTCTGATTAAGGAAGAGCTGAACATAAAGAAGGTTAATTTCTCAGACCATCTGGAATCCTTCCTGAACATAAGCTTGAAGCCCAACTACAAGGTTTGCGGCTCAATACTGGGCAACAAGGTCAAGGAATTTGCCAAGGCCCTGATTTCACACAGCCCCATGGAACTTGTTGAGAAGCTGAACAAGGGGGACCTTGTCCTGAAAATCATGGGCGAGGATGTCAACATTGAAAAGGACTATGTCCAGATAAATTATCAGGCCAGAGAGGGCTATGACGTTTCTATGGACGGCAATGTATCCGTAATTTTGGAAACGGATTTGAGCAGCGAGCTAATAAACGAAGGCTTTGCAAGGGAATTTATCTCAAGGATCCAGAAGAGAAGGAAAGAGAACGACTATAACATCACCGACAGGATAAAGATACGCTATGCAGCCGATGATGCCCTGGCCCTGGCCTTTAAAGAAAATGAAGAGATCATTGCGGAAAATACTCTGGCTCTTGAGATTGAAAGGGTTGATAAGCTTGATAATGAATCTGAAGATCTTAACGGCCACAGCATAGTTTTCGTATTGGAAAGGGTTTAACGTGGAAAAGATTGCTGTTTTCATGACGAGAAACGGTGCCGACCTTCAATGCATAATTGATGCCTGCGCCGACTATAAGATAAAAGGGGCGGTTGATTTTGTGGCTTCAAGCACAAATGACACTGTCGGCTTGAAAAGGGCAAAAGATGCCGGAATCAACCATCTCCATTATGATCCCGATAAGTTCGATAATACTGATGAGTTTTACAGGGCTTGCGGGGACAGGATTGAGAAAAGGGGAATCAAATGGATATTTCTTATTGAATACCCTGTGGGAATTCCCGACTTTTTCATAGAGTGGTTTCAACCCCACATCCTGGGAGTCCATCCGTCTCTCAATACCGATATGATGGACCTGGAAGACGTAGGACTTATGTCAGCTGAAGCTGCAATAAAGAGCGGAGCACATGAAACCGGCTTGTTTATTTACCAACTTAAGAATTCAAGTAAGGGGACGGTACATCCGCTTTCAATAGAGAAAGTTCCAATTTTTGATGATGACAGCAAGTGGAGCGTATATAACAGGGTCAAAAAGGCTGAACACTACAGCATACCCATAGTATTAGGCAAATGCCTTGAAGGATCCTATGTAACAGATGATGAAGGAATAATCAGCCTGACCGATTGACAAATAAAGCTTAGCCCTTCCTATGGAAGGGCTAATTTTTTTGAATTAATTTAGTAAAAAGGCAAAAAACCTCATAAACTTAAGTCCACGGTTCCGGGCGTTTTTACTTGATTTTTTTCAATTTAGGCCTTATAATAAACAAAGTCATTTCGATAATTTTTTATTCTTTATTTTGGGGGAGATTGCTTGACCTCGTCCTTGTTTTTGTGCTAAAATTTCAAATTGCTAAGTATATAGGTCGGTTTATGCCGATTTTTATTTTTTCTGTTGAAATGACTCTTTTCTACTATTTAAATGAGCTTGAAAAAAGGGGTGGCTATGGCGATTTTTAATCATACCGAAACGTATGGGCACACTGAGCGAGAAACTTTTTCTCGAATCCCGTCCACATTGGATTTTCCAAATCTTCTGGACATACAGAAGAACAGCTTCAGCTGGTTTTTGAGAGACGGATTAAGGGAAGTCCTGGATGATATTTCACCTATAAGGGACTATTCAGGTGGCCTTATTCTGGAATTTGTTGATTACAACTTTGAAGATGAATCTGAATATACTCTCGAAGAAGCTAAAGAGAGGGATGTGAACTATTCGAAGAAATTAAGGGTAAAAGTTCGCCTTATTAAGATGGAAGAAGGCGAGATCATGGACGTGAAGGAGCAGGATGTTTTTCTTGGAGATATACCCATGATGACTCCCTCAGGCACATTCATAATCAACGGCGCGGAAAGAGTTGTTGTTTCACAGCTCATCAGGTCGCCCGGTGTTTATTATACAAAAGCCTATGACAAGTCCGGAAACATTCAGATTTCATCTACTGTCATACCTAATAGGGGAGCCTGGCTTGAATACGACAACGATGCGAACGGGGTTGTAAACGTAAGAATCGATAGGACCAGGAAGCTTCCGGCAACCACACTTATCAGGGCCCTTTTATTTGAGAGCAACAGCGAGATGATCGATGTTCTTGGGGAAAGTGACCATCTTTTAAAGACTCTGGAAAAAGACTTGTCCAACAACAGGGAAGAAGCCTTGTTGGAGATCTATAGGAAGCTTAAGCCCGGAGATATGGCATCTCTGGAATCAGCAGAGCCCTTAATCCACAATCTTTTCTTTGACCACCGCCGCTATGACTTGGCCAGAGTTGGCCGTTACAAGTTCAACAATAAGTTGGGCCTTGCAAACAGGATCTCAGGCCATATTTTAGCCAAGGATGCCATCTCGGAAGACGGTGAGATCATTGGTAAAAAAGATGAATATATCGATGAAGATCTTGCCATGGAAATAGAAAATTCAGGAATCAACCTGGTTGATATTTATACCGACCGCTTCTGCGAAGAACAGGTCAGGGTAGTAGGCAACCACTTTGTAGACCGTCACGTTTTCAGCGACAGGATTCCCGATGTAGATCTGGATTCCCTGTATCTGGCGGATAAAATTTATTGGCCGGCCATGCAGGAAGCTCTGGATCTTTTTGATAAAAATGAAAATGGGGAATTCGACGAGGCAAGGAAAAAGGTCTTATACATAAAGAAACATATGGATGAGATTTCTCCACGCCATATAACATCGGCGGATATCCTTGCAAGCTTGAGCTACCAGCTTAACCTTTACAGCGGAGTCGGCAATACGGACGATATCGACCACCTTGGAAACAGGAGGGTTCGTTGCGTAGGCGAGTTGCTCCAGAACCAGTTCAGGATTGGCCTGTCAAGGATGGAGAGGGTAGTAAGAGAGAGGATGACCACGGGGGACCAGGACTTGGCTACACCACAGAGCCTTATGAATGTAAGGCCTGTAACTGCCGCCATAAAAGAGTTCTTCGGATCATCACAGCTTTCTCAGTTTATGGACCAGACCAACCCCATGTCGGAATTGACCCACAAGAGACGTCTGTCGGCCTTGGGACCGGGCGGTCTTTCAAGAGACAGGGCAGGAGCTGAAGTCCGAGACGTTCACGATTCACACTATGGAAGGATCTGCCCGATAGAGACACCTGAAGGACCAAACATCGGATTGATCACATCATTGACAACATACGGCAGGATCAATGAATTGGGATTTATAGAGACACCTTACAGGAAGGTTATAAAAGGAACCGGCCAGGTAAGCGACGAGATTGTTTATCTGACTGCGGATAAAGAAGATAAGTATATAAAGGCCCAGGCCAATGAGCCCCTGGATGAAAAGGGATTCTTTGTAAATGAAAGGGTTTCAGGCCGTGGACTCAATGCTGAAAACGGCATTTTCCCAAGGGAAGAAGTAGACCTTATGGACGTTTCACCCCAGCAGATAGTTTCTGTGGGCGCCGCCATGATCCCCTTCCTTGAAAACGACGACGCTACTCGTGCCTTGATGGGAACCAACATGCAGCGCCAGGCAGTTCCGCTTATCAAAACCGAAACTCCGGTTATAGCAACCGGTATTGAGCACAAGGCTGCTCAAGACTCAGGCGTTGTTGTAAAAAGCGATGTTGACGGTCTTGTAACAAGCGTAGACTCAAACCACGTCACAATTCTTTCGGATGACGGTGAAGAAAAAACATACAAAATACTTAAATTCAGAAGGGCCAACCAGGGAACCTGCTTTAATCAGAAACCCATTGTAAAAGAGGGCGGCAGGGTTAAAAAGGGAGAAATCATAGCTGACGGTCCATCTACAGATAATGGAGAGATAGCCCTTGGCAAAAACATACTTATAGCTTTCATGGAGTGGGAAGGCTATAACTATGAGGACGCCATGCTTATCAGTGAAGACCTGGTCGTAAATGACGTATTCACATCAATCCATATAGAAGAACATTCTTGCGAGGCCAGACAGACCAAACTCGGACCTGAAGAAATAACAAGGGACATTCCGAATGTAGGCGAGGATATGAAGAGAAACCTCGATGAAAACGGAATTGTAAGGATAGGTGCTGAGGTTGTTGCAGGAGACATCCTTGTCGGCAAGGTAACGCCAAAGGGTGAAACGGAACTCTCGCCTGAGGAAAGACTCCTGAGAGCCATATTCGGAGAGAAGGCCAGGGAAGTAAGAGATGCTTCTCTAAAAGTCTCTCACGGAGAGTTCGGCATTGTTGTAGATATTAAAAAGTACTCAAGGGATGCCGGAGATGACTTGGCACCTGGACTCAACGAGGTTGTAAGAGTATATATAGCTACAAAGCGAAAGATCATGGTCGGAGACAAGATGTGCGGTCGCCACGGAAACAAGGGTGTTGTTTCAAGGATTCTTCCCAAGGAAGATATGCCCTTCCTGCCGGACGGTACACCGGTCCAGATCTGTTTGAACCCGCTGGGTATTCCTTCACGAATGAACCTGGGACAGGTTTTGGAAGTTCACCTGGGCCTGGCCGCAAAGAAGCTCGGCTGGAAAGTTGCAACTCCGGTATTTGACGGTGCTCAGGACTATGAGATTGAAGAGGCCCTGGAAAAGGCCGGATATGACAAGTCCGGACAAATCCTTCTTAGGGACGGAAGAACCGGGAAGAACTTCGCAATGCCTGTAACTGTAGGCTACATGTATATCTTAAAGCTTCACCACATGGTTGAGGAGAAGATCCACGCCAGATCAACAGGTCCATACTCATTGGTAACTCAGCAGCCATTGGGAGGCAAGGCCCAGTTCGGAGGTCAGCGTTTCGGAGAAATGGAAGTTTGGGCTCTTGAAGCCTATGGTGCTTCCCACACCCTCCAGGAAATGCTGACTGTCAAATCCGATGACGTAACAGGAAGGGTCAGGACCTATGAGGCGATTGTAAAGGGTGAGAACATCCCCGATCCGGGAATCCCCGAGTCATTCAAAGTTCTTATTAAAGAACTCCAGTCTCTGGCCTTGGATATAAGCCTCTTGGATGAAGAAGGGCTTGAAGTTCAGCTCAAAGACGATCTTGACGATGTTACAAGATTTTCACAGATCAGAGATATTGATGACGGTCGAAAAGACGCCATGCAGGAAAGCTTCATAAGGTACGCAGACCCTGAAGAAGATAGGGAAAAGTCGGGACTCATGGATAGTGATGATGAGCTTGATGACTATGATTCACTTGACGATGAAGATGCGGAACTTTTAGACGATGATGATTTACTGGACGAAGACGATGACCTCTCAGAAATTGATGAGGACTTCGATGACTTGGCTGACGACGAAGAATAAGGGCCGGAGAGGAGTTTATCTTGAGAACGACTAATACTTTTGATTCCATTCAAATCAAAATAGCTTCACCTGAAAAGATCCGCTCATGGTCTCATGGAGAGGTAAAGAAACCGGAAACCATAAATTACCGAACCCTGAAGCCCGAGAAGGACGGTCTGTTCTGTGAAAAGATTTTCGGCCCGACAAAGGACTGGGAATGTAACTGCGGTAAATATAAGAGGATCAGATACAAGGGAGTAATTTGCGAAAAATGTGGAGTTGAGGTTACCAAGTCCAAGGTCCGTCGTGAGAGGATGGGCCACATCGAACTTGCAGCCCCTGTTTCACATATATGGTATTTCAAGGGAATTCCATCGAGAATGGGACTTTTGCTTGACATGAGCCCCAAAGCCCTTGAGCTCGTCCTATATTTTGCAAACTATGTTGTCACTGATCCCGGAATTGCTGAGGGAGACCTTTACGAAAAGAGGATCCTTACAGAAAACGAGTACCAGGAATACAGAGAGCTTTATGGAGACGGATTTAAGGCCGGAATGGGTGCTGAATCTGTCCAGGAGCTTTTAAAGAAAATCGATCTTGAGGAAGAAGAGAAAAAGCTTAAGGAAGAGCTGGAGGATGCCAAGGGCCAGAAGAGGGTCAGGATACTCAGGAGGCTTGAGGTTGTAGAAGCCTTTATTATGTCCGGCAATAAGCCTGAATGGATGTGTCTGACAGTTCTGCCCGTTATGCCGCCGGATTTGAGGCCTATGGTCCAATTGGAGGGCGGCCGCTTTGCCACCTCAGACCTAAACGACCTATATAGAAGAGTTATAAACAGAAACAATAGGCTTAAGAGACTGCTTGACATAGGTGCGCCTGAGATAATCGTCAGGAATGAAAAGAGAATGCTCCAAGAAGCGGTGGATGCCTTAATTGATAACGGTAGAAGAGGAAAGCCGGTAACGGGGGCTTCAAATAGACCGCTTAAGAGCCTGTCAGACCTGTTGAAAGGAAAATCGGGACGTTTCCGTCAGAACCTTCTGGGTAAGAGGGTTGACTATTCAGGAAGGTCTGTAATAGTCGTCGGACCCCACCTCAAATTTTATCAGTGTGGTCTGCCCAAGGATATGGCCTTGGAACTCTTCAAGCCATTTGTTATGAAGGAGCTTGTCGGCCAGGGTATGGCCAACAACATTAAGAATGCCAAGAAGATGGTTGAAAGAAAAGACTCGGAGGTCTGGGGACCGCTTGAGAAGGTCATAAAAGACCACCCGGTTCTTCTGAACAGGGCACCTACCCTGCATAGGCTGGGAATTCAGGCCTTTGAACCTGTCCTTGTAGAGGGCAAGGCCATCCAGCTCCATCCTCTGGTCTGCACACCTTATAACGCCGACTTCGACGGCGACCAGATGGCTGTTCACGTACCGCTGAGCACAGAGGCCCAGACTGAGGCCAGGTTGCTCATGATGTCAACCAACAACATCCTGGCTCCAAAAGACGGTAAGCCTATCACTACACCTACCCAGGATATGGTTTTGGGTTCATATTACCTGACAGCACCCGCTGAAGAAACGGGTACCGTTCCGGTATATAGGGACTTAAACGAGATGACGGCTGCCCTGGAGAATGATTATATCAACCTCCACTCAAAAGTTTCTGTAAGAACAAGGCTTGGATCTGATGACCACGGCAAGATCGTAACATCATCTGTCGGAAGGTTTATTTTCAACTCATATATTCCCCAGGATCTTGGATATGTGGATAGGGAGGAAGACCCGTATGCACTTGAAGTTGATTTTAGGGTCGGAAAAAAGCAGCTTTCTGCGATAATTGACCGCTGCTACAGAAGACACGGAAACATCAGAACAGCAAGGATGATGGACCAGATCAAGTCCAACGGCTACAAATATTCAACATTGGGAGCTCTTTCGGTTTCCATGAGTGACGTAAAGATTCCTCAGGAAAAGACCGAGATAATCAAAGATGCATATAAAGAAGTTGACAAGCTGACCAAACTCGCAAACAGGGGTCTTTTAACTGAGAGAGAAAGAAAGTCCTCAGTTGTCAGGATTTGGAACGAAACCACTGAAGCAATTTCAGACCTGGTCTTCGGATCCCTCGGTGAGCGAAATTCAATCGCAATAATGGCCAATTCAGGAGCCCGTGGTTCCAAAAAACAGATTTCACAGTTGGCCGGTATGCGTGGACTTATGTCATCGGCAACAGGAGATACAATCGAAGTCCCGATTACGGCAAACTTCAGGGAAGGCTTGTCGGTTCAGGAGTTCTTTATTTCAACTCACGGTTCCAGAAAGGGACTTTCAGATACGGCTCTGAGGACGGCGGACTCAGGATACTTGACAAGGCGTCTGGTTGATGTTTCACAGGATGTTATCGTAACCGAAGATGACTGTGGAACTGATCACTTCATTGTCGTAAGTGATATTACCGACGGAAACGAAATGATTGAGAGGCTGGAAGACAGGATTATAGGTAGAACCAGCTTTGAAGATATTTTGAATCCAAACACAGGTGAGCTTATCGTCAGAAAGAATGAGATGATAACCGAGAGGCTGGCTGAGGAGATAAACAGGGCCGGAATCAAGGAAGTCAAGGTAAGGTCAATTCTTGAGTGCAACACCGTTCACGGCGTATGTGCAAAATGCTACGGAAGAAACTTGGCAACCGGTAAAGAGGTCAATATTGGCGAGGCCGTAGGTATCATAGCTGCCCAGTCAATAGGTGAGCCCGGTACCCAGCTTACCATGAGAACCTTCCACTCAGGCGGAGTTGCCGGTACAGGAATTACTCAAGGTTTGCCGCGTGTTGAGGAGCTTTTCGAGGCACGTAAGCCCAAGGGCTTGGCAATGATCTCAAAGAACGGTGGAAAAGTCGCCATCAAGGATAACAAGAAGAGAAAAGACATTGTTGTTACATCAGATGATGGTCATGAAGAGACCTATGCAATCCCATTCGATTCAACCATTGTTGTAAAAGACGGGGATATGATTGAAAAGGGAGCAAGGCTCACAACCGGATCATTGAACCCCCACGATATATTGGAAGTCTTGGGAACAAAGGCCGTACAGGATTACATTACAAGAGAAGTCCAGAAGGTCTACAGGCTCCAGGGAGTAGACATCGATGACCGCCATATCGAGATAATCATCCACCAGATGATGCAGAAGGTAGTCATAACAGATGCCGGGGACTCCAAATTCCTGCCGGGTCGTCTTGTAAACGGAAGACTTGTAAATCTGGAAAACCAGAGGCTCAGGGAAGAAGGAAAGAAAGAGATTAAATTCAGCAACGAGCTCTTGGGTATTACTAAGGCCTCGATCGCTTCAGAATCCTTCCTGTCAGCTGCATCATTCCAGGAGACAACCAGGGTCCTCACCGATGCGTCAATAAAAGGGAAGATCGACCATTTGAGAGGAATCAAGGAGAACGTCATAATAGGAAAACTCATCCCTGCCGGTACAGGAATGAAGATCTATAACAAAAATGAAATTGACTATGAAGGAATGGAAGAAGATCTTCAGAGGATAGAAGGGCTTCATTCAGAAGCGGAAAACGCCGAAGAAGAGGTTGTTGTAATAAGACCGGAAGAATCGGAAGAAGCTTCAATTGAATTTTAGTTAAAAAAGAATTGTCACCGCAGGGTTCTCATGAATCTTGCGGTGATTTTTAATATGAATATCAGTTTGTTATCGTTATAAGAAAGGGATATGATGAAAATAGCGATAGATGATCATTTCCATTTCACGGGTTTATTGTAGAGAGGAGAAAGCTTTGAAACTGGCTAAATTTGGCGGAAGTTCCCTGGCTTGCGGGGACCAGTGCAAAAAAGTTATGGACATAATAAGGGCTGATGACGAGAGAAAAATTATTGTGGTGTCGGCACCGGGAAAGCGGGATAAAAAAGACCACAAAATCACGGACATGCTCTTTTTGATATACAGGCTTACCTCTATAGGGATGGATTTCAGGGAAGTCTTCAGGTCAGTTCAAGATCGGTACGAGGAGATTATAAGGCAAATCATACCGGAGATGGACCTGGGCAAGGATTTTGAGGAAATTCAGAATGAGATTTATATGGGAGCAAGTGAGGACTATATCATAAGCCGTGGAGAGTATATCATGGCCAAAATCTTGGCAGGCGCTTTAGGCTTTGATTTCATAGATGCTGAAGACCTCTTTCTCTTTGATGAGGACGGCAAGGTAGATGTGGAATATGTAAGCAAAAGATATGAGGAGCTGGGTCGCGGTAAAAATATTGTTGTGCCGGGCTTCTATGGGTGTGATAAGGGCGGAAAAATCGTAACATTTGATAGGGGAGGATCCGACATAAGCGGGTCGATTTTGGCGGCTGCAGTACCTGTCGACCTTTATGAGAATTGGACAGATGTATCAGGATTTTTGGCCTGCGATCCGTCTATAGTTAAGAATCCCGTACCAATCAGGACAGTGACCTACGAGGAGCTCCATGAGTTGAGCTATATGGGGGCCCAAGTCCTTCATGAAGACGCCATTGAACCTGCAAGGAAGGCAAACATACCGATCCAAATCCTCAACACCAATAAGCCCGGAGAGGCCGGAACAAGGCTCCTGGCCCATGTTGAAAAAACGGACAGGCCGGTAACGGGATTGGCAGGTAAAAAAGGCTTTACCGTTATCAACATAAAGAGGTCACATGCAGGGTCCTCTTCGGGATTTTTCAGGAGGCTGTCTTCGGTTTTTGAAGCCAACGGATGCAGCATAGAGCATATGCCGACCTCAATCGATACCGTATCGGTTGTGGTTTCAGATGAGGAGTTTAAGGCAAAAGAAAAGAAAATATTGGAAGAAGTTGATATTTTCTGCGACCCTGACGGAATAGAGCTTACAGGCGGTTTGTCCCTACTGGCTATTGTGGGCGAGGGCATGAACCGTAGGGCCGGAGTATCTGCAAGGGCATTTAAAGCCCTGGCTTCAGCCGGTATTAACGTCAGGATGATATCCCAAGGCTCAAGTGAGCTTAACATAATAGTCGGGGTTTCGAGCAGCCAGTTTGAATTTGCTATAAGGGCCTTATATGACGAATTTTTTGGACAGGAGAAATGATATGAAAGTTGCAGTCTTAGGCCTGGGTAATGTAGGTTGTGGGATCTATAAAATTTTAAAAGAAAGAAAGACCCAAATTGAAAAACATATAGGGAAAGAGATTGAGATTGCAAAGATCCTTGTAAGGGACATAAATAAAAAGAGACTTATAGACATTGACCGGGGCCTATTAACCGACTCATTCAAAGAAATACTGGAAGATCCCGAAATATGGGCAGTCATAGAGGTGACCTCATCCAAAAATCAGTCAATAGGATACATAAAAGAAGCCCTGAAAAATGGCAAAGATGTGGTAACTGCAAACAAGGCTGCTTTAGCGGCTGCCTATGATGATATTGTAGGTCTTGCAAATGACAAGGGCAGAGCCCTGCTTTTTGAGGCTGCTGTAGCCGGAGGCTTGCCTATAATCTCCCCCATAAGAAAGAGGCTGGCCTTTGAGGAGTTTGACTTTTTCCAAGGAATAGTGAACGGGTCTTCAAACTATCTTCTTACAGAGCTCACGGCAGGAAAAGATAAAGACCGAGTCCTCCAAGAGGCCTCCAAGATAGGAGTCCTTGAAGAAGACCCGACAGATGACTTGTCGGGAAATGATGCCTTGAGAAAGCTCACGATTATAGTCGATCTATTCCTGGCCGGAGGAGTGAAAACCGACCACATTCCTTGCATGGGAATAGAGAGAATTGAAAGCGGGGACCTTAATATCTTAAAAAATATGGGGAGGACCGTGAAACTCATAGCCCAATTCAAGAAACTTGAAGGCCATGAATATGAGGCAAGCGTTATGCCAAGAGCCTTGGTCGATGACCATGTTTTAAGCCGAGTGGGCGGAATATATAATAAAGTTATAATTAAAGGCGGCTATGCCGATAATTTAAGCTTTTTCGGCAAGGGTGGGGGAATGGCACCCACAGCAGACGCAGTCGTATCGGACTTAATCGAATTGGCGGAAAATAAAAGCAGCAAACTGCCGCTAGATGAAATGAATTATAAAAATACGGTTTTAAATGAAAAGGGTAAATACTATATCAGGTTGGAAGAAAGTCAGGGACATTTTGATGACTTGGCTTTAGGACAAGCCCTGGAGCTATATGCCAAGGGGGCCTGTTTAATAAGGGTGGAGGAATAAATGCTTTATCATTCAACAAGAAATGAAGAAACAAAAGTAGGTGGATCAAGGGCCATACTTGAGGGATTGGCACCTGATGGTGGCCTATATGTTCCGGATTCAATATCCAAGCTGGATATTGAGAAGCTTTTAGGCCTGGAATATAAAGGAATTGCAAAAAAGGTGGTATCGGCTTTTTTCGACGAGTTTTCAGAAGAGGATATAAGCCGAGCGGTGGAAAAGGCCTATGGAGAAAAATTTGATTCGCAAAAAATATGCCCGGTCAAGTTTTATGATGGACAGAAGTCTTTTCTTGAGCTAAGCCACGGGCCGACCCTGGCCTTTAAAGACCTGGCTCTTAGCCTCCTGCCTTACCTCATGGCCCTGGCATCGAAAGTTGAAAACAATAAAAATAAGAAATTGATATTGGCGGCCACCTCAGGAGATACGGGCAAGGCTGCTATGGAAGCTTTTTCGGGTCTTGAAGGATATAGTCTGGCCGTTTTTTATCCCGACGGCGGTGTTTCCAATATGCAGGAAAGGCAAATGCTGAAAAGGTCTCATAAAAATGTAAGGGCCTTTGCGGTCAAGGGAAACTTTGATGATTGTCAGACAGCTGTAAAGGAGATTTTTTCCGACAAGGTTTTAGCCTCAAAACTCAAAAATGCAGGAGTCGAATTGGCATCTGCAAACTCCATTAACATTGGAAGGCTGATACCGCAAATAGTCTACTATTTTGATGCCTACAGGCAGTACTTATTGACGGGCAGGCTGAATCTGGGAGACAAGTTGGACGTGGTTGTCCCGACAGGAAATTTCGGAAATGTCCTGGCAGCTTTTTATGCCAAGGAGATGGGCCTGGATCTTGGAAGAATAGGCGTTGCTTCAAATTCCAACAAGGTCTTGGCGGACTTCTCAAAAGAGGGGATATATGACAGGAACAGGGACTTGATAATAACTCAGAGTCCATCGATTGATATCCTGATATCATCAAACCTGGAAAGATATCTTTACTTAAAAATAAAAGATGCGGGAAAAGTTGCAAAACTCATGGACGGCCTGAAAAATGAAGGCCGGATCAGCCTATATGGCCATCAGATATTTGAAGGGGATTGGGCCGATGAAGAGGAGACATCAAGAGCTATAAAAGAAGTTATGGATAAATATAATTATCTTATAGATCCCCATACGGCAGTTGCCTATACGGCTATGAAGAAACTGGGCTACAGGGCCTGTATGGTCCTTTCAACGGCATCTCCTTACAAGTTCCCGGATGCGGTCCTGAAAGCTTTGGGGGAAAACCGGGAGATGAGCTTGGAAGAGAAAGAGAAATTAATCTCAAAAATAACAGGCGGTCAAATTCCAAAACAAATTTCCGGACTCTTTGAAGATGATCCGGAATCAAAGGAAATCATTTCCATCGAAGAAATGATGGGAAAAGTTGAAGAAATGGCTGTTTTAAAGGATTTAGGGCTTGACTAGCTCTTGATTTTTCAATACAATTATCAAGGTTGTTAAGGAGGAGATCGTCCTGATCTCCTCCCTGCCATTTAAAGGCGGAACCGTCAGGAAATACCGGTAAACCGGAATATTGAAAGAAGGAGGAAGAGTATGCCGACAATTAACCAGCTTATCCGCAGCGGCAGGCACAGCGAAAAGAAAAAGTCGAATACACCGGCTTTGGGATACAACTTCAACACTTTGAAGAATCATGCGACCCCGGTACAGTCACCACAGAAGCGTGGAGTTTGTACTTCAGTTCGTACAGTAACCCCAAAGAAGCCTAACTCGGCTCTTCGTAAAGTAGCTCGTGTTCGTTTAACAAACGGTGCTGAAGTTCTGTCATATATACCCGGAATCGGGCACAATTTGCAGGAACACAGCGTTGTTTTGATCCGCGGCGGCCGTGTTAAGGACTTGCCGGGTGTTCGTTACCATATTATCCGTGGTACCTTGGACACTGCAGGGGTTACAGGCCGTAAGCAGGCCCGTTCAAAATACGGTGCTAAGAGAGACAAGAAGTAGTAAATCAGTTCGTGCATATTGATTCCCATTATATAGGGTGTCCTGTGCACAGCAGCCCTGAATTTTAAGGGTTGAGTACCAATAATTTACTTTAAGTGAGTAAGGAGGGAAGAGAAGTGTCTAGAAAAGGACATATCCCCAAAAGACAGGTCATGCCGGACCCACAATACCATGACATCGCCGTAACAAAGTTAATCAACCAGGTGATGTTGGACGGCAAAAAGGGCTTAGCTCAGAAGATTGTCTATGGAGCTTTCGAATTGGCCGAAAAGAAAGTAGGCCAGGAAGGCATAGAAGTTTTCCGCAAAGCCATGTCAAATGTAACCCCGATCTTGGAAGTAAAAGGTCGCCGTATAGGTGGTGCAACATACCAGGTTCCTATGGAAGTTCGCCCCGACCGTCGTCAGACCTTGGCCTTACGTTGGATCGTAAGCTTTGCAAGATCACGCAGTGAAAAAACAATGATTGAAAGATTAGGAAATGAGCTTGTTGATGCTTTCAACAATACCGGTGCCAGTGTTCGCCGTAAAGAAGAAATGCACCGCATGGCAGAAGCCAACAAGGCCTTTGCACATTTCCGCTACTAGTATGGAAGGAGATTCTCTGTGGCTATGAAGCATACAGATTTAAAAGACATCCGCAATATCGGAATCATGGCCCACATTGATGCCGGAAAAACGACCGTAACGGAACGTATCCTCTTTTACACAGGAAAAATCCACAAGATCGGCGAAACCCATGACGGTGCCGCCCAGATGGACTGGATGGAAGAGGAGCAGGAACGCGGAATAACCATTACTTCCGCAGCAACCACATGTTTCTGGAAGCGCAACGGAGAGACCAAGAGGATCAACATTATTGATACTCCGGGACACGTTGACTTCACGGTTGAAGTTGAGAGATCTCTAAGAGTCCTCGACGGAGCTGTCGCCCTTTTCGATGCGAAAAGCGGTGTTGAGCCCCAGTCGGAAACTGTTTGGAGGCAGGCTGCAAAGTACAAAGTTCCCCGTATGTGCTTCATCAACAAGATGGACGCTACCGGAGCCGACTTTTTCATGTCTGTTGACACAATCGGAGAGAAGCTCAACGCCAATACGCTACCTATCCAATGTCCTATAGGTGCTGAGGCCAATTTCATAGGCATCATAGACCTGGTTACCATGAGAGCTGAAATTTACCATGATGACCTTGGACAGGATATAACTGATGAAGAAATCCCGGCTGAACTGAAAGACAAGGCTGAACAGATGAGAGCCGACATGCTCGAGGAATTATCGGAAGTGGATGATGACTTGGCTATGGCTTATCTTGAGGATGAGGAAATCAGCGAGGACATGATAAGAAAAGCTATCCGTAAGGGAACTCTGGCAGGAAAGATATATCCTGTACTCTGCGGATCTGCATATAAGAACAGGGGAGTACAGTTCCTGATCGACGCCGTAGTCGATTATTTACCAAGCCCCTTGGACATTTCAGCTGTTGAAGGAATTCTGCCAAGCCAGGTCGATGAAGAAGATCCGGAGATTGAAACAAGGAAGCCCGATGTTAACGAGCCCTTCTCAGCCTTGGCCTTTAAGATAGTAACGGATCCATATGTCGGTAAGCTCTGCTATTTCAGGGTTTATTCAGGAAAACTTGAAAACGGATCATATGTTTACAACTCAACCAAGGGCAAGAGAGAAAGAATAAGCCGGATCCTTCAGATGCATGCCAATAAGCGTGAAGAGATCGAATCGGTACAGGCAGGAGACATTGCAGCAGCAGTCGGACTCAAGGATACAACCACAGGTGATACCCTGTGCGACCAGGATCATCAAATCATTCTTGAAAACATGACCTTCCCTGAGCCGGTTATCTCCGTAGCTATTGAACCTAAAACAAAGGCTTCACAGGAAAAGATGAGCATAGCCTTATCGAAGCTTTCAGAAGAGGATCCTACATTCAGGACCTACAGCAATGCTGAAACCGGACAGACCATAATTGCAGGAATGGGCGAGCTCCATCTTGAAATTATCGTTGACAGGCTCCTTCGTGAATTTAAGGTAGAGGCCAATATCGGCAATCCTCAAGTTTCATATAGAGAGTCAATCTCCTCAGGTGCTGAGGCCCAGGGCAAGTTTGTTCGTCAGACAGGCGGTCACGGCCAGTATGGTGACTGTAAGATCAGGATCAAACCGGGTGAACCGGGAAGCGGCATCGTTGTCCACAACAAGATTGTCGGAGGTGTTATTCCAAAAGAGTTCATCAACCCGACCATCCAGGGCATCAAAGAAGCCTGCGATGTCGGACCTGTTGCAGGATATCCCGTTTTGGATGTTGATGTTGAGCTTTTCGACGGTTCTTACCACGAAGTTGACTCTTCAGAAGCAGCCTTTAAGATAGCAGGATCAATGGCAATGCAGTCAGCCATGTCAAAAGCGGACCCGACACTGCTCGAACCCATTCAGTCTGTTGAGATAGTCACTCCGGACGAATATTTGGGCGATGTTATGGGTGACGTTTCCTCAAGAAGAGGTAGGATTGACAAGATGGGCCAGAGAGAGGGCGTACAAGTTGTTGATGCCTTCATCCCGCTGAGCGAGATGTTCGGATATGCAACAGACCTCAGATCCAAGACCCAGGGTAGGGCAACCTATTCAATGCAGTTCGACCACTACGAGAGGGTTCCCGCAAATATTGCTGAAGAAGTAAAGGAAGCGGCAAACAAGTAATCTTTGAAAAGGCTAATCGCTAGACCTTTTTCATGATATATCGTATAATTGTAAGCGAATATTTCGCAAAGATCTTTATTAGGAGGAAGCAATGGCAAAAGAAAAATTTGAACGTAGTAAACCACATGTTAACATTGGTACTATTGGACACGTTGACCATGGTAAAACAACATTGACAGCTGCCATAACCAAGGTTATGAATGAGAAGTACGGCACAGGCGAAGCAATTTCCTATGCAAATATCGACAAGGCTCCGGAAGAGAGAGAGCGTGGAATCACCATCAACACATCAGTTGTTGAGTATGAGACACCCAATCGTCACTATGCACATATGGACTGCCCCGGACACGCCGACTATGTTAAGACTGTCTCTTATACACATCTGACGCTGCCGACGAAACCTTATGGGTG
>CAMYAK010000007.1 GCA_947253765.1 uncultured Tissierellia bacterium
AGTCGCTTAATCATTCTGACGTGAGTCCGAAGATTTTTGCGAACATATCTTGACAATATCAATAGATTTTATCGGAGAAGTGGCTTTGGTTTCCGGGTTTAAAAAAAGTAGTGTCAGAATAGTTGCTATTGAAGATTCTTATGCAGTATTCATGTCAGCTAGTGATTGCCTACGTTTTTTTGAAGAAAATTTTGAATTTTATAAACTTGTTACAAAAAAGATATCACAAAAGCTGTATATGAATTCTTACAAGCATGGAGTTTTTTTATCTTATCCATCTAAATTTATATTAGCTAAATATATTATCGAAAAGTACGAACGAGACTCACGAAAATACTTACGTATTCTAGAAACGAGAGAAACCATTGCTGAAGCAACAGGTGTTAATATACGTACATTAAATCGTGCCGTTAAAGGATTGATTGAAGATAAGTTAATTAACATAGATCGTGGAAAAATATACGTTAACAAAGATAGCATTCAGAGGTTAAAATATAGGCTATTGAATTATGATGAATAAAATCATGTATATTTAAATATCAATGTTAAATAGCCATAACAGCAGTAATTTTATTGTTTACTGTTTGTCATGGCCATGAAATATATCAGTTTTCCATATTCCTCAAATGTAGATAAACAGTATTTATAGAGATGCCAAGCTCTTTAGCCACTATTTCAATTGAGTTTTTAATTTTAAATACATTTTTTTTATAAAGGGCGGCTATAATAGTTTTGTTTAGTTGCGAGGGTGGAATGGTCTTATTTTTTGAAATTTGTACTTTAACTTCTTTTACAATTTGCTCAATACTGTCGTCAAAGTTATCTTTAAAATCTTCAGACCTAATGTTCTGATCGATGGATAAGCCCATAGATTTTAATATTTCCAAATAAGGAGTATTAAGGTAACAATTAATACATAAAAGGCCAATTATTCTGTTATTTTCTCCTCTAATAGCAATTGTAGAAGACTTTAAGGGTTCATTATTCCTGTTATTTGAAAAATAAGAATAATAGTCACTACCATTTTTATCATTATCTATTTGCTCCAGCATATCTAAAGCCAGATTTGTTATTGGAGAGCCTATGGTCCTTCCTGTATGATAACCATTCAGAATTTTGATTACCGAGTGATCTAAATTTTCAAGACTATGTAATACAAATTCATAAGAACTACCCAAATAATTAGCTAAACCTTCAAGCGTGGTTTTATAGGATTCTAATATCATTCTGTCTTTTGAGGAAAGTTTCATCGTTAACCATCCTTTTAAATTTATATTAGGAGATGACTAATTTTAAAATATCCAGTTATTTTTATCAAGAATACACTAATAATAAATAAAATTAATTTTATTAAAACATTGATTGACAATAATATATTTTAGCCATAAACTTATTAAAAGGAAAACGTTACTATTAGAGAGAGGACAACTATATGAGATTAATTGAAAGTAAAAATGCACCTGAAGCTATTGGACCTTATTCACAAGCTTATGAAGCAATTGGCTTTGTCTTTGTATCCGGTCAATTACCTATTGATCCTTCAAACGGTACTATGCCAGAAACAATCAAAGAACAGGCCGAGAGGAGTTGTAAAAACATAAAAGCAATTTTAAAAGAAGCTGATGTTGAGCTAGGAAAAGTAATAAAGACAACATGCTTTTTAACGGATATGGGAGATTTTACAGATTTTAATGAAGTATATTCAAAATATTTCACTTCTAAACCAGCAAGAAGTTGTTTTGCAGTGAAGGAACTTCCAAAAGGTGCTAAGTGTGAAATAGAAGTAATTGCAGTTAAATGATCGCTACTTAATACACATATTTTTAAGGAGGTAGTACATGAAAACTTTTACTAATGAAAACGTCAACTTGGATATTCTAAAAGACAGGGCACATAATTTGAGGTGGGCTGAGGTCCCTGACGGGGTAATTCCATTGACAGCAGCCGATAGTGATTTTCCATGTGCACCGGAAATTGTTGATACTTTGAAAGAATATATTAAGGATGGTTATTTTCCATATGTTGAAAATAGAGGAATGCCGGAGTTTAAAAATTCTTTGGCTAAATTTTTTAATGAAAGAAAGAATGAACATGTTAATCCCGAATATATTTTACCAATTGACAGTGCGGCTCGAGGGATGAATATAATTGCTCATTCATTTATTGAACCCGGGGATGAGTGCATTGTTTTTGATCCAGTAGATTTTTTATTTAGAACGAATATGGAAGATGCGGGTGGGGTAATAAAGCTTTTCCCTTCAAATTTAAAAGAGGATCGAATTAGCTTAGAGGGTTTGGAATATTATATTACTCCGAAAACTAAAATGATTGGTTTTTGCAATCCTCATAATCCTATGGGAATGCTCTATTCAAAAGATGACCTTAAGTATCTATTGGATCTGTCAGAGAAATATGGTTTTTATATAATGAATGATGAAATCTGGTCAGATATAGTTTACCCGGGCAATCATTTCAACAGCCTTTTAGAGTTTGGACCGGAAATGAACAAAAGAACCTTGTCTGTATATGGCTTTTCAAAAACATTTGGGGTAGCAGGTTTAAGAATTGGTTGCATTTATGCAACTAATCAAGAAAACTATGAAAAACTTGCTCAAACTTCTATGGCAGACCAAACAATTGGTGGAATTAATCTACTTTCACAAATAGCAGGAATAGCTTGTTTAACAAAGAGCTTGTATAGGGTTGATGAATATGTAGAACACATAACAGCCAACAGAGACTATGCTTTGGATAGATTAAATAAGATGCCCTTAATAAAATGTCACAAACCACAAGCAACTTTTGTTCTGTTCCCTGATATAAGTGAAGTCGGTATGAATCCTGTGGATTTTGTTAATTTACTTAAAGAAGAATACAAAATAGCAATAGTCCCTGGTGGCAAGCGCTTCTTTGGACCGGGATCAGAAGGCCATGTAAGAATTTGTCTTGCAACAAGCCATGAAATCTTGAAAGAGGGCTTGGATAGAATTGAAAAATGTTTGAATGATATCAAAAACAAATAATAAATTCTTCTATATAACATAATTTTTTTAATTTATTTAAGGAGGATGTCAATGGCTAAAATCATTATTGCTGTAATTTATATTGCAGCTGTCCTTGCAATAGGCATAATTGCGGGGAAAAAAGTTAATACAGCAGATGAGTTTGCTACAGCAGATAGAAACATACCGTTTTGGACCAATGTGTTTTCAATGTCATCTGCGTGGATAGGTGCAGGTTCAACTTTAGGTTGCGCCAGTATGTGTTATGCATATGGAATATCAGGATTTTATCTTGCTATTTGTGTGGGTATTGGTGCACTTTTATCGAGTTTGCTTTTTGCAAAAAAAATACGTCACGAAAATGTCAGCACTATTCCTGAATTAATAAGAAAGCATCTAGGTAAAAGATGTGCCGACGCTATAGCCTTGTTAAGTATTTTCTCTGTTTTTTCAGTAGTCGCTTCACAAATTAGATCTTTAGGAACTATTCTGACAATGTTTATACCTCAGATCGATTTACTATTAGCCATGATTATAATGACTGCTGTCATGTTGGTATATACAGTTATTGGTGGAATGGTGGCTGCAACTAAGACAGATAAATTAAACATTGCCTTAATGGTTTTTTCAGTTCTAATGGTGCTACCTCTGGTTGCTTTAATTAAAACAGGTGGAACCTCAGGAATAGTAAAAACGTTAAGTAATAAATCTGAAATGCTAAAATTTGCCGGGACAGTCGGATGGGGAACTATGATTTCTTCAGGACTATACTTTGGCACGAGTAATATGGTAAATAATGAAAACTTCCTAAGAATATGTGGAGCAAAGAGTGCCAGTGAAGCAAGGAACGCTTCTTTGACAGCAACACTGTTAATTTACTTACCCTATTTGTTATTTGCCAGTTTTATAGGCTTGGCAGGGGCTGCATTGATTCCGGATCTTGCCACATCAGATGCTGTTTTACCCGCAATGATCAATCAATTTACAGGGACATATCTTGGAGCCATATTGCTTGCAGCTCTATTGGCTGCGGTAATGGGCACTGCGGCTTCAGTAACGATGGTTGTTTCGATAATGCTTTCCAGGGATGTTGTCGGAAGGTTCACTAATCTAGAAGACAAACAATTGCTAACATTACAAAGAATTTTTATGGTTGTTGTTGCAATAGCAGGATTGATTGTTGGTTATTTCGGATCTTCTATAGTTTCAATAATGGAGGATGTTGGAGCACCAGCCGGCGCTGCTTTAGTGCCAATATTCTGTGGTATTTTCTTCTGGAGAGAAAAGATGAACGAAAAGGGAACTTTAATAACAATTGCTGTAGCTATAATTTCAACATTAGCTTATTGGGCTGCAGGGTCGCCTTTAGGCATAAGTCATTTTGTTTTTGGACTGGTTTGCTCTGCAGTAACTATGATAATTGCCAATTCAATATTTTATAATAGCAAAAAGCAAGGTAAAGCTTAAACTTAGCATATGGTTAGGAGGAAATAATGGGACCCTTAGATATAGTAATTATTGCAATTGGTTGGGGAATAGGAGGATCAGTTTTCTATCATATGTTCAAAGACTGAGAAAATTTATAAAAATATAAATTCGAAGTGGGAAGGATAGTAAATGAAAAATAATTTTTCTACAAGAAAAATTGCTCAGATTGGTATATTTGCTGCTTTAAGTTATATAGGATTTCAATTTTTGAGAATAGATATACCTGTAGGAACTCAAAAAACAGCCTTTCATATGGGAAATGTATTTTTAATGGTAGCGGCCTTAACTATAGGAGGACTTGAAGGAGGATTATCAGGTGCTATAGGAATGACGATAGCTGATATGACATCAGGATACATGACTTCTGCACCAGCAACTTTCATATTAAAACTTTGTATTGGTCTTATAGTTGGCTTATTTATGAGGCTATTGAAAGTGCGTCATGAAGAAAATAGGCAAAAAAGAATTTTGAAACTGGTCCTGGCAACAGGAGCAGGTGCGGTTTTTAATATTATTGCGGATCCTCTTATAAGATATATATTTAATTTGTTTATATACAAAATACGAGGAGATCTTGCTGCTAAACTGGCTGCCATATCGAGTATTACAACCATAGTTAATGCGATACTGGCAATCGTTTTTTCAACAATTCTTTTTGAGGCATTAAGACCTTCTTTAAATAAAATGAAAATATTATAGTATAATTCAGTAATAAAACTCCCCGGTAAAAGGATGCTTAAATGGTTTTGATCATTCATTTTTCCGGGGAGTTCTATATGCCATTGATCTGTGCTTATTCAACTCATACATAAAAATATAATCAACAAGATTGACAACGTTTTCATTCTGGAGTATATTTATATTTAGATTTTAGTTACTTAACTTAGTTAATAAAAGGGGGAGTAAAAATGAAGTTTAAGAAATTTTTAAGTTCAGCAGTGATTCTGATGGTGTTGTTGTTCTCAATTACAGCATGTGGTAACGGTGGAAACGAAAATGTTTCCGGACAAGACAATTCCGGAACAGAACAAAGTGATATAAATGTATCCAAATCAGAAGTAAAAACATCTACTAGCGGATTAGTTAAAATCATATGCCCATATGGTGTTGGAGGAACAGCTGATATTGTAGCAAGAAGGTATGCCCAGGTTGCGGGTGAATTGTTCCCACAATACAACTTTATTGTTGAACAAAAAACAGGTGGTGACGGATTTGTTGGTGCTTCTACATTTGAAAGATCAGATCCTAATGATCAACAGCTTTTCGTTTTGGGATATGGTAATACATATAGGCATGCTTTAGGTAAAAAATTCAATACTGAGCAAGTCCCATATGATTTGGACAATTTTGACCCACTTGCAACAATAGATGATAGAACTTGGATCTTATACGGAAGACCGGATCAGACACTGGAAAATGTTTTACAGCTTTCTAAAGACGGAAAATTGAAAATGTCAGGCGGAGCACCGCTTTCTGATCCACATTTGGCATTAGGTTCTTTGTTAGCACTGGAAGGCGGAAAAGTAACTGTTGTGTCTTATGATGGAGGAGCTGCTCAAAAACAGGGACTTACAAATGGAGAAGTTGATGTTTTTGTAGGAACATCACAAGCGGGAATGGAAGATGTTGAAGCCGGAACAATGATTCCGATTTTAGCTTTTTCAGACAAGACTTTTGAAGACTTCAAAGGACCGGAAGGCAAATTATCTGTACCCTGTCTTGCAGGCGAAGGAATTCATAAAGCTCTTGACAGTTCAAAAGACTACACAGGCTCAATCCTTCCGGCAGGAGGATATGTTGCCGCTCATGCCAAAGCAGATGAGGCATTTAAAGAGGATATAATCAATATAAGTAAGGAAGTTTGGAAAACTCCGGAATTCAGTGACTGGATTAAAAAAATAGGTCTTAACCACTTCGAACTATATGGAAAAGAAGCTAAGGACTTTATGTTCCAGGCAATAGATAAGGCAGTAAAAGCTTATGAACTCTTAAGTGGTACAAATTAAAAAGTGAGAAACAACCATGAAAATTAAGACAAACCTTATGACGGGTGTTGTTTTCTTAATATTATCGGTATTGATATATGTGCTCATACCGGGACAAATAGCCCAGCCCCCACACTTGGGGACCGGGCCAAGTCCGAGGACAATACCTTATTTAACTTCAGCAGTGATGTTTATTTGTTCCATATTACTAATTGGAGAAAGCATACTGTTTAAAAAAGAAAAAATTGTAGAGATTGATCTAAAAGAAGAAAAAAGTGTATTTAAGATTATCTTATGTATTCTGCTATTTGGAATACTGATGATTAATGCAGGTTATCTCATAGCAGTTTGGGTAACTATTCCGATCATGTTATTTATAATGGGAGAGCGCAAGCCATATATATATTTTTTTTGTGTATTAGCAGCTACAGGCATCTACTTCCTATTTTCTAACGTGTTCCATATTTCGTTGCCGGGATTTGGAGGTTGATATGGATTTCATTTTTAGTGTTTTAACCGATATTTTATCAATCACAAATATATTAATAATAATAGGTGGGGTTGCACTTGGAATGATAATAGGATGTATCCCCGGCTTAACCGTAACAATGGGAATAATAATAATGCTTCCATTAACATACGGTTTCAGTTCACCTACAACAGCCATTGTTTCTTTGTTAGCGGTTTATGTTGGGGGCATGTATGGCGGTTCTATAAGTGCAATATTATTAAATACACCCGGTACCAACTCTGCAATAGCCACAACATTTGACGGTTATCCACTCGCAAGGGAAGGCAAATCCAAGCTTGCTTTGGATGTTTCTTTGTTTTCTTCCTTTGTTGGTGGGCTTATTTCCAGCGTTGTGTTAATAGTTTCAGCAGGCTTTATTTCAAAGCTTGTTTCAGGTTTCTCTTCATCAGAGTTCTTTGCTTTGGGAATATTAGGCATAGCAATGATTTCAGGGGTAAGTGGTGACAACATAATTAAGGGCGTTGTTGGTGCCATGCTTGGAATATTCTTGTCGACAATGGGCTTAGACCCAGTTTCAGGGGTATCAAGATTTTCTTTCGGAAGCATTGTTTTCTATGACGGTATTTCAATCATGCCGGCAATGATTGCCTTGATTGCTTTGATCCAGATCACCTTTCAATCTGCAAGCTATATAAACAGCTTGTTAAAAGGAGAACATGTTAAGGCCTACGAAATAGATAAAGTATCCATGACATCAAAACAGAGAAGAAGTTTAGCCCCGGCTATTATAAAATCCAGTATCATTTCTACACTTATCGGGATAATGCCGGGTGTTGGTGCCGAGGTTGCTCAGTTTGTCAGTTATAACGCGGTCAGAAACGGATCAAAGGAACCTGAGAAGTTTGGAAATGGTGCCATTGAGGGAGTTTCTGCAGCGGAATGCAGCAACAATACAGTTATTTCTGCAGCTATGATACCCCTGCTTACAATGGGAATACCGGGGGACGGTGTAACAGCACTACTTCTCGGAGCCTTTATTTTACACGGAGTTGTGCCTGGTCCAACCATGTTTACAAAGCATGCTTTTACAGCATATGGGATCATGATAGGCATTATAATAGCAAACTTCTTTATGTTTATAATTGGAAAATTATTTACAAGAGCTTTTGCAAAAATAGTACAAGTTCGCTATAGCTATTTAGCTGTTTTAATAATGGCTTTCTGTTTTGCCGGAGCATATGCTGCAAATGGCTCATCTTATGAGATTATTTTGATGCTTTTGCTTTTTGCTGTCGCATATTTTTTAAACAGGTTCGAAATTTCTGTTATTCCTATAATGCTCGGAATGATATTGGGTCCAATTATTGAATCAAACTTTGTAAACTCCATGATTATATATGATGGAGATTTCCTAATATTTTTCAAAAGACCGATAAGTTTGATAATCATGATATTGACAGTTATCATGACTTATTCGGTTATCAGAGTAAATAAAAAGGTTTCAGAGATTAATAAAGTAAAAGCTGAAAATGTTAATGAGAATTAATAGTTTTTCATAATTTCTCCTTTTGTTTAGGTGGATGATAAGGTTATCATCCACCCTAACAATATTTGTACAAATTATGAACCGCATAGAAAGGAGTTTTTTATGTCGATGAAGGTAATTTACTTACCTATTGGAGTACCTACCTTCGATTTGGAAGTTGCAGATAGGGATTTCAAGATGTCAATAAAAAATTTAAGTGAATATTTTGACGTCATATATCCGGAAAAACCCTTATTTTCAACTTCTGAACTTATAAACTTTATAAAGGATAAAAATCCGGAACTCGTTATTGTACAAAACTTAACTTTTGCCGGTTCACACTATATGACTGAGGTTCAAAAGTATATTGATTGTCCTATTGTTTTATGGACGTTAAAAGAGCGTATAGTAGATGGAAATAGATTAAGACTTAATTCATTAACCGGAGCATACTCAGCAAGCAATCTTCTCTATATGTTGGAACAAGATCGTCTATTCTACATATATGGAGAAAGTTCAGATAAAAATATTGGAGAATATATTGAGAAAATAGCAAATGCGATTAATGTAAAGAACGAACTTTCCAAACTGAATTTAGCATCAGTAGGATTCACGCCAGACGGCTTTGGATTTGGTCAAGCAAGTAGTTTAGAATTGCTGAAATATTTTGGAGTTAATTATACAAGTATTGAAGTAAGAGAATTAATGGAAAAAGCTGAGTCATATAACAGCGGAGAATATGAAGAAAGCTTGAAAGACTTTCCGATAGACTTCAATGACTATGATTTTCTTAAAAGTGAGCAAATTGATAAGACAATAAGACTTTACAAAGCTTATAAAGATTATATCCAAGAAAATAAAATCGGTGCAATATCCTCGAGATGTTGGCCGGATTATTTCACCAGGTATAATGCTCCGGTATGTAGCGTGTTAAGTTTTCTGAACGATGAACTTATAGCTTCAGCTTGTGAGGGCGATGTGTATGGAGCATTGACACTTTTTATTGCCAATAAGATTAGCGGAAAACCTGCTTTCTTCGGTGATCCGGTTCACATTGATCAAGAAGAAAATCTAATTTATTATTGGCACTGTGGTATGGGAGCATGCTCCTTAGCAAATTCCGATAAAATAATTGGTGTACATCCTAACCGTAAAATGGGACCTACTATGGAGTTCGTTTCCAAACCTGAAAAGGAAGTAACTATTTTTCGTGTCGGTAAACAGTCTGATGGCCAACCTAGATTTTTGATAGCACAAGGAGAGGCTATAGAGAAAGATAAACCATTTAACGGAACATCTGTTGTTGTTAAATTGGAAAACAATGTTTTGGATTACATCCATGAAACCGTAGCAGACGGTTGGGAACCTCATTTCATAGTTGTTTATAAGAATGTAAGGCAAGAACTTGAAGCATTAGCTAAATTACTAAAAATAGATATTTATGAGTATTAAGGAGGAACAGATGAAGTACTTTTTGGATAGTGCAAAATTAGATGAAATAAGGTATGCATATACCAACTTTGGAATAGATGGAGTAACAACGAATCCAAATCATATTAAGAATAGCGGTAAGTCTTTTTATCAGGTGCTAGAGGATATTTCAAATTGGATTAAAGAAGAAGGCATCCAAGGCTATGAAACATTTCCGGTTTCAGTAGAGATAAATCCGCACCTTGATGATGCTGAAGAAATGGTTAAAATGGGCAAAGAAATTTCAGCATTGTGTGAAAATTTCGTTATTAAAATTCCATGCACTGAAGCAGGCGTGATTGCCTCTAAAAAGCTGGAAGAAGAGGGAATTAGAACTAATTTAACCTTGGTATTCTCACCAGCACAGGCAATAGCAGCAGCAAGAAATAAATGTTTATTCGTATCTCCATTTATTGGCTGGAAAGAAGCTAACGGAGAAGATTGTAAAAAGTATATTCAGGATATAGTAACAATATATGAAAACTTCGGATACATTGGAGAAACACAGATTATTTGTGCAGCTATTAGGAATCCTAAACAAATAGTTGACTGTGCTGTTGCGGGTGCCGACATAGTAACTACAGGACTGGAAGTTTTGAAAGATAGTTATAAACACGCCTATACAGGACAGGGATTGAAGAGATTCCAAGATGCATGGGATGCGACAGATACAAGGAGAAATTAAATGAAAATTGGTTTCATAGGTTTGGGCATCATGGGAGAGTCCATGAGCAAGAGAATTATTGATTTACATGATGATAAAGTTTTTGTATATGATCTGGTAAATGAAAAAGTAAAAAAGTTAGTTGAAGAAGGTGGTTTTGCGGCAGAAAGCAATAAGGACCTTGCATCAAAATCTGATGTTATCATCAGTATGGTTCCGAGATCAGAACATACCAAGGCTCTTTTTGAGGATATAAAGGACGAATTGTGTGAAGGAAAAATATGGATTGATATGAGCACAATATCACCGGAAGTATCTAGAGAAGTGGCTAAAGACGTTAAGAAACTTGGAGCGGAATTCGCCGATGCCCCGGTTGTCAAATCAAAACCTGCAGCAATATCAGGAGAACTTGGAATTTACGTAGGTTCAACCAATGAACTTTTTGAAAAGATAAAGTCAATTCTTTCATATATGGGATCAAATATTATCCATATGGGTGACAATGGTAATGGCCTTGTAATGAAAATTTGCCATAATGCACTTGTATCTCAAATACAAAATGGAGTCAACGAAACCATCAAGTTAGCAGGCTCAAATGGTATAGCAATAGATGAGTTCGTTAAGGCAATTTCCTATGGTGGCGGGCAAAATTTCTATTTAGACAGCAAGAACCAGGCAATAAAGAACAAGGACTATAAAACTGCATTCTCAATTGAGAATATGAATAAGGATCTTAATTTATGTCTTGAGCTGGCTCAGCAAAAAAACATAGATTTACCCGGAGTTAAGAATGCAAAGAACGTATATAGCAAAGCCATGGAAGCCGGTTTTGGCAAAGATGATTTTTCAAAAACATATGAGATAGTCGAGGGAAATAAATAATGAGAGAATTAGATAAGAATTCTCTTCCATTAATAATCGACAAGTCTTTTAGGATATACGGGAAGGTGTTTGATCACACCTTCCCTGATATTATTGAATATATGGAAGAGAAAACAAGAATGCCTGAAGAGGGAAATATTTATATTGCTTCTGATAGTGAGTTTGAAAAAATCGAATCATTTAAATATATAAAAGATCAAATTTATGGTGGACAAGACATTCAATTCGGCTATTGCAATGGCATGAATGAGAAGCTTAATGCACTGGAATTCCATAAAGGAAGCGAAGTAAATATAGCTGTAACAGATTTTGTTCTAATATTGGGAAAAGTACAGGACATCGAGGGGCTTGAATTTGACACCAACAATGTGGAAGCCTTTTATGTTAGAAGAGGGGATGTTTTTGAAATATATTCTACTACCTTACATTTTTCCCCATGCAAAGTTAGTAAAGACGGTTTTAAATGTGTAGTTGTTTTACCTAGGTTTACAAATACAGACTTAGATTTTAAACCTGAAGGACTTTTATTTAAAAACAATAAATGGATTCTAACCCATCCGGAAAATAATAAACTTATGTCTCAAGGAGTGAATGGAAGGTTGTTGGGAGAGAATATTAGAATAATTTAATTTAGTAGGAGGTTGGCTTGAGGATAAACACAGGTAACGGAGAATTTACCATTTCAACTGATGATAGAATTTTTGTAAAACATAGTAGCAAGTCTCCTTTTATTTTCTTGGGTCGTGGTGAAGAAAACATAGAGATGTACAGAGGAAACTTTAATATTAATGACTATGTTGTTGAAAGAAAGCCTCTATTAAATTTTGAAGTAAGAGATAAGGATCCAAGAAAGATAGAAGTTATATTTGAAGACGAATTAAAAGTGATATTTGCTGAAAATAAGGGACTAATAAATATAAAATTCGAAACCATTAATAACAGCTATAATCGTTTCTGGCTACGTATTCCATCCTTTAAAAATGAAAAAATATATGGGCTGGGCGAACAGATGAGTTACTTTAATCTTAAGGGTAGAGAGTATCCTGTTTGGACATCTGAGCCGGGTGTAGGTCGCGATAAAAACACATATATCACATGGAGAAGTGATGTTGAAAACAAGGCCGGTGGAGACTATTATAATTCAAATTTCCCACAACCTACATTTGTCTCACTTGATCGCTATTTTGTACATTTGGACTCAACAGCTTATTCAAAATTCAATTTTGAATACACAGACTTTACAGAGATTGAAGTTTGGGAAATACCTGAGAAGATTATTTATTCTGAAGGGAACTCTCTGTTGGACACTGTTATTAGGCTTTCAGATATTTTGGGCAAACAGGTTCAGTTACCTGATTGGGCCTACAATGGTTTAGTAATTGGAGCTCAAGGAGGAACACAAAGAGTCAAATCTATCGTTGAAAAAGCTAAAAAGCATGATGTTCAGATTGCTGCTTTATGGTGTCAGGATTGGTGTGGGAAAAAAGAAACTTCATTTGGAAGAAGGCTAAAATGGAATTGGGAATGGGATGAAAATGAATATCCCGAATTGCCTTCTTTTATTACAGAATTAGAAGATTCAGGTATAAAATTCCTAGGTTATATAAATCCATATTTGTTGGAAGGAACAAGTCTTTATAAAGAAGCGGAAGAAAGTGGATATTTTGCTTTAAATGAAGATAAACAAACATATTTGGTGGATTTCGGAGAATTTTATTGCGGGATTGTTGACTTTACAAATCCTGAAGCCTTCAATTGGTTCAAAGAAGTAATAAAAAACAACATGATAGATTTCGGTTTAGATGGTTGGATGGCTGATTTCGGCGAGTATTTACCTATTGATGTAAAGCTTTCTAATGGGAAAAGTCCAATGATCGAGCACAATAATTGGCCTGTTTTGTGGGCAAAATGTAATTATGAAGCTTTAAAAGAAACCGGCAATTTAGGAAAAATTCTGTATTTTATGAGAGCCGGCGGAGCAGGAAGTCAAAAATATTGCACTTTGTTATGGGCAGGTGATCAATCGGTTGATTTTTCTATTCATGATGGCTTAATTTCTGTTGTTAAGGGGGCAATAAGCTCCGCTGTTTCAGGTATTGGCCTTACACACAGCGATATAGGAGGCTATACATCTCTATTCGGCAATATACGAACAAAAGAACTGTTTATAAGATGGGCAGAAATGGCAACCTTCTCGCCACTCATGCGAACACATGAAGGTAATAGACCTGATGACAACTTCCAATTTTATGACGATGATGAAACGTTAGATATAATGGCTCTATTAACAAAAGTTCATAAATCTTTAGAACCTTATCTAAGATCAGTTGTTAATGAGGCTGTTACCAAAGGAATTGGTGCTCAAAGACCATTAGTATTTCATTATGAAGAGGATGAAAATGTTCATGAGTTGGATGACCAGTATTTATTGGGACGGGATATGCTGATAGCACCCATTTACTTAAAGGAGAATAATAGGAGAACAGTTTATTTGCCGGATGATGAGTGGATATATCTATGGGAAAATAAAGAATATAGTAAAGGTTACTATGAATTTGAGGCACCATTTGGGAAACCAGTTGTTTTCTACAGAAAAGAATCAAAATTCTGCAATATTTTCTCGGAGATTAAGAATATAGGATAAAAGATGGATAAATTGTTTTTTTATTTAATCGTAGTAACAACAAATATAATACAAACGGTTTCAGGCTTTGCAGGCACAATGCTTGCAATGCCTGTTTCCATTTCTTTAATTGGTTTTGATCAGGCAAGATTTATTTTAAATTTCTTGGGTCTTTTGGTTTCGATAATTGTTTTGATTAAAGAAAAAAAACATGTAAATTTTAAATCAATTATAGAAGTCATTATTTTCATGGTTATAGGAATTGTTGTTTCAAAATTATTAGTTAATTATATTAGTCGAAATATATTGTTTTTCACATATGGTATAGTAATAATTTTATTTTCAATTTATCAACTATCAGGGAAAAAGATAGCTTTAAACCATGTGTTTTCAATCATGCTGTTAATTTTAGCAGGCATTATTCACGGGTTATTTGTTTCCGGAGGTGCATTATTAGTTATATATGCAATGGGAAAATATAAGGATAAGAATGAGTTTCGTGCAAATATGTCATTAATATGGGTTATCCTTAATTCTATCCTATTATTAAGTTTTATATATGAGGGGAATTTTACAACTGATTATAAAATGCTGGGCTTATCCATATTTTTCACATTGATAGGGGTCTGGTCTGGAGGTAAGTTGATTGATAAAATCAATCAAAAAAGATTTGAGTTTATTACAAAGTGCTTGCTACTCACTATGGGTATAATAATAATATTTAGTTAGATGATTTATGTAAGGAGCCGTGAATGAATTTTGAAAACCTTATTAATACACCGACTAAAAGAGGTGTGTTATTAAATTTAATAAAAAACAAATATTCAACCAGGGTAGAACTTGCAAAGCAGTTAGACGTTACTACAGCTGCAATGACCAATATATCAAAGGAACTCATTGATAATGATATTTTGGTTGAGAGTGGAGAGATACAGGATGGGAAGGTCGGAAGGCGGCAGAAAAGATTAACGCTGTCATCAAGCGCTTTTTATTCGATAGGTTTGGAAATTACCCTGACTGATGCAAGGCTTATATTTATCAATGCCAAATTAAGTATTATTTTTGAAAAAACGTGGTCATTTGAAATTTTTGATGAAAATATTTTAAACTCAATAATAGAAGTAATAAACAAAGTATGCTTAAAAATTGATCGGTCAAAAATTTTGGGAGTAGGTTTGCTATTACAAGGAGCTGTCAAGAATGGAGGCTCTATTAGTATGCCTATTAAAGACATAAAGCAAAAACTAGTATTTTCAACTAATCAGGAAGTTTTCATCTGTAACAATATTAGAGGGCTTGCTATTGTTGAGAGTTTTTTGGAAAAGAGTACGGATAATTTTCTGCTTGTAAAATATGGTCCGGGAATTGGTGGAGTTATTTCTGTAAATGGAAATGTTCTTGAAGGTAAACACAATAAAGCCGGTGAGATAGGCCATATTGAGTGGAACCCCAACTCTAAATATACTTGCCCGATTTGTCATAAAATAGGATGTTTGGAAAGTGAAATTCATTTTAGAAATTTAAATTCTCCAATATCATATACAAATGAGAATAATTCTGTTAAAAAAAAGAAAGAAATTTTAAAAAATAATCAAAATTTATTAAATAAATATATTTTCGAATTAGGAAAAGCAATTTCTTTTGCAGTGGAACTTGTCGATCCGGATTCACTTATAATTGCGGGTTTGGTATTTACGGATGATGTGTTTTATAAACAATTAGTTAGTGTGGTAACAAAATTCACAAACAGCATTACTGAGTCTGATATACGAAGAATAGAGAATTATGAGGAAAAGGCATCAAAGGCTTCTGCTATAGTTGTGCTATCAGAAAAATTAAAATAAAAATATTATTACTGTATTTTTGTATATCATTAGTTTTTCTGGCGATTGTTGGATTATTAAATTTCAAATTTAAAAATAACTTTTTATATTGTAATTATTTTAAAATTTTTAATGGAAGTTATGTTTTTATTAATTTATTTTTGAAAGTAAAAAATTTAAATATATAAGCCCATCAATCAAGTATAAAATCAAGAATATAAATATAATAATATATTTTCATAAATAATTAATATTCAATATTAGTTCTTAGCCATAGTAAATTAGCAAAACTATTAATTTGCAATTCATAGCCAAATAAGTTAAATAGCATCATAGAAATGTTTTTTCATATTCTATAATATGTGGAAAAAACAGATGGAGTTAAATCAATCTGATAGTGTCAAGATATGTTCGCAAAAATCTTCGGACTCACGTCAGAATGATTAAGCGACTTCCTTTGGTAACAAGGCTGACATCGACTCCTCTTTGATATATGCCCTGGATGATGACCAGTCTTCGGAGTATTCCATCAGATAGGCTGTCACCAGTCTGACATACGAGGGCTCATTCGGGAAGATTCCGATCACGCTGGTACGCCGCCGGATCTCACGATTCAGCCGTTCTATCATGTTGCTGGACGAGATTTTTCTCTTGTCCAGATCGGGGTAGCTATAAAATACAAGTGAATCTTCAAGACCGTCCTCAAGACACTTTATTGCCTGTGGATATCTGGATTCATATTTTGCCATTAGGGCATTGGCACGTTCGCGTGCAACTTTATCATCCGGAGCCAGCCAAATGGATTTTAACTCGGAAGCAAATGATTTCTTCTGCTTCTGAGGAATATGCGCCAGAATGTTCCGCATAAAGTGGACTTTGCAGCGCTGCCAGGATGCGCCCGGGAAGCAATGCTTTACCGCAGAAACAAGCCCTTTGTTCGCATCGCTGATGATCAGCTTTGGCGTCGGAAGGCCACGGCCCTTCAGGCGGTAGAAAACGCTCTTATAGGATTCCAGCGATTCTTCCGCCATCGGTTCAACAGCAAGAACATCACGTTTTCCGTATTCATCTACACCACAGACAACGATGATCGCTTCACTGACGACATATCCGTCGATTCGGACATCCTCGTAGAGAGCATCTGTCCAAAGAATCGGATAATGATGCAAGCTCAATGCTCGATTTCGGAAATGATCAACCTGTTCGTTAAGACCCTTTGTCATCTCGCTGACCTGAGATCTGGAGACACCTTCGATTCAGAGCTGTTTTGCGAGACGCTCAATCTTGCGGGTCGATACACCGTTGACATATGCTTCCTGAACGACCTGTACAAGTGCCGCTTCACTGCGCTTGTAAGCGTTCACGAAGAACGGGATGTAGCCGCCCTGGCGGACCTTTGGAACCATAAGATACATCGTTCCGAGACGAGTATCCAGGCGTCTTGGGCGATAACCAGAGCGATAGCCGGATCTTTCATCGGATCGTTCACTCTTGTTGGCATTCAGCTTTGAGGTGACCTCGGCTTCCATCATTTGTTTGCAAAGCCATTCCGGCATACTGAGCATGGGGTCTGACTGATTCATAAAACTGAATAGTAAAGTGGAAAGATTTGTGTTACTCTGTTTTTGAGCCATCGAGAGTTCTCCTTTGTAGTTATTTGTTTCGTCGCAAATCATTCTACATGAGCCTCGATGGCTTTTCCATTGCCTATTCAGTTTTTGCGAACACTATTGTACTCTATCAATCTATTGGTTTATTATTTTGAATTAAATAAATACTGCCATTTTCAAAAGCATTGACAATTTTTATCGTACCGGTGCAAAGAATCCCAAAATAGTCTATCTGTTCATCTTTATCATGAATAACCTCACCCATTTTAAACAAGCGTACATAAAGCTTAGGTTTCAACCATTCTAGCATCATTTCATATATATAATTAAATTCTTTTGAAATTTTTAATAATTCAGTAATAGACATTCTAAATCACCATCGTTGAAAGCATATATATTGACACAAATAGGCTCTAAAATAAATGGTGTTGGTGGACGGCTGATCAGAAAATGATCAGCCGGTCTTCCGACACTTTTTTAATACAAAAAAAAGACATGAAGACCATTTCGCATTACAATAGTTTCGACAAAAAAAATAAAGGTTCTAAAATAAATGGTGTTGGTGCATAGGTAAATTGTCATTTCTAAGGATTTAAAAAGGCCACCTAATCCCAAGGGTTCGGCAGCCTTTAAAGCTATTTGTTTGGTTTGTTAAATATGCACCAAATCTATTTGACAAAGAGCCATTATTTTTGTCTATAGTCTCCAAACTTTCCTAATACGTATTCTAAATCATTATCCGATAAACATATTTTTTTTCCTGCTAGTAAAGAGTAATAATATATTTGGGCTAAAAACTCTACTTGTTGTGCAGTATCAAGAGTATACGATATATTTGGACCGCAGCATAATAGTCCGTGGTTGCCTAATAAACATGCGTTATATTCTTCTCCCATAGCCTCATACGCCGCCTCAGCTAGTTCATAAGTTCCGAATTGTACGTAAGGGATACAGGGAACCTTTCTTCCTGAATATGCAATAACATAATGTATCGGTTCTATAGGCTCATGCATACAAGCCAGGGTTGTAGCAAAGGTTGAGTGTGTATGAATAACAGCCCTAACATCTTTCCTTTTCTTATACATAATCCTATGCATATCGTATTCACTTGATGGTTTAGCATTACCATCAATAATTTCACCATCAAGTGTCATAACTACAACATTGTCGGTATCAATTTTAAAATAATCCATTCCCGATGGAGAAATTGCCATTAGATTTTCTTCTGGATTATAAATTGAAATGTTGCCAAAAGTTCCAACAGTAATGCCAAGATCTATCATTTTTTTTCCGTACTCAATTACCAGTTCTCTTTCCTTCTCGAGTATCATTTTTACTCCTTCGCTAAATAAACTATAGAACACTCGTATCTAACTCATTAAAGTTTACTATTCTCTCTTTTGCATCATTTAAAATTATTTTTTCTAATTCTTTTATTAGTAAATATGGAGAGTTCTTAATAGCATCTTCTGTAGTTCCTGCGATATGTGGTGTTAATATTAGATTATCAGGTTTAATTTTATCGTTATCGAAAATAAATGGTTCTTTTTCGAAAACATCTAAGGCTGCGCCAGCGAGCTTGTTTTTAACTAAAGCTTCAAATAAAGCCTCCTGATCTATTAAACCGCCTCTAGCAGTATTTATTAAATATGCTTTTGGCTTCATAAGTGATATAAGATTATTATCAATTATGTTTTTTGTATTTGGCGTCAGCCTTAGATGAACTGATAAAATATCAGACTCTGCAAATAATTCTTCTTTCGTGTCACAAACTGTAATATTTTCTATTGAGTTTGCTTTTAAGCGGTCTTTGTCTAAAAAAGGATCCCATACAAGTATATTTGAGCAAAATGGCTGAAGTCTTTTCGCCATTTCAATTCCTATATTTCCCATACCTAAAAGACCAATTTTAGAATTTTGAAGAGTTTTGATTTCACCTTTGTTATTAAAAGTATTAATCCACTTGCCTTGCATCATATAGTAGCTAGCTGCACCGATGTTCCTCGTCAGTGAAAGCATTAACCCAATAGTAAATTCTGCCACAGGTATAGCATTCCTTATGACATTTATAACCGGTATATTTCTCATGTTACATGCATTGATATCAATGTTCTCTAAACCTCCTCTTGTTGTTAAAATCAACTTCAATTTTTGCGCTTTAGAGATGAGTTCTTTAGATATAGGTGCAAAGTGAACCATTAATATTTCACAATCTTTTAAATACTTGTTAAGTTCCAAAGGATAACTATCCGCTTCAGGACCATTTTTTTCTATATTAAGCTGTCGCGCTGCCCAATCATCTTTATTAACCGCTCCCCAATAAACACTATTTACAGAATTTATTTTCAGAGATGAGCCCTTAATAGCATTGAGCATAGTCTCACTTTTGACATAATAATCTTCGATTAATACAAAATTCATCGGTGTTTTTGTTAAATATTTCAACATAATAATCTTCAGTCTCCTAATCGGATAGTTTTTTCCTCATAAATGCTATCAAAAGCATTCATCATACAATAGCACCTAATTAACTTGCAAATATACATTAGGTTATGAATTTATGCTATTCCTCTAACTGTCTCTTCATTATTTTCCAATGCTGTATAGATTTTTTGTCTATTCTTCTTAAATAAGAAGTATGCTACAAAATACACGGCAATTGCTAAACCAATATAAATTGGATTCTTAGATAAACAAATATAGAACAGCAAAATCATAAATGGGTGTGCCATGATGCCAAAACTCATAACATATACTGCTACACTTGGCAATTCAAAGCCGGCAGCCACTGCAATTTCTGTAAATGCGGGGGCTAAAATTGAACATAAAACCATCCCGATGCTAAACCATATTGTTCCCATTACCATCGATTTAACCACATTGCCATGTGATACTGCAACGAAAACTTCTACCATATATGGTAATGCAACTAAATCCGCCATTGGTAACATTCTATTTCCTGGTAAAATGAATGAAATGGCTAAAATTATCGGCATCAAAAGCACGCCTGTTGTCAGTGTGTTTGGTTCACCGTAACCTGCTGCATCATTAACAGATAGATACCACTCTCTTCCTTCACCACTTTTTTCAGCTTTTTTTCTAAATGCTTCTGTTAATGAAGTAAATGCTGAAGCAAAAATTCCTCCAACTTTAGGAAATACAGCCATAACAGATGCTGTAGCTACAGCTACGCCTGTAACAGTTCCCCAACCCTCTAAAGTATTTAGCCTTCCAAACTCTCCTATAATTCCGATAATAAAACCGACCACCAGTCCAATAAACATCGGTTCGCCAAAAATGCCAAACTTCTTCTGAATATCATGGGAATTAACTTTGATCTTATTAAAGCCTAATTTTCCTAATAACCAGTTCATCAATATCGCAAACGGAACTGCCTCAAGGTGATGTGGTGCTGTCATACAACAATTTGGATATTGGTAATAGTTGGACCAACGTTTTGCAACAACCTCGCTAAAAAGCAATATGTATAGAAGTTGCAGAATCATACAAATTAAAGCTAATGCCATGCTCTTAGTCAATGCAAAGATCAATGAACCCCATACCATAAATGAGTAATTGTTCCATAGATCGGAAGCCATGAAAACATCTGTCCATTTAACCAAAAATAGAACTAATTGTATGACTAAAGCAATACCTATAAAAACTACTCCAACTGTTGTCGAATACGCAATAACTGATACTGATTGCCAGCCGGTATCCAAAATCGGAAGATCAACTCCAGCGTTTGTAACCATATCGTTTACTACCGGAGCAATAATATTGCCAAAACTATTAATTACAAGGCTGAATCCTGTTAGACCAACTGCACATAAAAGAGCAGACCTAAAAGCTTTTTGCCTGGTTACCCCGGCGATCCTTGAAATTATGAATAGAATTATTGGTATAAAAACAGAAGCCCCAAAAGTTGAAAATATTTTACTAAGAGTATTTAAAAATTCTGTCATTTTTATTTCTCCCCTTATTTTAAAATTGTTCTACATTATTGATAATTTAGTTCAATTGCAATAATCATCAACTACTTAAGATTATTTATGCTCTTCTAATATTTTTAGACATTCATCAATAATTTTGTCTTCCCCCATACCGGTTAAAAGTCCAACTGCATTGACTTTTGGAATGCCATAATCTTCATATACAGGGGAGACACATGCAATCAGTGCGAAATCACCTGAAGATAACGTTGTTTCTAACGATATTGGGCTACATTCAACTGCCTCAACATTGTAACCATTTTCACCAAGAACCTCTGTTAGTTTATTAGCTGCCATAGCAGAACTGACAGTTCCTGAACCACACACACAGCAGATTTTAATTTTTTTACTCATTTTGTCCTCCTAAATAAATACATGTGTTTCTTTCGAAACACTTTACTAATCAACTTATTAATACCTCCCCTCTATTAATTCTCTTTATCATATATTTGTAATAATTTATTTTATGTTTAACCTATATATTTCATTGCAACACTAAATAAAGCTTCTTTATCTTGAGCTGATTTAAACTCCTCTACGGCTTCCTTATTTGTAAATACAGACATAACATTTTTTAACGTTTCCACCTGATCATCAGGATTTTTAATAGCCATCATAAATATAAGCTCTGCTTTTACTTCTGTGTCGGGATCTCCCATATGCTTGAAAATAACCGGATTTGAGAGTTTTGCAATACATACAGCCGGAACTATTACATGATCTCCTGTTGTATGCGGCATAGCAATATTCATATCTTCAAGTATTAAGCCTGTCGGATAAACTTTTTCTCGTTTTATCACTTCTTCTATATAAGTTTCTTTTACATAGCCGCCTTTATATAGCAGTTCTCCAACTTTTAATATTGCTTCTTTGTAGTCATTGGCTTGTAGATCAGTAATAACTAAATCTTTATAGCAAGATCTCATATGATTCTCCTTTTAATCAGTTAGTCCTTTAATAAACTGTATGAGTTCTTTCCCAACTGAATCTTCATTTTCCCCTGAAACTTGTATTTCAATTTCCGTACCTTTAGTTAGACCTGCAGATAATATTGTAATTATGCTTTTTGGATTAATAGTTTTACCATTTCCAATTATTTTAATTTCCTCGCTATATTTTTTACAAAAATTTGTAAGCTCTGAAGCCGGTCTAGCATGTAAACCTGTCTTATTTCTAATAACTACTTTTTCACTAAACATTTTTCCTCCTTAATATGTATTATTTTCTCAATCAATTTTTTTAATTAATTTCAGAGATTTAGTTATTTGTTTACTAAATTTCACTATTATGTTATGTTGTATGTTGTAAAAC
Source organism: uncultured Tissierellia bacterium (assembly GCA_947253765.1). Lineage (GTDB taxonomy): Bacteria > Bacillota > Clostridia > Tissierellales > Peptoniphilaceae > Khoudiadiopia. The sequence continues at coordinate 22,848 of CAMYAK010000007.1, forward strand.
TTAACAAAAGCATTTTGTAACTATTGGAGGATACGATAATGAATCAAGAAGATCAGCTTTTAATTAGAGCAGCTCGACTGTACTATGAAGAAAACATTAATCAGAGCGACTTAGCTAAGATCCTTGATATATCTCGTCCAACCGTTTCAAGATTGCTTAAACGTGCAAAAGATAAAGGTATCGTTAAAATTATTGTCTCCGACCCTATAGAGAAAAACCATTTTCTTTCAAAAAAACTAAGGTCCCTACTAGATCTAAAAGATCTTGTTGTAGTATCTGGAATCTATGACTATCATAAAGCTTTAGAACGCTGTTGCATCGCCTCTATCCAATTTCTCGAAACTCTATTACAAGATAATCTGAAAATTGGAATTACGTGGGGTTATGTTTCCGATCTAATCTGTCAATATATTCCTACACTAAACTATAAAAATATCTCAATAATACAGCTCGTGGGTTGCTTGGGCACCAATAAACCCAGTTATGATTCTTCTCGCCTTGCAATAAAAATGGCTAATAAGCTAAACGGAAAATACTTTAACATGTACTCCCCTATTTACGTACATAATAAGATGGTACGCGATTATCTTATTAAAGAACCATCTATTAATGAAACTCTTAGTATGGCTGAAAGTGTAGACATTGTATTAAGCGGTATAGGAAGTACTAATTGTTCCTCCACAATATATAAAGCCGGATACTGGGATGACTCATATTTAGATTATTTGAAATTTAATGGTGCCGTTGGACATTTACTCGGTAGGCCTTTTAATAGTAATGGAGCACCCATAGACATGGGTAATCGCTACATTATTGGCGCTCCATTAAAAACTATGCAAAACGCAAATTTCTCCATAGGCATTTCTGTCTCTAAAGAAAAAGCTGAAAGCACATTAGCAGCGGTTTTAGGGCGCTATATAAACGTACTTATCATAGATGAAGCATTAGCCTTAAAATTACTCAACCTTATAAATTGTAGAGGCAAGTCATAAACATACACCACATATCTTAATGTTCTTTTAAATCCTCATTACAACATATAACAGCTTTCACCCCCCTGCCTTCAATTGTATCATTAAAGCCTTCCATCCAGTTTTCTAGTGAAACTATCTTCGTGATTATTTTTTCAGGAATAACAGTTTCTTCCCTTAATAATTCTATTGAAGTCCTCCACGAACTTGGCTTTTGGCTCCTTGATCCAACGTAACATAGCTCTTTATGCAGTATTAAATCCGTTAAGATCGGCTCTTCTCGTTGAGGGAAAACCCCCATTTGTACAACAAGCCCTTTTCTCCTAGTGACTTCTAATGCCTTATTTGCTGCTTTGACAGCTCCTGAACATTCAAAGGCAATATCTACGCCATTACCATCTGTTAATTTATTAATTAATTCTGACAAATCATCTATTGTTTGATCTACTGTATAATCAGCTCCATTTTCTTTTGCTATCTCAAATCTTTCAGTATCAGTATCTATTCCAGCTATGATAACTGTAGCATTATACGCTTTGCATACTTGGGCCACCATTTGTCCTATTGCTCCGGCTCCAAACACACAAACTACATCTCCTGACTTAACTTTTCCTTTTTCAATAGCCGCATGAACTCCACATGCCAATGGTTCGGTCAGCGATGCACTTAATAAGCTTACATTGTCAGGGAGAACATGAACACTTTCTTCTCTGCTTATCAAAAATTGTGCCATACTACCGTTAATTTGTGTTCCTATACCCTTGCGATTTGAGCACAGATTATAATCTTTCTCCAAGCATGCTGGGCATTTACCACATGTCTGAAATGTTGTTTCGCTAGTAACCCTATCTCCAATTTTAATATTTTTTACATCAGGGCCGATTTCTGTCACAATCCCTGAAAATTCATGCCCCAATATCACAGGTGGCTTGGTACTACTATATGTACCTTTGTAAGCATGTATATCTGTGCCACATATACCTGAATATGCTATTTTAATCTTAACTAGATCCTTACTTACAGATGGTTCCGGCATGTCCACTAGTTCCATGTGTCCGAATCCCGGTTCACTTTTTATTACAGCCCTCATAATACCTCCAAACGTTTGCCTTTTATTCGTCTTTTTAAACTTTCGATTATATTTTAACTAGCAATGCTATTTCTCGTTAATGAAAGTTTATTCAATGGTTTTTTAATAATTCCCTTGTTTCCTGATTTACATATTCACGTAAAAGACTTAACATAACCTATTTATTAACTTACTTGTTATGTTGATACCCTATACGATTAGTAATATCTTTGTACGATAATGCATTATTTTTAATTATTTAATAATACATTGTTTTTATATCTTCTAACGCTTCGACCATATCTACATATACAGCTTTACATAGTTTTATTATTTCTTCAGTTGGTTCAACTAAGTCAGGTACCATTATTGGTATAGTATTTGCAGCGTGAGCCGCTTTAATGCCATTAAAACTATCTTCAAACACCAAACATTTACTTGATTCACATCCTATTTTTTTCAAAGCAAGTAAAAATATATCCGGATCAGGCTTTCCTCTTTTTAATTCATCTCCACCAACAACTTCATCAAAATATTTGCTCAAGTTAGAAATTTTAAGATTATTAATAATTTGTTCTTTATTACTTCCACTAGCAACTACGCATTTAATACCCTGCTTATTGAAAAACTCAAGAATGTTAACAACTCCTTTTTTCACATCAATATTATGTTTTACAGCCTCTAGCATCCTCCTACTACATTCATCACTTATAATCTTAGGGTCAGAGACGTTATAGTGCTCTTTAATAGCATTAGCAGCTGCTTCTCCACTTGTGCCTGATATAAGTTTAGTAAAGGATGCATCTAGTTCAATGCCTCGCTCCTTAGCAAGTTGGAACCATATTGATTGGTATATTTTTTCTGTATCAAATAATACACCATCCATATCAAAAATAGCACCATTTATCATCATATTAATTGCATCCTTCACTATAACTATTTATTTTAACTATCCTTTAATACCATCCCTATTAAGCAATTCTTTTGGGATTTCTGATTTTCCTTGACCAACATACTTATAAATTTCTGCTGTTTGCTTTATCTGCTCATCAGTTAAATGTCTAATAGGACCACAAGCTCTGGCTGCTAAATACCCTTTTGCGCACTCTTCTAAATAAACTGCAGCATTTAATGCGGTCTTAAGGTCCTCTCCTACTGTCATTACGCCATGATGAGATAAAATAACGGCCAATTGATCACCTAGATAATTTACGGTATCCATTCCCATATCTACACTTCCAGGAGATGAGTATGGCGAACATTTTACGCTACCTCTGCAAGCATTCCCAAGTGTTGTTAGGTCGGCAGTAAATTCATCCTGTATTAAGCTGATAGCTGTTGCATATGGTTGATGAGTGTGGATTATTGCATTTATATCGGGGCGTTTTTCAAAGATATATAGTATAGCGCCGGTATCTGATGATGGTTTCCTTTTTCCCTCAATTATTTTACCTGAGCCATCCATTACAACAACATCATCTTCAACCATATCTTCATAGATCATACCTGATGGTGTTACCAGTAGCTCTCCACTGCTTAATCTCATGCTGACATTGCCACCAGCTAGAGAAATCAAGCCATATCTATCTAATTTAATTCCTGCTTCTATAATATGTTTTTTCTCTTTTTCAAACACAATGAACCTCCAAAAGATAAATTCTTTATACACCCGTAGAATCTAAACCTATCAAACTTCCGAATAGTCCTCAAATCTTATTTTTTCAATATCATCTTCAGCTATGTTTAGGTGAGAGCTCATTAAGCTCTCAACTTCTTCAACTAATCTCATAGTGCCCATATCATAGTGATTTAGCAAAAACATCTTAGAAGCTCCATGTGCGTAGGTGTCTTGTAACCCAATTTTCCTAAGCGGTCTTGCTATAGCATTTTCAGCCATTACCTCAGCGACTGCAGTTCCCAAACCTCCTATAACTGTGCCATTCTCAATAGTAATTACTCCGTACTTATTATTTTTGCAGGCTTCAACAACTCTTTGATCTGTAAATGGTTTAAGAGTTGAAACATGTAAATGGTTTACGGACACGCCTTTTTCCTTTAGTATTTTGATTGCTCTTATCGCTTCTTCTGTACATATCGAAGAGGATAAAACCGTCACATCAGTTCCTTCAGATAGCTGTCTCGCCTTGTTTAACTCAATTGGTTCATTTGCAGGGAATAATCTGGGGACCTCTTTTCTTAACATACGTATATAAACCGGGCCGTTATATTTATATGCCAGGTCAAGAGCCCCTTCAATCTCTGTTGCATCTCCAATATCAATAATAGCCATATTTGGTATAGTCCTTAACACACCGATATCATTCGTTGATTGGTGAGACACCCCTCCCGGAGTAGTGATTCCCGGAACAAAGCCTACAAAAACAACCGGTAGATTAGGATAGGCAACGCTCATTTCAATTTGATCTAAAATTCTTCTATATAGGAATACTGAAAATGAATGTAAAAATGGTCGATAACCTTCTCTAGCAAGTCCAGCTGCCCAAGAACACATATTTTGTTCAGCAATTCCCATGGATAGATATCTATCGGGAAATATCTTTTTAAATTCGCTGATCTCACAAGAAGAACCCAAGTCAGCTGATAAAACAAGAACCTCTGGGTGTTCCTTAGCAAGTCTAATTATATTTTTTGAATGTGTATTTAGTTCTAGCTTCATGGTTTAGGCACCTTTCTTTACATATTTTCATAGAAGTTTTTAAACTCATCACGTCTATCTTCTGGAATCCTGACGAAATGTTTTGGAATAATATCAGATATTATAGGCATTCCATGATCCGGTTCGGTCTGACAAAGAATAACTAATGGCTTGCCTTCATGATCAGAATTAGCAGCATCTATTAGGGCTTCAACATCATGTCCATTTACAGAAATAGCTTTCCAACCAAAAGCCTCAAACCTTTTTACGAGCGGCTCAATATTCATTACATCCTTTGTCCAGCCTTCAAGCTGCTGATGATTTACATCTACAACAACTACGAAATTATCCAATCCATAGAAAGAGGATGCTTGGAAGCATTCATAGTCTTGTCCCTCTTGAAGTTCTCCATCAGAAAGCATGCAATATATCTTTCCTTTATGGCCTTTCATTTTATATGCATGTGCTGTACCTGCAGCAATACTTACCGTTTGTCCTAAGGATCCTGCTGTATTCTCAAAGCCAGGTGAATGCTCTGCTCCAATCATTTCCATATTCCAGCCATCTACATTGAATTTATCCATTGCTTCAGGGCCCATTCTTCCTGTTTCAATCAAAGCACAATATATTACGGAAGCGTAATGACAGCATGATACAAAAAATCTATCCTTATCATAATCAGGTTTTTCATGATTATATCCGTTATACAGTGATCCTTTTGGATAATCCATATTGCTTGGACTTGGGACCCCTGGAAATAGCTGGGCATCCAAATTGCCCTGACTCGGCCCTATATTTAAAATATTCATATACATACTTGCAACTATCTCGGCTGAGGAACATGCCTGCGTCAGATAACATCCACCTTTTTCTAGTGCTATCCCAAGTATCCTTTTCCTAATATTTGTTGCCACTTTTAAAACATCGCTTTTATTGATATTTGTTTCCATTTCTTTGTTTTTCTCCTTTCGAGCGACAGTCTATAGCTTTTTTGCCACCATAAAACCTTATATTATTATTCGATTACATTATTTCATCATAGTGAACGTATGTCAATGCTTTTTTTATGTATTAGTAGTTAGCGATAAGTTAAAATTACAATGTGTAAAAAATGATTTTGATTATGAACCCTAACTTTCAGAAATTTTGTCTATTTAGTTTAGAGTTTGGCTGCCATATTTTTATTAATAATTAAAAAGCTGGCAATATCTTTAGAATAAACGATGTTGGTGGGCAGACGATCAGAAAAAGATCAACCGATCTTTGAGCATCTTTTCAAAAAATCATACATAAGTAACGCGATAAAAAAGAATGTGTTATATAAAATAGCATATTTTCAATGGATTCAAGTCTTTAAAGTAACCTTAACAAGCATCATTAATATTATAGAGTATTAGGGAGAGTGGCATTTAGATACTATAGCTTTATTCGTTTCAAAAACTGGATATATTACTAGAAAAATGGTTATTTCTAATGGATTAAAAGGCTACCCAACCCCTTATGTTTAGCCAACCTTTAAAGGCTATCTGTTCTTCTAAAAATCTAACCCCCATTGGCAAAGTCACTTAAATAATAATAAATAGTATTGAAAATAAATAACATCAGTATCCTAAAGACTCATTAATAAGCACTACCTCATATTCTCTCCCTATCGATTTATGCAAAAAAATTAAAATATTGCAGCAAATCCTATCGGGACTCTTGCAGCCATAGCACTTGTCAGTTTTTTCAGCACAAGGGGTTTTTAGCTTTAAATGTTTTGAATTGAGAGGAGCTGCAACGTTTCTTGCCCTATAAATTGCACTTTCAAGTTCAGGGGTTATTTTTTTAACCCAACTAAAAAATAGACTTTTTTTCTGTCCGAATGATTTTCTCGCAACCCTATTGCCCACCCCATCTATATTAACAATTTTTCCGGTTCCGGATATAACATTGACAGAAGAAATATAAATTTGAGACCGTGTAGCAGCTAACCTGGTTTCTTTTACCGTCATTCCCTCCGGTCTTCCATAATGCCAAAATACTTTATTATGGGTTGATGACTTGGAAAAAGGTTGATTTTTTCAAAGGTTACTGAGCCGCCAATCCCTACAGTTTTATTGCAATACAATTGTTTAAGTAATCAACCGACTCTTCTCATTTGAATTATCATCATTTAATTCATTTTTTAGTTTCTTCCGGAGACATGACGAAAAACTGTGTTTTCTGAAAGATAATATGCAATTGTATATTCTAAAAGTTCATTATTTTCACTATAGTTTTGATAATTAACTTTAAAAAGAAATGGATTTTCCTTCAAATTGAATACATCTTTCAGCTCATCATTTGCTTTAATTATTTCCATCTCTTCTTTATAAATTACCGGCATTTTATTAAACATGTCCATATACGTGTAAAGAGAATGACTTTCAAAATCAAATCTTTCCGGATGATCATAGTATTTGGTTGAAAAATAGCATATCTGAAGTGCATATGGTTTTTCGTCAATTTCAGTTAATCTTATTAATTCGTACATATCATTTTGACCAACGAACTTTAAAAGAATGTCTTTTGGGAAACTTACCTTTTTGAGAGAAATTAGTTTTCTTTTATTCACAAATCCTTTTTGTATCAAACTTCTACTTAAGCTGTTTGAGACATTTTCACCAAAAACTATATTTTTCTTACTTGGCTCCTTTATTACAACATTACCTTTACCTTGAATCTTCTCGATAAATCCTTCATCTACAAGCGTTTGTATAGCCTTCCTTACAGTTAGTCTGTTTATTTTATACATTTCAGACATTTTTCGCTCTGAAAGTATATATTGTCCAACCCTATACTCCCCACTATGAATTTTTTGTTTGATGTTATTTGCAAGTTGTTGGTATATATGTTTGTTATTCATATCTATTCACACTTTTATACTTAAAAAAATTATACCTTGAAATCAAAGTATAATATTCTAAGATACTTCCATTATCTAAATATGAGACCCCTGTTGTTAAAGAGACGTATTCTTCGTCATCTAACTTTAACAAACGTTTTTCTTCCAATGTTGGCTTAACAACTTTTATTTCTTCAGAAGTTTTAGAAATGCTATATCCATAAAGCTCTTTGATTTTTTCATATAAAGATACATTTGTTAAATCTTCTTTTTCTAAGCCCAATACTTTTTCGCTCTCAATATAAACTTGTTCAAGTGAACATGGAAGATCATTGATAATTCTTAATTTTTTATAGCTTAAAACTCTTGTTGCTAATGGAATTTTTAAATATTCACTGACTATTCTGTTGGACTCCTTAATAGAAAGATCAAGAATTTCATACCTATATATATACTCATTCCGATTCAATAACTCACTTATTGTTTTTAAGGGTGCATCGGATCTTAATATCGAAATTTCGCTTTCCATTTTATCTCCTTTTTCTGATTTCCTTAACTATACCAGTTAAAATTATTCAGGTCAATTTCTTGATTTTTGTTAAGAAACTCTAAAGGATTAACTCATTAATGAAAAATAATAAGGGGTAGTTTTCTACCCCTCATTATTTTTATACTACATTTTTCCTGTTTAAAAATTTATTATTCAGCTGAAAAAATACTTTTATCTAAAATCCCCATATTTTCTTGTCCTGTACTTATAGCTTTTTCAGCATCTATTTTCCCATTTTCAAACATCCTCTGACTTATCATTTGTAATAAGGTAGGGAGGTTTATCCCATAAAGCAAGGTAATATTATCATTATTTAGTGCATACTCCAGAGAAATATTAAATGGAGTCCCATTTAACAGGTCACAGCAAATATATATTTTACCTTTAAGTCCTTTCAGCAACTCACCTAGTTTATCCCTCAAGTATCCTGCGTTGCAATCCTGGTTATAATCAATAAAATAATAATCTTCCTGTTTACCCATTATTAATTCCAGTGCTTTACTTAGCCCACCAGCGAATTCCCCGTGTCCTATTACAATTATAGCTTCCATATTCCCCCTATCCTAAATGAGCTAACTCAATTTTAAAAGGATTGATGTTTGTGTCAATTCCTATATCTTTTGCTCCCTTGGCAGAAATAAACTGAATCGGAATTGTATAAGCAATAGGCGCAATATACTTGCTAAATGGAAGCGAAAATATTAAATCGCGCTCATCGTGTTCAACCTTTTTGTTTGTTATTAGGTGAACTCTATCACTATACTCTTTAAATGCATCTCTGAATTTCAAGCTTCTTTCCCACTCAACTTCATCAGAGCCAAAGATTATAATTGTCTGTCTGTCAGTTAAAGCCATGGTTGGCCCATGTGAATACTCTTCGAGTTCATAAGCTATTGTGGGAAGTCTCAACATCTCTCCTATTTTTAACATGCCCTCTAAAGCACTTGCAAAGTCTATACCATAGCCCAACACATATATCCTGTCGCTATTAACAATAGTTTTTGCGTTATTTTCGTACCAATCTTCTGATTCTTTTAAAACCAATTCGAAATTGTCTAACAAGTTGCTTGTTTCACTTAACAACTCTTCATATTTATCTTGTGAGATTTTGTCCAAGAATCTGGCTAATGACAGGGCCCAGAGGTAAACCTGAAGTACAGAAACTGTATATCCTCTTGTCTCAGGTGGTGTCAATTCTTTACCACAAAGCAAATGTATGATGTTGCCGGCAAAGTTTGTTATTTCACTTTCTAGGTCTTCAGTTAAAACTAGAGTATCATAGCCTTTCTCCCCGGCCTCTTTTATAAGATCCATTGTTGAAATTGAAGTCCCTGATTGACTTATTCCTACAAATAATATTTCTTCTTTTTTTAGTTCACCTGTCCAATCTGCCTTTTCATAGTTTTTGAAAACAGTTGGATAGTGTGCTTCAGCATTCATACCTACTAAATGCTTAAAATAATACTTGGCAAGCACCGATACGTTATATGACGTACCTGAACCGACAAAAATTATCTTTTTATATTTTTTGTTCTTAAACAACTCCAAAAATGGATCAATATATATTGACCTGTTTTTAAAAGCCTCTCTTAGTGCCCTGGGCTGGTCAAACATATATCCTAATACTGTTTCTTTCAATTTATTCCCTCCTTTTCAAGCAAATCTGTTAGCTTTTCTTCTTTATCATTTGGTACTATTTGAACGACTATTTCAACGTCATTAGCTAAAAGTTCCTTAAATTCTCCAAGAGTACTATCAGATAAGAAAAGTGTCTTTTTTAGGTGATATTCTGCGCCCTTTTCAGGGGTCATATTGCCAACAGTAATCCTTTTGAAATGGTAGCCTTCATTATACATATCCAGCAAAGCCTTTGGCCCATTACACAAAACCATTACATTTGAGCCTTTATCAAGCCTTCTTTTTAGCTTATCTGCACAAGTCTTTGCATCATAGAAAGAAAGTTTTACTCCTGAAGGCGTTCCAAATTTCAAAGCTGTCTGCCTAAGTTTATCTTTGACAATCAGATCGTCTACTATCAGAATTTTATCTACTCCATAATATGGAATCCAATAACCTACAACCTGTCCATGTATTAATCGGTCATCTATTCTATGATCTAATACCGCCACTTTCTCCTCCTATCCGATTACCCCAAATACACCCAATATGAATGCAACTGTCGCAATTATTAAAATGATTTTAGAAAAGCTGAGCTGTTTTTTAATAAGTCTATAAATTCCAAGTGTGGCAATTAAAGACAATAACTCGGGTACTATTTCATCAAGATACTCTTGAACAACTATACTGGTTCCTGATATATCGAATTTTAATGGTGTTGTTATTCCAATCCATTGTGCAATCATAGCCCCAATTGAAGCCATTCCAATTATTCCTGCACAATAAGTGAATACCTTCATTAATCCGCTTTCCTGCAAATTGCTCATCAACTGAGTACCTTGTGCATATCCATATTTTAGTCCATAATATCTAGTCAAGAAATTCGGCAGGTTATATGTTAAAAGTAAAATAATAGGTCCTAAAATATTCCCTTGGGTTGCAAAACTAACTCCAAGAGAAGTTGCTATAACTTTGAAAATTCCCCAGAAGAAAGTATCCCCTATTCCACTAAGTGGCCCCATCAATGAAACTTTTACTGCGTTTATAGTTTCAACATCAAATTCCGGATCACTTTGTGCTTGCTCTTCCATTGCAACTGAAAGGCCCATTACAAATGGAGACGGTGCCACGGTCATATTAAAAGCAGCTATATGACGATGCATTGCAGCCTTATAACCCTCTTCGTCATCTTTCCAGATTCGCTTTAAACTTGGCATAACAGCATATAGGAAACCGAGCCCTTCCATTCGCTCATAGTTAAAAGATCCTAACAAAGAAAATGATCTCCAAAAAATACTTTTCGATTCATTCTTCGGAAGACTTTTTAATTTATCATTATTCATTACAGTTCCTCCTCAAATTCGTTACTTGCTGTTTTTTCAAGTTCCAGTTCCTTTGTTTTAATCTGGTACATCACCAATGCTATAGCTAAAGCAATTGTAGCTACTGCAATCATGGACATCTTTAACCATGCGGAAAGCGCAAAGCCAATCATTAAATAAGGAATTAATTCTTTTTCCATAAGTAAATTCAACAAAAGTGCAAATCCCATGGCCGGAAGAACTTTTGCTACGGCATTCAGACCGTTATTAACCCAACCGGGAATATTATTAACTATTTTTGAAATAACATCGTTACCGGCATATAATGCAAAAAATGTTAAGCCCCAATAAACAATTAAAACGATCAAACCTTGTAAATAATGAATTCCTATAATAGATTTTTCACGCCCACCAATATCAATAAGTTTGTCAACCTCATGCATCATAGGTGAGTATAATGTGTCGATTATTGTCTGCAAAAATTGCATTAATAATGAAACAGGAACAGCAAATGTCATTGCTACTTCTATACCTGACTTTGTAGCTAAAGCTATGGCTGCGCCAATGGTTCCACCCGGGCCTACACTTAGTCCTGCTGTTGGGCCGATTGCAGCAGATCCCATAAAAATAAGTTGTAACTGGGCTCCTATTATTAAGCCTTGCTTAAGATCTCCCATTATTAATCCAACAAGAGCTCCGGTTACTACAGGCTCTCTGAACTTACATTCGCCCAGCCAACCTCCTTCCAATTGTGATATTGCCGCGACTATTCCTATTAAAGCAGCTTGTAATATGTTCATACTTTCCTCCTTTTCTAGTGGTGTATACCATATACCATCTATATTTTAATATACCATATTCTGTTTTGCAAGCGTTTTCTTTATACTCACAAACATTAAATTTTAGCTTGATTAAATATAAAAAAATACTCCAACCAATACAGACCTTTGACTGGAGTATTTTCCTCTTATCCCTCTCCCACATTTTCATCAAATCACAGACCATACCGTCTCTTTTTAACTTCCTAATCCCTCAAATTTCATTCTAATTATGCTACCATATAAATATAAGATATGAACAGAAAAATAAAGGACCTATCATGACAAAACTACAAGTTTGCGGCGGCTGCAACGCCAAGATCGCTGCTGCCAATCTCGACAAAATATTAAAAAACATAGAGCCCTTCAGGCGGAACGACATCATTGTCGGCTTCGATAAGAAAGACGATGCCGCCGTTATAAAGATCAGCGACGACCTGTCAATCATCCAAACCCTGGACTTCTTCCCGCCAATGATCGATGACCCATATAAGTTCGGCCAAATAGCAGCTGCCAATGCCATGTCCGACGTCTATGCCATGGGAGGAGAGGTCATTTCAGCCCTGAACATAGCTATGTTTCCCACCGAGGAAGACTTCTCCATACTCGAGGAGATACTGAGGGGAGGAAATGATAAGGTCAGCGAAGCCCAAGCCTCTCTTACAGGCGGCCACTCAATCCATGACCCCTCCATAAAATATGGCTTATCGGTCACAGGCAAAGTCTATACCGGAAAAATCTGGAAAAACAATACACCTGAAAACGGTGACGTTATATTAGTTACGAAAAAGCTTGGCACGGGCCTGGTCTGTGCCAACGCCCAAGAAGGAGGAGTCACACAGGAAGAGCTTGAGTCCTGCATTGACCAGATGACCACACTAAATAAGTATGCCCGAGATATCTTTGTCAAATACGACATACACGCGGCAACCGACATAACCGGCTTCGGTCTCCTTGGCCACCTCTTTGAGATGGCTGATGAAGATTATACGATCATTGTCGAATCGGACAAGGTCCCCATTCTGGAGCCCGCCCTGAAACTGGCCGGGGACTTCCTCTACACCTCAGGTGCTCAAAACAATAGGAATTATATTGGAGGCCGGGTCGAATTTATAAATGATGACTTTGCCCTTCAGGAGGTCCTATTCGACCCACAAACCTCAGGTGGTCTCTGCGTCGCTGTAAGCCCCGAGGACAGCCTGAAAATTATAGAAGAATTCCGTGACAATAAGCTTGAAATCTGGCCCATTGCAAGGGTTAAGACAAGAAGGTCCTACCCCATCATAGTCAAATAGTATGGCCTGAGTTAATAAAAAACCATTGGAAGGAGAAAAAAATGAAAGAAATCAATGCACTTGGAAAAATTTGTCCCATCCCTGTAATCGAAACAAAGAAAGCCATGAGGGAAAATCAGGAGGAGAAGGAATTCCATATCCTGGTTGACAATGAAGTTGCCACCCAGAACCTGACCAAGATGGCCACCCACCTCCACATGAAGTCAAGCGTTGAGAAGCTGGCTGACAAGAAATACAAGGTAACCATAATGAGGGATGAAAATGCCAAGGACGAGTCTGAATTTGACGAAGCAAGCCTTATGGACAATTCTTCCTATGTTGTAGTTGTAAAATCCGACACCATAGCAGACGGAGACCCTGAGTTTTCCAAGTCCCTGCTTGAGGGCTTCCTATATGCACTCACCGAGCAGGACAAGCTGCCAAAGGCTGTTATCTTCTATAACAGAGGAGTTTTCAATACCACTAAAAATGAAAAAGTTATCGAGGATATGAAGGGCATCGAGGAAAAAGGAGTGGAAATACTCTCTTGCGGACTCTGCCTTGACAACTACAAGCTCAAAGAAGACCTCAAGGTCGGCACAATAACCAACATGTACAGGATAGTCGAGCTGATGAGAGAAAACCATGTCATCACCCCCTGCTGATTACCTTCTTTTTTCTTTTGATTCTTCGGACCTGGCAAGCCTTGCCCTTGATAAGGTTAAGAACCTTGATAAGGCAAGGCTTATACCCTTGCCCCCTGAAATTGACGCGGGCTGCGGTTTTGCCCTGAGAATTTTACCTCAAGATTTGGACAAGGCCCTTAGCCTCATAGGCCAAGGCAATTATGCCGGAATATTCTCCCTGGTCAAGTCCGATAATGAGAGGAAAATAACTAAAATAAACTAATATTAAAGATCAATATAAGAAAGTTAGTCTATGGCCGGCTCTCGGTCGGATTCACTAGTGTTGGTTTTGCATTTTCGGCTGACCAACACTAGTCTATGGCCGTCTCTCAGTCGGATTCACTGGTGTTGGTTTCGCATTTTCGGTCAACCAACATCTGTAATAATCAAGATAAAAATAGGAAAGACAGGTAACAATGTATTTTGATAATGCTGCAACAAGCCTGATCAAACCCGCCTGCCTGGCAGGGGCTTACGAAGAAATTATCAGGTCCGGAAAATATGGGAACCCGTCCAGGAGCGGCCACCTTAAAAGTCAAAACACCATGCTTGCAATCCTTGAAAGCAGGAAGGCCATTGCCGACCTCTTCCACATTGACAACCCCATGGACGTAGCGTTTTGCCAAAACGCCACTTTCGGGCTTAACTTCTTAATAAAATCCCTTGTGACCCCTGAGAACCACGTTATAACAAGCCTAAGCGACCACAACTCTGTCCTGAGGCCCCTCTATCTTTCCGGATGCCAACTCTCTTTTATGGACATTGGCAAGGACTTGGAAGTCAACTATTCCGATCTTGAGAAATATTTGCAAAAAAACACTCGTTTTGTTATTACAAACCACGCCTCAAATCTCCTTGCCAACCTCAATGACCTTGACCGGATCCATGCCTTCTGCAAGGAACACAACCTGATCATGATCATAGATATGGCCCAGACTGCCGGATCCATGGACATTGACCTGTCCAAATATGACAGGAGCCTCTTCGTCATGACCGGCCACAAGTCCCTCTACGGGCCCAGTGGGGCGGGTTTCATAATTAAAAACGGGGATTTTGATTTTAAAACTGTATTTTGCGGGGGTTCCGGCACCAACTCCTTCTCAAAGGTGGGTCCCTCAACTTTCCCGGCCATATTCGAGGTAGGGACGTCAAACTATATTGACCAGATAGCCATCAAGTCAAGCATAGACTTTTTGAAGATAGAAGGCTTGGACAAGCTCCATAAAAAACTCATCGGCCTCAGCCAAGGTTTCTATGACGGCATAAAGGACATAGAGGGCATAAAGATATATTCCAAGAGACCTACCCTTCACAATTCCACAGCCCTGGTAAGCTTCAACCTGGGCAAGATCAATTCGTCCGACCTGGCCCTGGAGCTTGAGGAGGATTATGGGATAGAAGTTAGACCCGGTGCCCACTGCGCCCCCCTCATCCACAAAAAGTTTGGAACTGTGGACCAAGGCATGATCCGCTTCTCCTTCTCTTACTTTAACAGCTTTGAAGAAATCAAGCAGGCCATTAATGCTATTGATCAAATCTCCAAAACACTCAGGAATAGAACATTAAAAGGCTCTTTGTCAAATGGTGTTGGTGGACATTTCGCATGATTAAATAGTCTTTAAAGGTTGTCTAACCCTTCGGGGTTAGGCAGCCTTTTTAATTTACTTAGGTTCTAAAAAAGTGCTCAGGCCGGGCTCTGATTCGAAAATCATGGGGATTCACCGAAATGTGGGTAATCCCCATGACTCATTTGAGCTTTGAAATCAATGGGGTTGTCCGAAAGGTGGGAGACCCCCATGACCCAAGCCAGGCTCAGAAATCATGGGTAAAGTCCGAAAACCGGACAACCCCTCTGAAAAAGCTCGAGCTAGCAGTCATGGGGAAAGTCCAAAAACCGGACAACCCCTCTGAAAAAGCTTGAGCCAGCGGTCATGGGGAAAGTCCAAAAAGCGGGCAACCCCTCTGAAAAAGCTTGAGCTGGCGGTCATGGGGAAAGTCCAAAAAGCGGGCAACCCCTCTGAAAAAGCTTGAGCTGGCGGTCATGGGGAAAGTCCAAAAAGCGGACAATCCCCATGAAAAAAACTAAAATATGGAATCAAGGGGATTTGCCGAAAGTGACAAATCATTTTCTGACCAGCGATCCACCAACACCATTTATTTTAGAGCCCATTAAAATAAGTCCGAGTGGCTACCTGTATTAACTAAAGTTATTGTAAGAATATCGTCTTCAATTAAATAAACAAGTAGCCAATCAGGCTTTATATGACACTCATAAAATCCTTCATATTTACCTTTTAGTAAATGGTTTTGATACTTTTTATCAAGCTTTTTCCCAAGTCTTAAATCTTCAATTACTTTGTCTAATAAAGAAATATCAACCCCCCGCTTTATGATATTCCTATAACTTCGTTTAAAAGAATTGGTGAATTTTATTTTATACATCAATCTGAGAGTAATGCTTTCTTTAATTCATCCATTGAGGAATAGGAGGGTGTTTCGGGGTCCCTTGATATTCTTCTTGCTTCATCCATAGCCATTAGCGTTTCTTCATTATAGTCGGGTATTTCCACATTAAATGGAAGCCCTCCTCTAAGTATGCATTGACGCAGAAAGATATTAACTGCACTTGACATATCCATTCCAAGCTCATTGAATAGTGTATTCGCTTTAGCTTTTACATTTGAATCAATACGAATTTGTGTAGGTATTTTTGCCATAATATCATCTCCTTATAATCTGATACTATGCTGTTTAGTATACAATGTCAAGCATTTTATGGAGCAAATTTGTTTCTTATGTATACTTTTTTCCTACCTAATTCAAATATCAATTACCTCTTTTTATAGTGACCTCAAGGTAATCAAGCAGGATCCTGTTAAAATCACAGCCCTTTATACGGCCGAGTCCACCTGAGCTGCATGAAATCTCATCATATTCCTTGACAGAATCTTTGCGCACACAGGGGCTGCTTATGACGATCGGCACAGGCTCCCCACTATGTTCCCGTCTTTCACATGGCGTTGAGTGGTCTGCCGCAAGGGCAAAGACAATCTCTCCATCAAAATTATCCTTAACCAGCTTCATAACCTGGCCAACCATCAGGTCATACTTTTCTATGGCCTTAACCTTGCCCTCAGGGTTATTGTCATGGCCCATGAGGTCTGTTGCCTTGTAGTGCAAGGCCACGAAGTCATATTTTTTCAAAGCTTCAACGGCGAATTCAGCCTTTTTAATGACGTCGGTATCAAGGTTTCCGGTAAAGGAATCGTCTGTCAATGTGTCGAATCCTGCCAAGCTGGCAACCCCCAGGACGGTGCGTTCAGATGCCACGCAGCAGGCTTCAAAGCCTAACTTTTCTGTGATCTTTTCAATGTGGGTCATCTTGCCGGCCCCACGGGTAAGGATCATATTGACAGGCAAAAGCCCTGCTTTAACCCTCTCCTCATTTATCTTATGTCCGGATAAAATTTCTCTCGCCCTTGCCAGAACCTTATTCAAAATTTCAGCTGTGAATTCGGCTTCTTTACTTCCGTCTTTTGCCTTGGCTTTTTTGACCGGCACTCCCTCGACTTTGGGATCCGTATCGTTAATCTGCGTTGAAAGGCCCTTGCCCCTCAATACCATAACTGCCCTGTGCTCGGTTGCTTCCTTAAAAAGGACCTTTATTCCGTCAACTTCAATCCCGTTTATGGCTTGGGCAAGCTCTTTTGCCCCTTCCCTGATCCTTCCCGCCCTGCGGTCAACTACATTCATATCATCATCGACCGTGGCGAAGTTGCATCTGAGGGCAATATCACCCTCGATAAGCTCCATACCGTCTCCAAAGGCCTCGATCGGTCCCCTTCCGGGATAGTCTTCAATCCCGTATCCGAAGAGAATCAGGTGGCCAAGGTCGGTTCCTACAGGAGTTCCCGCTTGGTAAAGGTCCATAATTCCACACACGCCGTCTTGGGCCAACTTGTTTAAATTGTCTTTTTTGGCAAATTCCAGGGGTGTCTTGTGGCCCAAGCTTTCGCAAGGACGGTCACCCAGACCGTCCGCTATCATTAAAAGAATTTTCTTGTTCATTCTTGACCTCCTCAAATAACTAAACTATTAATTTGATCCATGTAAAGTAGGCTAATACCATTACGCAAGAAGATATGAAGCAGGAAATCAATCCGAACACCAGCTCATCTTTAACACTGAAATATCCTGTACCGAAGTAGAGGGTGTTAACCTTTGAATGTGGTGGAAGTGTTATTGTGGTTGAAATCCCGAATGAGCATACCAGGGCCAGCGGAACAGGATCGATTCCCAGCTGCTTGGCCAATCCGATTATTGACGGAATAAGTATTGTCGCCCTGACGGTCTTGCTTGTGAAAATCATGTGGCTATATACGGTAATGAAGATGAGTATTATAGCGACCATGCTTGTGTTCATCCTATCCAGGCCTATGGCATTAACAAGGTTTCCTATAGCCCAGCTTGCTGCACCTGTGTCATTGACCGCATTACCTACAGCATAGGCACCTGCTGAGAAAATCATGAGGTCCCATTTGATTTTTGCATCTTTCCATTCAATTACCCCGACCTTGGGTAGGAGGCAGAGTAACATACTTAAAACGGCTGTCTGCTCAGTTGAAATCTTAAAGCCCCACCAAGCCTTCTGGTAGTCTCCTGTTGCCCAGAGGAAAAGTGTTATTACGAAGATTACAAGAGCCTTCTTCTCCCTTACGGACATGGGGCCCAGGTCTTGAAGCTGCTGCTTGAGAATTTGACTTGCCCCGTCCATGTTTTCTGAAAATTCATCTTTATATCTGAAGAGGTACATTCCTACTATAAAGGCGATTATTGTAGTTATTATTGCTTGTGGAACTGAACCCAAAAGCCACTGCATATAACCGATTTTTCCACCGGCCTGTTCGTTTATAAATCCGACTGCCAATACCTGGGCTGATGTTGCCGTCATAACGATCGAAGTTGCAAAGGCGTTGTTCTGGACCCCTTGGAGCATCATGAGCTTGCCGAAGTTACTCTTTCCCGGCACTGCTTTATAGATCTCAAGGATTACCAAGGCAATTGGCGCTATCAATGAAGCCCTTGCGGTTGTTGACGGAACAAAGAATGCCAATATGTAATTAACAACTACGAAAACTATTAGAACCTGGGTCGGCGTTTTTGCGAACTTTGTTGTGAGCTTAAGAGCAATTCTCTTTCCCAGGTTTGTAGCGCTCATGGCTGAAGTTAAGACAAAGGCTGCTACCATGAGCCAGATAATATCAAATCCCAAGGCCCCGAATACAACCTTCTGTTTTTCTACTGCTCCCAGCAGGGGTAAAAGCAGGATCAATATGATTGATGACTGGTAGATAGGTATTGGGCGGCCAATCCACATGACCAGTGCGAAGGCAAATAGTGCCATGCTCTTCTGAGCCTCAGGTGTTAGTCCCTCAGGTGTAGGCATGAACAACAACGCCATTAAGACTGCCACCGCTATGCCAATAGTTATCAATGGCATAAACTTGTTTTTTTCTTTCTTTTGCATAAACCTTTTCCTCCCTAATGTTTACGTGATATTTATTAATTCCATTATATTTAGGGCGGTTTCTTAACTCAATCGAATTATATTTACTTTATGATAACCATTTGTTATAGTTGCTTGTATAGGAGGTGTATTTTATGGATATTACAAAAATCGAATCATTCTTAACCTTGGCGAAAGTGAAAAATTTTGCAAAAACGGCTGACCGCTTATATATTTCCCAGCCCGCTTTGAGCAAGCGGATCCA
This sequence comes from uncultured Tissierellia bacterium, assembly GCA_947253765.1. Taxonomy (GTDB): domain Bacteria; phylum Bacillota; class Clostridia; order Tissierellales; family Peptoniphilaceae; genus Khoudiadiopia. The sequence goes on from CAMYAK010000007.1 coordinate 42,448, forward strand.
GTCCCTGGAAAATGAGCTTGGCGTCCCCCTCTTTAACAGGATGGGCAAGAGGACCTTTTTGACTGTCCAGGGCCGGGCTTTCAGAGCTTTTGCAGAGGAGATCGTTGCTTCCTACTACAATGCAAAGGAATATATTAAGCAGATTGAAACCATGAAGTTCGGCACCCTCAGCTTTGGAGCCACTAATTTCATAGGCGTATACATAATCCCCAAAATAATTGCCATGTTCCACAAGAAGTATCCCAGCATCAAAATCAACATGATAATAAATTCATCAAAAAACATTCTGGAAATGCTCCATAAGAACCAGCTTGAGTTCGTCTTCCTTTCCAACTATATAATCCACAACGATGAAAACTATGTAATAAATCCCTATGTAAAAGATGACCTGAAGCTGATAGTCGGGAACAAGCACAGGCTTTTCGGGCAAAAATCCTGCTCCCTCTTTGATGTGGCTGATGACTTATACATAACAAAAAAGTCCAACTCCTCCCAATACCGCTTTTTAGACAGTATTTTTAAGAAGCTGGACTTCGATTTTCCCAACAAGCTCTTCATTAGCGAGCAGGAAGCTATAAAAGAGTCGGTTGTTAATAATATTGGCGTTTCAATAATGTCATGCAGGGCGGTCGACAGGGAGGTCAGGACCAATCTCATATCAGCCCTTGATCTTGAAGAAGCCTTCATACAAAGGGAGATCCAATACGTTTATTTCAAGAACAAGCTCCTCACCCCTGCCGCCAAGGCCTTTATAGACTTTTTGAAAGAAGGCCGGTGATTATATTGGCTTTACCTGCTTCAGCGGTCTTCCGTCAGTCCCGTTTTTAATCGTAAGAATCTGGGCCAGGATTGATACGGCAATTTCCTGAACCGAACCGTCATCCAAATTAAGCCCGATTGGGGCGTAGACCTTATCCAGGTCTTCCTTCTTAACGCCCTCCGCTTGCAATTCCTTGAAGACCCTGGCCACCTTGGCCTTGGACCCTATCATGCCCAAATAAGCGCAGGGCTTTCCTGCTAGGGCCTTTAAAGCCTCCTGGTCATGAGCATGGCCACGGGTGCAAAGAACTATAAAGGTTTTCTCCGGATCAAATTCAATCTTTTCAATGGCCCGGTCCACTTCCATACAGTAGTAGTTATCAATTCCTTGGAAGTCGGGACTTGTCCTGAACTCTTCCCTGTCATCAATTACATCAACGGCAAAGCCGGTCTTGCTTGCCAGAGCAGCCAATTTCTGTGAGACGTGGCCGGCCCCGAAAATAACCAGCCTCTTTGCCGCCTTGAAGTATTTAACAAAGCCCCTGGAATCACCACCACAGGCCATTTTAAGTGTCCCTTTTTCGGTCAGACTGTAGTCAAATTCAAAGGCCTTGCCCTCCTTCATTCCTTCAAGGCTCCTCTTTATGACATCGGCTTCTATAGCCCCTCCGCCTATGGTTCCGAAAGATGATCCATCACTGAAAACAGTCATAAGCGAGCTGTCATTGCCCGGAGTTGACCCCCTGTTCTCTATTATGAAGGCTAGGGCACAGTCCTTGCCCCGGTCATTTTCCTCATATATTCTTTTCAATATTTCAGCCTGCATGGTTCCCCCTTCGGAATTTATAAATTTTATAGGCCAAGTTTTTTCTTAAAAATTAAAACAGCTTCCAAAGTTCCCCCGCCTATCAGACGGGCCTTATCAGAAATCGTCGAGGCATTTCTCGGAACAACCCTGGGATCAACGTCTCCGATTTTCATACCTTTGAAAACCCGGCTGCCATCCTTTATCATTCCTCTGACCATGCCGTCAAGTCCGGCTTTTATGTGCTTGCCGTTTACCTCTGCAACAACTTGGCCCTTCTTGACCTCGGAAGTTATATCTTCTATAACCTTGATAATACCGTCATCACTTGCCCGCAAAATCCTCTCGGTAGTGAAGCCCAGAATATTTCCGGGGTTTCCTGTATTGGCAGAAGCCTTGCCTTGGAAAATCAGGCGGCCAAGGTCGTGTCCCCTATCAGTTTCAATAACTACATTGCAGTCCGAACCTGCCGTAAATCCCGGTCCCAGGCCTATGGTTATAGGGGCCATGTCCATGTTTGTCCCCAGGTTTTTCTTGGCAAGTATGCCGTCGACCACAGCAAGGGGCCTGAGTTTTTTAATGAGTTGGCCCTCAGGGTCCACAGTCACGGCAACACGGCCCTCGGCCAGGGTCTCTCGAATCTCATCAACCGTATCGCACTTCTTGACCTCGATATCCTCGACTGTCACTTGGCCATCATAGACGGCTTGGGCAGCACAGACTTTTCTCCTGATGCAGGTAGGCTTCTCAACCTCAAGGACTAGGACATCGAAACCTGACCTGTTCAGCTTTTGAATTGATCCTGTGGCAACGTCCCCGCCTCCTCGAACTATTACCAGATTTCTATTGATATGGCTGAAATCCTCAGAAAAATCGGATTTTTCATTGGCAACTCCACCCTTATCTTCTTCTTTTTTTAAGGACTTGTAGGACTCGACCGTATCAATATCGGCCAATTCCCTGACATCCTCAATCTCGATTTTGGCAGTCTCGTTGTCCTTGGCAAAAATCATCCCTCCCTGGTCTTCTACCAGGTTGTAAAGCCTATCCCTGTACTCGTCCGGGAATATTACCGGAGCCCCCCTCCGCCTTCCTACGACCGGGAAGGTCATGACGGGATTTTCTTTGAAAGCCCCTATCAGCTTCAAGCAGGTCTCCTTGGTCAGCATTGGCTGGTCGGCGACAAAGAACATGAGGGCAGCGTCTTCCTGAGCCCCATCAATTCCAAGTTTTATGGATGATGACTTGCCAATCTCGTTATTAGCGTTGTATATGGGTAAAAATCCCCTTTTCCCGCTCTCTTCCAATATCTCAGTATAGGTGGATGCGACAATAACCCTGCTTATGGCACCCGAGTCTTGAAGGTCTTTCAAGAGGTCCAGTGTTGTTTCATAAATTTTCTTACCTTTAAAATCCAAGAAAAGCTTGTTTTCCCCCATCCTCTTTGATAGGCCCGAAGCCATAAGAATTGCATTAATTTTCATGGTCATTCCTTTCTACTTGGTAATATTTATCTTCTTTAATTGAGCCGAACGAGATTCCCAATCCATGTCCACTCAAGAGCTTACATATTTCTAAAGCATGGTCCCGGCCCCCGTCAAGGTCACACTGATTTAAGAACACGAACCGGTCCCTTGTGAAATTTTTGAAGAGCCCGCCTTCATATTCTATGAGCTTCTTATATGATCGGGCACCTATTTCCACGTTTACACGATCTCCGGACTTGGCCGGTTGAGACATATAGTCCATTTGGGCCATATATTCCATATAGCCCTCATAATTATAAATAAATTCAGGATCCGGCCTTTTCCCATAAACGCTCAAGGGCAGGACACCTATGACCTTGGTCGAAAAGTCATAAATTACCGGCTCATAGTCATACCAAAACTTGAAGGGCAGCCTTCTGGACCCGTCGGCCTCTATTAAGCAGAAGTCGAAAGCCTTGATTAGCTGCCTAAGTTGGTCCCGGCCCACCGATCCCAGCTTATTCTTACCCGGAACTTTTTCTCCCAGACAAATGACACTATGATCGTGGTCAATTGCCGTCTCAACCTTAAAATCCTCGTAAGAAGTATATAGCCGGTCAAAGCCTTCTGTCGGTATTGCAATCTTCGTCGAAGTTGCTATTAAAACCGATCCCCTCTCCTTAAGCTTGGAGGCAAGACGAAACATCAAACTCGTCTTGCCTCCGGCACCTGTTATGGAAATAACATCATTTTTTTTAATTTTAAAAACTGATATTGGATCGGCTTGAATAATATTCAGCCCATCTGAATTCATCTTATCTTCCTTTATTTATTCCAAGTTTAGGCCCCGAAATTTTTCTTGGGCTTACTGTAGGCCGTCTCCACCATTGGGAAATCCGGTCTCAGTTGGCCATCCAATTTATAATAAGCTCCCTGGACTGCCGGTGCTATTGGAATTGTTGCTATCTCCCCAACGCCCTTTGCTCCAAAGGCCCTGTCCAGAAGCTCATCATCCGGCTTCCTTACAAATATGCTGGTGATCTTGGGGATCATTGGAGCCCTCCAAAGTCCCAATGTTCCGTACTTTGCCTTAACCTTTGACCTGTCAAGCTTGAAGTCTTCTGTAAGGGCATAGCCAAGTCCCATGATAATCCCGCCTTCAAGCTGGCCTTCTATGGCCTTGGGATTTATAACCTTGCCTGCATCTGTAGCGGCAACGACCTCTCGGACTGTCCCGTCATCGTTCAGGATTACAACATTTGTTGAATATCCGTAAGCCACGTGGCTCTTGGGGTTGGGCTTGTTTGATCCGAGCGGATCTGTCGGATCAAAGTATTCATGGAAGTATTCCTTACCTTCCAAATCCTCAAGTTTGCCGTCTTTGAGGTCAGCCTTTACTTTTTCAGCGACCTTCTTTATAGCCTCGCCCGAAATCAATGTCTGGCGGGAGCCGGAAGAAGTTCCTGAATCCGGTGAATTCTCCGAGTTGGGGTGGATGACCCTGACCTTATCTTCCGACACTTCCAATATGTCCATGACCATCTGCTTAAAGACGGTCTGGGCTCCTTGTCCCAGGTCGCTGGCAGCGCAGTAGAGGACGGCAACCCCGTCTTCGATCACTATCTTAGCCCGACCCTTATCAGGAAGGCCTACGCCGACACCGGCATTTTTCATAGCACAGGCTATGCCCGCCCTGTCGGCATTCTTCTCATATACTTCCTTAACAGCTTCCAATGTTTCTACTAAGGCTGTTGAGGAGTCTGCAATCTGCCCGTTGGGCAAAACTTCTCCCGGCCTTATTGCATTCTTATACCTGATCTCCCAGGGAGAAATCCCGACTTTTTCCGCCAGGAGGTTGATGTTGCTCTCAAATGCAAAGTTTGACTGGCAAACTCCGAAGCCCCTGAAGGCCCCGGCAGGCGGGTTATTTGTATAGTAACCGTAGCCGTCAATCTCCGTGTTTTCATAATGGTAGGGTCCAACGGAATGGGTACAGGCCCTCTCCAAAACCGGACCGCATAGGGAGGCATAGGCACCCGTATCCATCTTTATGGTAGCCTGCATGGCCAGGAAATTTCCTTCCTTGTCGCATCCAAGCTTAAATTTGCCCTTCATGGGGTGTCTCTTCGGATGGAAGCTCAAAGACTCGTCCCTTGAGAACTTGATCTTGACCCTGATCCCATATTTATAGGCTGCCAAGGCTGCAAGGTGCTGGCATGAAACGTCCTCTTTGCCGCCGAAGGCCCCGCCTATAAGCTTGTTCTCTACCACCACTCTTTCAGGCTGATCCTGCCAGCCGAACATTATGGCGGTTTCTTTTCTTGTATCGTAGACCGACTGGTCCGTTGTATATATTTTCACCCCGTCTTTATAAGGCTCGGCAACGGCACATTCAGGCTCCAAGAAGGCGTGCTCTGTAAATGGAGTCGTGTACTCCTGTTCAACTATGTAGGCACACTTCTTAAAAGCTTCCTCAGCATTGCCCCTGCTCACATGCCTTTCTTGGCAAAGATTTCCTGATTCATGAACCTTGGGAGAATTCGGATCCTCAGCCTCTTCAATTGTAGAGACCGTGGGCAGCTCCTCATATTCAATTTCAACCAGCTTCTTGGCCTCTTCAAGGATTTTCTCATCCTTGGCAACTACCAGACATAGGGCATCCCCCTGGAATCTGGTGATATCCCCTTCTTTTATAAAAACATCCCAGTCCTGGAAGATATGGCCAACCTTGTTGTTGGGTACATCCTTGGCTGTCAAAACCCCGTAAACCCCTTGAAGTGCCTCGGCTTTTGAAGTATCAATTTTAAGTATCCTCGCTCTCGGGAACTTGCTCCTCACAGCTGATGCATAATTTAGGTCGTCAAATTCCATGTCATCGACATATTGTCCGATTCCGAGGATCTTGTCGTGGGCATCGATCCTGGTGAATACGTCCCCGACCTTAACCCTGTTTTCCTCTTCTTTTTCAATATCCAGGTCTCCCCTCAGGATTTTAGCTGCCAATTTAATGCCTTCGATGATTTTCACATAGCCCGTGCACCGACAAATATTGTTTTTTATGCCGTTCTTGACGTCCTCATCTGTTGGGTCCGGGTTGGTCCTGACAAGGGCCGCTCCGGATATAACCATTCCGGGTATGCAGAATCCGCATTGGACAGCCCCGGCTTCCGAGAATGCATATACGAAAGCATCCCTCTCCCTTTGGCTCAAACCTTCAATAGTCAGAACCTTCTTGCCGGCAAGCTTGGACAGCTTCTGGGTACAGGCCAGCTTCTTCTGGTCATCAATAATGACCGAGCAGGTTCCGCAAGCACCTTGGCTGCAGCCATCCTTGACGGACTTGATCTTCAAGTCATCCCTTAAAAACCTCAAAAGGCTCTTGTCCTCATAGGTTTCATAGGTCTTGTCATTTACATTCACAAGCATGGCTTCTAAGCCATCTTTCTTTTCCCCAATCAAAATATTTGCCATAGCAGCTCCTCTTAAAATCCCTGCAAAATCAGAACTTCCTTTTTATAAAATGCCCGTCACCCTTCAGGGCATAAAATCCCCGGGAATCCAGGATAAGCTTACCTCTCGATATTACAGTGTCAACCTTGAAATTGGACTTGAAGCCCTCATAAGTCGTGTAGTCACATTTGGAATGCCTGTTTTCTTGGCTTATGGTGTAGTCTTTTTCTTCAATAATAGTTATATCTGCATCCTTGCCGACTTCCAGACTTCCTTTAATGTGGCCCATGCCGAAAATTTTTGCCGGATTTGTGCAGAGGAGGTCAACCAGTCTTTCCCATTTAATTGATCTTTTTACCCCCTGAGTTAAAATCACTTCCAGCCTTTCCTCTACTCCCGGAATTCCCCCGGGTGCAGTTAGGAAATTATCCTTGCATGGTAACTTATGCTCTTTATAGTAGAAAGGACAATGGTCTGTGGCTATAACGTCAACCACACCTCTTTCAATGCCGTCCCAAAGTGCTTCCACATCTTCCTTTTTCCTGAGGGGCGGAGCGCAGATATATTTGCAGCCCTCGGCATTACCTCCCTCGAGGTACTTATCCTCAGTGAGGGTCAGGTATTGGGTGCAGGTCTCACAGTAAAGGTTCTCAACACCCCTCTCCCTTGCCTTCTCAATCTCCCTGAGACCCAGGCCGGATGATGTGTGGACAATGTAGAGTTTAGGACAGCCTGCAACCTGACTCAAATATGTCAGGCGGTTTATGGCTTCAGCCTCAGCTTCAGCCGGTCTGGTTTTAGCGTGGTATATGGGGTCCAGGTGTCCTGCAGCCTCAGCCTCGTCACGAAGCTCAGCTATCATGCCGTCGTTCTCGTTATGGACGCATACAACCGTTCCTGTCTCTTTGGCCCTTTCCAGGACTTTGAGCATGGAGGCGTCATCCAGCTTTCCCCCATAAGTGGTATAGATCTTTGTTGAGACTATGCCCTCGTCAAAAAGCTTTCCCATCTCTTCAATAACCTTCGGGCTCGCCTTTTGTATGGCCCCGTGGAAGGAATAATCAACCACGGCATAGCCGTCAGCCATCTTATGATATTTTTTAATCATATCTCCCACAAGTGAATCCTTGGGTCCGAATGCTATGTGGTCCACTATTGCAGTGGTACCGCCATGGGCTGCAGCTATGGTACCGGAATTAAAATCGTCTATGGCTATATATTTTCCAAGATCAAGGGCCATATGGGTATGGACATCGACCCCTCCGGGCATCACTGTCTTTCCCCTGGCGTCTATGACCCTGTCGGCATCATAGGCCAAATTTAGGCCTATGTCCCTTATCTTCTCACCTTCAATATATAAATCGCAATTCTTAATTCCCCGGTTTGTTACAAGCCGGCCATTTTTTATCAAGATTGACATTTTTTCTACTCTTTCCTTGAAGCTATCTCGATTTCTATTGCTTCCTCAACTGCTCTCAATATGTTCTCATAGCCTGTGCACCTGCACATATTGCCGGCCAGGAGCTTTCTAAGTTCCGGCCTTGAATACCTCTTGGCCCTGTGGACAATCTCTGTTGCCCTAATGATAAAGCCGGGTGTGCAGAAACCGCACTGGACTGCCGACTTTTCCAAAAATGCCTGTTGAATTAGAGAGATTGACCCGTCCGAGGTCTGGAGTCCCTCTGTTGTCCAGATGTCCTTGCCCTCAGCCCAAACGGCTAAATATAGGCAGGAATCAATCGTTTCTCCATTTATCAGAACCGAGCAGGCCCCGCATTCTCCTACTTCACAACCTTTTTTAACGGATGTGTAGCCCAGGTCGTTTCTGAGAAAGTCTGTTAGTGAGGCCCTCTTATCGACCATCTTCTCAACATCTATTCCATTTACACTGCACTTTAAAAGCTTGTAGGTCGGTTTGTTATGAAGCTCAACTTTTTCCCTTACAGCGTAGGGTCCGTGTTCGCTGCTATGCATTTTTACCCCCTTTAAAATCCTCCAGGCAGGCGCGGAGATTTCTCACACAAATTTCATATAGGATCTGGGTTCTCAGCTCCTTGCTTGCCCTCCATGAATTTCTCGGTGACAGCTCTTCCAGTGCCTTCTTGGCAAAGGCCTTGATATTTTCTTCATTTAATACCTTGCCCTTGAAGGCCTCTTCCGCCTTGAACACCCTGACCGGTACTACTGAAGCAACGCCGTAGCAGGCCTTGATGCTCTCTATGACAAAGTCCTTATTAACCTTAACATTGACGGCACATGAACTTGTCGCTATATCCATGGCATTTCTCATGGCGTACTTGAAATAGTGGCCTTTAAAGCCCTTATAGTTCTCTTCTTTGATTTTAAATGATGTGACCATCTCGCCCGGTTCAAGATAAACCTTGCCCAAGCCCTTGTAGAACTCAGTAATAGGAACTTCTCTGGTTCCCTTGGCACTCTTTATTTCCACTATTGAGTCCAGGACGAAAAAGCTCGGTGCCGAGTCGGCACTTGGGGCTGCGTTACAAACATTGCCACCCACCGTAGCTGCATTCCTTAGCTGGGGTCCACCCGCTGTAAGGACGGCCTGGCCCAGAAAATCTATGTTTTCCTTAATAATCGGATGGTCGGCAAGGTGGGCGAAGGTCATTCCTGACCCGATTTTTATGGTCTTATCATCTTCCATTGTCACTGTTTTCAGCTCATCGACCAGCTGGAGTGACAGGAGTTCATCGTCATCAAGGCTGCCCTCCCTGATCTTAACCAGGACATCAGTCCCTCCGGCTATGATTTTGAGATCGGGCTTTTCCTTTAAGATTTGCAAGGCCTCGTCTATGGTATAGGCTTCATAAACATTTTTTATATCAAACATATCTAATCCTTTCTAAAGGTCATTATCTATAAGCCCTGCTTCTTTAAAGAGCGGAAATAGTACGTGTGGGGTCATAGGTGCCTTATCGGCCTGAATGCCTGTTGCCTGTAAAATCGCATTTCTTATGGCCGGTGCGGGTGAGCATGTCGGAGGCTCACCTAGTGACTTGGTGTTGAAAGGACTTGTGGGCTCGGGATTCTGAATAAAGTAAACTTCGAATTCCGGCGTATCTGCTACTGTTCCAAGCTTATAGTCCAAAAGATTGTCGTTCAGTATCCTGCCCTTATCATTGAATTTAAGCTCCTCCGAGAGGGCAAATCCCAAGGCCATGCTCATTCCGCCGTGGACCTGGGCTTCAGCCAGGGCCGGGTTTATGAGCTTACCGCAATCATGGACGTTTACAAGTTTTATGACCTTGACCTTGCCAAGGTTTATATCTACCTCAACTTCAGCGAAGCTGCACCCGAAGGAATAGGCGTTCGACCTTACAGTGTGGGTCTCTTCGGCTGTAATATGGAGGTTTGGATCCTTTAATGTATACATTGTTTTTGTTGCCAATTCTCCCATTGACATCAGAATCTTGCCGTCCGGAACTCTGACAATGTTGCTCTCAATTATGTCAAGATTATTGGTGGTGATTCCGGTTTCCAGGTAGGCCCTCTCCAGGATCTTTTTCTTGAGTTCCTTACCTGTTTTGGTAATCGAGAAGCTTGCCATGTATGTCTGCCTTGAAGCGAAGGCTCCAAGGCCGAATGGGGTAACATCGGTATCCTGGCTGCTTATGACGTGGACGTCTTCAAGCTTAAGACCGACTGTATCGGCAGCCATCTGGGTGTAAGCGGTATCGGCACCCTGGCCAATCTCCGTTTCAGGCAGCTGGACCTGGATAGATCCGTCCTGGTTGACAACCATCCTGCATGCGGAAAATTCAAGTGAAATCGGGAAGACCCCGGTGTTATACCAGAAAACTGCACAACCGATTCCACGCCTTATGCTTCCGGTCTGGTTTTTATACAATTCTTTCTTCTTATAATAGTCAATGGCCTCAGCGCCCTTGTCCAGGCACTGTCTGAAAGAATCTGCATAGTTTTGATTCTTTGAGAAGGGATCCAAATATCCCTTGGGCATGACATTCCTATATCTGAGCTCAAGCGGATCAATTCCCAAGGCCTTGGCAATATCGTCCTGGTGAGACTCGGTTGCGAACATTGACTGGGGTATACCGTAGCCTCTCATAGCCCCGGCTGTCGGCAAGTTTGTATAAACTGAATAGGCATCTCCCTTGACATTATCACATGGATAAAGCTGGTGGAGGCAGCCCAGTGCCTTTCCTGCTATTGAGTGGCCGTGTGATGCATAGCCCCCGTTATTTGAATAAACCTTCATCTCTCTGGCTACATAATCGCCGTTCTTCCTGCAATATGTGGCCATGTATATTTTCATGGAGTGTCTGGTCCTGGTGGACACAAAGGTCTCTTCCCTTGACGGCAGAAGTTTTACGGGATGGCCGTGAACCTGAGTAGTTAAGAAAGCACATAAGGGTTCATACAAGGCATCCTGCTTGTTTCCGAATCCACCGCCAATGTAGGGCTTGATTATCCTGACCTTACCCCATGGAATACCAAGGGCCTGGCCCACACACCTTCTGACTATATGGGGTATCTGTGTTGAAGCAACAACAACAATCTTCCCCGCCTCTTCATAAGCATATACATCAGGGTTTTCCAGGTGGGAATGCTGGACTATCGGAGTTTCATACCAGCCCTCAACCTTGATCAGGCCCTCTTCCTTGATGGCCTCTTCAAAATTCCCCTTGTTATTGGTTGTATGTTTAATGATATTATCCGGAAATTCCTCATGGATGGGGTGGACAACATCCTTCATGGAATCGAAGACTTCGGTCTTAACCTCGTATTCCTCATATTCCACCTTGATCTTCTTTGCAGCCCTCTTGGCCGCAACCTCATCCCTTGCGATGATAACCGCAATGTCATCTCCGTAATACCTTACATGCTCATTTAAAAGCCTCCTGTCCGCTATGTCCTGGTGGCTTTCTTCCGTAGACCAGGGATGGCCTGCAGTTGGAAAACTATGTTTGGGCACATCGAAACAGGTGATAATCTTGACAACGTCAGGCACTTTTAAGGCTTCCTCTAAATCAAAGCTCAGAACCCTGCCGTGACCAATTGTCGAGTGTATTATCTTTGCATAATATGCATTTTGGGGTATCAGGTCTTCTGTGAATTTTGCTCTGCCGGTAACCTTATCAAAGGCATCGACCCTTTGCACACTTTTGCCTACATACATCAGAAAATCTCCTTCCTATTTTCGATTTCCTAATTTATTTATTCCCGGTCAGCTTATCCGACCGGCTTACTTCCTTATTAATAAGGTATCAATTTACTGACTTACTTGTCCATATGGACCCTCTCTGCCGCCTCTTCTTCCAAAGTCTTATTCGGTATGATCAGGTTTAGGAAAAATACTATAACCGTCGCAAGTACTACCGGTGAAGAGGTGAACACCATTTTGAACCAGTCCGGGAAAGCCGCAATAGCTGCCGGGTTGAGTTCCGTTATACCCATGCCCAAGGCTATGGCCAATCCCGTGATAGTAACATTTCTCGATGACATCTCGTCCGAAGTTATGAGCTTCATCCCGCTCATAGTTATCTGGGCAAAAACTGTAACAGTTGCACCCCCTATTACCGACTGGGGAACTGAAAGCATAACTGCGCCAAACTTGGGCATAAAGCCCGCTATCAATATCATAATTGCCGTTATATTCATAACGTGTCTGGATATAACCTTTGTAAGGCTGACAATGCCTACATTCTGAGAATATGAAGCTGTCGGCAGACCCCCGATAAATGACGAGGCCATGTTTACCAAGCCATAAGCTTTAATACCGCCTTCAAGCTCTTCCCCTGTAGGCTGCCTATCCATTCCGCCGGCTGTAGTTGAGGAGAAGTCTCCCACCGCCTGTATGGAATTTACCGCGAACATCACAGCCATGGTCAAGCAGGCATCCCAATGAAATTCAATCTTAAATGGCATGATTTTTGGAACTATCAGCCAGTTTGAATTGATAATGTCCGTAAAGTCCACAATGTTAAAGCAAAGTGAAACTATATAACCAACAGCAATCCCTATAAGTATGGCTGAGAGTTTCACAATTCCCTTGCCGAACATATTGCAGAAAATCACAACTGCCAAGGTTACAAGTGAGACAATCCAAAAGACCGGGGCCCCCTGGTCAGGATGGCTGTTTCCCCCGGCCATGTAGTTCAAGGCCACTGAATATAGGGACAGACCTATGGTCAAGACCACGGTTCCGCTTACCATGGGCGGAAAATATTTATACAGTCTTTTTATGTTCATGCCCACTATGAAGGCTACAAGACCTCCGACTATCTGGGCTCCAAACACAGCTCCAATCCCATATTTCACAGCAACCGAAACTATAACCGGGATATAGGCGAAAGAAATCCCCATGACCATGGGGAGCCTGGAACCCAGGCCCAGCTTTACTATGGGGTAAAGCTGGAGGAAGGTGGCCAGGGCGGCCACAAACATACTTGCCTGGATCAGGTATATTGATTCTGCATGGGTCAGGGCGTAGGGAGTCCCGGCCAGGGTGTTTGTCAATACTATTGCCGGCAGGGTATTTCCCACTATCATAGCCAAAAGGTGCTGGAGGGCTATCGGAAAGGCTTTTTTAAATTCCGGCTTCCCATTGAAGTCGAAAAGGCTCCTGTTTACGGTCTCTTTAGATTTGTTTTGCATTTTTACTCCTAAATTTTTAGGACTAGAGGTTTGGCCAGATTTGGGCTGCTCTCTGCCTTGAGTCTGCGTGGATCTTAGCCCTGTCTACAGTTACTATCTCCCTGTCTTTCATTACAAATTTACCATTAATGATGGTGTCATTTACCAATCTTCCGGTCAATCCGAACAGGACGTGGCCTGCCCAGTTATTGGCTCTGAGCGGTGTGTAGGGATCATAATCGAATGTGATTATATCCGCATAGGCCCCCTTCTGAATCCTTCCGACCGGCTTTTCCAGGTACCTGTCCATGATCTTGGGGTTATTCTTGAACTGCATTTCGATGGTTTCTCCGAAGCCCTTTGTTGGGTCGCAGGCATTGTGTGAAAGCAGGATGTTTGATACCTTCATGGACTCAAACATATCATTTGTATAAGCATCTGTTCCCATTCCTACCAGTATGCCCTTTTCCAACATCCTTAGGATTGGAGGACATCCGACGGCATTATTCATGTTGGATTCGGGATTGAATACGGCCATAGCATTGTGGTGCTTGATAATATCCATTTCCCTCTCATTTACATGAACATTGTGGACAGACAGGGTGTGCTCAGAGAAAATGTCATAGCCTTCAAGTCTTTCGACCACGCGCTTGCCGCTCATCTTCAAAGTTTCCCACTGGTCCTCAATACCCTCGGCAATGTGGACATGATAGCCGTCATATAGGCCGGCCATCTCATTTTTAGCCTTTTCAAGGGTCCTGTCGCTCAAGGTGAATGAAGCGTGGAGTCCGAATAGGCCGTGGAGCATATCATCTTCCTTCTTTGCCTGCTTGATCCACTCTATATTTTCTTTTATACCCTGATCACTTTTTTCTATTCCGTCACGGTCGCTGACCTCATAGCAAAGGCTGGCCCTCATTCCGACTTCTTTGGCCGCTTCAGCCAATGTGAAGAGTGACCCTTCTATTGAGTTTGGACCCGCATGGTGGTCAATTATGGTTGTTACACCGTTTGATATTGACTCCATGTATGTGGCAAGGCCGTTGAGCTTTACGTCTTTCAATGTAAGCTGCTTATCCAAGGCCCACCACTGATTTTTCAGGACATTGAAGAAGTTGTCTGTCGGCTTTGATACCGCCATCCCCCTTGCATATGTTGAATATATGTGGGAATGAGCGCATATGAAGCCCGGCATAACAAGCTTGTCGCTCTTATCAACCACTTCTTCATTGGGATACTTGCTTATAATCTCCTCCCTATTGCCAACATCCTCGATGATGTTGTCTTTAATATAGATAGCTCCGTCTTCATAGAAGCTGTTTGAGGAGTCGTTGCATATTATAGCTTTTGCTGTAATTATCATAGTATCTCCTTATTTATTAAGTACCGCTGTCGGCTCCAGGTAGTAGCTGTAGTTCTTTTCAAGGCTTTCAATAAATCTTACAAATGTCTCGGAAAGGTCTTTTTCAATATCATTTGTTTCTATAATATTGCCATTTTCAATTCTTGCCTTGTAGTGACCCTCTCCAAGCTTGAGGATACCGACATTCGTTGAGTCGATGAAATCTTCCTCTGTCCAGAATACCGTGAACTTGTCCTTGTAGGGCAGTCCTGCATGGGGGCAGAAAACTCCGCAGTTTCCGCACTCGTTGCACATTCCGTCTATATGGACTATCTGGTGGAGGTTGTCATAACCGGCAACTTCTATGGCTGCATTGGCCCTGTTGGGGCAGACCTCGGTGCAGACTTCACAAATCTGATCGCACTTGAGGCATCTTTCTCCCTCGGATTTTCCGGCCTTAATCTCTTCAAGGAAGCCCCTCTTCAAATAGATTTTCTCGGCATCTTCATGAACATTGAATTTCTTGAAGTCATTGCCAAGACCCTCTTTTTTGAGGATGTCCAGGGCGACCTTCTTGGCATCTCCCATGGCCTTGACTATGGTTGATGCTCCTGTCTTGCAGTCTCCTATAATATATACGTTCTTTATATTTGATTCGTTTGTTTCGAGGAGCTTGGGTTTCTTGCGGTCATCAAGGTTGATTCCGTTCTTTTCAAAGCTTGTGGTATCAACTCTTGCTCCGGTAGCCCCGATAACAGCGTCAAATTCCATTTCAAGGAATTCTCCGGTCCCCTCTATGGACTTTCTTCCGCTGGCATCGAAGGCACCAAGCTTCATCTTTTCACATTTGAGTATCTTTCCGTCATATGAGATCGGTGCTAAGAGCTCATAGATCTTGTGACCCTCCGCCTTTACATCATTGACTTCTCCCTGAGTTGCCGGCATATAGGCTTCGGTCCTTCTATAGACGAGTGAAGCCTCTTCAACGCCCGCCTGTCTTGCAGCTGTTCTTGTGCAGTCCATTGCAACGTCTCCGGCTCCGACTATGGCAACCTTCTTGCCAAGTTTTGCTCCGCCTTCCATCCTGCATTTCCACAGGAAATCAAGAGCGTCTATCACGTGTTCACTGCCCTCTTTAACAGGTGACCAGCCCTCTTTCCAAGCCCCGGTTGCAACTATGACGTAATCAAATTCTTTTTTCAGGTCTTCATAGGATTCGGTAACTTCATGGTTGAAGACAAACTCGACTCCCTGCTTGACCGCTATCTGATAATCCCTTTCAATCTCCTCATCTGAAATTCTGAAATCGGGAATTACATGGCTTACAATTCCATAGGGCTTGCCAAGTTTCTCAAACACTTTTACCTGAACGCCGTTCCTCCTCAAGTAAGAAGCGACGGCAATTCCGGCCGGACCTGCACCGATTACGCAGACCTTGGAGTCCGACTTGATCGGGGTCTTTTCAATTTTCCCGAGATAAGCTTCCTGGGCCTCGTTTGCAGCTATGAGCTTGATTTCTCTTATCTGCAGGGTCTTTTCATAATCAACCCTTGTACAATGGTCCTGGCAATAGTGGGCACAGAGCTCTCCCAATATAGTCGGTGATGTGTTGTCGTTGGCAATTACTTCGAACGCCTTATCATATTCCCCGTCCGCTACGAGCTTGAGGTATTCAGGAACCTGCTGGCCTATGGGGCAACCGCCCTGTTTGCAGGGTGCCTTAAAGCAGTCGGTAAGGGGCAGGGCCGAATCGGTTTTTCTTGATTGGACCTTTTCTCTGTAAAGCTTGTTGTTTTTCCAATCGCCTATGATCTTGTCTCTCAAGGCAATAACCTTGTCTACGTCTATTCCCTTGAACTCACGGTCCAGTAGGCTCTCGCTCTCCTCGGCAAGCTGCTTGAACCTGGCATATCCTCCCGGTTTAAGTATAGTTGTGGCAACAGTTACAGGTTGGCCTATAACATCGAAAATCTCTTTTATATTAATTGCGTCGGCACCGCCTGAATATGAGATCGGGAGCTTGCCGCCAAATTTCTTTGAAAGCATGGCCGCCATAGAAATTGTTAATGGAAGGAGTGACCTGCCTGACATGTACATTTCCTGTGAAGGCAATTCATTTCTCTCGACATCAACAGGGAAGGTGTTGGTCAGCTTAACACCGAAGGCCAGGCCTTCTTTTTCAGCAATTTTCATGAGCTTGTCAATCATAACCACAGCATCCTCGTACTGGAGGTCGTTGTTGAAGTGGTGGTCGGTGAAGGCTATGTAGTCATAACCCATATCATCCAAGGTCTTTCTTGCATATTCATAGCCCAGCATGGTCGGGTTGCACTTGATGAAGGTGTTTACTTTCTTGACCGTCAACAAGTATTGAGCTATTGCCTCGATTTCATGGGCCGGGCAACCGTGGAGGGTTGACAGGGTTATTGAGCTGCACACTTTAGGGCTGATTTTTTCAAGGTCTTCCTTGCCGAACTTCCTAAGAATGTCGGTGTTCTGTAAAAATTCCACGCATTCTTTGTAGATCTTGGAATTGGAAGCGTCCTTCAAGCCTTCGATATAGTTGTCAATTTTCTCAGATTGGATTCCCTTGAGGTCGTATCCGACAGACATGTTATAAGCAAAGTCTTTTGAATCTGCCAGGTCAAATTCCTTGGCCAATACTTGAATGGCGAAGTAGCCCTTAATATACTCGTCATAAGCCTGTTGGACTGTGAGCTCTGTTGACCACTCACAGTTGTAGCATTCATCCTGGGCCAAGATACAGGGTCTTCCTATGGCTTTCTGGATGTCCTCGCCGTCAAGGATCTGGACGGTTTTCAATTCTATAAATCTGGCTCCCGTAAGGTAGGATGTGATTATATTTTGAGCCAACTGGCTGTGGGGTCCCGCTGCAGGTCCTACGGCTGATGAAATTTCATCGCCGAATACAGTCTTGAGCTTTTTACCTGACTCATTATGGTAAAAGTCTTCCTTTTTTACACCGAAAACTCTGCCGCGGCTCTCATATTCCTTGAGTGCCCACTTGATTAACTGGTCGAAAGGTAACGGTCTCATGAATTCACTCATATCTACTCCCTCGCTTTTCAATTTGTGAAAAGGTTTTTTTAACCGGAAATTGCCGGGGACAAATTCCCCAGCCTTTCCTATTTTGTCTTAATTCCTTATGACACTTTAGCCGGCATCCGATATGCCCTCGGATACCGGCTATATGTTCTTATGAATTTAATCTTAAATTATTTTGTGTAAACCAGCGGCAGGGCTGCATAAACTGCTGCGCATGTTACCAAGTCCTGCTTGAAGGTTACTTCGTTTGGTGCGTGAGCCTGGTCCTCAGCTCCGGGTCCGAATCCGATAACGGGTATATCGTGACGTCCCATTATGGCAACACCGTTTGTTGAGAAGGTCCACTTGTCTATCAATGGACGTGCAGCCCTCTTCTTCTCTTCTTTTTCAATTTTCGGAGAAATTCTCTCGTCACCGAATAGGCCCTTATAAGCATCTTCCATGGCTTTGGTTACCTTGTGGTCTTTTGGAATTACCCATGTCGGGAAGTAGCATTCCTGCTCATATTCCAAGCCTGTCCATGAAGCTCTCTTGTAGTTGTACATGCTTACCTTGCCGCCGTGCTTCTTTACTGAGGGCAGGTCTTCAATTTCTTTAATGCAGGACTGCCATGTCTCACCGGCTGTCATACGTCTGTCAAGAGAGATTGAGCATGAGTCTGCAACGGCGCATCTTGAAGGTGATGTGAAGAAGATCTGGCTTGTTGTTACTGTTCCGCGTCCCAGGAAGTTGGCTTCTTCATATTCTTTGTTGTACTTTTTATCAAGCATCTTTACCAGGCCCTTGATCTCAACAGAGTCGTCAGCCGGGTTCTCATTCAAAGCTTCAACGTCCTTTAGGATGTCAGCCATCTTATAAATGGCGTTGTCTCCTCTTTCAGGAGCTGATCCGTGGCAGGATACACCCTTTACGTCAACGCGGATTTCCATTCTTCCCCTATGGCCTCTGTAAATTCCGCCGTCTGTGGGCTCTGTGGAAACTACGAATTCCGGACGTACATTTTCCTGTTCGATCATATATAACCAGCAGTTGCCGTCGCAGTCCTCTTCCTGGACTGTTCCTGTAACCAGGACCCTATACTTATCGTTGAGGTATCCCAAGTCCTTGAGGATCTTTGCTCCGTAAACAGCTGCTACAGGTCCGCCCAACTGGTCACTTGATCCGCGGCCGCCGATGAAATTGTCATCTTCAAAGCCCTCATAAGGATCGAATTCCCAGTTGTCAATGTTTCCGATACCTACTGTATCGATATGCCCGTCGAAGGCTATCAGGGTTTCACCTGTTCCCATTTCACCAAGAACGTTGCCCTGTTTGTCAATCCAAGCCTTGTTGAAGCCGACTTTTTCCATCTCTTCTTTTATTCTCTTGGCCTTGTCACCCTCTTCGCATGACTCGCCCTTAAGTCTGATCAGGTCTCTTAAAAAGGCGATCATATCCTTCTGATATCCCTGTGCTTTTTCCTTTATTAAATTAAAATCGAAATCTGCCATTATCTTTTCCTCCTTAACCAAATATTTTTTATCCTCTAATCTCTTGATTAGTTGTTGTCATTAAGTCTCTTTGTTGCCTTTTCAACCAACTCGCTGAGCTTGGCCTGCGGATCCTTGATCTTCTGAAGAAGGATCATGGCCGCGATCACGTATGGCTTGTAGCTTGCCTGCTTGTAAAGCGGATCCCTGTAGCGATCAAATACTGACTCGTCAACTTCGCCCTCCTCGCATGAAAGACCTGTGATGTCGGCCGGCAGACAATGCATGTAAAGGGCCTTGCCGTCTTTTGTAGTCTTCATCAATTCCTCTGTGCACTGCCAATCCATATGTGACTTGTTGGCTTCCAGGAGCTCATGCTCAAGCTTGTCAATTCCCGCCTGGTCTCCCTCTCCGTAGAGGTTTGTTCTCTTTTCCATGGCTGCAAAAGGTGCCCATGACTTAGGATAAACTATGTCGGCATCCTTGAAAGCTTCTTCCATGGAGTTTGTCTTTGTGAATGACCCGCCGTATTTCTCGGCATTCTTCTTTGCTATCTCCTCAACCTCCGGCATGATCTCGTATCCTTCCGGATGTGCCAAAACGACGTCCATTCCGAGTCTTGTGAAGAGGCCTGAGATTCCCTGGGGAACTGAAAGGGGCTTGCCGTATGAGGGTGAATATGCCCAAGTCATAGCAACCTTCTTGCCCTTGAGATTCTCAATTCCGCCAAATTCATGTATTGCATGAAGGAGGTCGGCCATTGTCTGTGTCGGGTGGTCAATGTCGCACTGGAGGTTGACCAATGTCGGTCTCTGTTCCAGAACGCCGTCATTAAATCCTTCCTGAACATATTCAGAGAAATTCTTCATGTATGTGTAGCCCTTGCCGATGTACATGTCGTCACGAATTCCGACAACGTCAGCCATGAAAGAAATCATGTTTGCTGTTTCTTTTACAGTCTCGCCGTGAGCGATCTGGCTCTTACCTTCATCCAAGTCCTGAACTTCAAGGCCTAAAAGGTTACAAGCTGATGCAAATGAGAAACGGGTTCTTGTTGAGTTGTCTCTGAAGAGTGAAATTCCAAGTCCTGAATCGAAGATCTTGGGAGAGATGTTCTCTTCTCTCATAGCCCTCAAAATGTCCGCAACCTGCCAGATTGCCTTCAACTCATCCTGTGACTTGTCCCATGTGTGGAAGAAATCATCGTGATAGAGCTTTGAAAAATCATACTGTCCTAAATCCTGAATTAACTTTTTGATGTCCTTTGCCATGTTAAAATCTCCTTTTCTTTTTTGTTATTTCCAAGCTTGACGTCTGCCGTCCGCTTATTTGCCTTTTTGCCAATATTTACCTTTGGATGGTGTAGTTGAACTCTTCATTGTTGCTGTACAGTCCATCCCAAACGACCTGCCTGTAATGGGCAAAGTCGGTATCGCCTTCTGTTGAGACCAGGAGTATTACCGAATTTTCATCCAGTTTCAATTTCTCCCTGATGTTCTTGAGGTCATCCCTCTGCATTAACTCGGTTACAACGCCTGTGGTAACGGCACCGCTCTCTCCGGATATAATCCTTTCGTCGTCTTTCAAGGGGTTGCCCAAGACTCTCATTCCTCTTGCTGCTGATGTATCGGGCACGGACATGAAAGCATCGGCGTAAGAATGAAGCACAGGCCAGCCGACTGTTACCGGCTCACCACAAGCTAAGCCCGCCATTATGGTGTCCATCTTTCCTGTTACATTGTGGATCTTTCCGTCATCGGCCTTTGCGGTTACATAGTTGCAGTTGGCTTTTTCCGGTTCAACAACAGTTATGATGGGCTTTTGGTCTCCCTTATATACGCTTGAGAAGTATCCGGTTACCCCTGTTGCAAATGATCCGACACCGGCCTGGACGAAGATGTGGGTGGGCTTTAAGCCGTCTTTTTCTATCTGATCCTTTGCTTCTTTGGCCAGGGTTGCATATCCTTGGATGATCCATGTGGGGATCTTCTCATATCCTTCCCATGCTGTATCCTGGACCATGACCCAGCCCTTTTCATCGGCATTCTTGCTTGCCAATCTTACGCAATCGTCATAGTTCAGGCCTTCCATTATGTCACACCGGGCTCCGTGGGCCCTTATATTATCTCTTCTCTCTATTGCAGATCCGTCAGGCATGACTACGACGCACTTCTGTTTGAGCTGCTGGGCTGTCCATGCAACTCCTCTTCCGTGGTTGCCGTCCGTTGCTGTTACGAATGTGATCTGACCGATTTTTTCCCTGACCTCATCAGATATCATCTTCTCGAAAGGCAGGTCGTCTATGTCAACTCCCAACTTGTCAGCTATGTACTTTCCTATGGCATATGATCCTCCAAGGACTTTAAAAGCGTTGAGGCCGAACCTATAAGATTCGTCTTTGACGTATATGTCTTTGACCTTGAGCTGTTTAGCTAAATTACTTAGCCTCCTCAGTGGGGTTTCC
The DNA here is from genome assembly GCA_947253765.1 of uncultured Tissierellia bacterium. Classification (GTDB taxonomy): domain Bacteria; phylum Bacillota; class Clostridia; order Tissierellales; family Peptoniphilaceae; genus Khoudiadiopia. Next base: position 63,884 of record CAMYAK010000007.1, read on the forward strand.
TTGTAATCCGGGAAACTCTCATGAAAATGCTGAGCCTTTTCTACAACTTTTTCGTTTATGAAATCCAGTGATGCTTTTTCCTTCTTGTCGAGGTCATTCAAAACAATGTTATACAACTCCGTCAAAACAACATTCCTTTCTAGCGGGTAAGTGCCGCCTGCAGTTCCTAAAAGTTTTTTGAAACAGGACAACCGAAACAGTCGCCCACCCTAAGCCCGAAAGGGCCTTTTTGAAAACGATATCAATTTAAAAATATTGAAAAAACAGTGAATTTGTGGAATAATTTAATCAGGTGATATGTGATATATCACTGATATTATATCCACGTAAATTTATTCTGTCAATGTTTATTTTACATTATTGGCAGCTTTCAATAAAGGGGGAAATTACAAAATTATGGTGACAATTCAAAAAAATAAAACAAAGAAAATCGAGAGGATTTTCGTTAAGGATGAGGCTTATAACATTCTTGAGGAAAACATTGTCAGCGGCAAGCTCAAGCCGAATACCCGCTTGAAAATCAACGAGCTTTCCGAGAGTTTGGGCATAAGCAGGACCCCTGTAAGAGAAGCTGTCCTCCGCCTTGAAAATGAAGGCCTTATAATGTCCAAGGCCAATAAATGGACAATTGTCGCGCCGATTTTTGTTGATTCTATAAAAAACATCTATCCCCTGGTTTACGACCTGGAGGCTTTTTGCCTAAAAGAAGGTTTTGATAGAATTAACGAAACTTTTATAAAAGAGCTTAAAGCTATAAACGAAAAAATTAAGGAATACAACCATGACAAGCGCCAGGTCCAGGTCATCCAACTGGATAATGAATTCCACGACCACATAATAAGCCTGTCAAAAAACACCGAAGTCAAGCCAATTCTTGATAACCTAAAGAGAAGGATCAAAAGGCTTGAAATAATATTTTACACATCAAAAAACGCCGAAGAGCTGACGTCAACCTATGTTGAGCACTCGGCATTGATAGATGCCTTGGAGGAGAGGGACCTGGAAAAGTCCCTCTCCTGTCTAAAAGTTAACTGGACCAACGTTCTGGATAAGAAGTCCTTGGCCGGGCTCAGGAACTCTGACGAATACAAGGACTTCTTTGCCTAATCATCTGACATTTATAGATTCATATTTGTTGATTTTTAAGGTTCGATAGTGTTGGTTGGCCGTTTTCGGCAAACCAACACTATTCCTTTTTCCATACGGACCGGATTCATTAGTGGTTTGTACGGCCGGAAATAATTTCCAAGCCGTGTTTCAAAAACCCTGAAATGGCGGCAAAGTTCTCACGGCAAGCCTTGGGGCTGCCGGGGAAATTGATGATCAGGGTCTTATCCCTAATACCTGAAGTCCCCCTTGACAGATAGGCCAAGGGGGTATTTTTTGCTCCTTCCGCCCTCATAGCCTGGTCTATTCCGGGAGTCGGTTTGTCCAAGATCTCAAGCGTGGCCTCCGGAGTAACATCCCGCTCGGAAAAACCGGTCCCACCACTTGTAATAACCAAGTTTATGCCTTTGTCACAGAAAGATATCAAGGCCTTTTTTATTTTTTCTCCGTCGTCTTCAACAATCTTGTAGTCTTCAACACGGATACCGTAATCCTCAAGCAGGCCTCTTAGGACCTTGCCTGACTCATCCTCATAAACACCCTTGCTGGCCCTGTCCGAGACAGTAAGAACCGCCGCTTTCATCGTCATAATAGGCCGCCTTCAGCCATCTCCAGGAAGTCTTCTTTTTTTGGTTCTATTCCGGAAAAGATCCTTGGCAAAAAATGGTCGAAGCTCGTGACCTTGCTGTGGATGCTGGCTCCCGGAACTCCCATGAGATAGGTCCCGTCAAGCTTGGCAAGCATCAGCATATTGCCCGGCTGCATCGGGATCCCCTGGACAATAACTTGACTGCCCGTTTCCCTGATAGCCCTTGGGGTGGTATCGTCAGGGTCAACGCTCATGCCGCCGGTAAAGAGGACCAGGTCGGCCCCCATATCCTTATATTTTTTAAATTCCTCAACAATCTTGCTTGTGTCGTCAGGGCAAAAGCTGTAGCCCAGGGTTGTGGAAGGAAATTCCTTTAACTTGTCCTCCAAAACAGGTTTAAACGCATCCTTTATGCGGCCGTAAAAGACCTCATCCCCTGTTATGATGCAGGCGACTTTAAGTTCCTTGTAGGGCTTGACCTCAAAAACAGGTCCAAACTTCTTGGCCGCTTCCAAAGCCCTATCCACAGTCTCCTTGCTCGTCCAAAGCGGAACTATCCTGGCCCCACAGAGCTTTGTTCCTTCTTCAACTTTTGTGTAGGACCTGATGCAGGTGACAGTGTAGTCGCCGGAAGCATTGATAGCCCTCAAGGCTTCCCTGTTAATGACAAAAAGTCCCCTAACTTTTGATTTTAAGGTGACCTTGCCCTCGCTTACAGGGCTTGCTTCAACATTGGGCCCTGTCAAATATGGGGCTAAAGCCAAAATGGCATCCTCTTCATGGACCTGGTCGGCTTCCAATTCCCCTATGTATATGTGGTCCTTGCCAATATCTTTCAGGCCGGCTATATCCTCTTCGGTTATGACGTGGCCTCTCTTATACTTAACGCCCTTGAAGCCGTCGGTCATTATTGCTGTTATGTCATGTAGCAGAGGATAACCCACGGCATGCTCAACCTTAATTTTCTTTATCATATTCAGCTCCTATTTTTCTATGATGCTTATGGGGTCGCCCGGATAAATGGTCCCCTCCTCCTCTACAGTCGCAAAAATTCCTTCAGTCGGCATTATGCATTTTCCGGTCTTCTCCCTGATCTGACAACCCTTGTGGCACTCCTTGCCTATTTGGCTGACCCGGACCAGGCACCTGCCTAGCCTGAGTTCAGTACCTACGGGCAGCTCATGGAGTACCAGGCCCTCAGTTAAAATATTCTCCGCAAAATCCCCGGCTTTGAGGTCGGGTAGGATCCTCTTCATCTTATCCAGAGACTCAACCGCCAAAAGACTTATCTGCCTATGCCAATGTCCTGCATGGGCATCCCCGATAATCCCGAAGTCCTTTTTTAACTCTATTTTTTCAACCGGCTTCTTAACCGTCCCTTTTTTCTCGCTTATGTTTACTGATATGACTTTCATATTTTTCTCATTTCATTGGATAAATTCTTTGGCCCCTTGGCTGGTCTTCATTCACAAAAGTTCCGCTCTTGCCGCCGGATTTCTTAATCAGCTTGATATCCGTTATCTCAATGTCCCTCTGGACAGCCTTGCACATGTCATAAATTGTAAGGGCTGCAACCGAAACCCCGGTAAGAGCCTCCATCTCCACCCCGGTCTTGGCACTAATCTTGGCCGATCCCCTTATCTCAATAAGACAATTATCATCGTCCAAGCTGAAGTCCAAGTCAATGGATGTGATATTTATGGGGTGGCACAAAGGAATCAGGCTTGAAGTGTTTTTTGCAGCCATGATGCCCGCAATCTTTGCAACCGTGAGAACATCACCTTTCTTTATCTCCTGGTTTTTCACCATGAGGTAGGTCTCCCTGTTAAGCTTGACCTTGGCCCCGGCAATCGCAAGTCTTTCAGTCTCTTTTTTGTCCGAAACATCGACCATTCCGGCCCTGCCTTGGCTGTCAATATGGCTAAATTCCTTCAAAGTATCAACCTCCTATCATGTTCATCCCTCTTTTACTCAAAGAGGCCGCTTCCTCCAAATGGTGGCACTGAGGCTTGGCAAGTATTGCTTCTTTAAGAGCCTCTGTCAATTCCGGGTCCTCGAGTCCCCTCAGGTCATATTCTTTGGCCGAATGCAGACAGGGCTTAATCTTTCCGTCCGCTGTCAGGCGTATCCTATTGCAGGTGGAACAGAAGCTGTGGGAAATTGGAGAAATGAGTCCGATCCTTCCCTTGTATCCGCCTATCCTGTACATTTGAGCAACCCCGTCCGTCTCTACCTCCTCAAGGCGACTTCCCACCTGTCCGGGCCTTCCATAAACCTTGAAAATATGGTCAAGCAAATCAGAGTTCTTGAAAAAAATCTCTTTCTTGAAACTGCCGGCCGGCCCGATCGGCATAAGTTCTATAAACCTGACGTCAATGTCATTGTCCTTGGTCAGGTAGGCAAAGTCATCAATTTCGTCGGTATTGAATGAGCCCATGAGCACGCAATTTATTTTCACCTTGAAATCCCTGTCAATGGCCCTTTCAATAGCTTGCATGGTAGCTGCAAAGTCACCACGCCTTGTAACGTAGGCGAATTTGTCTTTTTTCAGGGTGTCAAGGCTGAAATTGAGCCTTTTAATGCCCGCTTTCTCAAGTCTATTCAAATATGGCAGGACCAGGGACCCGTTAGTCGTTACGCCAATATCCTTAATTCCGGGTATTTCCGCCAGGGCCTCAAGGAAGTCCATGGGATGCTTCCTGACAAAAGGCTCTCCACCGCTAACCCTGACTTTCTCAATGCCCAGGTCTGCACAAGCCCTGACAATTCTGAGGATTTCCTCGTATGACAAAATATCTTTGCAGTCCAGCTTGTCAACGCCTGCTTCCGGCATGCAATAGCGGCACCTGAAATTGCAGCGGTCGGTTAGGGAGATCCGCAAATATGTGATTTTTCTTTCGAATTTATCTATCATCAGTCAAGTCCTCCCTTCCCTGTCACCGGGTTATTAATCGTCAAAAAATATCAGGTCTTCCGGTTTAATGGTAATATACTTTTCCGGATTTTCTAAGCTTTTCCAAACTTCCTTTTCAACGGTGAAAATGAGATTGTCCATGCCCTCACTTTCCCCTTCCCTGGTCACTGAATAGTTATCAATGTTTTCTATCAAGGAGTATTTACCCAAGGGGAAGGAGTTTTCCGCCATCTTTTCACCGGATATCTTTATTTTGTTAGAAAAAACACCAACATACTTTTTTATGGGCTTGGATCCCGCTTTTAAACTCATCCCCCAGTCCAACGCGGAGATTTCCCCTGAATCTTCAAGTTTTGCCCTTGAAAAATTCTTGATGCCGACAAGCTTGGCAGCCGTAATTGTAGGGGGATTTTTGAAGAGCTCATCGGTCTCAAGCTTACCTTCACTCCTGCCCCCATTAAGGGTTACTATGTTGTCGCACAGCCTGTAAGACTCTTCCTTGTTGTGGCTTACAAGAATAGTTTTAATCTTGTATTTTTTTATAATATTGACCACTTCATTTTCAACCTTATCCCTCATAAAAGAGTCGATTGCTGAAAAAGGCTCATCTAAAAGCAAGATTTCAGCCCTGTTGACCAGGATCCTGGCCAGGGCGGCCCTCTGCTTCTCGCCTCCTGATATCATGTGGGGATACTTGTCTTTAATATGTTCTATATGTAGGTCTTTTATGACCTGTTCCACTCTCGATGAGTCCCCGTCCCTGAGACCGGTTTCTATATTCTCTTTAACGGTGAAATTCGGGAAAAGGGCGTAGTCCTGAAATAGGTATCCAACCTTCCTGTCCTGGGGCTTCAAATTTATCTTCTTTTCCGAGTCGAATAGGACCCTGTTATTCAGTACAATTCTTCCGGCATCAGGTTTTATGAGGCCTGAAATTGACTTGAGGGTTAAGGATTTTCCCGCACCCGATGCACCAAGTAGGGCCAGGCTCTCCTCACCCATTGAAAAATCAACGTCGAGCCTGAAATTTTTAAAATCTTTTATAATCCTGCATTCAAGCATATCCGACTCGCTTTCTATTCTTTCCTGTCCTTGTTCTCCAGCAAGTTTATGGCAAACAGGACTATGAAAGAAATCAGCATATTAATACCTACCCATTTATAGGCAAGTCCATCTTGGCCTATTCTCCAGAGCTGGTAGACCGTTGTTGAAATGGTGGCCGTCCTATTGGGAATGTATCCTGAAACCATGCTTGTGGCACCGTATTCTCCCAAGGCCCTGGCAAACGAAAGTATAACGCCTGCAAGAATTTCCTTTTTACAGTTGGGCAGGATTATCTTCCAAAAAATCCAGGTGTTGGACTTGCCCAAAGTCTGACCTGCGTATTTGAGATTCATGTCAAAGGCTTCGAACGCCCCCCTTGCTGTCCTATACATTAGGGGGAAGGTCACGACAATGGTTGCAAAAATGGCCGAATACCATCTCATTATCAGGCTAACATCCATCTTCTCAAAAAATTGGCCTATCGAACTGTTGGGTCCCATAAATTTGAGCAGGAAAAATCCTACAACTGTGGGCGGCAAAACCAACGGCAGGGTCAGGATAACATCCAGTATTCCCTTGATTGTAGGATTGAGTTTTCTGATTTGGTAGGCAAAAAAAATGCCCAGAAAAAAAGTGAAAAAGCTTGAAATCAAGGCAATTCTTATTGAATTGTATAAGGGAAATATGTTCATTTTTGTCCTTCACTTTTCCGGGTTTTATGGTTTGTTCACCGGTTTCCGGAGTTTGCTAATTATAAAATACCCCCGGCCGAATTTAATCATCAGCCGGGAGCATACTTTAACCCCTCTTATTAAAGGGTTTTGAATCCGAACGAATCAAATACTTTCTTAACAGAGTCCGATTTCAGGAATTCCAAGAACTTCTTGGCTTCGTCTTTGTTCTTAGCTGTTTCAACTACAGCGGCCGGATAGATGACCTTTTTCTTGAACATTGAGCTGTCAGCTATATCAACAATCTTCAAGCCTGCAGCCTTGGCATCTGTTGAATAGATGATACCGCAATCAACAGCACCTTCGCTGATCCAGCCTGTTACCTCTTTAACATTTGAAGCGAAGCTGATCTTGCCCTGGATGGCATCCCATATGTTCATCTTCTTAAGAAGTTCTTCAGAGTACTGTCCTACAGGAACGTCAGCATTGCCAAGGGCAATTGTCTTAACCTTGTCTGTGTTTATATCGTTGAAGCTTGTTATTCCCTTGTCACTGTCTTCTTTTACTGCCAATGTTACGTTGTTTTCCAAAAGGTTGAATCTTGTGCTTGAGTCAATGGCTACATTGCTCTTGAATTTTTCATTTTCCTTGTCAAGCTCATTCATCTGCTTGCCTGAAGCTGAAATGAAAACATCGCAATCCGCTCCTTCAGAGATCTGAGTTTTTAGGGTGCCTGATGAGTCAAGATTGAGAACAACATTGACCTCCGGATTCTCCTTCTCATACATTTTTTTTACTTCATTCAATGACTCTGTCATTGATGCGGCAGCGAATACAATTAAGTCTTTTTTGTTGCTTCCCATGCTTTCTCCTTCCGGTTTTTTCCCGCCGCATGATGTGAGTGACAAAACGCACATGCCTGCGCACAGGATTGATAAAATTTTCTTCATTTTGCCTCCTTTGTTTTTAATTTTTCGGGTAGGGTAAGAATTTACCGGCATTCCCTATTTATCAACCTTACAGCTGATATACTTTTTTTGATTTTAACATCAGAAAATTAAATTGACAAAAAAAAATTTATAATTGAATTTGCATTAATAATCTGTCATGCTTTAATTAGGTGAATGTGTTTTATAACTGCCGTATGGTCGCTTTAACTTGTCTATGGTGAGTTTTGCGACCAAGTCTATGAAAGGGGGAGGAATGAAGGCATATTTTGGTGACATAGTTTTCACTAAAGATAAAGATGAGTTTTCAATTTTTGATAACAGTTACATACTTGTTGAAGATGGGAAAGTGAAGGGAATTGTCAAGGATAGGCCCTCCTGTCCCGTTGAGGACTATTCGGGAAAACTGATCATACCGGCTTTTTCCGATATCCACCTCCATGCACCCCAGCACCCCAATGAGGGTTTGGGCTATGATGTTCCTCTACTTCCCTGGCTGAATAAGTACACCTTTCCTACCGAGGCTAAATACAAGGATACGGCTTTTTCCGAGCTGATTTACAGGGACTTTGTTGAAAAGCTCTGGCTTAACGGTATTACCAGGAGCGTTGTCTTTTCAAGCCTCCACGAGGATTCCACCGAACTCCTCTTTGACCTCTTCAAAAAATCAGGCCTCTATGCCTATATAGGCAAGGTAAATATGGACCGAAATTCCATTGATGTCCTGAACGAGAGCGAAGAGGATTCCATCGCTATAAGCCGCCGGATCATTAAAAGACACATTGGCGAGGATAAGGTAAAGCCCATTATTACTCCACGCTTTGTCCCCAGCTGCACTAACAAGCTTATGGAGGACCTCCAAGACCTCATTAAAGAAACCGAACTTCCGGTCCAGTCCCACCTCTCGGAGAATCCGGGCGAGATTGCCTGGGTTAAGGAGCTCCATCCCGAGTGTCCCAATTACGCTTCGGTCTACAAAAAATACGATATGATGGGGACCAATCCCACCATTATGGCCCATTGCATCCATTGCGATGAGGATGAAAAAAAGCTTCTTGAAAATAAGAATGTTATGGTTGCCCACTGCCCCACTTCTAACCTGAATCTTATGAGCGGTCTGGCTCCTATCAGGGAGTACCTGGAAAGGGGTATCAGAGTCGGCCTGGCTTCGGATGTTTCGGGCGGCCATACCCTCAATATGTTTGAGATCATGGTCTCGGCTATCCAGGTTTCCAAGATGTATGGCATATATGTTGACCTGGACAAGGCACCGCTCAAGAGCCAGGAAGTTTTCTATCTGGCTACCAAGGGCGGCGGATCCTTCTTCGGCAAGGTTGGGAGCTTTGAGGAGGGCTATGAGTTTGATGCCCTGGTAGTGGATATTGATCCTGGCCTCGATACAGCTTCCAGGATGGAAAAGCTTATTTATCTCGGTGATGACAGGAATATTGTTGAGCGCTTCGCGGGCGGACAAAAGCTCGCCAATCCTAAGGAAGCCTTTTAATTATGGGGGCCTTTGATTTGAGACAAAAAAGTAGTGCCGGAAGTTTGAGCCTCCGGCACTTCTTTTTTTATACTTAATTTATGTTATTCCTCGAAAACCGTTTCTCTTGAAAACTAGTTCATGAGTTTCAGTTTTTCTCCTTCTTTCAGAGCTTCGATGTTCTTCTTGGCCTCTTCCGCCTCCATCTCCTTGTCCTCTTCAGACTTGGGCAGAACAAAGCTCAGTATGAGGGAGAGTAAGAAAACATTGGCAACCGGGTTTCCTGAGAAAACGTCCCTTGCAAGGGCCGGGAAGATATTGTAAATCTCCGGAACCTGTGTGAAGCCGATGCCGATGCTTAGTGACAGGGCTGCAATGGTTGTGTTTCTATGGTTGAATCCACACCTTGCGATCATGTTCATACCGCTGACCATGATGGATCCGAACATCATGATTGTACAGCCTCCTAATACCGCCTGTGGCAGGGTTGAGAAGAAGGCTCCGATCGGCGGGAAAAGTCCGGCCAAAATAAGGGTCAGGGCACCGAACATTATGGTGAAGCGGTTGACTACTCCGGTCATGGCAACAAGGCCTACGTTCTGACTGAACGAGGTTATTGGAGTACATCCGAAACAACCTGAAACGGCACTGAAGAAGCCGTCGCAAGCCAGGGATCCCTGAATTTCTTTTTCCGTTATGTCCCTTCCCAATCCGCCTGCACAAACTGCTGTGGTGTCACCGATTGTTTCCGCTGCTGATACCAGGAAGACAACTACCAGGGCTATAATTGCGCTGACATTGAATTCAGGCATAAAGGGCATGAATTTTGGAATTGCTATAAGTTTGCTCTGCAAAATGGGAGTAAAGTCAACCATCTTCATGGCTATGGCAAGTATATAACCCACAATTAATCCGAATAAAACAGAAAGCTGTCTCCAGAAGCCTTTAGCTTTAACATTGAAGACCAGACATGAAATAAGGGTTACCGTACCTACAAGAAGGTTTTGAGCTGAGCCGAAATCGGCTGCTCCATTGCCGCCACCGAATGAGGTTGCACCTACAACCAATAGTGGAAAACCTATGGATGTAACGACGCAGGCTGATACAATCGGCGATATGTATTTCCTCCAGAACTTTGCGGTTAGACCCAAAGAGCCTTCAATACAGCCGCCCACTATAATGGCACCTATCATCGTAGGATAGCCGAAGTTGGTGGCAACATAGATAAGGGAAGCCAGGAAAGTGAAGCTAACCCCCATAACGACAGGCAGTCTGGCACCTATTTTCCAGATAGGATAGAGCTGGACCATGGTTCCTATTCCTGCAACAAACATGGCGTTTTGGATCAACATGGGAAGGTCGATCTCAAACTCGGGATGAGCCGCCTGGGCCGCGCCTACAACAATAATGATTGGCGCAAGGTTTGATACGAACATGGCCAGAACGTGTTGCAAACCGAAGGGGATGGCCTTAGCCACAGGCACTCGCCCATCAAGCTTATAGATATTATCTATGCTAACGTTTGCATTGGACTTGTCTTTCATCTTTACCTCCTTAGTGTGTGATGATGATTGATTATTACATAACTTTATGACTAAAACAATAGGCAGCCAAAAATTTTTTTGGCTTGAGCCAATCGTTTTCTCTTCTTTCCCCGTCCATTCCCGGGGCCTGATCCGGCTTTTCCCGGCAAGGAATGAACTTAAAAAACGGCCCGATCAAGTGATCGGGCCGCATTTTCAGTCAGTCTATAAATTTTTCAAAAACCTTAGCAAAACTCTTAAGCTTTGATCAAAACTTCCTCGTCTTTATCAAAGATCTCAGACCTTTGTTTTGAGCCTTAACCAAAATCCTTATCCTATACCAAGAAAATGTAGCGGAGAACAAAGACTAAGGCCAAAACATACATGAGGGCACTGATCTTCTTGCTGTTACCTGTGATGGTATTAATTATTACATAGGAAATAACACCAAATGAGATACCTTCTGCAATGCTGTAGTAGAAGGGCATGGAGATCAAGGCTATGTAAGCCGGTATTGCCTCGGTCACATCGTTGAAGTCAACCTTGAGTATTGAGGTCAGCATCAGATAGCCGACGTAGATCAAAGCTGCAGCTGTTGCAAAGCCCGGAATAGAAATGAAGATCGGGGCAAGGAACATTGACAGCAGGAAGAGTGTTCCTGTTGTCAGGGCTGTAAGTCCGGTCCTACCGCCTTCAGCTACACCGGCAGCACTCTCTACGAATGTTGTAACAGTTGATGTACCGCAGATGGCACCAAATGTGGTTCCTAATGAGTCAGCCAAAAGAGCACCCTTGATTCCGGGCAGATGGCCCTGTTCATCAAGCATGTCCGCTTTTGATGCGACGCCGATCAGGGTTCCGAGTGTGTCGAAGATATCTACGAACAGGAATGCGAACATTATGACAAAGAAGTCAAGGATCTTAACTTGTGAAAAGTCAAGTTTGAAGCACTGCCCGAAGATCTGGCCAAACTCTGCAAAATGCGGTGTTCCGAAGCTTGGATAAAGTGAGAAAAATCCGTTTTCCGGATCAGGAATGTACAATCCCACCAGCTGGGAAATCATTCCAAGAGCCCATGTAAGTAAAATACCGAAGAGTATGGCACCCTTGACTTTCTTATGAGACATAATAGCAATCATAAGAACGCCGACTAAGCATAAAAGTGCGCAAATTCCGGCTGTGTGAATGTTAGCCTTAAAGTTTTGAAGGGCAACCAAGGTCGGTCCTGCGACTACCAGGTGAGAGCTCTGCAAACCGATAAAAGCTATAAAAAGTCCTATGCCGGCACTGATTGCCTGCTTAAGACTGATTGGGATTGCATTGAAAATTGCTTCACGTACATTTGTTACTGAAAGTAAAACGAAAATCATACCTTCTACAAAGACTGCAAACAATGCAAATTGCCAAGCATAATGATAAGTCATGCAAACGGTATACGTAAAGTAGGCGTTCAGTCCCATGCCCGGGGCCAGTGCGAATGGCAGGTTAGAAAATAATGCCATGCAAAGACATGCCACAAAAGAAGCAAGGGCCGTTGCTATGAGGATACCGCCGGCAGGGAAAGGATTTGTCTCAGTACCTGCCTGACTTAAGATTTGTGGATTCACCGCCAAGATATAAGCCATGGTCATAAAAGTTGTTAGACCGGCAGCCATCTCGCTCTTCACGGTGACATTGTGTTCTTTGAGATGAAACCACTTCTCAAACATAATGATACCTCCTAATAAAGATACAGATTATTAACTTGTTATTCTCTGTTTGCCACGACTGACTGATGTTTGTGGCAAGCCTACTTACAATTTAGATAATATCATAAAAAACTTGTTAACGTTTACTTAATGTTCAAAATATATAGATTTTTGGCTAAAAATTTAAAGCCCCCGGCTTGGCCGAGGGCGAGAATATTAAATAATCAGTTGTTGAAAAATTCGGTCATGAGCTTGATCATTGCCGAGTGGTCCAAGGTACCGCCCATTTCTCTTACCGAATGCATTCCCAGAACCGGGTTGCCTATGTCGGCATTTAGTATAGTTGTCCACTGCTCATCCATAGACCCTATCGTTGCCCCGCCCCGCTTATCGGAGTGGTTGTGGAAGGTCTGCATTTCAAGGCCGGCTTTTTCAGCACATAGCCTGACTCGGGCAGCCCCCTCCCCATCTGAGATATAGGACTTGCAGGCGGCATACTTGAGGACAGGTCCCCCGTTCAGCACCGGCCTGTTGGTGGGATCGGCCTCCGATACATGGCTCGGATGGAGGGCGTGGGCCATATCGGCCGAGATGGTGAAGCTCTTGGCAAGGGCTATGGCCAAGTCTTCCGCATCACCTCCCATAGCTCTGACTATCCTGGCCAGGACATCTCTGAGGCTTGCAGAATCGGCTCCTCTTCTGGTCATTGACCCGATTTCCTCATTATCATGAAGGGCAATAAGCCTGTGATACTCGGAATCCCCGGCTTCCGTAAGAGCGGTCACTGCAGCATGGCACATAGCAAGATTGTCAAGCCTTCCAACAGAAATGAACTCCTGATTGGGCCCCAGGATCCTGCCCTTTTCAACGTCGTATAAATATAAGTCATAGTCAAGGATATCCTCTTTTTTAAGGCCTACCTCTTCCGCAACATATTTTATGAAGTCCGCCTCACCCTCGCCCTGATCAAAGGTCCAGACCGGGGCCATTGTGTACTGGGGCTTAATCCCCCCATTCTCATTGACATCCCGATTAATGTGTATAGCCAGGCTGGGTATGACCATTAGCGGTTTTTTCAGATCCACTTTTTTAACGGCATAACCCTTTTCCGAAGAATCCCTATATACCAGGCGTCCGGCCACAGACAGGGGCCTATCCAGCCAAGTCCTCAAAATCAAGCCCCCATAAGGCTCAACATTAAGCTGACCATAACCTGAACCTGTCATGTCGACCTTCTCTTTTAATTGGAAGCCCGGCGAATCGTTGTGGGCGCCGATGATATGAAAGCCCTTGTCAGCCTTGGATCCGGTCCTGAAGGCAAACACACAGGCGTCCGAAAACTCTATGTAATAAGACTTATTGGCAGCAAGTTCCCATCTCTGATCGGCCTTGAGCTCCTTGAATCCGGCCTTTTCCAATATAGCCTTTTCAGACTCCGCCGCCTGATAAGCTGTTGGCGATGCGTCAATAAAATTGATGAGGTCCTCAGCCCTTTTCACAGCCCCCTCGAAATCCCTTAAAACTTTTTTGCTCTGCACAGTATGCCTCCTCGTATAGAAAATCTCTTTATAAATATAATACCTAAATTCCCTTAATTATATGTGAAATAAAGACCCTTACACCAATTAAAATAAGTATAAATCCTCCGACCAGACCTGCCAGTAAAAAGCCCATAACGGGCATAAGACCCTGGAAGCCCCCGAAATAGGCTCCCACAATTAGGCCGTGCCTAACCCTTATCTTTGGAACTGCAAGGCCTTTGCATATTGACACGGAAAAAGCATCCAAGGACACGCCTATTGCCAATAAAATCAATTCAAAAAATGTCATATCAATACCTTCCTCCCGTTTTTTATACCCAAATGGATAAATATAAACGGTCACCTGGGGTATAATACCGATTAAACGGAACTTTTGAAAGGAGAGGATTATGAAGTGGAGAGATAGGGACAGGAGTACAAATATCAGAAGCGGTGGCCGGGGAATTGGAAAGACTATTGGCGGCGGAAGTATAATCCTTGCTCTTGTAGTATTTCTCGTGACCGGCAATCCTTTTGCGGCTCTCAATGTCGGCATAAGGTCCAATCAGGTCCTGCCCGGAAGTGTTAAGCAGGAGGAGATCAGGCTGAGTGCCGATGAAAAGGAGCTTTACGACTTTTCAGCCGTTGCTTTGAAAGATACGGAAGATACCTGGCACAAGATCCTCAAGGACTATGGCCATTCATATAAAGATGCGGAGATGATTGTTTTCCAGAACAAGGTGAAGAGCGGCTGCGGTATTGCAAGCTCAGGCATGGGGCCTTTCTACTGCGGGGCTGACCGGTCCGTCTATATGGACCTTTCATTTTATGACACACTACTGAAACAGTTTGGAAATAAGGACAACCGCTTTATCCTCAGCTATGTGATTTCCCATGAGATCGGTCACCATGTCCAGAACGAGCTTGGCATAATGGATGAGGTAAACAGAAAACGGGCCCGGGCCGGCGAGCGCGAGAAAAATGAGCTTACCGTAAGACTTGAGCTCATGGCCGACTATCTGGCCGGAGTCGTTGCCCGATATCAGAAGGATAAGGGCTATCTTGATCCCGGTGATATCGATGCTGCTATTGAGGCAGCCTGGTCGATCGGTGACGATGCCATTCAGAAAAGGTCTCAGGGATATGTTACTCCGGAGTCCTTTACCCACGGCACAAGCAAGCAGCGGTCCAGGTGGTTTATGAAGGGTTACAAGGCCGGCAATCTTGATGATTTCAATACTTTCGACTATAAGCTCTATCCGACTGCTGACCGCCTGTGATTGCCGCAGGCCCGGGGCCGGGGCCAAGGTCAAGGGGCGGGGACATTTTTGGCCCCGGCTTCCATATTTTTCTTGATAAAAATAGGGGGGATTTGCCGTTTTCGGCAAATCCCCTCTACTAATTTTGAGCCTGTTTTCATGGGGATTGCCCATTTTCGACAAATCCCCATGATTCCTGATCTGGTATTTTTCATGGGGATTACCCATTTTCGACAAATCCCCATGATTTTCAGGCCGGGCT
>CAMYAK010000008.1 GCA_947253765.1 uncultured Tissierellia bacterium
TGGTTACTCTAAAGTATCCGTCCGGTGTTGGTTTGCTTGGATCTGCTGTTTGGTCTATTACGTCTGGCAATGCAGCTACATTAATTGTTGCTGTTGCATTATCTGTCGATTTATCATCATAAGTGACGACGACCGGTACGTTGATTTTTTGTCCTTCTTCGCCAGCTTTTGGTGTATAAGTTACGCTACCATCAGCAAGAACTTCTGCCCCTTCTGGTGCACCTGTGCCTAATGCAAATTTCATGCCTGTTGGTTGTGTAGTCGCTACAGGTTTCGGAGTTTCCTTGCTCTTTTCATCTAGGAATTTTGGTGCTGCTACTGTTGCTTTTGTTCCAACTTTTCCGTCAACTGCTTTATAGTCCGGTTCATATAATGAGCTATCTTTTGCTTTTTCTATAACCAAAGGCACAAGGTCTTTGTGGTTTGCTTTTACTAAAACTTCTTTACCTTGGTCATTTGTTTTGTAGATATCATAAGTTACTTCTACGTTTGGTCCTGGATTATTATTTAGAACGTCTTCTGTTGCATTTGCTTCTTTTGTTGGTGTTCCTGTAATTTTAAATCCATTTGTAGCATCGCCTGTAACTGAAAGACCTTCTATTTCTTTACTAGAAATAAAGCTTACGCTCTTCATCTTGTAGATGTAGTCTTTACCTTTTGGATCTTTTGCCGGCTCCGGTTTTACATCTTGGCTATAGGCTTTTCCTACTTCGCCGGCTGCGAGAGGAGAGTCAGTTACCGCTATATAACGGTCTCTTGTACCTTCGATATTTCCTGACTTATCCGGCAAAATTGTCTTGAAGGCAGCTTTGTATAAACCTGCTGTCTTTGCCTTACCTTTTATAGTACCTGTATTAGCTTCCATTGTTAAAGCGTCAGGTAATCCAGTTGCAGAGTAAGTTGCGCCCTTCATTTCTTTGTCGCTAGCTTTTGGATTAACTATATTAACATCATCGTAACGAGAAACGAATAAGTGGCTGACTTCTACTGTAAATGAGTCCGCAGCAATAGGTTGTGCGTCTAAAGTTCCATCTGGTTTTACTCTATAAAGTTTAGCTGTATATTCTGTTGTTTTAGTAATGTTTAATTTACTTGTATCAAGGGGTGCTGCATCAATAGTACCTGTTGAGCTTGGTTGTTGTGCAGCTCCTCTACTGTTAGGCACTTCATTTCCATCCGGGCCGTACCATACGATTTGGAATTTGTCAGTTGAGAATTTATAAGGAAGTCCTGTTGTCTTAGTTTTTGCAATATCTCCAGGGATGGCTGTATTGGCACCGGAGTCGTAGTTTGTTATATCAAAGTTTACACCCGGTGAACCGAAGCCAAAGTCTGCCCTAATATTATTTTTAGTATCTAGTGCAGTTGTTACTCCAAAGGCATCTTGAGCCCATCCAGAGTGAATGCCCCAGTTACCTGTAAGACCACTTGTGCCTGTGAACCAGTTGTTGTTAAAAGGTGTCATAAGACGGAGGTCTTCTGTATCATCTGCAGAAATAAACATCCAGTCAATGTTAATATGCTTTGTATCTTGACCTATAACCGCATCAAATGAGCCGTCATTAGGGCTGGTTGCTACAGTACCTATACGGTCTTTCTTAGCTTGTGGCCAAAGATTTGGTGCTTTATACTTATATACATCTTTATTCCTAGCCGGTCCCCAAGTTCCGTTAAATTGGATTTTATATTCGCCTTTGGCATTAGTGCCTTCAGGTCTAGTCGTAACAGTTTCAGCAATCCATTTGTCCGGATCTTTCTTTACTTGTTCTTGTATCCATTCTTGAAGCTGAGTCTCTAAGGCATAGGACCATTTGCTTCCACGAATATCGTCTGGACTGGAAAGGCCCATCCTTGCAACTGTATCCTGACTATAGATTTGTTTCAAAGCATAGTCTGAAAGATAAGATGCTTTGATTTTAACGCCCGGTGCTGGAGATGATGGTGTAGCTACAATACCCCATTGAGTTCCTCCGGATGGTGATTCATAGTCCCATGTAACCTTGCCCCATACAGTACCACCATTTCCGATACTAGTTCTAATTGCAGGTGTCTCTGTAGGGTTTGCCTTGTGCATAAAGGCCTTCGGTTTTTCCATGAAGAGAATCTTCATATCACTGATTGTATTAGGTACTACATCAGTTGTTGCCCCACCTTGAGATACCCAAATTTCATCTGACGGGAATACCACATTTTCTCCGGTGATATATTGAAATTGGTAGTCTTTTAAGCTATCCGGAAGATTTTTATAGTCAATCCAGAATCTGTACTTTTCAGTACCGCCTGATACTGTCGTATCGGCATCAAATTTGATAATTTTGCCGTCAGAAGCTAGAAAAGGCTTACATCCGATATTAAGTCTACCTTGGGCATCTGAAACTGCGGTATATACCGGTGATGCATAACCTCCGTTTTCAAACCATTGGAAGTAGGCTCTTACACCTGCTATTGGTTTAAATTGTTGATTTAGTGCATCTCCCTCTAACTTCATGTTAAGGTCGCCACCTACTTGAATACCTACATAGGCATGGATGGCGTTTTTGGCATCGTTGCTTACGCTTGATTCAATGGCGCCTCCCGCTTTCTTTTCTCCTGACCCTGCTAAAGCGCTCGCCGGAAACATCGGCAATATCATGGCCAAAGAAATGACCCACGCAAGCACTTTATTTGCAAAGCCTTTTTTACTGTTTTGCATTACTTACTCCTTTCCCAATATTCTTAACACCCCTTAACGAAATATTCGGCAAATTTTAGACTATTTACTATTAAATAGATCATATTGTACAATACCAGTTTACTACATTTGTAATCTTTTTGTAACATTTGTTAAAAATTTCCAAGCTCTTAAAAATTAGTTTTTTAATAAATAAAAAGGGCCGAATCAAACAATCTTTTGAAACAGCCCTTTGCACGCACTTATTGTGACTAAGCGTTAACCCTCTCGTTTGCAGGATCGTAGAAAACTCTATCCGTCAGCTGAGCCTCATAGCCGCCGATCTCCGCCTTGTCACCTACCTTAGCCTTATCATTGTCAACCAAAGCAAAGCCTATGTTTTTTCCTACTGTGTATCCATAGCAGAAGACCGTGGCCTTACCTGCCTTTTCTCCATTAACTTCAACAGGAGTTCCGGGCTCAATCTCGGCCCCATCATCCTCAACTGTGAAGCCTACGAGCGAACGCTTGGCTCCCTCTTCCTTGACTTTCAAGAGGGCCTCCTTGCCTATAAAATCTGTCTTCCAAGCAACTGTCCAGCCGAAGTCTACTTCCAAGGGGTTGGTCCCTGCTATATCGCTCATCAGAACATAGCCCTTTTCCCTGGGCAGGCTGGTCAGGATAACATCTGTTGTCATTTTGACAATGCCGAATTCCTTGCCGGCTTCCTCAAGTTTTTCTTCCAGGAGATCTTTATATTCGGGGTTTAAATAAACTTCATAGCCCAACTCACCTGTAAAACCTGACCTGGCAACTTTGACGTCATGGCCTTGGAAACAATTGTCTTCAATATAGAAGTGTTTTATGGGTTCTACCGGCTTGTCGAGGATTTTATCCAGGACTTTGGCTGACTTTGGGCCCTGGACTGCATACATTGATACTTTACTTGTGATGTCTTTATATGAAACGGTCTCACTTTCCTTCTCTTTATCAAAGTGTTTGATCATCTGGTCGATATAGAGGGTGGAAATCCAATATTTTTCTTCTTCAATGCGGAATATAATTACATCATCTATGATAATACCGTCATGATTCAGCATGGTGGTATACTTGGCCTGACCGATCTTAGCCTTGCTAAAAGAGTTTACGAACATCCTGTCCAAAAACTTGCCTGCACACTTACCTGTCACTTCCAGAAGCTGGTGGGTAAAGTTATAGTAACCGACAGCCTCCCTGATAGCCTCATGTTCTTGTCTCATGGTCTTGTCCTGCTTTGTCATAAAGATCCCCTTTCCTAGCATAAAGCTAATATTACAAACATTTTCCCTTATATATATTTTTTACCCTTTTGCTGGGAAAATTTAATCCTATTGCTCAATTTTATTTAAAATTTTTTTTATTATTTCATCATGGATTTTTTGGGCTTTTGCCGACATATCTTCCATCTCAGATTCGATAGCTTCTTTAGCGGACCTTTCTTTCAGCATGGCCGTGTTTATGGTGACATTGAGGGATGCCGTCTTAATTGCCGTATTGGCCAAGATCAGACCGGAAGCCGCATCTGTCAAGGCCAGACGGCTTCCCTTGTTCCAGACTTCTTTAGTCAACTCGATAATTTTCAAGCATTTCCTGATTATTTCCATTGGGGCCCTGCAAGCCTCTTTCAAAGCTTCTTCCATGATCCCCTGCTTTTTGAGCTTTTCTTCGTCACTTTCAGCTTTCAATTTGTATGCTCGTGAAAGCGGGATAAAGCCGAGAGCATCCTCTTCAACCAAGCTCCTTAAATTAAGGGATATCTCCTCGAGTTCTTGCCTGGATTTCTTCAAGACCTCCTCATATTCTGCATAGGCCTTTTTCCCTATTGAAAGATTGAGATACATGATTAGGAGGGATGCCGCCAAAGATCCAACATAGGCTGAGGCTCCGCCCCCACCCGGAACAGGAGACTTGGAGGCCAGTTTCTCAGCAAAGTCATTGCAGGTGTCTTCCATGAAGTTAAAGTCCCTGTCAGTCACTATTTGCCACCCTCTGTAAGGTTTTTGCAGGCCCTTATAAGGTGCTTGGCGAGAACCGTGGTGGTTATTCCGCTCACGCCGCCCGGCGTCGGTGTCAAGGCCTCTACTATATCCTCAACAGCTTCTCTATTGACATCTCCCTTGAGCTTGCCGTCCACAAAAGAAGTACCCACATCAATGAGAATCTGACCCGGCTCCACATATGTTTCATCTATAAGGCCCGGAACCCCGGCAGCTGAAATAACCACATTGGCCCTCTTTGAATAAACACGACTGTCCTCAGTAAAGACATTGCACAAGGATACTGTCGCCAACTCGTTTGAAAGGAGCATAGCAAGTGGCCTTCCTACAACAAGTCCGCTACCTATTATGCAAAACTCCCTGCCTTTTATAGGAATATCATAATAATGCAAAATCTCCATAACAGCCTGGGGCGCACAATATGAGAATCCATCCGACCAGCCGGCCAAGGTTGATCCCAGATTTTCCGCCGTTGCACAATCAATATCCTTTTCCTTGCATATGGCCTCTTTTACTTTTCGGTCGTCAAATCTTTCATCAAGGGGCTGGAATAAGAGTATGCCATGAACTTGTGGATCATCGCTCAATTTCCTGATCTCATTAATTAAGCTTTCCTGGTCTATATTCTCGTCAAGGACAATATTTTTAACCCCCAAATCATAAGAGGTCATTTTCTTTACAATTCCCTTCTCATATGAAATATCGGGTCCCTTCTCCCCAACCCTTACTGTCGCAAGAGTGGGCGTTATCCCCTTTTCTCTTAACTTTTTCAGGTCTTCTTCCCAGGCTGACCTGAGCCCCTCATTGACTTCTTTTGCTAAAAGTAATTTGGCCATAATAAGTCCTTTCTCAAACTTTTAATAATTATCTCCAACAGAAAAGGAGCGCTTGTTCTCCAGATAAGGATATCAAAGTTCCTCATCTGAATACAACCGCTCCAAAAATGAAATTAATCTAAGCTTTTATTTAACAAGCCGAGATATTAATAAGTTTCTTCAAAAATTTCGAAGAAGCTCTGTGGGTGATCGCAAGCCGGGCACTTTTTCGGTGCTTCTTTACTGAAGCAAATATAGCCGCAGTTGTTGCACTTCCAATACACCTTCTCTTCGCGCTGGAATACGCGATTATTATTTACGTTTTCAAGAAGTTTCTTAAAGCGCTTTGCGTGACAGTCCTCTACCTTGCCGATCTGACGCCAATGACTTGCTATCTCAGGGAAGCCTTCCTTGTCAGCTATGTCAGCAAATTCAGGATACAGATCATCTGCTTCTTCCAATTCGCCGTTTACTGCAGCCTGAAGATTTTCTTCAGTTGTGTGGAAGGCTACAGGATATTCTGCATCAATCTCAATTGCTTCGCCCGATCCGTAAGCTTCTACCAGATACTTATAGAATCTTTTGGCATGTTCTCTTTCATTTCCGGCTGTTTCTTCAAAAATGTTCTGGATTTGAACAAATCCGTCCTTTTTTGCCTGCTTGGCTGCCATGGTGTAACGCATGTTTGCCTGAGATTCTCCGGCAAATGACTTTAACAGGTTAACAGCCGTCTGACTTCCCTTTAATTCTGCCATAATTACCTCCTTAAATTTCTCGCCTGTTTTTGGGCAAGCTAAAGATATTTACACTACCTTCCTAATTCTACCATATCCCAAAACCCCCGCGCTTTCGACAGATGGGTTCAAGTTTGGAACATTATAATATTACCCTTCTTTATCTTTAATAAACCTTACTTATCTAATATGATATTATTTTAGACAGGTATGAAACGCAGGCACTTATTGCAGGGAAGCGGTTTTTCTGTTTCCTATAAACCATAAAAAAGAAAGGGTTAAAATTGAAAATTATTTCTTGGAACATCGACTCTCTAAATGCCGCCTTGACTTCAGATTCAAGCAGGGCCCTTATGACCAGGCAAGTTCTTGAAGATATAATAGGTCACGATCCTGATGTGATAGCCATACAGGAAACCAAGCTCAGGGTTGAGGGCCCGACAAAGAAACACTTGAAAATTCTTGAAGAAAAATTTCCTGACTATGAGATTGTTTGGAGGTCTTCAGAACCCCCCGCCAGAAAAGGCTATGCCGGGACTATGTTCATGTATAAAAACATTTTTGAACCGAAAGTACATTTTCCTAAGATAGGCTCGCCTGATACTATGGATTTGGAGGGTCGCCTAATAACCCTGGAATTTGACAAGGTGTTTTTAAATACCGTTTACACTCCAAATGCCGGTGACAAACTTAAAAGACTTGGAGACCGCCGGGAGTGGGATATAAAGTATGCCGATTATCTTGAGGAGCTTGATGCTATAAAACCGGTAATCGCTATGGGTGATTTTAATGTCGCACATGAAGAGATAGACCTCGCCAATCCGGACAGCAACCACATGTCGGCCGGCTTTACCGATGAAGAGAGGGCAGGCTTCAGTGCCCTGCTGGGCCGCGGCTTCACCGACTCTTTTAGATATATTCATGGAAATGTTGAAGGGGCCTATACTTGGTGGGCCCAGAGGGTAAAAACTTCAAAAATCAATAATTCCGGTTGGAGAATTGACTACTTTCTGGTCTCAGACAGACTTAAAGACCAAATAAAGAAATCCGAGATGATCGACTCAGGCGACAGGCAGGACCACACCCCGTTAATGCTTGAAATTAACAAGTGTATTTGCTGATAATCTTAATATATAACTTAAAACCTTCAAAAAGAGCTGACGGCTATTATAGCGGTCAGCCCTTTTTAATGATTTCATTATAAAATTTTATTCTTCAGGGCCTTCAAGTACTGCTCGGGTTCGACTTGGCCGGGTGCCGCCTTCCTCCCGAAGCTTGTATAGGTCAGACAGGAAGCGAATGATGCGGGTTTTAGCCTCGTTTCCATGCCCTCCTTCCCCATACCTATTATTGCAAGCTTTTGGCCCTTATAGAGCCTTTTAAAGTCCTCTGAGGCCCTTCTCAAGACCTCTAAGCCCTCTTTATTTCTGATCATTGCGGCAAATTTTATTATGTCCGGATCATGAACTTTCATATCCTTTAACAAGGTTAGTGTTTCTTCGTAACTCGGCAGGCTTTCATAGTTGTGAACAGAAATTATTAGACCAAGATCCTTAGCTCTTACCATGTCCCTTGCCCTAACCAGAATCGGTTTTTCAATTGAGAAATCCAAGTCTATGTAAATCTCACTTTTTATGCCGGCCAAGAATTCCAGTACAGGCCATAAATCCCTTGAATACTTCTCATTATCTTTGATGCTTAATCCCTTGGCAGCGGTGAAAATAATCCGAGGATTTTCATTATCATTATTAATCTGTCTCAAATAGTTAATAAAGCTATTTGACACCTTTTCGCCCGCAATGACATTGAATGGCAGCAAGTCCTCTCTTATTTCGAAATTGCTGATCCCCAATTCCTTAGCCCTATATAGCTCAGTCCTGACTTCTTCCGAATTTTGTCCGCACAGGGTCAAAAAAATAAGCAATTCTTCCATAGTTAATTTACCTTTAAAGTTTTTATCTATAAATATCGAGCCAGGTTAATGAGGAGTTTTTCCGTATCATCCCAGCCTATACAAGGATCAGTGAGCGAAATTCCCTCACCGGAACAGGGTCTGTCGGCATTTCCTTCTTCAAGATAACTCTCAACCATAAAGCCCCTCACTACATTCTTGATTTTCCTGTCGGCCTCCCTATATTCCATAACCCTTTCAATGATCTCTTTCTGCCTATGGTGATTTTTCCCTGAATTTGAGTGGTTGCAATCTATGATCACCGAAGGAGTCCGCATTTTCATTTCTTGGGCTAGGCGGCAAATCTCCATAATACTTTCTTTTTGATAATTGGGCAGGTCCCCATTGTCCTTATCAACGTAACCACGTAAAATGGCCCCGGCGTACGGATTACCCTCAGTTTTATAAATATGACCCCTGTAGCTTAAAAATTGGGGATGGTTTACAGCATATATAGACTCCATAAGACGCCTGAGATTTCCATCTATGGGATTTTTTATACCCACTGCCACATCCAATCCTGAAGCCAGCTTCCTGTGCTCCTGGTCCTCTGCTGACCTTGCTCCCAAACTCACATAGGCGAGGAGGTCGTCAAAATATGCATAATTTGCCGGATATAGCATTTCATCCGCTCCCGGAAGGTGATGATTTTTTAAGGCCATAGCGTGGACCTTCCTGGCCTCTTCTATCCCCTTGATAAGATTTGGGTCGGATTCGGGATCAGGGCTTTCAAGCATCCCCATATATCCTGTTCCCAGGCTCCTGGGCTTCGATGTGTAGATACGCGGAACAATAAGGATCTTATTTTTTATTTTTTCCCTAACAAGGCTCAGTCGTTTTAAATACTCATCCATTGCCGCAATGCTGTCACATGAGCATGGCCCTATTATCACAAGCATCTTGTCACTTGAGCCGGATAAAACCGATTTTATATCTTGGACCCTCTTCTTCCTGAATTCCATATCTTTCGGGCTTATCGGGTATAGCTCTTTAATTTCTTCGGATTCAGGCATTTTCCCTATGAGTTTCATTTGGTCCGCCCTTCTAAATATTTTAAGTCTATTCCAAGTTTTTCCAGGTCTTTAAAGAAATTCGGATAGCTCTTTGAAACCGACTCAGCTCCATCCAAGCATCCCCCTGTCCTTGTGAGGAGGACTGAAAGAGCCATTGCTAACCTGTGGTCTCCAAAGCTTTTAAGGTCCCCCTCAGGTCTTATCCGTCCCACCTTATTGTCCCGGGCATGGATTTGGACTTGATCATCTCCTATGTACATTCCGATTCCCAATTTGTCCAGATTTACCTTCATTTTTTCAAGCCTGTTCGTCTCCTTAAAGACCAGCCTATCCGTTCCCTTAAAGACTCCTCCATTGAAGGCCCCCGCTATGGCAAAGAGAAGGGGACCCAAGTCAGGACAGGAAGACAGGTCAATTACAGGTCTTTCCTTTTTTAGCATACGGAAATATTTAAAATAATCCTTGTCAGCCTGGATACTTGTCCTATTCAAGCCTTCAACTTGAACATCCCCGCCGAACAGGTTTAGGGCCTCAATGTAAGAAGATGAAGAGTAATCCCCCTCTGCTTCTATTCGGCTTGGAAGATATTTCGAAGATTTAATATGAAAGACATTTTCAGCCTCAGTAATATTTATCCCGAACTGTTTAATTGTATCAAGAGTCATGTCTATATAGGGCCGGCTCTTTACTTGGCCCAAGGGTTCCAGTGTCGATTCCCCTTCCAATAGGGGCAGGGCCATTAAAAATCCGGAAATATATTGTGAAGATATTTGCCCTGATATCCTATAGGTCCCGGGAAGGATTTTCCCCCTCAGATTGTATGATCCGGAACTTTTCTTAAAATCAAAGCCCAACTCTTCAGCTAATCTTTCAAATTCCCCCATTGGCCTTTTCATAAGGCCCGGCTCGCAAATAAAATCGGCATCAAGGCTCAAAGCAAGGCAAACCGGGACTAATAGCCTAAAAGTCGTAGCCGATTCCCTGCAGGGCATCTGTATGATATACCTTTTTTTGCTCATTTTTTTAAGAAATTCGCTTCCTATCCCCTCTATAACAAGCCTATCACCGATCCTTTTAATCCTGACCCCTAAATTTTCCATGCAGGCTATGGTTGCCTTGAGATCATCCGAAATCTCAACACTTCCTACATTATCAATTATGGTTTCCCCTTCAGCTAATCCGCCACCTATGATACACCTATGGATTTGGCTCTTTGATGGCGGTGGTTTGATTTTCCCCTTGGCGAACGATGGGCTGAATTCAATTCTCATTTATAAGCTCCGGATTATTATAAATATATTGGGCCAGGTCATATGGAGTTTTTCCCTTGGCATCAATTACAGTATCAGCCTTCATATATAGGCTTCTTCTTGATTTATACAAATTTTCAAGGTCTCCCCGGCTTTTGGCCATGGGTCTGTCATCAGAAATCGTAAGTTCATATACAGGTCTGTCAATAAATATCAAATACCCGTTTGCCTTCAAGGATTCAATATTTTCAGGATCCATAACACTGCCGCCGCCGCTTGCTATGACTGAGCCTGTTATTGTCTTTAAATTTGCAATCACATCTTTTTCAATTTTCCTAAACTCCGCCTCGCCTTTTTCCTTTATAAATCTGGCAGGCTCCAAACCTGTCTTATCTTTGATGAGCCAATCAATATCATAAAAAGGCCTGTTCATCATCTCCGACAGGATCTTTCCGGTAGATGTTTTACCACAAGTCGGCATTCCTACCAGGACTACATTCTTCTTCCGATAAATAATTTTTTTATATAGTTCTACCGCATCATATAAATTCGGAACTTGTTTGTCATTTCTCATGGCCCGATAAAATATTTTTACAGCCTGGTAAGCCTGCATAATCAGCATATATAGGCCGGAATATGCACTTATCCCCATTTCCTCAGCCTGTAGTATAAGTTTGGTTCTGAGAGGATTGTAAACCAAATCAAAAACAGCCTCGAGCTTAGGAAAAACTGACAAATCAAGCGGACTTCGGTCAATGTGGTTCGGATACATACCAAGAGGTGTGCAATTTACTATTATCTGACCGTCCACATCTTCACACAGGCCCCGGTCGTAAGTCTTTGTATTGCCCAGACCTCCCCTGCTAAAAATCATGACGGAACCTGCCCCGAGGTCATTCATCAATAACTTGCAAGTCTTTGATGATCCACCGCTTCCAAGGATAATTACCTTTTTTCCTTCAACTCCCCCTTTGTAAAGCTCGATCATGGCCTTCATGCCTGAATAGTCGGTGTTGTAACCGGTTTTTATACCGTTTACATTTGTAACAGTATTCACCGCCCCTATTTTCTCAGCAGATGGATCAAGTCGGTCAAGATAGGCAATTATCTTTTCTTTAAATGGCATGGTTACATTTATACCTGTAAAGTCTCCTTTTTCCATGAAGCTCTCCAGTTCCCCGTCATCCTCCAGAGAAATAGCCTCATATTCATATTTCCCAAGACTCTTGTGTATCTCGGGTGAAAAAGTATGGCCCAGTCCCGACCCTATCAAGCCGAATCTTCCCATTATCTTTCCTCCATGAAGTAGCCCTCTCCGTACCTTGTCTGGAGCTGGTCACATAAAACTAATGCCAGGACCGCATTAATAGGCTCAACAGCCCTATTAACTATGGCAGGATCATGCCTGCCCCTTATCCTTATCTTGCAATTTTCCCCATTCTTCAAATCCACAGTATCCTGTTCAAGTTTGATTGACGGAGTAGGTTTTAATACAGTGTTGAAAATAATAGGCATCCCGTTGCTTATTCCACCGTTAATTCCGCCGTTGTGGTTGCTTTTAAAAGAAACTCTTTCATTTTCAATTAACAAAGGATCATTTGCCTGAGACCCCCTCATTTCCGCCAGGTCAAATCCGGAGCCGAATGAAATGCCCTTAACCCCCGGAACCGAAAAAACCGCATGTGAAATAAGGCCTTCGAGACTGTCAAAAAAAGGCAGGCCCAGTCCTGCAGGCAGACCAAAAACTATGGTTTCTAAAGCACCTCCAAGGCTGTCTCCATCATTACCGGCTTCGGCTATTTCTTTTTTCATAAGATCTCCGGCTTCTTGGGAGATTGTCGGAAAATCCTGTTTTTCTAAATTTTTCAACAGCCCCTTGAATTTTTCCGGATCAAGCTTTTCATTTTTAAGAAGCAGATCTCCTACCGATCCGAGCTTGGCAACATGGCTGAGTATATATATCCCCTTAGTTTCCAATGTCCTTCTGCAGATGGCCCCCAGACCTACGAGAGCCGCCGTCAGCCTTCCCGAGAAGTGACCTCCTCCCCTTAAATCGCAATACCCCCCGGATTTAATAATGGATGCATAGTCAGCATGTCCGGGCCTTGGCCTTGCAGAAATTTCTTTATAGGCTGAGCTGTCAACATCCTTATTTGGAATGATCATTGTTATGGGGTCACCCGTTGTTTTTTCCAGTCCGTCCTGAGGATTTTTTATGATGCCCGATATGATCTCATATCGGTCCTTTTCCCGTCTGGGACTTCCTGTAAGCCCCTTCGGTCTCCTCAATGCCAGTAATTTATCAATATAGGTTCTGTCAATAACCACTCCGCTTGAAAGGCCGTCCAAAACCCCGCCAATATATGGGCCATGACTTTCCCCGAAAATCGTCATCTGAACCGCATTGCCAAAAGTGTTCTTCATATTCTAACCGCCTATCTTATCAATAAGGCCCAACAAATCAGCTTCGGTCAGGTCCTTAAAAGTAAATCTGCCTATTTCTCCCACCAAAACCGTTGTGATCCCTTTTTCACTTAATTTTTTATCGTGCTTTAGTGAGTTTTTAACTCTCTCTCTGTCAATTTTGCAATCGGTCGGCAAACCATGTTTTTCTAATATTTTTATGATCCTTTTTTGGGCTTGTCCCGAAGATTCCGCTATCATCCCGAGTCCAACCGCCTGACCGTGGTATAGGCCTCCCTGAAGTTCCAAGGCATGGCCTATTGTGTGTCCGAAGTTCAGGACCTTTCTGTAGCCGCCTTCCTTCTCATCCTTTTCCACCACCCCGGCTTTAAGAGAAATCGCCCGGTATATAGTCTCTTCTATATTTGAAAAGGCATTCCCATTTTCCAAGACCTCAAAAAAGTCCTTGTCCAGACAGGCAGCCATTTTTATTGCCTCAGCCAAGCCCTCAGCCTTAAGATCTTTATCTAAAGTCCCCAAAGTATCAGTGTCGATTATTACGGCCTTAGGCGGATAGAAGGTCCCTACTTGGTTTTTAATTCCGTCAATATTTATGGCGGTTTTGCCTCCGACAGATGAGTCTACTTGGGCCAAAAGGCTTGTCGGAATGTTATAAAAATCAATTCCCCGCATATATGTCGATGCTGCAAAGCCCGCAATATCCCCAACCATGCCTCCTCCAAGAGCTATTACGGCATCCCGCCTTGAAAACTCACTCCCTATCATCCTTGAAATAATCTTTTTATATGATTCAAAGGATTTTGAATTTTCTCCCCGGTCAAGGACAAAGATTTCCGTGGTTTTAACTGATTGGCAAACCTTTTTTAAATATTCTTCAGGTATTCCCGAATCCGTCACTATCAATATTTTCCTTTGGCTGTCAATAAATTTATCCAAGTCCCCAAGCAGGCCCCTGCCCAAATATATGGGGTAGGCCCCTGATGAACTCTTAATCCTTATCTCTTCCGACATAGAAAACCTTCCGTTTCAAATACAAAACTCCCCCTTAGGAGGAGTTGTTGTCAGCTCATTTCAAAAGCCCCTGTATAGAGCCTGTAGTAAATGCCCTTTTCATTAATAAGGCTTTCGTGGTCTCCTCTTTCTATAATCCTGCCGTGGTCCATTACCATGATAACATCGCTGTCCTCTATGGTTGATAGCCTGTGGGCTATTACAAAAACAGTCCTGCCTTCCATAAGCTTCCTCATTCCGTCGAGGACCATCTGCTCAGTGTGGGTGTCTATTGAAGATGTTGCCTCATCCAATACAAGGGCAGGTGTATCGGAAACTGCGGCCCTGGCAATGGATATGAGCTGTCTTTGTCCCTGGGACAGGTTTGACCCGTTGCTTATCAAAGGCGTTTCATATGCCATAGGCAGCCTCTCAATAAATGAATCTGCTCCTACAAGCTTTGCCGCCTCAATACACTCTTCGTCACTTGCATCCAACCTGCCGTAACGTATGTTTTCCATTACAGTTCCGGTGAAAAGATTGGTATTCTGTAAAACCAGACCCAAACTTTTTCTCAGATCCGACTTCTTTATTTCTCTAATATCTATGCCGTCATAAAGAATTTTACCCCGGTCGACCTCATAGAACCTGTTCATCAGGTTTGTTATGGTTGTTTTTCCGGCCCCCGTCTCTCCGACAAAGGCCACCTGGTCACCAGACTCGGCATAAACAGAAATATCATGGAGAATGTCCTTGCCCTCTTCATAGGCAAAATTGACATTTGACATTCTCATATCCCCTCTCATTGGAATGAGAGCGAAAGACCCATCTTCGTTTATCTTCTTCCAGGCCCAACTTTCAGACCTCTCTTCAGCTTCTTTGATTTTCCCGTCCTTGTCGGTTTCTACATTTATGAGCCTAATCCGGCCCTGATCAACTTCTTTTTCCTCTTCCAACATTGTAAATACCCGGTCGGCTCCTGCCAAGGCCATGACCACCGAGTTTATCTGCTGGGCCAACTCGTTGATATTTCCGGTGAACTGCTTGGTCATGTTCAAAAATGGTATAAGTATGGAAATATCAAAAGCCAAACCCGATATGGAAAAATTAGGAAGGCCGGAAAGTAGAAAAAGTCCGCTTATTACCGCCACTAAAACATATAAAATATTGCCTATGTTAAGAATTATGGGGCCCAAAATATTAGCATATCCGTTAGCCTTCTCACTTGAGATCCTAAGTTCCTTATTCAGACTTTCAAACTTCTCGATCGCTTCTTCCTCATGGTTAAAAACCTTGATCACCTTCTGCCCGGTCATCATCTCCTGTAAAAAGCCTTCAAGGTTACCCATGTTTTTTTGCACTTTCATAAAATATCCGGCCGAACCGCCGCCTATTTTATTGCTGACCACAACCATTAAAACTATTCCCAACAAAGCTATCATAGTCATCCATACTGAAAAATACAGCATTATGAAGAATACCGTAATCACCATTATCCCGGATTGAATTATAACGGGGAGGCCCTCGGTTATGAGCATTCTAATGCTGTCAACATCATTGGTGTAATGGCTCATTATATCCCCGTGTTTTTTCTTATCAAAATAGGATATTGGAAGATATTGCATATGTTTATAAAGTGTTACTCTTATATTGTGTAAAAAAGTCTGCCCCACATATGCCATAACCTGAGTTCTTATGGTTATCAATATAATTGACAGCGAATATAGGGTTATAAGAATTTTTAACGGCGAAGATATCTGCAGTTTGGCAAGTTCCCAATCTGTCAAACCTCTTTCCAGAAAATCCGTTACAACCTTTAGTACTCTTTGAAGAAAAATCGCATGTATTGATGAGATGACTGATGAGATTAAAACGGTCACTATTATAATCGGCATAAGAATAGGAAAACTTTTAAAAAGCATTTTAAGTAGTCTGCCCATTATTTCGGAAAGCTTGTGTTTATTATTCATAAATCTTGCCCTCCCCCTGTTTTTCGGCAGTATTTCTGTATTCCTCATTCCTTTCCATAAGCTCCTCATGTTTGCCTACGTCTGAGATTCGACCGTTCTTCATAACAACTATAAAGTCGGCATCAGCTATAGAGGCAATCCTCTGGGCAATTATGAGCTTGGTTGTTCCCGGCAGGGATTTTTTCAAACCCTCCCTTATCAGACTGTCAGTTCTTGTATCAACCGCAGAAGTTGAATCGTCCAGGATAAGAATTTTGGGCTTCTTTAAAAGGGCCCTTGCAATGGTTAACCTCTGCTTCTGTCCCCCTGAAACATTTGATCCTCCCTGCTCTACGCGACTGTTATATCCTTCCGGCAAGTCCCTGATGAAAGAATCGGCTTGTGCAATTTTTGCAGCCATAACCAGGTCTTCTTCTCCGGCATCAGGATCACCCCAGCGCAGGTTCTCTGCAACAGTTCCTGAGAAAATCAGATTCTTTTGTAGGACAATGGAAACTTCATCCCTGAGTGCTTTGAGGTCATATTCTCTTACATCGTGGCCACCTACTTTTAAGTTGCCTTGTGTTATATCATAAAGCCTTGGAATAAGCTGGATAAGTGTGGATTTCCCTGATCCTGTCCCCCCGACTATCCCGACTGTCATCCCGGAATCTATGTGGAGATTTATGTTTTTAAGAGCCTCATTTTCAGCTTCTTCCGAGTATTTGAAAGATACATTTTTAAAATCTATAGACCCGTCATCAAGCTCATATATGGGGTTTTCAGGCGACTTAAGGTCGATTTCTTCATCTAAGATCTCATTTAAACGCCTTACCCCTTCTCCGGAAATGGATATCAAAACCAGGATCATGGTCAGGAATATGAGCTGGATCATTATTTGGAAGCCGTATGTGATCATGGCGGACATCTCTCCGACATTTAGTTTCACTCCTCCCGAACTTACGGCAATATATGAACCGACTATTAAAACAAAGACCATATTGAAATATATAGCCAACTGCATTATTGGTGAATTGAGATTTACTATTTTTTCAGCTTTTGTAAAGTCTTTTCTTATAGCATCTGAAAATACTGTGAACTTCTCTATCTCATACTCTTCTCTTGAGAATCCCTTAACCTCCCTGCAGGCCCTGACATTCTCTTCAACAACCCTGTTTAAATCGTCATACCTCTTAAAAACTTTCCTAAATACCGGCATGGCTAATTTTGAAATAAGGAAAAATGAGATTGCTAAAAAAGGAATGATAAGGAAAAATGACCAGGCAAGTTTTCCCCCCATATAAAGGGCCAGCAAAAAGGAAATAACCATCATTAAAGGGGCTCTGATAGCTGTCCTGATAACCATCATAAAGGCAAACTGTATATTTCTCACATCCGAGGTCATCCTGGTAATAAGTGAAGCACTTGAAAACCTGTCTATATTGGAAAAGGAGAAAGCCTGGATTTTCTTAAAAATATCAGATCTGAGATTCTCCGCAAATCCCGCTGATGCCTTGGCAGCGCTTATTCCCCCCAAAAATCCGAACAAAAGAGCCACCATTGACAGGACGAATAGGGTAAATCCTTCCTGTAGTATTCCGGACATCTCAACCTGTCCCCTTTGAAGCTTGTTTATTAAACGTGCAGTCACAAATGGGAGCAGGCACTGGACCAGGGCTTCGAGAGTCATGTATATAAATGTCAGATAGACCTGCTTTTTGTTTTCTCTTATGCTTAAAAACAGCTTCCTATACATTTTCCCTCCAATAATACTTCCTTAAAATATTTACCAACTTTTCAAGAATTATAAGCCTTCTCGTACAGGTCCAAGAGTTTGTGGCCAATTTTTTCCAATGACTTTTCTTCCACTATCCTATATGGATTCCCCTTCAAAGCCGGGAGTCTTCCTTCCAATATGCCTGAAAGCTTCTCTTTGAACCCGTCCAATGAATCCGCCTTATATACGTCCTTACCCTCTTCCAGATAATTGAATATCTCTATATCCCTTAAAAGGATCTCCGCCTTACATGCCATGGCTTCAAGCAGGACAATCCCCTCAGTCTCCTCATGGGTTGGAAAAAAATATAAGTCTGAAGCACAATAGGCTTCCCTAATCAGCTCGCTTTGAGCATAGCCCGGGAAATGAAGGTTATCGAGTTTTGTACTTATGGCCTCGCTTATCTCTTCCGGAACCAGCTTCAAATTAAGGTTGCCAAACCAGACGAATTCATATTCAGGGAAGGTCTTTGCCAATTCAACAAAATCCAGGATCCCTTTTCTCTTGATGAATAGGCCGACAGACACAACGGACTTTTTATTTTCATCCAGGCCATATCTCTCATAGAAATTTTCCCTGTCCCCCTCTTTTTTCTGCCAAAAATTCAGGTCAATGCCGTTGGAAATGACCTCTATAGGCCTCTTAAGCTCATATGTTTCAAGCAGTTTCTTTGAGTATTCAGAAGGTGTCAGAATCAGATCTCCAAGGTTATAGCAGAATTTTAGCCACTGTTTGAAGCCTGATGCCAAAACATTGGAAAATAAAAAGGAGTTTTTAAAGTCTTCTTCAGTTGAATGGGCATGATAAACGACTTTTATGCCCTTTGCACTCTCTCTCATCGCAAAGACAGGACTGTCCGGCAATACCGTATTGATATGGCATACATCATGGTCTTCGTTTTCATCAAGTGTAAAATCCGCACCGACAAGTTCCAAGGCCTTTATCTGGTGGCTTATGGCCTTGCCCACTCCGGATTCCTTTACCAAATCAAAGTCTTTGCTGTAAATAAGTATTTTCATAATCTACCTCAAATAATATTTCTTGTTTAATTCTAACCCCTTTTTTTAAAAAAGTCGAAATGTGTTATATACTAACCGTATTATAAAGTTGAATTGTCAAAATTATATGGAAAGGAATAAATCATGTCTTGTACAACGATTATTATAGGTAAAAAAGCTTCTTATGACGGTTCCACGATAATAGCCAGAAATGAGGACTCCTGTGCCGGCTGCTTCGATCCCAAAAAGATGGTTTCGGTCAAGCCCGAGGGCCAACCCGTCCACTACCAATCCGTTATTTCAAAGGAAAAGATCGAACTTCCGACAGACCCTATGGCCTACAGCTCAGTCCCTGAAGCTGTCGATTGGCACGGTATATGGGCAGCCTCCGGCATAAACGAGGCCAATGTTGCAATGACGGCGACCGAAACCATAACCGGTAATGAAAGATTTTTAGCTATTGACCCTCTTACCGAGGAAAAAGTCGGGGGCTTTGGTGAAGAGGATTTCGTGACCCTTGTCTTGCCATATATAAAGTCTGCAAAAGACGGGGTCAGGAGGTTGGGAGAAATCCTTGAAAAACACGGAACTTACGAGCAGAACGGCATAGCCTTTGCTGACGGTGATGAGGTCTGGTACCTGGAGACAATAGGTGGCCACAATTGGATTGCCAGGAGGCTCGCTGATGATTCTTATGCAGTCTTGGCCAACCAGCTTTCAATTGATGCCCTGGATTTTAATGACTGCTATGAAAAGCAGGAAGAATTCATGTGCTCAAGCCAATTAAAAGCCCTTGTTGAAGAAAACCGTCTTGACCTTTCACTTGACGGAAAGTTCAATCCCAGACAGGCTTTCGGCAGCATCACCGATACCGATACCGTTTATAACACGCCAAGGGTCTGGTCTATCCAGAAAAAGTTCAACCCCCACAGCAAACTTTGGGATGATCCTGCAATTGACAATCCCAGGTCCTTTAATTTAGCCTGGTCCATGGTTCCTGAAAGAAAATTGACCATAGAAGATGTTAAAAGAGCCCTATCCGACCACTACCAAGGCAGTCCTTACGACCCATATACAAATAATAAGACACCTTTCAGGCCGATAGGGGTCAACAGGACCAACCACATAGCCGTCTTACAGATAAGACCCTATTTGCCTGAGGAATATAGGTCTATTCATTGGATAAGCTTCGGCTGCAATATATACAACGCCCTCCTGCCAATGTATCCCTTGGTAGATTCCTTTCCTGCCTATCTTGAATGTACAGGATCTGAGCCTTCAACAGAATCCTTCTATTGGACTAACAGGCTGATTTCCGCCTTGGCTGACACTGTTTATTACAAAAGCCTATCCGCTGTTGAAAATTACCGGGAAAGTGTGACTTCCCAAGCTCTTGGTTTAATCCTTTCATGTGATAAGGCTGCAAAATCATACAAGGGAAATATTAAGGAGCTTTTAGGGGAAACAAATGAGAAAATTGCGGCAATGGCAAAGACTGAGACCTCTACCCTCCTAAAAAAAGTTTTGGACCTGGCATCCAACTCTATGAAATCGGCTTTTTATCTTTCAGACAATTAAGACAAATTTTAGTCATTGTTTGAATTTAAAAATCTGTTATACTTGTCAGAGGAATTAAATTTCTAGAATCTATTAGGAGGTATTTGAATGCAAAAGTATGAGTGTACTGTTTGTGGCTACATTTATGATCCTGCTGTCGGCGATGAAGACGGCGGAATCAATCCGGGCACAGCTTTTGAAGACCTTCCCGAAGATTGGGAATGTCCACTTTGCGGTGCCGGAAAAGACGCCTTTGAATTGGCGGAATAAAAATTTGTACAAAATATTCATGATCAAAAAAAAGGTTTCATTCCTGTGCAGCAACAAGCAGGATTGAAACCTTTTTAATTATCTGTTTTTATTTATTTTTTTCTGTCTCCGGAAGCCTTTTATATATCTCCATATAAGTCTTCATCCTTGAAATTATATCGGATCTGTAGTAGTCCAAGCTGCATCTCCACTCCCAACAGCCTTTCTCAACTCCCGGAACATTGACCCTTCCGTCGCTTCCCAAACCCAATATATCCTGGAGCTGGAAAATTGACAGGTCGTTGACCCCGCTCATTAAATAGCGTACACCGCCCCAATGATAGCCTTCATAATCGGTTATGCAAAGATACTGTAAGGCCCTATTTCTTTCATCCTCAGGCACTGAATTGA
Organism: uncultured Tissierellia bacterium; assembly: GCA_947253765.1. Taxonomy (GTDB): domain Bacteria; phylum Bacillota; class Clostridia; order Tissierellales; family Peptoniphilaceae; genus Khoudiadiopia. Next base: position 20,805 of record CAMYAK010000008.1, read on the forward strand.
GCCAGCCCATAAAAGTATCCGAATCCTGGGTTGACGAATATGCCAGGAGGTTTTTTTCATAATTATGTGGGAGGTTGGGGCTGTCTTCCCCTGTAAATCCGAACTGGAGTACCCTCATACCGGGAAATCCCAACCTGTCTTTCAGCTTGGTAACTTCTTTTGTAACCGATCCCAAGTCTTCCGCAATCAGGTTCATATTATTAAGTTCCTTTTTAAGAACTTTGAAAAGATCTTGACCCGGTCCCTTTTCCCAATGGCCTCCAAAAGCTGTCTTGTTCCCATATGGGATCGCATAGTAATTGACGAAGCCTATAAAGTGATCAAGCCTCAGATAATCAAAGAGAACCTGGTTAATCCTTATCCTCTGTACCCAATAATCATATGAAGCTTCTTTCAAGTTTTCCCAATTATATACAGGATGCTTCCACACTTGGCCATCAACAGAGTACCTGTCCGGCGGAACTCCTGAGATAAATACAGGTAAATAATTTTCGTCCAACTGGAAATACTCGGGCCAAGCCCAGCAGTCCGCCGACTCCAATGGGGCATAAATCGGCAAGTCTCCTATTATCGATATTCCTTGACTCTTGGCGTAGGCCTTAAGATTTAAGTACTGCTTGAAAAACATATATTGGAGGAATTTTTGGAACCTGATTTCTAACTCCTCTTTTTTCGCCAATTTTTCAAGGGTTTTCTTGTCCCGGCTTCTCAAGCCCTTTGGCCATTCCGGCCAATAGTAGCTGTGTTTTTCACTTATGGTCATATATAGTGCATAATCTTCAAGCCAGTACTTATTGTTTTCAATAAAGGCCTCAAAATCCCCTTGATCGGAGCTTTCATTAAAACTCGAAAAAGCCTTGTGTAAGATTGGCAGCTTGCCGGCCCTGACCCTATCATAGTCAACCCTTGACGGATTTGAGCCATAGTCAATATACTCATAGTCTTCCCTTGTCAGAAGACCCTCGCCCTGAAGGATATCAAGGTCTATGTATATCGGATCTCCCGCAAAGGATGAAAGTGATGAATACGGTGAATTCCCCACACTTTCATGGCTTGGTCCAACAGGAAGGATCTGCCAAACAGATTGGCCGCAATCCTTTAAGAAGTCTATGAACCTATAGGCCTCGTGACCTAAAGAACCAATCCCGTGTTTAGACGGCAGGGAAAAAATTGGAAGTAAGATACCCGATCCTCTTTTCATGCTCTGCTCCTAGATTTTTAAAAAAGGCGAAGTTTAAATAAACTCCGCCTTATGTTCAGTGTTTTATTTTCATAAATCAGCTGTTGTAGTTATCAAAATATCCTTGAACCAGAACTACCGGGGTTCCCTTGTCTCCACTTCCTGAAGTAAGGTCTGCCAGAGATCCCAGAAGGTCGGTAAGGTGGCGGGGTGTTGTTCCTTCCGAGTCCATCTTGCCCTTGAGGTCCATGTCTTTAGCTTTGATCCTGCCTTTGATAGCTTCCCTCAGCTCCTCACCTGAAAGGTCTCCGAAATCATTGTCGGCCAGGTACTTGAGTTTTAACTCGTTAGGTACTCCCTCAAGGCCCTTGGTGTATGCAGGAGATACTACCGGATCTGCAAATTCCCAAATGCCGCTGAAGGGGTCTTTATAAGCACCGTCGCCGTAGACCATGACTTCTATGTTCTTTCCGGTTTTTTCCTTAAGTTCCGCAGCGATATCTTCAACAAGGCCCTGGACATCTCTCGGGAAGAGCTTTACCTTGTCCTCAGTTGCCTTGTTTGAGCCCAAAAGTCCATATGTTTCGTTGTATCCGGATCCGTCAACCGACTCGGTCATTATATCATCCAGGCCAAGTACCTTTTCAGCTCCGGCCTGTTTGAGGATTCTCTTGGTTCTCTCACGTGTGTGGATATCGCAAGTTAAAACCTGCTTGGTATACTCAAGAATCTTTCTGGGATCATTGGCAAGGACAACCTCAAGCTCTGCGCCCTCATCCTCGATCAATTCTCTATAAAAGTCTATATAATCAACTGCCGTGAAGGGGTGTAAAGATTCTCCGAAGAGGTCTCTAAATTCCTTCTCCGTTAAAGTGTCGGTTAAAGGATTAATATGGGCTTTTTCCAGCCTCTCGTATGAAATGAGCTCATTTCCCACTTCGTCTGAGGGGTAGGTGAACTGGATTACCAGCTTCTTGCAGGCCCTTGCCATAGCTTTAAGATTTAAAGAAAATCTGTTACGGCTGAGTATAGGATTGAAAACGCCCAATGTTCCTTCATGGAACTTGGCTTTTATGTCCTTGCTCATCTGGTCCAGGTTTGCATAGTTTCCCTGAGCCCTGCCTATGACGGCCTCTGTTACGCAAACGACATCTCTGTCATGGAAGGAAAATCCTTCTTCTTTTGCAGCCGCCAAAACTGCATCTATTACGAATGATTTCATGTCATCGCCTTCTCTTGCGATTGGGCAACGAATACCTCTTGAAACGGTTCCTACAAGTCTCATAATTTCCTCCTCATAAGATATTGTTCATAGCCGATGGACCTGATGGGATTCGAACCCACGACCCCCGCGTTGCGAACGCGATGCTCTCCCAACTGAGCTACAGGCCCATGGACAAAAGAACAATAAGAGTTTAAACCTATATATCCTTCATTTCAAGAATTTTTTATTGAAAAATTAATGAAAATCTAAAGAAGATGTATTTTTTGTTAAAACATCGTGAGCCCCGCCCTCAACAATTGATGTTGAAGATACTATGGTGAGCTTGGCCTTGTTGTGCAGTTGGTCAAGAGTCAAAGCCCCGCAGTTGCACATGGTCGATTTTACCTTGGACAGGGTCAGGTTTACGTTGTCTTTCAAGCTTCCTGCATAGGGTACGTAAGAATCAACGCCCTCTTCAAATTTTAAGCCTGATTTTCCGCCCAGATCGTACCTCTGCCAATTTCTTGCACGGGCCGAGCCTTCACCCCAATACTCTTTCATCATGGTTCCGTTAACATTGATTTTTGCCGTGGGCGACTCGTCAAATCTTGCAAAGTACCTTCCAAGCATACAGAAGTCCGCTCCCATAGCAAGGGCCAGAGTAATGTGGTGGTCGTAAACAATGCCGCCGTCCGAGCATACCGGGACATATATTCCTGTTTCTTCAAAATATTTATCCCTTTCCCTGCAGACATCGATAAGGGCAGTGGCCTGACCACGTCCGATTCCCTTGGTTTCTCTGGTTATGCAGATCGATCCTCCGCCTATTCCGACTTTTACAAAGGCGGCCCCGCAGTCTGCCAAGAATCTGAAGCCGTCACCGTCAACCACATTTCCTGCTCCGACCATGACTGAATCGCCATAATGATCCTTAACCCATTTTAGGGTCATTTTCTGCCATTCAGAGAAGCCTTCTGACGAGTCGATGCAGAGAATATCAGCTCCTGCTTCAACCAGAGCAGGTACCCTTTTTTCATAGTCCCTGGTGTTTATTCCTGCGCCAACCATCAGCCTTTTGTTATAATCCAAAAGCTCCATCGGATGCTCTTTGTGCAGCTCATAGTCTTTTCTGAATACAAAGGCTACCAGCCTGTTTTCATCATCTATTATGGGAAGCGCGTTCAGCTTATGCTCCCAGATCTGGTCATTGGCTTCTGAAAGACTTATGCCCTCTTTTCCTGTAATAACCTGGTCGAAGGGCGTCATAAAGGTTTTAACCTTCTCATTGCCCATCATACGGCTTAAGCGGTAGTCCCTACTGGTAACTATTCCGACCAGCTTTCCGTGCTTGCTTCCGTCTTCTGTGACTGCCATTGTTGAATGACCTGTAATCCTTTTAAGCTCCAGGACATCGTGCAAGGTATCCTCCGGAGAAATGTTGGAATCGGATGGAACAAATCCGGCTTTAAATGACTTGACGCTCCTGATCATCTCAGCCTGGTCCTCTACTGATTGTGACCCGTATATAAAAGACATGCCGCCTTCTCTGGCAAGAGCGACAGCCATCCTGTCATTTGAAACTGACTGCATTATTGCCGAAACCATCGGGATCCCCAGGCTTATTGGTGACTCTTCCTTGCCCTTTTTATATCTTACCAGCGGGGTTTTTAAGTCAACTCTCTCAGGTATGCATTCACTTGATGAATAGCCGGGAACTAATAGGTATTCATTGAATGTTCTTGACGGTTCTTTTAAATAGCTTGCCATATTACCTCCTTAAAATTTCTATATCTTTTGAGTTTTACAGCCAATCGAAGTTGAAGCCTTCAATGTCTATTGTATCGTCTTCGTCGGGCTCAAAGCTTAGGATCCTATCCATGACCCCCATCTCCTCGAGCCTTCTTTCAAAGTTGGAGACCGAGTCTCCATCTGTTATTATCAATCTTCTTGTGAGTTCTTTCAATGGGTCTCCCTTGGCAATTATGACATTTCCCTTTCTGGTCACGGTAATGCTGTCATCTTTCTTAAAGAATTGTTCGAGATCGACTATTTCCTCGTCCAGACTTTCGTATGAAATTGGGAGGCCCTTGAGCTTTTCAAATATTTTATACTTCATCTCCTCCATGCCGTAGGTTGTTGCTGCGGAAATCTCATAAACAGGGATATCCTTATATTCCGAGCCCTTCAAGTTTTTCATAAAATTGTCAAAGTGATCCGAGCCTTGGGCTATGTCTGTTTTGTTTGCCGCAATCATAGCCAGCTTCTTTGGCAGGTCTTTATTATATACTCCGAGTTCCTTCTGAATCGTTAAAAAGTCCTGCCAAGGGTCCCTGCCCTCGCTGCCGGATATATCGACCACGTGAACAAGTAGCCTGGTTCTTTCTATGTGCTTTAAGAATTCGTCGCCAAGTCCTGCTCCTTGTCCGGCCCCTTCTATTAGACCGGGTATATCAGCTATGGTAAATGACCTGCCCTCACCGCAATCCACAACCCCTAAATTTGGCTCCAGGGTCGTAAAGTGGTAATTTGCAATCTTGGGCTTGGCGTTTGAATATATTGACAATATGGTTGATTTTCCGACATTAGGTAAGCCGACCAAGCCAACGTCCGCAATCAGCTTCAGTTCCAGAATTACCGACAGCTCCTGGCCTAATCCTCCCGGTATGGCAAATCTGGGGGCCTGCCTTGTTGAAGTCTTGAAATGAACATTTCCTTTTCCGCCCCTACCGCCTTTGACAATAAGGAAGGTCTGGCCCTTTTCAACCATGTCACATAAGGCTGAGCCGGTCTTGGCTTCTCTGATTATGGTCCCTATGGGGACTTTTAAATACAGGTCTTCTCCCGCCTTGCCGAACATTTTCTTGCCCCGGCCGGGTTCTCCGCTCTCCGCCTTATAGCTTCCTTGGTATTTGTAGTCCAAAAGTGTTCTTATATTAGGATCGGCAATGAAATATATTGATCCTCCCCGACCCCCGTCGCCTCCATCAGGGCCTCCGGCAGGAACGAATTTTTCCCTTCTCCAGGAAATCGCCCCGTCTCCTCCCCTTCCGGCCTTCAATTTTAATTTTGCTCTATCTATGAACATGCTTATCTCCTTTACACAAAATTTGGAGAAATGGTCTGAAATTAAATAAGAAAAAAGGACCGCCGTGCGGCCCTTGATTTTTCATTATAACTAAGCACTTGCTTCCTCTACCGGATAAACGCTTACTTTCTTTCTTCTCTTTCCCATATGCTCAAAGCGTACAAAGCCATCAGCAACTGCAAACAAGGTATCATCGGATCCCTTCTTTACGCCGATACCGGGATGAATGTGTGTTCCTCTCTGGCGAACTATTATATTTCCGGTTCTGACGAAAACTCCGTCATGCTTCTTAACTCCAAGTCTTTGAGCTCTTGAATCACGGCCGTTCTTTGAGGATGAAACACCCTTTTTACTTGAAAATAGCTGTAAATAAAATTTCATCTTGTCTTTCCTTTCTTAGTCTCTATATTAAAGTATTGAGGATATTGGTCCTTTAGCTGGTTTATATTATAAGAAAAAACCTCCAAGGTAAACTGGATCAATTTTTCTTTTTCAGCATCTCCACACTCCTCCACTTTTACTTCCATAAATCCCTGCTTAAACTCCAGGCTCAGTCCCTCTTTTATATTCAGGACCCCTGTCAAAGCATTAACGGAATCTGTAGCCAGTGTTGAAGCTGCACAGCATACCAGGTCTTTGCCTCTTACATCCGAGTCAGCATGGCCCTTCATGATGAAGCCTGCCAGTCTCTCGAAATCATTACTTTTTTCCTTTAAAATCCTTACTTCTATCATCAGCCGTTGATTTTTTCCACAACAATCTGTGTGTATGGCTGGCGATGACCCTGTTTACGTTTGTAGCCCTTTTTGGACTTGAATTTTCCGACTACTATCTTCTTGCCCTTGCCGTGGTTTTCAATTTTGCATTCAACCGAGGCACCTTCAAGATAAGGGCTGCCAAGCTTTAAAGAATCTCCACCAAGCATGAGAACCTTGTCCAACTGAACTTTATCTCCTGCTTCTCCTGCCAGTTTTTCAACACGTAGGCTCTGGCCTTCCTCTACGCGGTACTGTTTACCGCCTGTCTCTACTATAGCGTACATAAAAACTCCTAATCTGTCAGACTCGCCTTGTGAGGTATTGCCTCGGCAATTTACTAAGAACCTCTTCCGTGCGGTTATACACCTGTGTATTGTAACATCTTCAAGGCCTCTATGTAAAGCCTTTTATGCTAATCTTTACTACTCACCCACTGTTTGTCTAGGCCCGCTATCATTAACCGAATTTTCCGGATTCTGCATTCTTTCAAGTTCCTGTGTCGTCAAGGGCTTATATGTCTCCATACCGTCGTAGTAGGAATCCGAGTATGACTTGTTGGTCCACTCAAGCCCGAAATACTCCGAGTAAAGATCCCTTAAAACCGGAATCAGGTTGCTTGAAAGACGGCCCAATGGCATGTATATCAGGTTTGCTATTTCCGGCTTATCCAGCGGCGCAAAGCCCATGACCCAAATATGGGGTGAGTAATTCTTTCCTGTCCTTGGATCCTTGTCATCCCTGGTAGCGGTTCCTGTTTTTAAGGCTGACGGGAAGGGAAGAGTATTTATTCCATTTTTATCAAGTGCGGCCCTTCTCATTCCTTCGACCACAATATTAAAGTTTTTCTTTTTAATATCTATATCCGTCTTTTTGGGCAGCTGCTTATATATAAGCGTTTCATTATCCGGCGACCTTATTTCCTTTACCAGGCTGAACTGCATCTTCTCCCCCCTATTTGCAATACTTACGTCAACTCCCATCATTGTGATTGGCGTATAGGAGTTCTGGCCCTGGCCGATCATTGTGTTGCATGAGTCCGCCTTTGTCCAGCCGATTTGGTTGAAGTAGCTGTATTTTAGGGTATCGACAAGACCGGCCTTATTCCCGGGCAGAGGCTCAAGGGATTGGTAACCCATGTTGTCCAGAGTCTTTAAAAGAGCATTTCTGGACTGCTTTGATTCGTCCTTTGACCAGGACATAATAAGCTTAATATCTTCTTCTATATCTTTACCGGTCTTGGTAACCCCGGACTTCTTATATTTTGAAAGATTGGCCTCAAGATATTTTTGAAGCAGTATAAGCGAAAGCTTTGTTTTACCCTCCTGTGTAGGGATATTGTTCTTGCTCTCTGCGGGCACATTTATCTCTACACCCGAGTGCTGGTCCATACCCAGCTTTTTAGCCGTTTCCGCCAGCTGGTCAACTTCAAGCTTAAAACCGGGTTCTCCCCCGGCCCTATTCTCCATCCCCAATCCCAATGTATAGAAATAGGAGTTACATGAATGCCTTATTGCCTCATATAAGTTCTGGTATCCATGCCCTGCGGGATAAACCCAGCATTTGAAAATTGTATCTCCCACCTTCATTGATCCGGTACAGTTTACCGAGCTTTCGGGGTTAAGTCCGTGCTCCAGGGCTGAAAGTGCCACAACCGGCTTAAGTGATGACCCCGGTTGGACAGCGCTTTGAGTTATAAGGTTCAGCAAGGGAAGGGGCTTATCCTTGTCAGGATTGTTATCCCCCCTAAGGTTCTCCCAATCCTGGTTGGATATACCGGTAACAAATAAGTTCGGATCATATCCCGGATATGAAACCATAGCCTTAACCTCACCTGTTCTTGGATCTGCTGAAACGCTTGATCCTGAGCTGATGCTTGATGACCACAGGGTCGGGCTTACACCCCAAGGAGAAACATAGTTAACCCCTTTCTTTATTGCTTTTATGGCATTTTTTATTATTTTTTCGCAAGCTTCCTGGTATTTTATGTCTATGGAAAGGTATAGGTTGTTCCCCGCCTTAGGCTCCGTCTTTGTCAAAATTTCAGTCCTATTGCCCTTGGAATCTATCCTTACCAGCTCCTTACCCGGAACCCCTCGCAGGGTTTCTTCAAAGCTCTCCTCAACTCCGGTTTTTCCAATCAGTTCCCCCGGTAAGTAGCCCTTGCCTTTTATATATTTTTTTACCTCTTCCTCGGCTGCAATTTTTCCTATGTAGCCGAGAACATGACAGGCAGCCTCTCCATGGGGATAGAAACGGATGGATTCTCGTGAAACCCCTATGCCCGTCATAGCCGGTATATTTTCCTCAACCTTGGCAACCATTTCATTCGAAAGCTCGTAGCATAGGTTGAGAGGAGCGTAAGAGCTTGAAGCCTTGAACATTATCTTATCTTGGGTAACAAGTTTCCCGTATGTCCAAATCGGATCCTCAAGCTCTTCTATCTTTCTTTTTTCAAGGATTTTTACAAAGGCATCCTGAGGCTTATCGTCTTTCAACTTATATCTTTTAAAGAAATCTTCAAGATCCTTTTCAAGTGTGTATTTCCAAAGCTTTATATTTACTCCCGGGTAAATTCCCCGGGTAAAAAGAGAATCCTGTGCCAGGTCCTTATAGTCGTCGGATACAATTATCTCATCAAGGATCTTGTGTTTTCTTCCCAGCTTTATCAGCCTTTCTATAGGCTTCTCCTCAGTATCCTCATCCTTCTCATAGGCTATGGTTATGGATTTGGCATCCGAATTGATTTTATATGTTAAGTTAAGGTTGGATTCAAGTGTGTTTAACTTATTTATCAGGGCTTCAGCCGGTATATAAAATTGATTATCCTTTCCTACCGACATTGAACTGAGAAAGCCCTCCAAAGAGACATTCTTAACCATGCTTATAAAATCACCTTGGGCCTCGCTGTCGACCTTTATTTCAGGATATCTTTGGTGGAGGAGGCCCTTCTTTTTTAAAAGATCCTCTTTGTATGTATAAACAAAATCTTCCAGTACCAAGTTTCCCTGCAAAGACTTACTTTTCAGAATATCAAATGCAATTTTTCTTGATGCCGGATGGTTCATTATCTGGGTAAGGATTGCCGGATTGTCTTTTACCTGCTTAGCCAAAAAACTAATCGGTGTTTCGCTTGGATTTAAAATTTTTTCATCGATCATTTTTTTATATGCAGGTGAGCTGTCATCGTAGCTTATTCCCAAATCCCCGTTAATAGCTACTTTTAATGGCAGGGCGCGGCCCTTTAAAGAGAAAGCCTTTAAAGCCCTGGCACCGATAGAAATCCTGTAATCTTCCTTGTCTGCCGCTTTATATACACCTTTAATCCAGTCTTGGATCAGGTTGTTATCAACAAGAAGCTGCTCGGCCTTGCTTTGCGGCGTGCTGACCTCTTTAAAATAGTCTTCATCTTCAGCGTAACGAAAAACATACAGGGAAATCGGGAAATCATCCAGATAGTCAACACCGTCCAAATCCATATATCTTACGAGCTCTTTCAGAGTTTTGTCCTTCTGATCGGATCTAAGAGACTTGAAATCGTCTTTATAGCTCCTGGCGGAATATGAAATCCGGGTTCCTGCAAGAAGCTCTCCATTGCAATCATAGATGTTTCCCCTGGGCGCAGTGATCTGAATTTCCTTTGTCCTCTTGTCCTCAGAAAGGCTCCTATAAGAGTCCCCGTTTTTTATGGTCAGGTCATATAGCTTCAAAATAAGTACAAACATCAACAGGCTTAAAGCAATTATTATTATACCTGTGCGAATTTTTTTACTCCGGTTGACCATTTAGGCTCCCTTCAAATTCCGGTAAATTTTCTTATCGGATATGGCGGTATGAATTTCTTCATAATAAAAACAAATATAAAATACAGCCCCATATTTAAAAAGCCTTCAAAAATGGCAGGCCCCTTCAAATATGAAACCTGAGCAAGCTTGGGATCTATCAACATGGCTATTAAAATCACGCCGATCTTGGCAATTATGCTTGCAGCAAAAACGAAAACCGCCCCGGTTAATATACGACCTCCACCGTTTTTAAGGAGTTTTCCGGATACGTAGCCTATCAGGAAATATATCAGTGCGTGTACGCCAAGCACATTGGAAAACATCACATCTTCCATCAGGCCCAAGCCCAGACCGGTATAAGCCGCCCAATCCCTTCCATACAACATAGCTAAGCAAATTATAAAAACTATGAATAAATTTGCTGTTGCCGAAAAAATGTTTATGGCTGACAATATCCCCGACTGAACCACTATCACTGCCAAAGTGAGGATAGCAAATCTCTTTTTATTCATCTTGCCTCCTCCTCAAGTTTCACTTTTGATGCATCTTCTACATGCATAACTAGGAGCCTGTAAAGTCTGTTGAAGTCCACTGAGGTCTTGACTGAAACATTCTTGGTCAGGCCGTCCTCCGATGAGCTTATCTTGGTAACCTTTCCAATCAGAATGCCCCTGGGATATACACCGCCTATGCCTGAGGTTAAAACATCTTCTCCTTCTTTTACAGGTGTTTGCGGATCAAGCAAGTATCCGAACAAGTCTTCCTTGTCACGGTCATTTATTATTCCGTATCCGCCACTCTCGGCGAATATTGCTGATATATTATTGGACATATCCAAGATTGATGATACTTTTGCGTAGTTCAAGCCCACCTCGTAGACTTTTCCTACCAGGCCCGCAATGGCAGGCTCATCTTTGCTTTTATTGCCCACCATAACGATGTCTCCCTGTTTGATGCCCGAGAGACTCCCCTTGTTGAGTATAAACCTCACATAGTGGCCGCCGGTATCGGAAGCTGAAACATTGGCCTCTATAAGTTTGTCCTGATTTATTTTTCTCAACTCGGACTGGCCCTTAAGAATCTCCGACTCATTTATTACCAGGCCCAGCCGGTCTATCATTGACTTGAGCTTTATATTTTCTTCCCTCAGGTTCCTTATCTCAACCTGGTCAGCCTTCTCCCCGAATAGCCTGTCATACATCTTATAGGCCGATTGGGAAACTGAATAAAAGAGGCTGTTGATCGGTGCAACCGCCGTGTTCAATATCCTTGACGGAAGTTTAGAGGTCGACGGGTTCCTGCTTGAAAAGAATATGAGAAGGACCAGGAGAACCGTTGTCGCATAAAATCTTATCCTGTCTTTTCTCTTTTTTCTATCATACATCAGACTCTTCCCCTAACATCACTTTTTTTGCTTCTAAGCAGGATCAAGCATCCATTTGCAACATCTTCCACAGGATTTTCAGACATGATAACCTTTATCTCAAGTTTATTTCCCAGGTATTGGGCCAAGCCGTCTAAAAGGGCCAGGCCTCCGGTCAGACAAAGTCCCCTTCCCACTATCTCGGCAGCCAGCTCTGGCGGTGTTTTTTCAAGCGTCTTTTTAATGCACAGGGCCAATTCCTGTCCAAACTTTTCAAATACGGGATAGAGATCAGACCCATATACATCTATACTTCTGGGCATGCCGCTCAGGGCGTCACGTCCTCCGATCTGCATGGCATTTTTTTGCTTGTCCGCAGCCAAGCTTCCAATCTCTATCTTTAAAGACTCTGCGCTGTTTTCTCCTATGATAATGTCGAACTTGTTCCTCAAGAGCTTACTTATTTCTTTATCTAAGTAATCCCCTCCCTTGTGGAGACATTGGGATGTAATTAGTCCGTATGTACTTACTATTGATACGCTGCTTATACCCGCGCCGCAATCAACAACCAGGGCTCCACCTGAACCCGACTTCTTTTCTATAAAGCCTGCCCCATAAGCTGCGGCCAGGGCCTGGTCCACCAAGATCACTTCTCTGGCACCGGCCTGGTAAACAGCATCCTGCAAGGCTCTTTGCTCGATATCGCCTCCAAAAGATGACATAGCCATAACAACAGCCGGCCCGAAGAGACAGAAGTTTGGTCCTGTTTCATGTATATAGTATTCTATTAAGGCCTTGCTAAGTTCAAAATCAGACACGGCCCCATTTGAAAAGGGCTTGACGGCCACAAGGTTCTCCGGCGACTTGCCGATCAGGTCCTTGGCGGCCTTGCCCTTTGCCAGCACTTTCTTGCTGACTATATCAAGCGCCAAAACTGAAGGGTCATTCTTTATAATCCCCTTATCTGAAGTTGCCACAATGATATTTGCCGTTCCCATGTCTATAGCCATGTTCGGGGCATAGACGCTAAAATGTTTTGAGGCCATAGATGCTAATTCCTTCCTCTTATCAGTCATAATACTTTATATTTTAATTCTGATATTCATTATATACTCTAATTGCATTTTTCTCATTTTGATTTTCAAAATATCCCTCTTTGTTTTAGAGATATATAGTCTCCCTTGCCTATTATCAAATGGTCAAGAACAGGTATTCCGACCAGGTCTCCTACTTTAGCAAGCCTTTTTGTTACAAGTATGTCCTCCTGAGACGGCTCAGGATCTCCCGACGGATGGTTATGTGAAATCATTATCGAACATGCCCCATTGCTTATTGCCGCCCTGTAAACCTCCCTAGGGTGGACCATAGTCTGGTTAAGTGTACCTATTGAAATAATTTCCCTGCCAATCGGCTTGTTTTTGCTGTCAAGGAAGATGACGCAAAAGACCTCCCTGTTTTCTCCCGCATAAAGGGATTTCAGGTAATTTGCCACTGTTTTTGGAGAATTGAGTGATATGGAATAAAAGTTTTTTGCCCGGCTCAACCTCAAACCAAGTTCTATTCCCGCTATTATACGGCAGGACTTGCTTGTTCCTATACCGTCATAAGACTTGAGCTCGTCTATGCTGGCCTTTATAAGCCAGCTCCTCTCCCTCCTCTGCCTCAATATCCCGTCTGCAAGTTCCAGGGCGTTCTTATCCCTGCTGCCCGACCCTATTAAAATTGCCAGGAGCTCTTCGTCAGAAAGGGCTTCCCTCCCCCTATCCACAAGCTTTTCCATTGGCCTCTCACGACTGGGATATTCTTTCATGCATATTTTATCTTTTGTTTTTCTTTCACTCATTCTGTTGTCCTAAAACCTTTCATAATATTTAATTATCATTTTTTAGGACAAGGGCTTTCAGGTGTGGAACTATATAGTTGCAAGATAGGCCGACAAAAAATCCCGTTACAAGTCCGAACAGGTTTAATACCGGCATATAGGAAAAAATCCTGAAATTGGAAAATGCCAAAGATGCCACACAGAGCTGGCCGAAATTGTGGGCAAATGCCCCCATTTCACTGATTCCTATTAAGCTGAATGTCGGCATCAAAAATTTTACCGCCAGGCCCATAATAATCGCTGATAAAACGGCCCCCGACAGCGAATAAAAAAAAGAAGTTATGGCACCTGTGAAGAGCATTAACAGAACGGATTTCAGGACTGCCACAATAAATCCTTCCTTCCATCCGAAAACAACAATACAGGTTAATATTATTATATTTGAAAGTCCCGGCTTGGCTCCAGGTACAAAAAACGGCAAGGGTATGGCCTGCTCAAATAAGGAAATAACCAAAGCCAGAGCCGTAAGAATGCCTAAAAATGCTATTTTTCCAGTCTTCATATCTGTCACCTTATTATCGCATCTATATCGCCGGCCTTGTTGTCAGACGATTTTATCTCTATAAGAAGATGGTTTGGCAGGCAAACTATCATGCTTCCTATTTTTCTTATCTCTCCTTGATGAATGCATATTTGATTCGGGCAATCCGATTTCTCCATGCAAACCCCGTCTTCACTCAAATGTATAATATTGGACCCGTACTTGCTCTTATACTTAAAACTTTTTCCTATGTTGGTCCCGCTCAAGTCCAGGCTGTCAACTTCCCTGCCGTCGATTTGAACGGAAACTCTTTTCCCTTCAGCCTTGTCCCAATCCCAAGACAGAATCCCTAAGCTCAAGAGACTTATAAGCAGCAAAAAAATAATTAATACTATGTCCGCTTTTGTAAGTGAAGTCTTTTTTAACATAATCGCCTCCGAATCGATTTCAAGTTTATCAAAGTAAAACCTCGCATTCAATGATTGGGCCCGCTAATGGATCAAAAAGAAAGAGGCTGCCACAAAATTGATACTGTGACCAGCCTCTCAGCATTTCTGTTAATTTTTATATTATCTAAATTGCCTATGCTTCAACCGTCTCTTTTTCCTCAGGCATGCAGGCATCTACATCCGGTTGAGGATCAAGTATTATGCACTTTGACGGACATTTTTCCGCAGCAAGCTTGGCCTTTTCCATATCGAAGCCCTTGCCGTATACAACCTTGGCAAGTTTTCCGTCCATTACAAATTGGCCCGGAGCTTGTCTTGTACACATAGAGCAGCCTATGCAGCCAATGCTGCATGCGGACTTAACGTCCTTTCCGAATTCAGGATTTGAGCACTTGACTTGGGCACCTGCGTGATAAGGTACAAGCTTAATGATATGTTTTGGACATATATTTATGCAGGCCATACAGGATGTGCATTTTTCCTGGTCGATTTTGGCAATGCCATTGACCATCTTAATAGCTCCGAAGTTACATACGTTCTTGCAGCTTCCGCATCCAAGGCAACCGTAAGTGCAGGATTTGCATCCGCCAAAGCTATATGTCATCAGTCGGCAGTCATTGATACCTTCATACTTGAAAAGGTCATCCGTATGATCCTTGTCCCCTAGGCATTGAACCGAGGCTACCATCCTCTGCATGCCTTCAGCCGATCCGCCCATGATTTCAGCAACGGCTTCCGCGCACTTCTCCCCGCCCACGACACAAGCGGTTACAACAGCCTCGCCGTTGGCCATGGCCTGGGCACAACCGTCACATCCGGGATATCCGCAGGCACCACAGTTGGCTCCGGGCAAGACATCTCTTATGGCTTTAACTTTCGGGTCTACAGGAATATAAGTAAGTTTGCTGACCACTCCTAAAAGAAAGGCAAATAGCCCCCCCAGAACAGCCATGATTATTACAGGAGTTATGATTGTTGGCATCTCTTCCTCCTTTACTGGAACATCCCGTTAAAGCCTGAGAAAGCCAAAGACATAAGTCCCAGAGTGATCATTGCCTGGGGAACTTTTCTGAAAGCTTTCGGAACTTCCGGATTTATATCGTAACGTTCACGTATGGCGGCAAGTAAGATTATGGCCATCATGAATCCCAATGATGCTGCCATGCCGCTAAAAATTGTTTGTATTAAGTCGTATCCGTTCTGAACATTCTGCAGGGCAACCCCCAAAACTATACAGTTTGTGGTTATAAGAGGCAGGTAAATACCAAGGGCCTGGTAGAGGGCAGGTGCGGACTTTTTCAGGAACATTTCAACCAGCTGGACCAATGAGGCTATTACCAAAATAAAGGCAATGGTTCTCAAGTAAATAAGATTTGGCTGGAGAAGGAAGGTGTCTATGAGCCAGGTTATGGCTGAAGCAAAGGTAACAACAAATGTTACGGCAGCTCCCATACCCATTGAAGTCTCAACCTTATTTGAAACTCCGATTGACGGACATATTCCCAAAAACTGGACGAATACATAGTTATTAACGAATATCAAGGTAAAGATTATATTAAAAATACTCATTATTCCTGACCTCCTTCGTCAATCTGAGCCTGTGAAATTTCTTTCTCTTTCTTTTTTATCTGCCTATAATTTACGAAAGCTATGAAGCAGCCCAAAACCAAGAAGGCAGCTCCCGGCTGTTGGAAAAATGGTATGGTGAAGTCCTTGGAATAGATCTGGTTTCCAAAGAAAGTACCTGCTCCGAAAAACTCCCTGACAATAGACACCAGGGTTATTACCATGGTGTATCCAAGGCCGTTTCCGATTCCGTCGATAATTGATACCAATACGCCGTTTTTATAGGCAAAGGCCTCAGCACGTCCCAAAATAATGCAGTTTACAACGATAAGCGGGAGGAAAATTCCCAGGGTATCATAAAGTGCCGGGACGAAGCCGTGCATTACCATTTCAAGAATGGTAACAAAGCTGGCTATAACCACTATAAAGGCCGGTATTCTTATTTCATCAGGTATAAACTTTCTCAACAATGAGATAACCAGGTTTGAAAGTGTCAATACCAGGGTCAGGGAAACTCCCATACCCAAGGCTCCTTTTGTAGTAACTGAAACCGCCAATACTGAGCAGAGACCTATAAGCTGAACTAAAACAGGATTGTTGGCAAAAATTCCGTCCTTGAAAATATTTTTAACTGACATCACTTGGCCTCACTTCCTATTAATTGGCTCAGAACACTATAAACAGCGTTAATTCCTCCTACCACGGCATTTGTTGTCCTGGTAGCTCCGGAAATAGCCGGTATTGTGTTTTCTCCTGCCGCATCCCCCGCCTTAACTTCGCTTTTAAGAATTGCGCCGTGCATAGATTCGGCATATCCCGGGTCTGCTACAACAGCACCGAAACCCTGGGTCTCTGACTGAGTTATTACCTGGAAGCCCATAACAGTCCCGTCATTTTTAACTCCGATAACAAAGTTAACCGGACCGCCATAGCCTGAAGGGCTTTGAACGTTCATGGCATACCCGTCAACTTGACCGTTAACTTTGACTTCCTGAATTTCTTTTATATTGTCATTGAGAAGACTTGTGTCCTCAACAGGTGTGATGTCTTCCGCACCGGGATAAACATTTTTATATGCCGCTATGGTTTCCTGTTTCTGCCTTTCTGTAATGACCGGTGCAGTCTGTGAGTTGGTAAAGGCCAAAACAAGAGTTGCAACAGCGCAGATCAGAAGGAGTTTTCCTGCATAAATAAATGATTTTTTCATTTGCAGGCCTCCTTAACAAGTCCAAAGGGTTTCTCAACAATATATTTATCAATGATAGGTGTGCATACGTTCATGATCAGGATTGCGTAAGATACCCCTTCAGGATATCCCCCGTAAGCCCTTATCAGGGCTGTTAAAAATCCCGCACCGATTCCAAAAACTATCTGACCCCGGTTTGTCATTGGGGTAGTGGCATAGTCGGTTGCCATGAAAAATGCACCCAATATTAAACCGCCTGACAGTATATGATTTGGCAGGAGTTCCAAGGCCATATCGCCTTTTATCATTCCGAAAATCAGTATGAAGATCGAGAAAGACCCTATCATACTTGCAGGTATTCTAATATGAATTACCCCTCTTAAGATAAGGTAGGCTCCACCGATCAGGAGGGCCGCTGCTGAAACTTCTCCCAACATTCCGGGGATATTTCCTATGAAAAGATCCCACAATGCCGGTGAGTTTTGGCCTGCTCCGTTCCCCGCTTTTAAGATAGCCAGGGGTGTCGGTCCTGATAAGGTATCGGGTTTAAAGGGAAGCGGTGTGCTTGAAAGGTCTTTTCCCCATGAAGCCAAGAGGAAGGCCCTGCCTGCTAAAGCCGGGTTCATGAAGTTTGAGCCCAAGCCCCCGAACATCTGCTTTACAACCACTATTGCAAATATTCCGCCTATAGCCGCCTTCCACAGGGGAAATCCTGCCGGAAGGTTGAAGGCCAATAATATACCTGTAACTGCAGCAGACAGATCGTAGACCGTAATTCTTTTCTTCAAAAGTTTCTGGCTGACAGCCTCAGCTAATACGCAGCTTACAACAGAAACTATTATTACCGACAAGGCTTGCAATCCGAAATAAATAAAGCTGACCACCATGGCCGGGACCATGGCTATAATTACGTCCAGCATTATTCTCTGAACTGTGTCCTTTGTCCTTACATGTGGTGAGGATGAAACATTAAGCAGTTTAATATCCCGGATGCTTTCATTTGTATTTTCCATTGAAGGCCTCCCTTACTTTTTCCTGCTCATGGCCATTACCGTGCGTTTTCCGAAACGGATCAGCTCTGTAAGCGGACGGTGTGACGGACAGATGTATGAACATGACCCGCATTCTATGCAGGCGGTTACGTGGTATTTCTTTGCTATCTCCCAATTTTCAGCCTTGGATGAGGTTGCAATATAGAGGGGTTCCAGCAAAACAGGGCACACATCAACGCATCTTCCGCAGCGTATGCAGGGTTCTATTATTTGCGGTTTGGCCTCTTCTTCAGTCAATACCAAAATACCGTTGTTTCTTTTGTCGGTAACCATATCAAGGCCGGGCTGGGCCACACCCATCATCGGGCCTCCGAAAATGATCTTTCCGGGATCACTTGACAGGCCGCCGGCATAGTCCAGGATCTCTCCTATTGACGTTCCGAAACGTACAATCAGGTTTTTGGGATCGTTAACAGCATGGCCGGTCACAGTCACAACACGCTCATACAAAGGCTTGCCATAATAGACGGCATCAGTGATGGCACAGGTGGTTCCTACGTTGTCAACTATGCAGCCAACCTTGGCAGGAAGACCCCCCATCGGGACTTCCCTTCCTGTAACTGCTGAAATTATTCTTTTCTCATCTCCCTGAGGATACTTTGTTTTTAAGACTGCAAGGTCAATCCTTGAATTGCCTGCAAGGGCTTCTTCAAGGCTCTTTATGGCCTGGGGTTTATTGTCTTCCACAGCAATAAATCCCTGCTTGGCCCCAACTATATCCATCATTATCTCAAGGCCTTGGATTATCTTCTCGGGATGCATCCTCATGGCCATGTCATCACAGGTCAAATAGGGTTCACACTCGGCACCGTTAACAATGATTGTGTCCACGGGATTGTCTTCTCCGGGCATGAGTTTTACATATGTGGGGAATCCTGCCCCGCCCATTCCTACAATTCCTGCTTCTTTTATGTAATCCAACATTTCTTCCTTGCCGAGATTATCCTTGCTGCGATCAACGGGCTCGTATCCCAATGCATCAAGGCCGTCATTCTTAATGACTATTGCCTTGACCTTGGAACCGGCTGATGTTCTGTAGTCAATAATATTCTCAACGGTACCTGATACACTTGAGTGAACAGGCGCGGAAATGAAGGAAGCAGCCTCGGCAATCTTTTGCCCCAATTTCACCTCATCCCCCTTTTTTACCAGGGCCTTTGCCGGCGCTCCTACGTGCTGGGACAGGGTTATGGTTACCTTTTCCGGAGCCGGCATAGGTGTGGGGACTGAACCGCTGGTCAGCTCTTTGAACTCTTCGATATGGGTACCCCCTCGAAAAGTAAGGCCTTCAAGCTTTTTCATACACACACTCCTCTCATAAATTCCTCAAAATAAAAAACAGCGAAGACAGCCTTCAAGCCGTCTTCGCTGAATTAGTGCAGAAGATGGGATTCGAACCCACAAGAGCAATTGCTCACTACCCCCTCAAAGTAGCGTGTCTGCCTGTTCCACCACTTCTGCTCACTCGCATAATAGCGACTTGAACATTATAGCATAAAAGCCAATGTCGTCAAAATAAATCTTGCTGTCGAAAAAAAACAGCAAGTTTTACTCCCCATGTCAAAGCTATATATATTCTAGCTTTAAGCTTGGTATCATGCAAGAAAATTGTTTAAAATTTAACTATTTAACTTGTCTAACAGCCCATGTAAATACATGTCTCAAATTGTCCCAACTCCTCTTTAAACGCCCCATATTTGCCGTACTGTCAGGAAGCTTGTCGGGATAGATGACGGAATATATGTCTTTAGCCTTGTTTACTTTTTTTACATAGGCCCTGGTTATGGGCGCAGGTATGTTCTCCATACTCTCCCTCTCCCAGGTTATAACTCCGTCCTTAAGCCACTTGTCAACCTTGCTCGGCCCCACGTTATATGCGGCTATGGCCAGGTCCAGATTCTGATATTTCTGCATTAGCTGTGAAATATAGTGGCTTCCAATCCTAAGATTGGTTTCAGGATCCATGATTTTTTCTCTGCTATATTCAATTCCTAATTCATCAGCCTTCTCTTTAGCTGTCTCAGGCATAAGCTGGGTAAGACCCATGCCGCCGTCATTGGCAACGACATTTTCCTTAAAGTCGCTTTCAGTTCTGACAATTGCCGCCAATAGGTGGTTATCTATCTTCTCCTCAGCGGCCACCTTGTTTATCAAATCTCCATGCCTAACCATATATCGGCTGGTTCCGATAAAAGAAAGTGCAAAAGAAATGATGAAGGCCAACAGAACTATGACCAGCAAAATCAATATTATATTTCTAAGAATATGTCTAAATGTTCTCATTTTTTTCTCTTTCCGCCCTAAGGCCTTTTTCAACTTCTTCATATAGGTCTTGCAAACCAGAATCATTATACAGGATTAGGTCGGCTTTTTCCTCTTTTAAATGACCCGGCATCTGTGATTTTATTCTTTTTAAGGCTCGGGACCGGTCCAAACCGTCTCTTTCTATAATTCTTTTTATTTGGTTCTCCTCCGAGCATGTCACAAGCCATACGGAATCAATGTTTAAAATTGACCAACATTGGGGATTTTCAAATAAAAGCGGGATATCAAAAAATAAGAGGCCGTCCTTTAAATTTCCCCTATCCTTATCCTCTGCTTCCCGCATTATTTCCTCAAAAATCAAGGGATGACTTATCGAGTCCAAAAGGTCCAGTTTCTTTTTATCTGAAAATACCAGGCCTGCCAATTTAGCCCTGTCAAGTTGACCTCGGTTGTCAACCACTTCGGAGCCGAAAGTGTCCACTATAGCCCTGTATAAGCTTTGGCCCTTTTCGGCCAGCCTGTGACTTATTAGGTCGGCATCTATGACTACGTAGCCCTTGTTTTTTAGATAGGCGCTTACCGTGGACTTTCCGGAAGCTATGCCTCCGCTTAGGCCTATCCTCATGAACCTATCCCCTTTACTTTGCTTCATACCAGCTCTTACCTATATTAGTATCTGCAGGCAGGGCCAAGTCGAATTGGCTGACCCCTTCCATTATCTTTTCCATCTCGACGGCAAGGTCTTCAGCAATCTTCTGATCAGCCTCGACTATCAGCTCATCGTGGATCTGAAGGACCAATTTTGCCTTATCCCCATATTTTTTGACCATATCATCAACCTTGATCATGGCCAGCTTTATAATATCTGCTGCAGTTCCCTGAATCGGTGTGTTCAGGGCTATCCTCTCCCCGAATTGTCTGATGTTCCAATTTTTGCTCTTGAGTTCGGGAATTTCCCTTCTTCTTCCGTAGTATGTCTCTACATAGCCCTGCTCATTGGCCTTCTCAACTATATCTGACATATACTTTTTTATCTCGGGATATGTGTTCTTGTAGGTTTCGATATATTCTCCGGCTTCCTTCCTGCTTATGCCCAGATCCTGAGACAGGCCGTAGTCGGAGATCCCGTAGATTATACCGAAGTTTACCGCCTTGGCCCTTGATCTTTCAAGGTCCGTAACCTCCCCTATATCTTTTCCGGTCACCTCGGCGGCTGTTTTCCTATGTATGTCAAGTCCGGCCTTGAAGGAACCTATCATGGTTCTGTCCTGTGATAAGGCAGCCAAAACCCTGAGCTCTATTTGGGAATAGTCGGCATCTATGAGAGTTTTTCCGGGCCCTGCAACAAAGACCTTCCTCAACTTCCTTCCCTCATCCGATCTCACCGGTATGTTCTGCAGGTTAGGCTCGGTTGAAGAAATTCTTCCCGTTGCCGTGACATTTTGCCTAAAAGTGCTCCTAACCCTTGAATCTCCATCAATATAGGGCTTGAATCCGTCTATATAAGTTGAAATCAGCTTGGCCATTGACCTGTAATTCAAAATCGCTCCAATTATAGGATGGTCCCTTCTCATCTTTTCCAGGACATCTGCGGATGTTGAATAGCCTGTCTTCGTCTTTTTCCCCGGCTTCAGTCCTAAATCTTCAAAAAGAAGTTTGCTCAGCTGCTGAGTTGAATTGATATTAAAAGTATATCCGGCATAATCGTAAATTTCATCTTCATAAGACTTGAGTTTGTCCTTATATTCAATTTCAAGCTCAGATAAAACTTTCTCATCCACGGCAATCCCATCTGACTCCATGTCTGCCAGGACCTTTGCCAAGGGATTTTCTATTTGATCATAGAGTTTTATCATATCAAGTTCTTTTAGGCGGCCTCTCAAAATTTCTTCAGCCCTGACAATGGCTGTCATCAGCCCGCCACAGTATGACAGGAGTTTTTCCCTATCAACCTGATCAAACTCTTTTCGTTTTTTCCCCTTGCCAAGGAGGCCTTCCCTATCCTCAATAGTCAGCCCAAGCTCCTTTTCAGCCAGGTTTGATATCTTGTAATTGGCCCTGTTGGGATCTATTAGATACTCCATCAGCATTATATCTTCATATTTAGCTTTAAAGTCTATGCCCAGCTTCTTCAAAAGAACCAGGCTCTCTTTCACATCGTAAGCCATGATCTCCGGCTTCTCTGAATTGAAAACATGAGAGAATTCAGCTTTGAACTTATCCTCGTTCCCTTTTAGTTCAAGTAGGCAGCTCTCTCCCTCAACATACCAAACACAAAAAGCGGGATTGGAATGAATATAGTTTTCCCCGTCACTTAAAATGGCCATGGCAACCTGTTTACTATTAGCTGTTTTCTCAGCAAGCTTTGGCCAATCCTGCGGTTCGACCAAGTGAGCATTGAAGACATCCTTGTTTTCCGCCTTATCCGGGAAAAATTTTTCCTCAAAGCTCCTGAATTCCAATGTCCTGAACCTGTCAGCCAGCTCCTCTTTATCAATGCTTCCGGGTTTAAAGTCTTCTATATCCTCATCAAAATCCAGGCTTCTTATAATTGTTCCCAATTTTCTGCTCATAAAGGCAATATCCTTGTTGTCAAGCAGGTTCTCCTTGAGCTTCTTCCCTGATATTTCATCAAGATTCTCATAAACCCCCTCAAGGTTTCCGTAGGCCCTGATGAGTTTAAGGGCCGTCTTCTCCCCGACGCCTGGAACCCCGGGAATATTGTCGGAAGTATCGCCTTGAAGTCCCTTCACCTCGATCAAGTCTTGCGGCTTAAGTTGAAATTTATCGTAGATATAGGCAGGGTCAACCTTTTCCAAAAGAGAAATCCCCTTTTTTGTGTATAAAACGGTTGTCATATCGGATACAAGCTGGTAATAGTCCCGGTCTCCTGTCAAAAGGTATGAGTTTATTCCCTCATCCTCTGCAATTTTAGAAAGGCTGCCAATGATATCGTCGGCCTCAAAGCCCTTCCTATCAAGGATTTTTACTCCCATCAACTTTAAAAGATCCTTGAGGATCCCGAATTGGGTCCGGAGTTCATCAGGTGTTTCCTGTCTGTTTGCCTTATATTCCCGGTAGTCCTGTTTCCTAAAAGAAGGTTCACTCCTGTCAAATGCAACGGCTATATAGTCAGGCTTTATTTCTTCAAGAGCCTTCCAATACATATTCAGGAATCCATATACCCCGTTAGTATAAATACCGTCAGCCGTTCTTAAGTCCCTTATCGCGTAAAAAGCACGGAAAATAAGGCTGGACCCGTCTATCATTAAAAAGTTCTTCTTGTCCGACATAAGCTCCTCCTTAATCCTATAAAAAAAGCCACGCTCTCGGCGTGGCCATGCTGGTGGTGGGACTTGAACCCACACGCGGTTGAACCGCAACAGATTTTGAGTCTATCTCGTCTGCCAATTCCGACACACCAGCCTACCCGAAAATGATAACAAAAAAAACGAATAAATGCAATCTTGAAATAGGATGACTTTGATATATCTTGGTTGCTAATTTAAAATTAATAGAGTTTAGACAGGAGTTGAAATGAATTTATCACAAGCACAACAAAAAGCCTGCTCCCATTACAAGGGGCCATGCCTGGTGCTGGCCGTTCCCGGCGCCGGAAAAACCACGGTTCTGCTACACAGGCTGGAAAATCTGATTAAACTGGGAGTTAGGCCTGAAAACATAGCCTCATTAACTTTCTCAAACATGCAGGCAAGGGATATGAAGAACAGGTTTGTTAAAAAATATCCGGATGCCTCTGTCGTGACCTTTTCTACTATACACGCTTTTTGCTACAAGATAATCCTTAAATATGCAAAAAAACACGGTCAAAAAATAGACCTTATAGAGGGCTCTTCAGGTTGGAGCAAGTATAAGATCCTATCCGGCCTTTTCTACAACATTAAAAAACGTCCTATTACGGATGAAGAGTTTGAATCTTTTTTCAGAATTGACGGGTACTTAAAGAATTCACTAATTACTTATGCCCAATACAAATCTAAAATTGACCGGACCTTCCATAAGTTTGAGGAACTCTCCGCACAGTATCAAAACTTTAAAGCTGAAAGGAACCTCATAGATTTCGATGATATGCTCATAATGGCATTGGGGATATTGGATAAGGATCCTGACATGCTTGAAAACCTCAGGGCCCGGTTCAAGTTCTATCAGATAGACGAAGCCCAAGATACTTCCCCCATCCAGTTTAAAATTATTGAGAAACTGGCCGCTCCAAACAATAACCTTTTCATGGTTGCGGATGATGACCAAACCATCTATGGCTTTAGGGGTGCCGACCCCTCTTATCTTCTAAGATTTAAAGAGCTCTACCCTCAAGCTGAGATTATATCCATGGAGGATAACTATAGGTCAAGTAAGAATATAGTCAATTTGGCCGCAAATTTTATACAGATTAACGAAAGTCGCTACAATAAAAAACCAACTTCAGTAAAATCCGACAATGAGAAAATACGGCTATTCACTTTATCAAACCTGAATGAAGAGCTGGTCCTGCTCAAAAATGAGATTCCAAAGGACTTGGCAAGCGGAGACTGTGCTGTCCTGTTCAGGAACAACCTCTCCTTAATAGGACCTGCTAACCTGTTTTTTGAAATGGGCATACCCTTCAGCATCTCCGCCAATGATAAACGCTTTTTCAACAATCCCGTTTTTATCGATTTGATGGATATCCTATATTTTGCACGCCACCCGGACGACCTTGAGACTTTTAAGAAGATCTACTATAAGTTCAATAGCTACATAAAAAAGTCATTCATCCAAGCTTTGGAGTTGACTGATCCCATGGAGGCTGTCCTGGACAGACTTTTGGACCTGGAAGCCTGCCAGAACTCCTTTTATAGAGAAAAAATAGGCTACCTACAATACGAATTTGACAGGATTTCCAAGCTTGGGGCGAAAAAAGCTTTGGATGAAATTGACAAATTTTCCGGATACGGGGCCTATCTGAAAGAAAAAGAAAAGGTCAATGCAAACTCGGGAGGTGGAGGCCCCAGAGTAATGGAGACCATGAAAGTCCTGGCCCGGCCGGATATGTCTATTGATGAATTTCTTAGCCATGTTGATAAATTAAAGAGAGTTTTTTATCACAATGCCACCGGCTCTGAATCCCTTCACCTGTCGACCATTCACGGGTCCAAGGGGCTTGAATATGATACGGTCTGGCTTATAGACCTCATTCAAGGCGAGTTCCCTTCAAACGGGGCTATCCAGGCTGATAATCCTTACGGAGACATCCTCCTTGAGGAAGAAAGGCGGCTCTTCTACGTCGGCATGACCAGGGCCAGGTCCGGACTCAGGCTGGTTGGTGTTGATAATATTAACGGAATAAAATATGGCTACTCACAATTTCTTGATGAGATTAAAAAAAAGGGGCGGAAATAGCCCTTATCAGGCTATACCGACCCTTCCGGTCTCTTGCTTCTCTGGCTGTCCTTGCGATTGATTGTCACCAATTCATCAAAGGTTGCCGGTTTAAAATTTGTTATATCGACCCCACAATTCAAAGCCTTGAACAGTTTTTGTGCCCTTCGCTGGGTTAATGAGGGGTGGTTGTGGATATGGCCGTAAATATGCCAGCTACCATAATAAAAGCCGTCCCACTCCAATATAGGATAATGGAAAAGCACAATTCTGTGGCCCGTGTCCTCTACAACAATGTAATCAACTATCTCTTTGAAGAACTCCTTGGCCTTTGAATTTTCTAATATCACCTTGTCATGGTTGCCGCAAATCAGGTGGAGCCGACCTTTGAGCCTTTCAAGATAGGGAATCGGATCCGCCTTTTTGCATATCAGGTCACCTACAATATACACATCGTCCCAATCTTCAACCCTCTTATTCCAGTTTTTTATCATCAACTCGTCCATCTCATCCCCGTTTTTAAAGGGTCTGTGGTTCAGGTCTATCATTCTCCCGTCGCCGAAATGACAGTCGGCTATATAATAGTTCATCAAATCCTCTTCCAAACTAAGAATTCAAATATGCCTTAAGATTTTCTATCTCCCGATCTTCCAATTTTCTATATTCCCCAATTTTAAGATTCCCAAGTTCTAATGGCCCCATGCTGAGTCTTTTGAGTTTCAATACTTTTTTCCCGCACGCCCCGAACATCCTCTTAACCTGGTGGTACTTGCCCTCTTTAATTGTGACAATTGCCTTGTTATCATCCAAGATTTCCAAATGAGCAGGAAGGCTCAGTTTTCCTTCCGGGACCAACATTATCCCCTGTTCAAACCTGTCCATATCTTTACTGTCACACGGAAGGTCCAGTTGGGCCAGGTATTTTTTGGGGATATGTTTCTTTGGGCTCAAAAGCTTATGGGCCAGTCTGCCGTCATTGGTTATCATGACCAGGCCGCTCGTGTCAAAATCCAGCCTTCCAACAGGAAAAAGCCCCTTCCTTCGATCATATGGGTCTATCAGGTCAATAACCGTTTCCCGTCTGTCTCTGGAGGCGGAAATATATCCGGGCGGTTTATAGAGAAGGTAGTAAACATAAGGCTTGGCATCAACCACCTTGGTGTCGATTTCAATTGTGGCGTCCTCTTTGACCTTGGTTTTACCCTTGGTTACTATAAGCCCGTCCACCTTAACCCTGCCCTCGCTGATCAGGTCGTTAACTTCTTTTCTTGACCCCAATCCTCCATTGGCAAGTATCTTGTCTAAGCGAATTTTCATAAAACCGCCTTCTATCAAACAACAATAATTTTTGCTTATTGCTGAGCAGTTTCCTTGTCATCAATATAGTTGAAAATATAGCCCTGTCTCCACCTTGTTTCGATAAGGCTGTCCAAGCCCAGGTCAGCAAGTTTTTCCCTCAGTCTTCTCACATAGACATCTACAGTCCTAAGACTCGCATCCCCTTGCCCGGGCCACAAGTCTTCAGCCAACATCTGCCTGGAGAAAATTGTCCCCATATTGCCGGATAAGAGGAAAAGCAGTTCAAATTCCTTGGATGTAAGAGCTATGCTTATGCCTTTTAAGCTTATCTCATGCTTTATTAAATCAAGATTCATGGGCCCCCTCTTCAGGGTGTAAGCTTCTTCGCTTGTTGAGCTTTTTATAATTCGCTTCAAGGCCCTTATTCTGGCTTTGAGTTCAAGAAAATCAATAGGATAGGCCATAAAGTCCTCGGCCCCGTATTCAAGAGATAGAACAGCTGTCTTTGCCTGACTGTCCTCGGATAGAACGATAATAGGAATTGAGAAGGACTCTTTAACGGTTTTTATGGCTTGGGGAATTTCCCCGTCTTTTAGCACATTACCCATTAAGATTAAATCCACTTTCAATTTTTCCAGTTTTGCTAAAGACGATTCAAGGCTATCGTCAATAAATATCCTGTCCCCGTCCCTTTCAAAACTGTATTTTATATTGTTTACCAACTCTTGATCGGTATGGAGAAGCAAAATTTCCATATCCACCCCTTTACTCCAAAGCATGTGCTTTTAGAACCTTTTCTTTGCATATATTATTAATAACACAAAAATAATTTTTTTTCATTTTTTCTTAAAAATTTTATGGATCTGAGGCAAAATTTCTATTCAAAGACCGCCACCTATAAGTCGGCAGCGGTCTCTGAATTTTTTAAAAAATTATATTAATTGTTTATTAATTTATTAGTGTTCTTCCTCCCGTCAGCCTTTCATATTCTTCGGAAAGTTCCTTTATTATTTGGTCATGCAGACGGTAGTAGGTTGACCTTGAGCAATAAAGAGCATCGCATACCCTTCCGACAGTGAAGTTCTCGAAATATCTCAGCTGCAGGAGTTTAACATGATCCTCCTCTATTGACATTAAGAGCAGTTTGACAAATTGTATCTTAATTTTAATATCCCTGATTTTATTTAAGACATTCTCCTGTTCCAATATTAGGGTTTCTTCGATAGAAGCAGGTCCCGGCTTTCTCCCCGGTCTATCGGCCTTTGAAGCCATCATTCCACCGCTTTCTTTTCTTGCAATATAGTCGCTTTGCCACTCTTTGATTGTTTCATCATTTTTTATTCGGTTGTACTTTTCAACATTTGACCTGTGTTCCTTCAACATCTTGATTACCAATACTTTTGCTTTTTCATTTTCGTTTACCATAATAACGTCCTTTCTAAAAATATATTTTCCTGTGCACAAAATCCATGCTTTAAGTTTTCCGATACGACGTGCACAATCCATCGCTTACTCTTCTTAATGAAAAGTATATATTATAATGCAATTTTATATAGCCTATATTAGTAGAAAGATACGCTTTTAGGCGTTTTGATATGCTTTGGCACAATTTGAAACGAAATAATATAAAAAAATTGGCCCGGCCTGAGGCCGGACCAATATAGTTTTTATCTGTATTTTCTAATTAATAGGCTCCGAACTGTCCTGCGGGACCGCCCTGGCCCATTTCATCGTTCTTTTTTTCAGGGATTATGCTTACTGCAGCCTCCGTTGTCAACATCATTGCAACAATTGAAACGGCATTCTGCAAAGCTGACCTGGTCACCTTTGTAGGATCTACAATTCCCGCCTTGAACATGTTTACATACTTGTTGTTGAAGGCATCGAATCCTTCGCCCTTCTTGGACTCTTTGACTTTCTGCAATACAACCGAGTCTTCAAGAGCTGCATTCTTTACGATCTGGCGGAGGGGTTCTTCAAGAGCTCTCAAAACAATATTGCCGCCGACTTTTTCATCACCTTCAAGTTTTGAAACAAAGCCTTCAACCTCTGAAATGCTGTCAACAAGGGCAACTCCGCCACCTGCTACTATGCCCTCTTCAACTGCTGCTCTTGTTGCGGAAAGTGCATCCTCTATACGGAACTTCTTTTCCTTGAGCTCAGTTTCTGTAGCGGCTCCAACTCTAATAACTCCAACACCGCCTGCCAATTTTGCCAAGCGCTCTTTAAGCTTCTCAACATCATACTCGGATTCTGTGACTTCTATTTCTTTTCTGATGTGCTCAACTCTTTCATCAAGGTCAGCCTTGGCGCCATGGCCGCCTACAATGATGGTCTTGTCCTTATCGATGTTGACCTTTGAAGCTGAGCCAAGCTGGCTTATGTCTGCATTTTTAAGTTCCAAGCCCAAATCTTCAGTAATTACCTGACCGCCGGTCATGATTGCTATATCCTGGAGCATCTCTTTACGTCTATCGCCATATCCCGGGGCCTTTATAGCAACAGCATTGAGAGTTCCACGGATCTTGTTGAGTACCAGTGTTGCAAGAGCTTCGCCTTCAATGTCCTCGGCAATGATCAATAGGGGTTTTCCTGATTGCATCACTTTTTCAAGTACAGGAATGAGGTCCTGGATTGATGAAACCTTTTTATCTGTAATAAGAATATAGGGGTCTTCAAGCTCAGCAACCATCTTTTCTGCATCTGTAACCATATATGGTGACAGATAGCCGCGATCAAACTGCATTCCCTCTACAACTTCCAAGGTGTTTTCCATGGTGTTTGAGTTTTCTACAGTAATAACCCCGTCTTTGCCGACTTTTTCCATTGCTTCCGCTATCATCTCTCCTATGCTCTCATCTCCTGATGAAATGGCGCCTACAGAAGCTATGTCTTCAATTGTATCTACTTCCTTAGCATCTTTCTTTATAGCCTTAACAACTTCATCAGCTGTCTTCTTCATTCCTGAACGAAGAACCATGGGGTTGGCGCCTGCAGCCAAGTTTCTCAAGCCCTCATTTACCATAATCTGAGCCAAGAGTGTGGCCGTTGTTGTACCGTCTCCGGCAACATCGTTGGTCTTTGTTGCAACCTCTTTTACAAGCTGGGCTCCCATATTTTCATAGGCATCCTCAAGCTCTATATCCTTAGCTATTGTAACGCCGTCATTTGTGATTCCCGGTGAACCGAAGCTCTTTTGCAGAACAACGTTTCTTCCCTTCGGGCCCATTGTTATTTTTACGGTATTGGCCAGTTTATCAACGCCTATTTTCATTCTCTTTCTTACATCATCACCAAATTTAATATCTTTGGCCATCACTGCCTCCTTAATACACTATGTCTTTAATTAACTTATAAAAATATATTATTTAATCTCTTACTATTCCGAGACAACTGCCAGAACATCTTCCAGCTTTATTACTATATATTCAACGCCGTCCAGTTTCACGTCTGTTCCTGCGTATTTGGAATATATTACATGGTCGCCTTCTTTTACGCTGCCCTTTAAATCTTTATCATTGTCAATTTTGTTTGAAATTGCTACAACTTCAGCGTACTGCGGCTGTTCCTGAGCAGATGCCGGAAGGACTATACCGGAAGCCGTTTTTTCCTCTTTTTCCAGCTTTTTAATTACTATTCTCTCTCCTAAAGGTCTTAACTGCATTATTGCCTCCTTTAAACTAAATCCTGAAAACACAGTTTTTATTATATTCTGTCACTCGATTAATTAGAGTGCTAACAACCATGTATATAGTACACAAAAAAGTAATACTTTGCAAGCTTTTTTCAAAAAAATAAAAGAGAGTTACCTCTCTTTTAAATCTAGTATAAATTAAAGATGCTTTTTAATTTCCTTATTTTTCAAGGCTTTCAAATACCGCAAACAGGGCAATTCTTTTCGAGCTGTCATGGTCGGGCGTGCAAGTTGACAGAGTCAAAATCCGACTGCTTTCATCAAAACCCCTATCGAACTTCATATCACACAAGGATTCTTTTTTAAGCTTATTTAAAAATCTGAGGAATTTCTTTTTATCAGGATTGGGAGTTCTGTAATCTGCCACCTCCGATACTTTTATTATTGAAAATATCCTATAGCGGTAAATCCCCCTCTCAGTTATAAGACTTATCATCTTTGTTGACTTGTCGGAATAATCCCTGTCTTTAAAATTCAGTATAGGAGCAAACATATCATCACGGACCATATTTATCATGTGGCCATAGACTACCGTATTCTTATCGTTAAGGTCGGACCTGTTATTAAAATCTATAAATGGGACACCTACTAAATTCTTCTCTTTCTTAAAATTTCTCCTCAAATAAAAGCTGTTGTCCTTGGCCTGCATCAAAGGATAGTCTATTTCTGTCCCTTCGACTTTCAAGTAGCCCACCGTATCCTTGTTTTCCTTTTTTAACTCCTTCATAAGGCCCTGGTAATCTATCTTTTTATGATCCGTATCATTAGTCGGGTCTTTTTCAAACTGCTTAACTACTTCCTGTATATGGGTAAACTCCTGCCTGGAATTGTTTCTCTCATAGAAATAAGAGGCTATTTGCCATAGGCAGTAGATAATTATCATGGCAAGGATAAGGATAATGACTTTTCTCAGCTTCTTTTTCATAGACGGCCTTTCATGCTCTTTTTACTGACAAGTATCTCTTTTTAATTTTATCATAGACATACAGGGCCTAAGAAAAGTAAATGAATTTTTCATCAGCTAGAGAAAAATTGTCTGAATTTGACAGCTTTACTTTGTCCCCCATTTTAATTTCTTTTTTATTTAAAAAGGTTCCGTTGGTTTCTGATAAATTAACAAGCAATACCTGTCCGGCCATTTTTTCTATCATGGAATGTCTTCTACTTACATAGGGATTTTCAATTACCAGGCTGTTCTCTGCAGAAGATCCTATGGTAAATGGAATCTTGTCAAGAGCAATGGCCTTTTTCCTGTTGACCCACCATATATAATCATTTGGTCCGGATGGGAGGAGGCGAGTTTCTGATGAATTATGAATGGCCTTAATTTCTTTGTTATTTACTACTTTCTTTCCTTCCCTGTACTTTCTCCAGTTTTCCATAGAAAAATGGGTTAGGAGGTGGAAGAGCCCCATACTCATTTCATTTGAGTCCTCCTCATCACTTATCTCCCTAGGAGGAAAGGCCCGTTCTGTGTAGCTTGGCCCTTCATCTGTTTCCTCAACACTTATAAGACTCTCTTTATTAAAAAAGTTTGTAGACTTCTCAATTTTAACATCATATGATGTCGCCTTATCCCCCGGTGTATCGGCCTTTTTTCTTGACTTTGGTTCCATTTCTTTATTGTCATATTTGGATAAAAACTTGGCCAGGCCGGCCCTGTCCTTGAAATCCCCCTCTGCCATACCGTTTAAAATTGACCTTAGCAGGTTTGTTGACTTTTCCGGATCAAAACGACTCAAGGCTATTAAATTTCTGAGGCAATCACCTATCCCTTCTTTTTTCATGCCAAGTACCGGAAGGTAAAGGAGCTTGAAATTATCATCGGACACATAAATATTGTCAAGAGACCAGGACAGGTCCTCCTCTCTTATTAAGAAAAGTTCCGCCTCATCGATAGCATCTTTCATAAATCTTATCAGTTTAATCAGCTTCTCTTCATCCCAAAGTTGGCCCTTTTCTATTGGCCTTAAGCCTTCCAAGTCATAGTTCAGAGTCAGACCTTCCCCGCCATAGTCGGCCTCCATTTGTACGAGCCGGGTAAATTCATTATTAGACAGCATGCTCAAGGCTAGAGGGTCTATGTTATTAAGATTATCAAAAGCTATGCGGCTCGAATCCCCACTTTTACAGTTCCTATCTATCATAAAAAAGTCTCCCCCAATCCGGACTATATTTCGGATCTTTACTTAATTGTTCCCTATCATAGGATAAGGTATCCTGTATTTCTCTCTTACACTCACCGTCTATGACGCAGTCTTTTGAAAGTAGAAAAATAAGCCTCTTGCTCTTCTTTCTCAGCCTTTCCAAAAGCCTTTCCAATAAATCCCATTTTCCGGCGTATGGCCAAACTAAAAAAGTCATGTCCGGCTCAATATGCCTATTTTTAAAAATTGACAATTTTTCTTCGCCGTCAATAACCAGCTCGTCATATGAGGTCAAAGCT
The DNA here is from genome assembly GCA_947253765.1 of uncultured Tissierellia bacterium. Classification (GTDB taxonomy): domain Bacteria; phylum Bacillota; class Clostridia; order Tissierellales; family Peptoniphilaceae; genus Khoudiadiopia. The sequence goes on from CAMYAK010000008.1 coordinate 53,876, forward strand.
GCCTTGAAAATATTCTTCTTGTCCCTTTCTTCGAGTTCAAAAGCATCGGTAGGCGATAAGGGGTCCGAGAAGAAAAAGTATCCCCTATCAGACTGTATTTCTCTCATCCTCATCCTGGGTCCCAATTTGACCCTGCCGGTTTTTGCCGCCAAAAAAATTGATGACCATGATGATTTTTGATCGAGCTTTACCGGATTTCCGGAATATATAGACATGTGTAAGACCCTTTCAGAAGATTTTTCTCTTGCCAGGTATGCTGCAAATGACCCGGACAGTCCGGTTACACCGCTTCCGCCGAAGGGGCTGTCGAAATAATAAACTTTAGCACATGAGGATTTTCCTTGATTCAGATCTGTCATAGAAAGAATCCTCATGATCTTCTGATATGTGTCATTTACAGGCCTATACCTGTAAAAAAATGAGGGGCTTAAATTATTTTGTTTTTCTCTCCAGCTTCCTACAAAAACAATATTTCCGCCCGGGCTTGTATCAAAATCCTCCGCCTTTATGAGGTCATATTTTCCCAGCTTCTTCCAGCCTTCCCTATCAAGGTCGGTGTCGCTTATTACCATATCAATATTCATTTTTAAAATATTTTTAAGACACTCTTCTTCAGTGCTGAAACATTTTATAGACAGACCGTTTTCGGAAATTCTTCTCAGCTGACCGGCCAGGCGCCGGCTATAGTCCTGATCAGAGTCAATAAAAACCAGATGTTTGCGCATAGTCCCCCCTTTCTCTGCTAATCTTAACACCATGACCGTCCCTGATCTGTCCCATAAAAAAGCCCTGCCATATCAAAATATGGCAGGACCTGTTTTTTATTAGTTTTATTGTAAGGTTTAAGCTTTTGACTTTTCACTCTTTTCTCTTAAGTATTTGTCCATATATTTAGCCGCTTGTCTTCCGGCACCCATGGCCAAGATAACGGTTGCTGATCCTGTGACCGCATCACCGCCCGCAAATACTCCTTCAATGTTTGTTTCCATTGTTTCTTCATCAACAATGATGCCGTTCCAACGGTTTCTCTTAAGATCATCCAAGCCGCTTGTTGCCTGAGGGTTGGCGTTGGTTCCAAGAGCCATTATAACCGTGTCACACGGCAGGACGAATTCTGAGCCCGGTATAACTTCAGGCCTTCTCCTGCCTGATGCATCGGGTTCGCCCAGCTGCATTTTGACGCATTTTACTGCTGAAACCCAGCCCTTGTCGTCCCCATATATTTCAACCGGATTCTGAAGAAGGTTGAATATTACTCCCTCTTCTTTTGCATGTTCTATTTCTTCACGGCGGGCCGGCAATTCCTCATCGCTTCTTCTATATACTATTCTTGACTCTCCCCCAAGCCTAAGAGCCGTCCTTGCAGCATCCATTGCAACATTGCCGCCTCCGACAGTGATTACCCTGTCGCCGTGAGTAACATTTGTATCGTAATCCTTATCAAAAGCATGCATAAGATTGTTACGGGTCAAATATTCATTTGCCGAGTATACTCCATTAAAGTTTTCTCCAGGTATCCCCATAAACCTTGGCAGGCCTGCCCCGGATGCAATGAAAACGGCATCGAAGCCCTCATCTTCCATCAAGTGTTTAATTGTAACTGTTCGGCCGACGAAAACGTCAGTCTCTATCTTAACGCCCAGCTTCTGAACATTTTCAATCTCGAATTCAACAACCTCATCCTTGGGCAGACGGAACTCGGGAATTCCATATTGTAGAACGCCTCCGGCCATATGGAGAGATTCGAACATTGATACATCGTAGCCAAGTTTTGCAAGGTCTCCTGCACAGGCAAGACCTGCCGGACCGGCTCCAATTATAGCAACCTTGCCCTCCTGCTTGACTATTGATTCTGCATCGGGCCTTATTTCCTGTTTTCTTGCCCAGTCGGCAGCAAAGCGCTCAAGCTTACCAATGGCAACCGCTTCTCCCTTTATTCCTCTTATACACCGGCCCTCACACTGTTCTTCCTGGGGGCATACACGGCCGCATACTGCAGGCAAGCAGGTGGATTGGCTGAGGATATCATATGCCATCCTAAAATTGCCCTGCTTTATCTCATGTATAAATCCGGGTATATCAATTGAAACCGGGCAACCCTGTACACATTTCGGCTTTTTACAATCTATGCAGCGCGAAGCCTCAAGCATTGCCTCATCCTCGGTGTAACCCAGACAGACTTCATCAAAGTTCTCGGACCTGACAACAGGATCCTGGTTTGAGATCGGCACACGCTTCCATACGTTGAATTCCTCTTCTTTTTTTGAATCTATGCACTGACCCCTGTGTAAGTCCTGACCCTCTTTTTCCCTGAGTGCTTTTCTTCCCTCAGGTGTCCTGTACATTTTAAGGCGGTTCATGGCCTCATCAAATTTTACCTTATGACCGTCAAACTCAGGGCCATCAACACAGGCAAATTTTACTTCATCTCCGACCGTCAAACGGCAGGCTCCGCACATTCCGGTTCCGTCAACCATTATCGGGTTCATGGAGGCTATGGTCGGAATATTGAGTCCGTCCTTGTCTGTGAGTTTACAGAGGAATTTCATCATGATCATGGGTCCGATTACTACAACCTGGCCATAGTTTTTTCCCTCTTTTTTAATGAGATCTTCCAAGCATTTGGTTACCATTCCTGACCTGCCATAAGATCCGTCGTCGGTGGTTACATATACGTTCTCCCCGACTTCCCTCATCTTATCTTCCCAGAAAATCAAGTCTCCGGTCCTGGCTCCCATAATTACATCAACCCCGACGCCATGCTCATGCATCCACTTTACCTGAGGATAAACAGGGGCAATTCCGAGACCCCCGCCTATGAAACAGATATGCATTGACCTAAGCTCATCCAAGTCCTTTGACAGAAGCTCCGAGGGTTTGCCCAATGGCCCGACTACATCCGCCAAGAACTCTCCTTCTTTAACCTCGCCAAGTTTTTTTGTGGACTTGCCTATGGCCTGGACAGCAACAGTGACTGTCTCTTTCTCACGGTCATAATCCGCAATGGTGAGAGGGATCCTCTCCCCGAACTTGTCAACTCTAACAATCAAAAATTGTCCCGGCTGACAGCTCCTTGCAATCCTTGGTGCTAATATTTCCATAGTATAAATTGCTTCCGACTGCTGGTCTCTCTTAACTACTCTAAACATACCGGCCTCCAAACCCTTAAACAAATACCATCCAAGCTCCATAGCCGGCCTCTTCCATGTCATCGTAGGGGATGAATTTTAAAGCCGACCCGTCAATACAGTAACGCAAACCGCCCTTTTCCTTTGGGCCATCATCGAATACATGGCCTAAGTGCGAGTCTGCAGCGCTTGATCTTACTTCCGTTCTTTCTCTAAAAAGCTTTCTGTCAATTTTATACTTCACGGTTCCATCCTCTATGGTTTTAGAGAATGAGGGCCAACCGCAACCCCCGTCAAACTTGTCTCTTGAACTGAAGAGGGGCTGGCCTGAAACTATGTCAACATATATGCCTCTTTGATCAAGTTTATCATATTCGTGACTGAATGGTGGATCAGTTCCGTCCTCCTGGGTTACAAAATATGCCTCCTGACTCAGGCTCTCCTTGAGCTTCTTCCTGTCCGGCTTTTTATAATTATCATACCTGTCAGATAATGGCTTGTAGGCTAAGTTCAAATCAATATGACAATATCCTTGCGGATTCTTTTCAAGATAGTCCTGGTGGTCCTCTTCAGCGGGAATCCAGTTTTTCAAGCTTTCAAACTCTATTTGGACTTTCGCCCCCAACTCAGCCTCTAAAAAATATAAAGAGTTTTTTATCCTATCCAATATCTCCTGATCTTCATCCGGCTCATAATATATGCCCGTCCGGTATTGTCTTCCTATATCATTACCCTGCCTATTTATTGATAGAGGGTCTATAATTCTATAATAGTGTTCCAAAAGCTCTTCGATTGACAGCCTGTTAATATCGTAAGAAATTTTTACTGTCTCGGCATGGTCCGTATCTTTTAGGAAATGATAGGAGGTTGTCTCGGTTTTACCGTTAGCATAACCCGCCTCGGTATCTACGACCCCCTTTATTTCTTTAAAATATGCCTGTACTCCCCAAAAGCACCCGCCGGCCAAGTATATTTTTTTAAGCTTGGGATAAGTTTTAAGCTCCATAACTTCACCTTTCTTTCCATGGTTGAATCCAATAATCTAGTATTGGCTGAGTGTCCTCTCAATCCTCCTCTTATCGTCCGCTCTCTTTAGGCTTTCTCTTTTGTCATATAATTTTTTGCCCTTTGCCAAGGCTATATCAAGCTTTACAAGACCTCCGGATAAATGGACATTAAGAGGAACAACAGTGTAGCCGTTTTTTTGGACTTCCATTTCCAGCTTCATGATCTCCTTTTTATGGAGTAAAAGTCTTCTCTTTCTTAGGGGGTCAACGTTGAAAATATTGCCCTCCTTGTATGGGCTTACGTGCATTCCTACAACATATGCCTGGCCGCCCGAAAAATCTATGTAGGCTTCTTTAATTGAGGCCTTGCCCAACCTGACACTTTTTACTTCTGTCCCTTTAAGTTCAAGGCCGGCCTCAATTTCCTTTTCAATAAAATAATCATGCCTTGCCCTCTTGTTGTTTGCAATTATTTTCTTACCTGTATTTTCGGCTGCCACAGATTTTCACCTAGCCTTCCTCTTTTTTCCTGTTTTCTTATTTTTTCTTTTTTTCTTGCGTCTGTCAATCTTATTTGAGGCCTTTACCGGTCCGCCGGTTTGTGATTTTCTATATTTTAACCTCTTTTTGCCCGCTTGTGAAAAGTCCCTCTTTGATTTTTTACGATTAGGTTTTTTATGTTCTGCCAATATTTTAAAATCAATTTCTCGAGTCTCGGGGTTTGAGGATGTTAACAGAACCCTGACCTTATCTCCGTAATGAAACTTTTTTCTTCTCCTCTCTCCGACTACCACAAGCTTTTTCTCATCAAAAGTGTAATAATCATCGGTCATATCCCTGAAATGGGACAGACCCTCTACTGTATTTTCCAGCATTATGAAGATTCCGAAATTTGTCAATGATGAGACTATTCCGTCAAATTCATTGCCAATATACTGTTCCATATACTCGGCGCACTTCATGTCTACGACATCTCTCTCAGCCTCTTCCGCCTTATCCTCACATTCTGAAATATGGCGGCACTGAGTAAAAAGCTGACCCCTGATCTTGTCATCATTGACAGCCTTTCCTGCCAATGCGGCCTTTAAGAGCCTGTGGGCAATTATATCCGAATACCTTCTAATAGGGGCCGTAAAATGTGAATAGTGGTCGCAAGCCAGGCCGAAGTGGATATCGGGCGAGGGAGAATATACAGCTTTTTGCATTGATCTCAAGACCATCATGTTCAGTATTCCCTCTTCCGGGCTTCCCTTAGCCTCGTCCAGAAGCTTTTTTATATCTTTGGGCCCCGGATCTTCCGGTAATCTCGGATAATTAAGTATGGTCAAGATATCATTGAGCCTGTCTATTGCATCGGGATCAGGATTTCCATGAACCCGGTAGATGTATGGCAATTTTAAATTGAAAAAGTGCCGGCCCACAACTTCATTGTTGAGGATCATAAATTCTTCAATTATCTTATTTGCAACCCGTCTTTCTTCTCTCTCCACCTGTACGGCCTTGCCGTTCTCATCCAGGATAATTGACGATTCCGGCATGTCAAAATCCATAGACCCCCTGTCACGCCTTATCCAGTCCAGGCAGGTATAAAGATCTCTCATTAAATCAAGCTTTCTTAAGAGTTCCTCGTCATTTGAAAATACCTTGCCGAATTCCAGGTAGTCCGAAACATCATCATATACAAGCCTATGGTTTGACCTGATTACAGACGGATAAAATTCATAACCGAGAATATTGCCCTTCTGGTCACAATTTATCCTTGTAGTCATCGCAAGCCTGAGCTCACCCGGTTTTAAAGAGCAGAGGCCGTTTGACAGCTTTTCCGGCAACATAGGTATTACCCTGTCTAAAAGGTAAACTGAATTTCCCCTCAGGTAGGCCTCTTTATCGAGCGGCCCGCCTTCCTTAACGTAATGGGAAACATCTGCTATGTGGACATATAGTGAATAAATATCACCTGATTTTTCAATAGATATGGCGTCATCAAAGTCCTTTGCATCAGCCCCGTCTATTGTTACCGTAAAGAGGTTTGTCAGATCTTTTCTACCTTTCAGCTCCGACTTCTTCGGGCTCTCCGGTAAACTGTCCGCTTCTTTAATCGCCTCTTCTGAAAATATATGGGGCAGGTCAAAGCTCAGGGCTACGGAGCTTATATCCACCCCCTTGCCTCCCCGGGGTCCTATTACCGTTATGACGTGGCCTTCAGGATTTTCTCCGCTTATATGGAACTTGTCAATCTTAACAAGGACCTTATCATTTTCCCCTGCCGACATGGCTGAGCCTTTTGGAATATATATGTCTCTAAAATAGCTTTTGAGGTCGGTAATAACCAAGCCGTGGTCTCCCATATCCAGATACCTGCCAACTATATTCTGTTGGTTTCTCTCTAATATTTTCACCACTTGACCTTCAAGTTTTTTTCCTTCGTCCTTGTCTGCCTTATGTTTTATTTTTATTTCAACCAGGTCCCCGTGAAGAGCTCCGTTTAAATCATCTCCGCTTATAAATACATCTTCATGGTCCGGGTTTTCAGGAATAAAAAATGCAAAGCCCTTCCTATTCCCCTGTAGTTTTCCAATCATATTTATTTCCTCATTTTGTGTGTTCTTTATTTATATTTCTCATTTAAATTGATACCCCTGGCCAATATTTTGTTCACATAAAAAAAACAGCAGACTCCCGGTGGAAGCCGCTGTTTATAATTCACCAAAGTACCTTAATTGTTCTTTTTTTAAAATTATAAATTATTTGCCTGATACTAAAACCAGTCCGATCAAGCTGACCACAAAAACCACAGCACTTATTACGGTAAACTTGTTCAGCATATGGTCCCTATTATGGTAAGCTGATGTACCAAATGCGTTGGCATCCTGTCCGTACATAGAGCCCGCACCTGTTTTCGGCTCCATTACGAGTGTCGTCCCTATAATGACTATGCTGGAAATAACCAACAGTATTATAAATAAAGTATTCACAATCCTCACCTCTCATCAATAACAGTAGTACTAACCATGGAAGTATATCAGATTTCTACATTCTTGGCAAATTCCCACATATGAATTTGCTATAAAGCGGTTTTGTCCAAATTCTCTTATTTTCTTTTATTGCTAAAACTATAATCGCTGATTGAATTAATATATATATAATCATTCTATTAAATCCATTATATGATATGCTTATTCCCCATCTAAATGAATGAATCCACGGCATATATTTCCACATGTCCGCCTTTAAATATATTCCTGCAAATACCGGCAAAAGTATTAAAAGAGTATAAGCTGCGATTTTTTTCCAATACGATTTAGATATTTGACAGATAAGTAAAATAAGACTTCCTTGTGAGAAAAGGCTTAAAAAATCTAATAAAGTTAGTCCTGCAAAAACAGTAGCAATAGAAAGATCTTCTCCATAATTATTAACCTCCGGTAAAGATACAATTGAAGCGTTTACGGGTAAACAATATCCTTTCCACAAAGAACTGAAATAGTAGGGAATAAATCCAATAATTGTTAAAAACAGACACATAATCATTAGAAAAATAATGCGATAACTAATTACCCTTCTGTGTCCCAAGCTGCTTGTTTTTATTAATTCTTCCATTCCATACTTTTGATCCATAGAAAATAAACTTGCAATAGAAATAAAAATAATAATACTTGAACTGATTGATAAGATGGTTTGTAACTTATTATTTTTTAAGAAAAATTCTTCAGCTTTTTTATCAACTAAATAAACAGGATTTGCCCCTTTGCCCTCTTCAACACTTTTATTAATCTGGCCTTTAATTTGATCATAAGCTTCCTTGCCGGCTAAAATTCTTTCAGTGCTATTTAGTTTTCTATAATAATCAAATTGCGAGAGTTGCCCGCTTTTATATTCTTGTTCAGCTTCGGCAGCTTCTTTTTCAGCCATTTCAAATATTTTATCCATTTCTTCTATTTTGTTATATGTTGATTTGTTCACAGGTCCTTCTAAAGGTCTTAGGGAACGAAGATAATACTGCCTCTCATAGCTAAAATAGTCATCAGGTTTTGTATCAATTAAAAAACAAGACAAACATATAAATAAAATTAGATAAATAATAGCCTTATTATCTACAAAATACCTTAATCCTTCGTTTGTTAAAAGGCTCTTTCCGCTCATTCTTTGTATAATAGTGCTTGGGTTCTTTTTCTTATATGAAATGATCTGTCTACTCAACAAGGGTATTTCTACAAAGAATAATAAAGTTGTAGTAATTACAATGAAAATAGTCGATGAAATATCCCGAGCTACAGGAATTCCGAATATAGCCAGGTTTTGATATCTTCCAAATATAGACAAGGAGTCTGAAAGCCCGGGCAAACTAAAAAATGCCAGGAAATTCCAAATGTAATTAGGGTCTATTAATTTATAGGTAGAAAATGAAATCAATATGAAAAGTAATAGTAATAGGTAAGACCTTGATTTATTTTTTGATAATCCGACTAACACGCCTGCTATACCTGAAATAAAAATTGACAATCCGATTTTCCAAATTAGGAAAATTATAAGTAGGTCCTTGATTTTATAGGAACCGGCGGAGTGGTGGAAGCGCTCTATAGATTGAATTGACCTTTCCATTGGCCCAAAAGCTTCATGACATACACCATATGATAAGATAACTGCGTAAAAAATAAAAGTTAATATAGCTCCTATTATGCAAATTAAAATAGTCTTTGCTTTGATTATTCTTCTGATTCCTTCCCCGGTAGAGCATAGTAGTTCCCCAATTCCTTGTTTTTCTTCCAATTCCATACTTATGGAAATTAGTGAAAATGCTAACCATAGAAACACGAAGTCAGCTCTTGCAATCTTATCCAAAAACTCAAAGCCTGACCAATCTCCAAACTCTAAATCCAATTTCTGCTTCTCTACTCTTCTAAACACCTCTATCTGTTTAGCCAAACTCCTTTTTCCATAAGAATCTTGCCTATAAAGAGGGTGTTTAAGTCTCTCTCCAAGCCTGTCTGCAATTTGTTTGTAATTATCTCGGGATGTCTTAAAAAAGGCGGATTCTTTTAAAAGGTCAAACCAGACCCTATCATAAATTTCGAATAAATTATTTTTCTCTTTTAACGACTTTCCTATCGTTTGCTGATCCTCTAAAGTCTGATATGTTTTTTCTTTTTTTTCACTAAAAAAATTGTAAAAAAAGTCTGTTTCATATTCATCAGTGACTTTTTCTTTATTTGCTTGTCTGATCATGTCCTTTTTTATTAATTGTTCATAACTTGACTGATCATTATGAAAAAGTATAAAACAAATTGAAATGAAAAATAAGAATGCGACAATAACTAAATAAAAAGACTTTTGACTTTTAAGCTTATCCCATTCTCCAGCGATAAGCTTAAACATAGTTATACCCTCTTCCAAAAATATAAAGGTAAACATCCTCTAAACACGGTTCTACGGATTGAAAAACTATTTCTTTTATTGTGGGTTTTTTTTGAAAATCTCCACAAATTCTCACCAATGTCATGCCGTCAGATTGGACCTGCATTCGACTTATTAAAAAATCTTTTTCAACCGAATTAATATATTCTGTTGGAAGCTTGGCTTCGAACGTCTTATCTTTGAATTCAGATATTATATCCGAAGCCGTAGCATCCATTATAATTTGTCCTTCTTTTATCATAATTATCTTACCTGCAATATGCTCGATATCACTTACGACATGTGTCGAAATAAGAATTATCGGGTCATAATCCAGCTTAGATAGGGTGTTTTTTACAGAAATACGCTGGGCCGGATCAAGTCCTGCTGTCGGTTCATCTAATAGAATTAAATGAGGGCTTCCAAGGAGAGCCTGGGCAAGCATTAGCCTTCTTTTCATACCACCGCTAAGAGATGATATCCTTTGATGCCTTTTCTCCCACAGTTGAACAATTTCCAAATTCTTTTTTACTTCATTATTTCCAATTTTTCCTTTTAGCCCTTTCAAATGGGCAAAATAGCTTAAAAACTTCTCTACCGAAAAATCCGGATAAGGATCTGCTTCCTGAGGCATATAACCTATATAAGATTTATACCGACTGACGTTTTTTTTCAAAATAATATTATCCAGGGATATCTGCCCTTGTTCCGGCTCAATAATACCGGCTAAAAGCTTGAATAAAGTCGACTTCCCTGCCCCATTTGGCCCAAGTATTCCATAAATTCCGGAGCCAAATTCAAAACTGCTTTCTTTTAAAGCATATATTAACTTATTATTGTTACCCTTGTATGTTTTTTGTATTTTTTCCGCTATCAGCGTATTCATAATTAATTTTCCTGTAAAAGTTTATGCCCTTCAGGATTTATTAAATGAAGTCCTTCAGAATTTATAATAAGCAGCTTATCCGAACCGTAGATCAAGCACCAACCATCCGAAGTTACAGAGCACATATAATTACCATGCTTTTTTACTAAGCTGTCTTCTATGAAAGTTTCTTTCCCTGTTTGTAAATTTTTTACAAACATTTTCACTTTGGAGTTTTCCTCCAAATCTCCGTTACCACTTCCATATGCTTTGCTTATCCAAGTTACTCCGGAAGGAACCTCGTACTTATATTTCCCATTAGAAATACAAACTTGTGGCCAAGGTATTTCTCTTTCAATGTCTGTTTCTACTTTATTTCCCTCATCATCTATATATTGAAGTCGACCAAGTGGTTTTTTATTTTGAGAAATTGCCGGACAAATAGTCCTCATTAGTTTACCTTCATCCTCATTTATTAACTGAGTTCCGTATCTTTGACCTTTATAAAAGTCCTGTTCTTCAAAAATCTTTCCCTTTCCTTGATCTTTGTCAAAAAGATAAGCCTTAATTGGGCTATCCTCATCAGAAAGAAGAGCACTCAAATAAATTTTATCTTTAAATGGAAAAATTTCTTGGACTGTAATATCTTTTCCTCCATCCAATTCATCCGGAAACGAGATAATATCTCCTATATTTCCTTTTTCTTCTGAAATAGGAACAATGCTTGATATGCTATTCCCTTCACTTCCCAATTTGGTTTCAACTAAATAAAAATAACCTTTGCTGTAACAAATCTTATTGTTCCAAAAATTGACATCTCCATTTATAACATTTGACCTTTGCCCTCCCTCCCGGGGCAAACGGTAAAATCCCTGTTCTTCACATAAGTACAATTTTCCATTTACAAAGAATATCTGTGGATTCAAACCGGCATAAGCATCGCTTGCCTGTTTCAACTCATCGTTTCCAGACAACTCTTTCCAAGTATAATTATCTGTGCTAAGCATTACAGGCGTTAATGTTTCCTTATCCACATAATACAATAAATTATCCAGGCTTAAATAGAACCCTTCTTTCGTTTCCGCTACAGGATGGCCGTAAACATTGTGATAGTAGGATGAATTATCGGTTATAGCCTCGTTATTATTGTTTTTTTCTTGCGTTTCATCCTTTCCGCAGCCCATAAACAAAACAAGGAAAAAAGCTAAAAATACTATAAGTGTTTTCCTGCTCATAATGGTAATCACCTATTTAATCATTTATTTCAGTTACTGTATAAACACTGTTTCCATTTTGTTTAAGTGTTGTAGATGCTCTATAAATATTGCCATATTTTATTGAAAAATATCCAGACCATGTTGAAGTTGATCCTGTACCATTTACGTTTCTTAGATGAAACGTTCCATCTTGCGTATAATATACTGTTCCATAGCCTCCCGGGTATTTTCCAGAAATTGAATGGGATGATGACTTTCCACCTGTTCCTATAGTTACACTAATGTTAAAGCCGTTATACCACGAGCTTGCAGCTATTGAGTTTTTCAAAGGGAAAATTAAACAACAAATTAAAACCAGAGACAAAAATAGTAATACAATACGTTTCATAATTACCTCCTTATTAAAATTAGTGTTATCGTTTTCCTAATTATATAGCTAATATTTGATATATTCAAGTCGTTATGCCGCTATTTATACTTTGAAGGATTGTTTATAAGATGTTATTACAAACAAACTTTATCTTTTAACTTTTCAAAGGTCTTGTCCCCAATCCCGGGAATCTTTTTCAACTCCTCCAAACTCTTAAAAGGTCCGGCTTGCCTATAATCTATTATATCTTGGGCCCTGGCAGGCCCTATTGAAGGCAAGGAAGTGAGCTCATCGAGGCCGGCCTTGTTTATGTTGACCTTTCCTTTACTTTTTCCGGATTCCGGCCCGCCGACTTGATTGAGTGTAGAAAGGCCAGCCGGCCCATCCCCTTCTTTGGGAACAAAGATCTTCATTTCGTCCTGTAATTTCATGGCCAGATTTATCCCGGAAAGATCGGCCTTATCTTTAAGGCCACCGGCCGCTTCTATGGCCTGCTCAACTCGGTCACCCTCATTGAATTCATATAGGCCCGGCTTATTGACCCGGCCGTCAACGTGGACAAGGATCTTTTTATTCTCCGGCTCCGTGGAACTTTGGTCTTGGTCAACTTTTCCGGCTGGGCTCTTCTCCTCCCCGGAATTTCCATTTTCTGATATAGCCTCCCCGGTATCGGACAGGTCCTCCTCACTTATACTTGGTCCCTTTTCCTGATGAGTTAAAAGCCTTATGCCCAGGACAATAAAAACCGCCGTTATGCCTGTAAGCAAAAACTTTTCCCACCGCAGGCGCTTCATATTAAACCTCTACTTTATCCGTCCAAAGTGCTTCCAAGTTATAAAATTCTCTGGTTGAGGAAGTAAAAATATGGACTATGGTCTCGGAGCAGTCCAGGAGGATCCAGGATCCCTCTCTAAAACCTTCGACCTTTAATGCCGGGCTTCCCGCCTTGGCCAAGGCCTCTTCAATTGCATCGGCAATAGCCTGGGTATGGTTCTTGTTTCTTCCTGTCATTACTATGAAAAAGTCGCTGATCCCCGCACTCTGATCTATTTTTATACATTTTATATCCTGGGCCAATTTATCATCGGCCGTCTTTATAATAAGTTCATTTTTTTCAAGGATTTTCTTATCTATGTTTTTCAATTTATTTCCTTTCCGGTGCCTCCACCATATTCCTATTTATCCTTATTTTCTTTTTGTCCAATATGTAATAATAGAGCGTTCCTTGATTCCAGGCTTCTTGGGTCTATATATTTCCCCTTTTCCAACAGGTATATAAGAGACCTGTTTAGGCAATCAAGGGTCCCCTTGTCCAGGTCCTCAAGTGCTGATTTTCTCAGTTCCCCAAGACCTTCAAAATCCCTTCCGGGTTCAATCATATCCGATGTGTAAATTATCTTGTCCAACTTGCTCATGTTGCTGTTGCCCAGGGTATGGCTTTCTATGGCTTTCAAGCAGTATTGATCATCCAAGCCGTAATGGATTTTTGCCCAAACTTCCCCAAGCTCCGCATGAAGGCCCACTGAAGGCCTATACTTGGAAATATCCTCTCCATTTTCCTCAAGGACCTTTAGAATTTTGCCCTCGTTATGCTTGGCACAGTCATGGAGTAGGGCTGCTGCCGCACATTCTTTCTTATCTTCTCCATAGAGTTCAGCTAAGACCAGGGCAGTCTTTAAGACCCCTAAAGAATGTTGGTATCTTGATTCCTTTATCTCTTTTTTCAGTTCGGCATTCCATCCCTTAAAGGGAGACTCCTCAAGGAAGTCCAGTGAAACTGAATCAACCAGCGAATCGAAATCCTCACTATTTTTAGTCAAAATATAGCCCCCTGCTTTTTATATATGCAATAACCTTTTCGGGAATAATGTATTTTAAGCTCTCTTTTTTTCTTATAGATTGCCTTATTTTGGATGATGAAAAGTCCGTATGAAAGCGTCCGAAAAAGCTTATTTCTCCCCCCATAGCCCGGTACTTTTCAAGCCGATGGCCAAAGTCATCATCCACCCCAAGCCTTGCACACACCAAAAGCCTGGTCTTCTTTAAAAGCTCCTGCCACTCGTGCCAGCTTTCCAAGTCCCTAAAGGAGTCTCCCCCTATTATCATTGCCGGCCTGTCTATATTCTTCTCTTTAGAAATTTGACTTATCGTGTCTATTGTGTAGCAGGCTTTTTCAGCATAGATCTCCCTTTTATCGATCTTGAATTTAGGATTGTCCGATATTGCCAATTCAAGCATCTTCAGCCTGTCCTCTACATTGCCTGACCTGTCGCTTTTGTGGGGCGGCGAGAAAACCGGCAAAAAATATATGGAATCCAAATTAAAAGCTGCCAGAGCTTCTTCTGCAACTATGAGGTGGCCCATATGAACCGGATCAAAAGTTCCTCCATATATTGCAAACTTCTCATCAAACATCGGCTTTTCCTATCCCCTCTTATTCAGGCAGGGTAATAATCTTCTTTTTTGAAGGTCTGTATATTACAAGCTTGCTCCCCATCTGAGATACAAACTCGGCTCCCAGCTCATCTATGATTTTGTCTGCCTCTTCTCCGGCTTCAAGCCCTGAATTATCAAGAAATTTAATTTTCACCAGCTCTTTAGCGTTCAACTGGTCATCAAGGTCTTTTATCAAGTGGTCGCTTATTCCGCCCTTTCCGACTATAAGGCTTACTTTCAAAGAGTTTGCCAAAGACTTTAAGTAGCTCCTCTGTTTTCCTTTCAAAACTATCTCCTTCTGAAAATTAATAAAATACTTTACTTAAACCGTTTAACGGTATTTAAGCCAAATCAACTTACTATCAAATGATATATAAGTATTTATCAATCTTCAAGGGCAGGCCAGCTTAATTTATATGTCTTTTTATCCTGCTTGACAAAAGCTGTCCCTTTTTTAGATATATTTGATATTTGGTCGAAATCTTCGTCTCCCACATCTTCACCTTCGTATGAAAGTATCTTTTTAATGCCCTTTTCTGTCGGCATCAAAATATAAGAGTCATCTATGTTCGGTTCATCGATTTTAGGCTTATTGATCAGCCTTTTTAAGTTCCCGTTAAAATCAAGCTCAACCCAGAACTTGTTTTTCTTGCCGTATAAAGATTTTTTCCCCATCTTCAATGTTTCATAGCTATTGGGTGAAACCCTATTACCCTCTTCATCCACAAGATAATATCCTGTTTTATCCTTAAGGATGGCCCGCTTTTTATACCAGCCGAAAACAAAATTACCTTCTATAGGCAGCTTTCTATATATGCTTAATAGGTCCTTCATCTTATCCTTGAAAGAGTCCTCACTAAGGTATTCCCTGAATTCATTGATTAAGGAAAAGGCATAGGCCTCCTTACCGTTCTCCAACATTTGGCCATAAAAGCTGTCAATAAGATCCTGTTCTTTGGCCAGGCCCCTGTGTTTTTCCAGCAGGGATTTAACCTTGACATAATCTTTTTTTCCCATAAGAGCTTTAAGTTTCAAAAGTATAAATTTTTTATCTGATTTTTTCCCTGCCCTATCTATAAGCCTTATGGCCTCTTTATAGTAACCCTCGGAAATCAGGATGTTCAATTCATTTAATTCCTTTTTCTCCTCATATTTGCTCCTTACCATAGTCCTGTATCCATGGAAATTTTTTACCATAAAAATTAAAAAGAGCATGATTGGCAGGGATACTATTAAAAACTTGTTCACCACAACAGATTGGTAAGCTTTTTTTCTATTAAACATAACTCTACGCTTTCTACTTTTTCGGCTCTTCTTCTTTTATAAGGGCCTTTTGGTCAAACCTGTATTCAACTCCTACACCTATCTTGTCTACCTGATTAGTCATTCTTTCAAGGTCCCCTTTAAAAATTGCAGCCTCTTCAGGCAAGATCATAAGGAGCTTTCCACTTTTAGGCCTTTTTACAGTCCTGCCCCCATCCATAATCAAGTCTCCCTCTTTATCCAGCTGCTTTCGAAAATCATTTATATAGTGGCCCAGCTTTTTCTTAAAAGCATCCTCGTTTATCTTATATTCTTGGGCCTTGTACCCCTCACCTGTGCTGTAGCTTTTTGAGAATATATTTAATGAATATATGGCGACCGCGCTACCATTCCCATCGATATAATCAATTCTTTGACCGCTCTTAACCCTTTTATACTGAGCCCCTTTATATTTTTTGACAAATTCCCTCCCCCTTTTAAATGCTGTCTCCTGCCATATGGAATTTTTGCTATTATCTTCCTTGTCCTCGCCTTCTCCGCTTCCAAGGCCTATCGGATCATCGGTTAAGAGCCAGATTCCGGTTTTTGAATTCTGTCTGATTGATAAGGGTCCCAGAAACTTTAATAAACCCCAAAGCTCAATATCGTAATCCAAAACCAGGGTCAAGTTGTCATTGTCATCATCTATTTTGCATTCCAATGATATATTTGAAAGTCGTGAATTTCCGCCCTTACCAACCGGCCCATTTTTTAGATAGGTATCAAAAACCTTTTGAGCCCCATAATTGGCCATCATATTGTTAATGTCTTCTTTCATACTCTCGGGTAGGATCTCCTTTCCCGCCCTTGACAGGCCCTCTGAATTTATTAAATTAATATTTCCGGATACTTCCTTCCATAGGTTTTCCTGCCAGCTAATTTTGTCTGCAAGGGTCAAGGCCGACTGGTCCAGGATCTCCTGCATATTTGACTGGGTTTCCCAAACACTGAAAAGAAATATCCATGACAGGCAGGCTATCAGAACTATTCCGCTTATTAAAGCGGCTTCCACAGTTAAAGCCCCATTTTCACAAGTCAGTGTTTTTATAAAAGGCGGTTGCAAACAAGCCAACCTGTTATTGAACCTTTTCACCATAGCCCTCTTTCCATTTTTCCTCATGAATATAATCCTTTGAAAATCTATCGGTTCTCGAAGTCAAGATATTTACGCTTCCAAGCATGTTGAGCCTTATTGAGGCTTGGGCGTCTATTTCAATTTTAGTGGGGGCCGTGCTCAAGTCGGTTGTACCGGTCTCGGCATGGACCAGCTTTGCAGTATTGACCAGGAGGGCATCTTTTCTTGGTCCCATTAGTCCCATGGCCAGGAAGAAATTCATATAATCCCTATAGTCCATAGAAAGTCCTGCTGAAAGGGAGATATTTGCAGAGCTTCCCCCTCCCAGGTCTTTTTCATATTTGGATAAAAAGCCCCCCAAGTTTTTTGTGACTTCCTCCTGGCCCCTCTTCCTGAGGATATGGGCCCTTTTCATAGCCGCCTCTTCCAGTTTGTCTATTGACTTACAGGCTTTTTTTGCCAGGGGGTCCAATATTACGTCAAGTCCATTATTTACCATATCCGCCACATCACTTGTTAACCTTCCGCTCTTCTTCTTGGCCTCCATCGCCTTGTTAAGCAGGTCCAAAACCCCGGATTTGCCTGATTTTATGGCCGAAAGTCCACCCTTTATAGCTTGTCCCGTTGCTGTTGTATCCGATTCAGCAACAAGACTGTCCATCATATGATCGAAATTGGCCCCTGACTTTTTCGGATCATATGCCCTCAGGCCTGTCAATTCCCCCATCATCCAGGAAGAAACGGATTTTTTAATGGAATTCTTGACCAGATCTTTTGCCCCACCCGTCATTTTCTTGGTCTGGTCCTTCAATATCTCTGAAAAGGCCTCCACTCCCGATTGGGCTTGAATTTCAAGATAATCAAAGGCATCAGTCATTATTTCTCCAGCTAGGTCTTTTATTCCATTCAGCGAAAATCTCCAACTTCCTGGATTTTTAAACAAGGGAACCTTATTTCCCTCAACCAGATCATCCAAATCAAGCTTGCTTTCCCCCAGAGCTAAAATGGACAGAAGTACTGTCTGGACCATGGGAACACCGAATCCTGTCCATCCTGCAAGGGCTAGAGCCAAGACTGAGGTTTCCTGATAAAGCTCAGCTGATGAAAAGGCATAGGCCAGGTTCGCCGCCAGCCTGAGAGCAAATATTCCGTGCTCTGCAGAGCGAATATTGTCCATGAGATAGTCTTTTCCGAATACCACATACTCAAGCTCTCCCCCATAAAATGGCCTGTCTTTGAGGGGGTTTCCTGTGAGAGAAAGTCCCTTGGTCTCCCCTTTTTCCACTCTTTTCTCCGATATCCTGTTGCTGAACATATTTGAAAGATAGAGAAAAATATCGGCATCCTTGCCCACTTCTGTGAAGAAGGATCCCCCAAGTAAATCTGAAGACAGGCCCTTGCCTGAATTCACCAAAGATGAAAGGATAGCTTCATCGGAACCCATGTTGAAGGCTGAAGTAAGTGAAGAAAAGAAAGCCCCTTCGCCTCTGCCATATCTCCCATAGGCGTCAGCCCCTATAATCTGAGAAATGGATTGGGCCAGGTTGGCCAGGCCTTTTTTCTCAGCTATTTTAGCCCGGGCTTTGAGCTTTCTTTTGCGGTTCCAAGCCTTGATGAACTCTATTAAGCCTGACCTCTTTGAAGGGGCTGCCAGTATAACATTCTTTTCTACTTCCAAGGCCTCATCTGATAAAAACTTTGAACCGGCTTCGGTCAATTTGTTTGATACGGACAAGTTGCTCCCGGACTTGCTTTCCTTATCGGCCAGCCATTCATCAAAGGTTAATTTTTCCAGATTTCTGCCATTAAGACTTATGTCATTCCATGCACGTGACATATCCTCACAGCTTTTTTCAATATCATGCAATTCACCACCAAGTTTATTCAGACCTTCAAGGTCAGCCTTGGGGTCCTTGCTGAAATAGTCGGAAATACACGAGTCTTTTACCGGTCCGGCAGGGAAATCACTTATGCCGGCGTACCAATCCTCGCTCAGTTTGGCTACGTTCTCAGCCTTACCTGATATTGAGTCAATTGAAGTCTTAAATTTTCCTATATATTCTTTCAAAGCCTCTATTGATTTTTTTTGCTTTAAAAAACCGTCTTTAACTTTGTTAAAATCCTCTTTTAAGCCATTGTAGTCATCTACATATAATCCGCCTCCTTCCTCATCTTTGGCCCTGTCCTTGGCCTTTGAATATATCTTGTCTATTTCGGTAAAGCTGCTTGCCAAGTCATTTACTTGACTTCCCATGTCTGATATACCTTTAAAAAACTCCTGATCACCTGAGATTTCCTTCCAAGCATCCGGAATATCAGGCAGAGTGCTGTTCTTATCTCCAACCTTGCCCAAAAGCTTATTAAAGGAGTTCAGCTCTTTCTCATAGTCAAACTTTTTTTCAAGAGAACTATTGAACTTATCCAGGTCTTTAAAAAGATTTGATGATATCTTGAGCTTATCAAGAAGGATGTTGGCCCTTTGCCACTCCATAAACTGAACTATCTGGTCAGATAAGTTATTAGGCTTGGAAAGTTGGGAATTCTCTTGCCCTCTCAACTCAACTTCTCCCGACTTTATAGGAAAACTGTCACTTTTTAAATCCTTATCATCAAAGCCCTCCTCCCAACTTTGCTTTATCATGGAAGATGTTTCTTCAATATCCCGAATGACAAAAAGCCCATACTCCCGAGCTATGTTTTTATCAAAATTTGAAAGGGCCAGTTTTGATCCCAACCTCAGGCTTGACCTCATCCTTGAAGCCAGGACCCGGATCCTATAATAATCAGCCAGTATGATTGTCATAACAAGAATCAGAGACAAGAAACAGGCAAAGAAAACTGAAATCATGCCCTTTTGTTTTTTTAACTTCTTAATCATAGGATCTCCTCACAACTCATTCGCCGGTAATGTTTGATTTTTGCAAATAATTAATTGCCTGCATATGCCAAATATCGTTTGCTGCTGAAGTCCAATTTATGTCTCTGTTATGACCTGTATTAAATGCTTTCTTCCTATCAAAATATCTGAACGGATAGAGACTTTGAAACAGCCCCTTATTCTCCACATTAATTTGCCTGATCATAAGGCCATGTTCTTTAACAGCCAGTCCCTCGCTGTCAGCCAGGCTTTTAGGATCCCTAAAGCTATCTGAGTCGCTTGCTTGCTGGAACTTATAATATGCCAGGCTGTCTGAAATCGCCTTGTTCATTAAAAAAATACTTAAAAAAACTATTACAAAGATTAAAACGAAGGCCATAGGATAAAGATATGAGCCTTCGACAAGTTCAACCGCTCCCTTCTCAGACCGGATCAAACTTTTTATTTTCCTGTAGATTTTCCCATGTCTCATATCTGCATTGCTTCCTGCTCAATTTTGTCAAAGAGCGAATTAAGCAAATTGGTCAGGCTGTCCCTGAAAATGGCTGCCAAGGCTATTACAACAAGTATTATCAGCACTATAGCCACCATGTTTATCTCTCCCCTTTCCGCCAGCCATGCCTTTTTGATTTTTTTCAAATAAGTAGTCATATTTTTCCCCCCCCTCTATAAAAACGTTTGGCTTAAGACCGGTGCCATAACTAAAATTAAAATAACAATAAATAACAAAAGTCCCGGATATATCATTCTTTGACTTGCCCTGTCGGCTTCTTTTTTCAGGCCCCTGATCTCCCGATTCACCTCCCTCTTTCTCAAGACTTCGAGTTCTTCACAGAGCTTATTGCTCCCCAATCTGATGCTGTCCAGCAAAAGGCTGTTCATGTCCCTGATTGTTTCCAGCTTATACGTCCTTCCGAAATCCCTGTAGGCTTCTTTTATGCTCCGGCCCTCTTTTATACTTTTGTCCACCCTGAGCATCTCGTCATAAAGTGGGCCCTTTTGTGAGAGGCCCGTTTCAAGCCAAGCCTGCTGGAGGATTGATCCTGCCCTTATCGATAAAATTATTTTGCTGATAACCGTAACCAAGCTTTTGCTGACCTCACTTCTGACCTTCAAGGCCCTCTTTTTAAGGCGGTAGAAAGAATAGTAATATCTCAAGCATATGGCTCCGATCAGGACAAAAGCGAGCAAGGACCTGTCAATAACAAAAGGAATAAAGCCGATCAACAAAAAACAATCCCTATATTTTGAAATTGCGTCATATTTTCTATATGCCTCAATACTTCTGTTTTGTCCCGGGCTTATTTCCTCCCAATAATCATTTATCTGCTTAACAAATCGATCGGGTGCCTCCCCGAGTTTTTCCACCGAGCTCCTGCCCAAAAAATTAAAATTATCCAAGATGGTCCTTTTTTTATTCCAGTAGTTTTTAATTTCTGAACCTCCGGGTCCTCCAAACCGACCCGATTTTTTTTGTTTCTTGTACGCTCCTACATAAAAACCCGTCCAAACCAAACATAGGAAAAGTGAAATAATGAGATTTAAAACATATTTAAACACAAACCCACCTCCCTTCAGGTCTATTCATAATCAGCATAAGAAAGTATTTCTTCAGACCACCTATAGGCCAGGTAAAAGACCGGCAAGCAAAGCATCCTTATTATGAATTCAAAAATTCCCGATTGGGCTCCTATAATTGATCCCGTCCTCATGCAAAGCAGAAGTATAAACGGCATGGCAAATAGCATAAGCTGCTCCCTCTTTGCTGAATAGAGTTTTGTTTCCCTTTCCTGCCTAAGATCCCTTCTGTCATTCATAATTGAAAGAAAATTTTCTGTAAGAGCGGCAAGGTCGGCACCCTGTTTCGTCCCAAGGACAAAGTGCTTTATAAAAGAGCTGAAATCTTTATGGCCAATGTTTTTCGACAAGAGATCAAGGTTCTCCTCCATAGCCCATCCCTCATTTCTTCTTTCTATTAACCTCCCCACTTCTCTGCAAAAAGTCCTGCCTATGTTTGAGGCCTTAGCCTCCTCTTCCAGCCTTTTAGACAATTGATCCCAGCTCTTGGACCATGCGGCAAAAGGGTTATAGCCCGAGTCAAGATAGTTGGACAGGCTTTCAAAAAATGAACAGATCCATTTATCCAGGTCTTCCTTTTCCTTATTCTCCAGACTTTTAATATGGTTGTTAATAAATATTCTTTGGCCAACCAAACCTCCCAAAATGATAAAAATGATTTTGGGATAATATATCCAAGAGCAAAACATTGATATGGCCAGGTATACCAGCCTTCTTTTAATATTAATTTTTTTCCTGTGCCTGAATCTTTCTATTCTTTTTGAAAGCTTTTCTGAAATTTTCAATAATATAACTCCCCTTACTAGAAATACCTGCCTGTGATACCGGCCCTTAAAAATTTATCCCTATTCTCCAACTTGTCCCCGGTCCAAACAAGATCGGCGTCACTTTCATTAAAATCCCTCTTAAATATATGGTGGTAGCATAAGTTCCCCTCCTTTGCCAAAACTTCATCTATGGCCAGGACCTTCCTTGAATGGTCCTGCATCCTTGAAAGGTGGATAAACAAATCTATTGCGGCCCCTATCTGCTGCCTGACCGCCATTATCGGAAGGCCCTGCTTGGACTCCAAAACCATAGTTTCCAGCCTATATTGCATATCAGGTATAGAATTGGCGTGACCCGTTGACAAAGATCCGTCATGGCCCGTATTCATTGCCTGGAGCATATCTATGGCCTCTTCCCCTCTGACTTCCCCGACAATAATCCGGTCGGGTCTCATTCTCAGCGACGTTCTTATAAGGTCCTTTATGGTCACCAGACCCTGGCCCTTGGCATTGGCAGACCTGGCCTCCATGGCAATCCAATTCTCCCTGTCCTGGAAGTTAAGCTCCCTGGCATCCTCAATGGTGATAATTCTCTCCTCGGGCGGGATCTCATTTGAAAGGGCATTGAGCATTGTAGTCTTCCCTGAACCCGTCCCTCCGCAGACAAAAATATTTAAGCCCGCCTTGATGGACATCTTCAAAAACTCGGAGGCCTCCGGGCTCAAACTCCCCTTTTCCACCAGCTCATCCAGCTTGTAAATCTTATCCCTGAACTTTCTTATGGTAAGGACCGGGGCCCCATCGGCTATGGGGTCCAACACCACGTTCACACGCGAACCGTCAAGCATCCTGCAGTCGCAAATGGGCTTTCTCATATTCACTTCCTTGCCTGCTTCCGAGACTATCTTTTGAATAATATCCCTATAGCTTTTTTCACTGTCAAAAGCAGCATTGAATTTTGAGAGCCTTCCCTCCTTTTCAAAAAATATTTCATTGTGAGAATTTACCATTATTTCGCTGACTTCCTTGTCTTGAAGCAAAGGATCCAATATGTCATAGCCCCTGACCTTTGAAAAGACCCTGTCCATATAGGCAGCTTTTTGTCCGATTCCCAATTTCGAAAAATCGGGATTCTTATCCACTATGTCTTCCAGCCTGTCCATGAGGTCCTGGTCATTCATTTCGGATATGGGCGAGGTAGACCTGAGCTCTTCAAGTAATATATTTACAAGACCGGTCTTGCTTTTCATCTGTGCAAACCTCCCTGAACTTACTCCTTTCAGGGTCGACAGGACATTTTCGACCCTACCCTTACTAAGCGTGTCCTCCGCCTCCACATACCCTGTGGATCACAATGTTCGAAAGCTTTTTGGCGATCATAATCGGAGCTTTTCGGATCCTCCCTGGGGATTCAATTTACTAGTCTTTCGAACAAATCATTGGGCACTTATTATCTTACAGATTCCTGAATTTCCCCGTGTCCCTCTATCGGGATCAAATTTCCCAAGTTTATTCCTAAAAATTACTGTCTGTGTTTTTCTGTTCCGGGCAGAGGGGATTAAAGATTTAAACAAAAAAGGCGACCGGGCCATATGAACTGACCCCCTAAAGTTGGACCAAAAAATCCAATTTTAGGGGGTCAGTTCAATTCCGCTCCATCCTCTTTTCTTTGCTCAAGCAAAACATCATCAATAAGGAGGATTTCGTTCGTCTTGATCAAGCACTCATCGAGCGATACCACCCCGGCTTAGGTGCCTTATTTACTTGCTATTTCAGCTCTTTAGAGTGATGTATAGACACTGAAAGGAGACTATTCTATGGCTGAAATCATAAAAATCGAAACAAAGAAATCACCGCTGCCAAACCGCAAAAAAGTCGCCGCCTATGCCCGCGTCTCAACGGACTCCGATGAGCAGTTTACCAGCTACGAGGCACAGGTAGACTATTACACAAATTACATTAAAGGCAGAAACGACTGGCAATTTGCCGGTGTCTACACCGACGAGGGGATCACCGGTACCAATACCAAAAAGCGAGAAGGCTTCAAACGCATGGTCAAAGACGCCCTTGACGGAAAAATAGACCTTATCGTCACCAAATCGGTCTCGCGTTTTGCCAGAAACACCGTCGATTCCCTCACCACCATCCGAAAGCTGAAAGAACACGGCACCGAGTGCTTCTTCGAAAAAGAAAACATATGGACGTTTGACTCTAAAGGAGAGCTTTTGATTACCATCATGTCAAGCCTTGTGCAGGAAGAATCCCGCTCTATATCCGAAAACTGCACTTGGGGTCAAAGAAAGCGCTTTGCCGATGGCAAAGTCACCGTCCCTTTCAAATGCTTCTTAGGCTATGACCGCGGAAAAAATGGAAACCTCGTCGTCAACCTCGAACAAGCAAAAATCGTCAAACGTATCTATGCGATGTATCTTCAATGAAAACCTGCCATCTCCCGCGTGAAAACCTCGCTGGAACCCAAGCAACATAAGATCCATCCTTACCAATGAAAAATATAAAGGCGACGCACTCTTGCAAAAGTCGTTCACCACAAACTTTCTCACCAAAGAGCACAAGGTAAATGAAGGCGAAATCCCGCAGTACTATGTGACGTGAAACCATGAAGCCATCATTGAACCGGAGGTCTTGGAACTCGTACAACGCGAGATGGAAAGGCGCAAAAGTGAAAAAGGAAGGCACAGCGGTGAAGAGCTAAAAGCTGCCCTCTCGCAAGACCAGAGCGAGTACCAAGCAAAGTACGAAGATCTGGAACGCTTCTA
>CAMYAK010000009.1 GCA_947253765.1 uncultured Tissierellia bacterium
GACGGCGCATACACTATAGAATGGAATCAACCACCTACAACGCCAAGCGATATTAACGTACCATCAAAAGTTCAAGCAGGAAAAAGCCTTGAAGTAACTTGGGGCGTATCAAGCGACCCAGAAGGAAATTCAGTAGGCTATATTCTTGAAAGAAAAGTAGACAACGGAAGCTACAGCAGAATTTATAAAGGTATCAACAGAAGCTACGCAGATACAATTACCAAAGGTTGGCAAAATGTAACATATAGAGTTAAAGCCTACGACAATTACGGTTCAGAATCCGGATATAGAACATCAAGCCAAAGGACCGTAAATAATAACGCCGACCCTGTTATTAATTCAAATTCAAGCAGCAATCTTGGAACAAAGACAGGCGCTTTTAATTTAAGCTACAGCGTAAGCGATCCGGACGCAGGACAAGCGCTTAATGTTAAAGAGTATTTAAACGGAGTACAAAAAAGAAGTTTTAGTGCTTCTTCCGGTTCGAACTATAGCTTTAATATTTCATCTACAGAATGGCAGGAAATATTAAACGGTACACAAAGAATTAAAATAGTTGTAACCGACAGCGAAGGCGGACAAAGTGAAAAAGAATTTACATTTACAAAAAATGAAAATGAAATACTTTTCGAACTTAAAACGCCGCTTAATTCCGACGCTATGGTAACAAAAGCCCTATTAACACTTATAGGACAAATTCCAAGCGGAGCAATAAGCAAGATTGAAATTTGTAACAACGGCTACGATAGTAACCCAACTTGGGAAGACGTAACAACAAAAGTAGAAAGAGGTTCTAAAATCTTCTTAACAAACAAGACTAAGACCGCTTCAAAATGGGGCGTGAATATTCGTGTATCAGTAAAAAGAAATGGTGCAAGCGGCGAATGTTATATAGCTTCTACAGGCGGAAACTTCGAGTAAAGGGGGAGAAACAGAATGGCAGTATTACACAGGGAAGATTCCATCATAAGAATTAAGCAAGAACAAGCCGAAAAACAAAAGGGCTTTATGACAGTTGGAAGACAGATTGCCAAACTTACCGTAGAATTAACCGAAAAAGAAAAAGTTATAGAAACTTTAGGCAAGCAGTTTACAATGAATATGCTTAAAATGGCACAAATGGAAAAAGAGATAGCACAATTAAAGGGGGGTAAATAATGGACTTTTTAAAATTAGCTTGGGAATATGAATGGATAACACTTGACGAATTAAAAACATTAGTAATTACAAAGGCTACACCTTGGGGGCAAATTACACCAGATGAATTTAAGGAAATAACAGGTCAAGACTTCAAGGAATAAAGGCGGTGCGGCAATGAAAGACGCAAGTATATTATTTGGGATAATTGCTACCGTGCTTGGGATAATTTCTACAGTATATGCTTATCAAAAAGGGTTAAAAACAGAATCTAAAAAAGATGGCGAAACGTCGGCAACTATTAGCCAACAAATCGAACACCTAACAGAATCAATTAACGAGATCAAAGAAACAACAAAAGAAACTAACCAATCAATAAGCAAATATGCGGAAAGAATTATCAAGCTTGAAGCACAGCAATTGGGAACAGAAAAAAGAATAGACAGTATTGTTAATCTATTAAAAGAAAGGGGAAAAGATATTGTTTAAACTAGCAATAGCTTTCTTGCTAGGAGTAACAAGCTTCTTCCTTTTTATGCTTTACTTGAAAAATACAAGCAAAGGCAGAAGAAAAAGAATTAGGACAAAAAAAGACGGAAGAAAACCAGAATTTAAAAAAATTGTGGTATCTTCCGTTTTATTAACCTACTTTTTAGGCGTAGTATTTGGGGCTTATATAGTATTTAAGTATGACTATAGCCAATTAGCCCCTTTACTTACCTTTATAGGCGCACCTACAACAGGTGCGATTCTTTCATATTGTTACGTAATAAGAACAGAAAATGCAATAAAGCTAAAACAGCAATACCCGGCAGAAACAGAAGGCTATACAGTAGATATTAATAATACAACCGTATAGCAGAAAGGGGATCTAATGAATAAAGAACAATTTATAGCAAAAATTGGACCATTAGCAAAAAAAGAAGAACAACAAAGCGGAATACTTGCAAGCTTAACAATCGCCCAAGCGATATTAGAAAGCGGTTGGGGTAATTCCGGGCTTACAGTAAAAGGTAACGCCTTATTTGGAATTAAAGCCGGCAGCAATTGGAGCGGCAAAGTATATAACGCAAAGACCCAAGAATGTTACGACGGAAAAAACTTCGAAACAATCACAGCAGGATTTAGAGCCTACGACACTTGGGAAGAATCAATCAAAGACCATAGCCGACTACTAACAAGCCTTACCAGGTATAAAAAGGTAGTTGGAGAAAAAGACTACAAAAAAGCCTGTAGAGAAATTCAAGCCGCAGGCTATGCAACAGATCCTAACTACGCAAATAAATTAATTGGGATAATTGAAGAAAATAACCTTAACCAATGGAACGCAGCAGAAACAGCAGCGAGAACAGGAGTAAGCGGAAAGATGAATGTAAACACTTTTATTAGCAAACTATACGATATTAAAAGAAACTATAGAACCATTTATGCGTGGGGTTGCTTCGGTGGAATAATGACAAGTTCAATGGTGGAAAATAAAGCCAGACAGTACCCAAGTATGTATGATTCAGCAACAAAAGCGGCAATGAAGAGGGCGGGCAGCCAAGGGGCGTTCGGCTTCGATTGCGTAAACCTTATAAAAGGTATTCTTTGGGGTTGGAATGGTAACAGAAACGCCACTTGGGGCGGTGCAGCCTATGCAAGTAATGGCGTTCCGGACGTATCAGCCGACGGAATGATTAATAAATGTATTGGCGTATCTTCTAACTTTTCAAACATTCAACCAGGCGAAGCAGTATGGCTTCCGGGCCACATTGGCGTATATGTAGGAAGTGGGCGTGTAATTGAATGTACGCCAAAATGGAGTAACGGAGTTCAAGAAACCGCCTTACTAAACCACGGACCAATAGCAGGGCTTAACGGTAGAAGATGGAGCAGGCACGGAAAGATACCATACATCAACTACAACGGAGCAGTAGCACCACAGCCACAAAGACCAAGCGGCGGAAGCAAAAAGACCATTGGAGAAATTGCAAAAGAAGTAATAGCGGGTGCTTGGGGCGTAGGCAACGACCGCAAAAGCAAGCTTGAAGCGGCGGGCTACAATTACAACCAGGTACAAGCAGAAGTAAATAACATTCTATCCGGAAGAAAACCATCAGCACCAAAAAAGACAGTCGCAGAAATAGCGAAAGAAGTATTACAAGGACAATGGGGCAACGGTAACGATAGAATCAACAAGCTAAAAGCCGCAGGATATAACTATAACGAAGTACAAGCAGAAGTAAACAGGCAACTTAGCGGCAGCGGAAGCGGTAGAAAATCCGTTACGGAAATAGCAAAAGAAGTAATAGCGGGTAAGTGGGGTAATGGTAACGAGCGAAGAAAGAAACTACAAGACGCGGGCTACAATTACAACCAGGTACAAGCAGAAGTAAACAGATTATTATAATAAAGGAGATTAGAAAATGGAAAATACTTTAAACGCAGCATTAACAGGCTTAATAATTGCAATAGTGCCAATCTTGGCAACATTTTTAGCTAATGTTTTAAGATTGCAAGCAAAAAAGATTAAAGAAGAAAACAAAGGCACACAGCAAGAACAGCTAAACAAGTATATAGATCTTGCTACAGGCACAATAATCGACGTAGTAAAAGCCGTAGCACAAACTACGGTAGATACACTTAAAAAGAACGGCGAATTTACAAAAGAAAAGCAAGAAGAAGCGTTCAACACAGCCAAAAAAGAAATAATAAGCATATTATCAGAAGACGCAAAGAAAGCGCTAGAAGAAGCTTACGGCGACGTAAACGCTTGGCTAGAAACAAGAATAGAAGCAGAAGTAAAGAACTTAAAAAAATCAGATAATCAACAATAACAGAAGTATGTACTTATTAAACATAGCCTGAAGGACCTAAGAGCACCAAACGCTCACCTGCTTTTATATGCATATTCATGCCTTCAATGACCGACACTTTACCGTAACGCTTCGATACGGAATTAAGGCATATGTCATTTCTAATCTGTTCCATTTAAACTCCTTTCATCCTTTAATGCCTGAAGTGGCGAAAGTGGACATTATGTATTTCTGGAAGATGAGGAAGAGAACTACAGGAAGGAACATGGAGACAACAGCCATTGCCATTGTCACAGTAAATTCCACACCGGCTTCCGCATCCGTAAAGAGCTGCATTGCCAAAGAAATAGTGAAATTCTCCTTACTGCGGAGAATAAGGGCAGGCCAAACATACTCATTCCAGGAATTAATAAAGAAAATTATGCCGGTTGCTACTATTGACGGTCTGCAAATAGGGAAGACAATGTCTTTAAGAGTGCGCATTCTGCCGATATCATCTAATTCAGACATCTCGGTCAGGGACCTTGGAACCGACATCATGCTCTGACGCAGCAGGAAAATTCCGGATGCATCGGCAAGCTGGGGTAGTATAATGCCCCATACAGAATCAAAGAGATTTAGCTTTGAAATGGTGATATAGTTTGGGATCATAGTTACCGTAAAGGGAATAAATATTGTACTTATAAGCAGGAAATACAGTGGAACTTTTCCCGGAAAATCATAGAAAGAAAATGCATAGGCGGCAAAAGTTCCTGTCAGTAGTTTAAAAATAGTGACCATCATTGCTACAAATAGGGTATTTCCAATGATTTTCAGGATTGGGAGCTGGCAGTTGATTAGAGAGAAGTTGTCTAAACTGAAGCCTCCATTAAAGATAGAAGCGCCCCCGTATATATCCTGCATGGACTTAAGAGAGTAAACCAAGGCAAAGATTATAGGAATAGCAACGATAAGGACTTGAATTATCAGGGGGATATGCCAAAAAAAGGAGAATCCTGATTTTTTCTTATTATTTTCCACTGTAATATACTCCTTTCTCAACAAAACGGAATTCTAACCAAAGCAGGAAGGCGAAAAGGATCATCATTATCATTGCGTAAGCCGCGGCAATGCCCGGATCGAACATAGCAAAGGCTTGGTCATATACTTCGTACATAAGGTTAGAACTGGCTGAGTTTGGACCGCCTTGAGTAATCATCATAATCGGGGTAAAAACTTGCTGAAGCCCTGTAACTATAGCCATGATTAGAACATATATTCCAGTGGAAGAACTCATAGGAACGACTATGTTTAAGAAGATCCTCCAATTGGGAATATTGTCCATCCTTGCCGACTCTATAATCTCCAATGGAACCGAGCCTATACCTGCCATAATGACTATGAAATTATAACCGAATATTTTCCAACAGGTAATAATACTCATTCCAAGAATAACCAAACTCTGAGTCTCGGTCCAAATTGGAACCTCTATACCGAAAAATGCGGCGACACCTGCAACAGGGCCGGACAAGGGATTCAGAAGCCAGGTGAAGATCATAGTTCCAACGACTACTGAAATAACGCTAGGAAGGAAGAAAGTCGCCTTATAAAATTCTTTGCCTTTATTAATACAGAAGGAAAGTATAAAAGCAAAGATATATGGAGCAATCAACGCAAATATTAAAAAGAGCAGGATGTATAAAAGCGTATTTCCTAAAATCTTCATAAAATCAGAACTATGAAAGATTGAACTATAATTTTCAAAACCCACAAACTCTTGGGTTGAGTCAGTGAGGGTTCCCTGGAAGAAGCTCATGTATAGGGTCTTGAAGAAGGGATAAAACATAAATACTGTGAATACAGCCAAAACCGGAAAGATCAGGAAATAGGGCTGCCACTTTTTAAGGACTTTTTTATTGCCTTTAGATACTGACAAATTAAGCCTCCTTTTTTAACTCGGAATGAAAATGGCAATTTTTAGCAGACCCTAAGCAAAGATGATTGCCAATGCCTGGGTCTGCGTTAAAATGCATAATTTTCTTACTATTTGAACATTTTTTGGATCTCTTCCTGTGTTGACTGCATAGCCTCATTTACAGTTTTTGAACCGTTCATTATTACATCTCGCATATCAATAAGAGCCTGTTGAACTTTAGGAGCAGATGTTCCCGGCCAAGCTGTCCACTGAACAGCGTTGTCTCTTTGATCCATAGCGGCGTTCAGAAGTGGATTCTCTTTAAGATAATCTTTTAGTATTTGTGAATTTTCAGCACCTTTAGTTGTGGGAACATAGCCTGTTCCGGCAACCCAGCGTGCTGAGTTATCGTCTGTGTTCAGGAATTTAATGAATTCCCAAGCAGCTTTTTGATGTTCTTCGTCTGTTGAGGTAATAGCTAAATAGCAGCCACCGGCAGGCACTGCAAGGTCATGTCCTTCAAAGCCAGGGAAATGTGTTGAACGAACATCAAAATTTGAATTTTGCTTTACAGTGGTAGCCTTAGCTATAGAAGAAGCTACCATTGCGATTTTACCGTCGTAGAAGGCTTTAAGAGCATCTTCCAAGTTGTTCATATGGACAGCACTCTTATCCTTCAAGACCAGATCGGCATAGGCCTGCATAGCTGCAATGCCCTCAGGACTTGCAAAGGTTGCCTTAGGCTTATCCCCGTCATAGCTCAGCATATTGGAACCGCCGCTTTCAAGTATGGCCTGAAGAACCCAAGTATCATTTGCTTGAAAGTAGATTCCGTATTGTCCTGTCTGGTCATAGATTTTTTTTGCAAATTGTGCAGCTTCATTCCAATTTTTTGGGCCATCTTCTGACAAACCACACTTCTTAAGTATGTCGGCATTGTAATAGAGAACAGGGTTAGAAACTGAATATGGGATGCCTGCCAATTTACCTTCACGGTTTTTTGCTAAATTAAGAATTTTTTCAGGGAAGGTATCATTCAAGAAGTTTGCATCTTCAGGAAAATACTTACTCACAATTTCTTCAGGGCTTGTGTATTTGAAGTTGTTCGGAAAGTATTCCAGGTTAGACCAGGAAACCTGAACAACATCAGGGGCGTTTCCTGCAGCAGTATCTGCCTGAAGATTTTTTAAGAGGTCATCATATCCCTTATTAAAACGGCCGCTGACTTCGATTTTGTCCTGGCTCTCATTAAACTCCTTTATAAACTGATCTACGGTTTTTCCTCCCTGACTTTCTCCATTTATGTGCCAATATTGAAGACGAATTTTTCCGTCAGAGCTCTTCTTTGAGCTTTCTGATCCGCAAGCGGTGAGAATAAAACCCATACACAAACACAAGCATAAAATGGCTGTCTTAAACAAAGTTTTCTTGTTTTTCATAAATACTCCTTTTCATTTTGCATTTTTTTAATTAATAAATGACCATAATTTCAATTAGCTTTTTAAAAACCCGTTATTATCGAAAGTTGAGATTTACTTAACACTGGACGCGATATCATCAAATTCCTTGACAAGTCTGGGACTTGAAAAAAGTTGACTTGCATGAGTTAAGACTTCTCTGCCTCTTAAAATACAACAGTTGTAGCCGCGGCTTTCCGTGTAAACAACTCTATCTCCCCAAGTTTCAACTCCAAAAGCAAAAGATTCGCCGCATATCTGCAAAAAATTATGAACTCTGCGGACTTCACCGAAGTGAGAGTGGCCACAGAAGTAAGCAAATACATCGCTATCATCCAAGATCTGCCAAAAACGGCTCCCAAAATCACTCCTGAACCAAGCTTGATCAAATTCAAGAGGGTGATGACCTATTAGAATAGTTCCATTTTTTGATGGCTTTTTTAAAACTTCTTTAAGCCAACTTATATGATCCGGATTAATGTAAGCATTTGGTGATCCTTCAATAGAAGTGTCAATGCTTACTATCCTATAACCATTAAAATCACCAACATAATGGTCGGAAAATCGACCGTTGAACGTTTGCATGAAAATTTCTTTGGGATCGTGATTACCGGGGCATAAAAAAAGAGGGATATCAGGCAAATATGAATCAATAAGCCTTATCATATATCGGTAATCTTCTATATCACCCTCATGTATAAGGTCTCCGGTTATAAGCAACAAGTCCGGTTTTTCACGAGATAGTTCTTGAAGGGCAATTTTAAAATAGCTGTCAGGATAAATTCTTAAGCCGATTTTTTCCAAGTGGGAATTTCTATAATCTCTGAGAATATGGGTATCCGTCAAGTGTGCAATGTGAAATTTCTGCATATTTATTTCCTTTCTAATTTGATTTGTCGCTATTTTATTAAGCTGACCTGAACATTTTAAAAAATCTTTGTAATTTCAGATGAAAAAGAATATAAAATGCATGTAAAATAGTGATGTTAAGAAAATTTACTATCATATCTATATTTGAAAGTAGGGAGACAAATGAAAACATATTTAGCTTATGGAAGCAATCTCAACAGGGAATGGATGGAAGAGCTGAGGGGAAAGAAAGAAGAACCCGTAAAACATGAACTCAAAGGCTATAAACTTTTATTCAGGGCCAAGGGCTACCTGACTATAGAAAAGGTAAAAGGGACAGAGGCAGATAAGTACTCCATACCGGTCCTCCTCTGGCAGGTGGACGATAAAGACGAGCTGGCCTTGGACGATTATGAGGCCTACCCGGACCTTTATTGCAAGAAGACGCTGACATTATCAGTTGAGGGCCGTGAGAAAGAGGTTTTTTACTATCTTATGAACCCCCCATATTCAGATGAAAAAGTGAAGCCAACTAAAAAATACCTGGACATGGTCAGAAATGGATATAGGGAATGTGCCTTTAACGAAGGGCCCCTGGACCTTGCTCTGAAGGAAGTGGAGGAGTAAGGAATTATTTTCAATAAACCTATTAAAAAAATCCTATGTTTAAAATTTTTTGTTATATAATAACAAGAAAATATTAAGGGGATATTATGAAAAAGCTAAACAGATCACAATCAATTTCAGTCGGCTTATTATTATTCGGAATGCTTTTCGGAGCGGGAAATATTATTTTTCCGGTAATGATGGGCCAGCTGAGTGGAAAAAACTTTTTACTTTCAGGAGTCGGTTTCCTAATAACAGGTGTGGGCCTGCCTATTTTGGCAGTGGCTTCTTTTGCACTTTCAAAGAAGTCCAGCCTGAGGACCTATACCCTGCCGGTAGGGGAAAAATTCTCATATTTCTTCGCCATAGTCCTCCTTCTGACCATTGGACCGCTTTTTGCCACTCCGAGGACAGCTACGGTTGCTTTCGAGGTTGGGATACAGCCCTTTGTAAAGGGTGACAGCAGACTACCCTTGTTTGTATATTCGACGATTTTCTTCCTTCTGGTCCTCTTCTATTCATTTAGGCCCAGCAAGATCCTGGATGTAATCGGTAAATTCCTGGCACCCCTATTTTTAGCTCTTATATCAATACTGATAATTGCATCTATTTTTGAGCCTATGGGGAATCCGGCGGACTTTCAACCTTTGAAAAATTATGAGTCAAAGGCTCTTTTCCAGGGCATCCTGGACGGATACAATACGATGGATATCTTGGCCTGTATAGCTTTCGGTGCCACAGTTCTGGGGGCCATAGACAGGCTGGGTGTAACAGGCTCGTCTGACAAGGCAAGAGAAGTTATGATTTCGTCAATAGTGACAGTTATAGCTATGTCAATAATTTATCTGGGTCTTACATATCTTGGTTCTTCATCAAACGGGGCCATGGAAGTTCAGGCCAATGGTGGAGGCATCCTTTCAAAAGCTTCGGAGAAACTCCTGGGCAAGTTGGGTCAGATCCTTTTGGCCGCAACTGCTACTGTCGCATGCTTGAAGACAGCTATAGGACTTTCAGTATCAATATCCGCAACATTTGATGATATGTTCCCTAATAAGCTCAAGAGGAGGACTTGGACCTTCTTATTTGTAGGAATATCCTTCTTATTCGCCAATTTCGGCTTGAACACCATCATCGGATTGTCGGTGCCCTTCCTGATGTTCCTATATCCAATTGCCATAACAATGATCATTTTGTGGTTGACCAACTACGTCTTGCCTCTTGAAGACATGGCTTTCCGCCTAACTGTTTATCTTTCAATGATACCGGCCGTGTTCGACTTCATTAAATCTACGCCGGAATTCATTTCAAAAAGCGGATTTGCTATAAAAATGGTGGACTTTGCCAAAGCCTACATTCCTTTCTTTACCCTGGGCCTTGGCTGGGTTGTCCCGGTAGCATTAGGCCTGGCCCTAAGCTTTGCCATGTTCAGGAAGAAAGCCGCCTAGATTGGTAAATTTAGATAGCTAAACATAAATAAGATTAATAAATAGAGGGAGCTTGCCTTAATTGTCAGGCCCCTCTATTTAATTTGTTAAATATAGGCAGCCTTTTTGAATAATCAATTCAGCTATAAAGATGACGCTTCCTTGAAAAATACTACATAGTAGCTCATTTCTGGTATATAATATGCTTATAAAAAGTAATCATTATCTATATAAAACCAATAGTTTTTGGGAGGAGGGAATATGAAGAAGAGAACAATTTTTAAGATTTCGGCCCTGTTTATGGGCCTTATCTTGTCCTTAAGCCCGGCTATTTCAAATCAGGTTTCAGCACAAGGCTCCGAAAGCCCTATGAAGTATCGGGTTTTGCAGATGGGACAACAAAAAAGGCTACCACCCTAAAAGAGGCCTTTGATTTGGTAAATGGGGGTGAGGCAGGTAATGACTATACTATTACCCTGCTTTCGGACTATGTTAAAGAGACTGAGCCGGCAATAATAAAAGCTAGAAAGGTCCTCCTTAAGTCTAAGGGTGGGTCACCGTTTACTATAAATAATTCCAAAACAAGGCACATTATCTCAAAAGGCGGGGAGTCAGACCTAGCACTCTCAAATATTATTTTGGACGGTGGGACAAAGGCCGGGGAATGGAGTGAATAGAAAAATATCAGAGCAACCCTGAAGCCCCGAATGAACTTAAAATATCTAAAAGCCAAATAAATAACTGTAAAGCAGATTCTGGCGGAGGAATAGAATTTGAACACTGCGGCCGGCTTAATGTTGAAGATTCTTCTTTTTCCGGCAATGAAGCAGAAAATGGCAGCGGGGGTGCTATATTAATACATAAATTCAGGTGTCCTGGAAAAAGCAATATCCTTATAAAAAATTCCTCATTTACCGGAAACCGTTCAAACTCTGGTGGAGCCATAAGTATTAATTGCAATAAAGTCGAAATATCAGAATCCGAATTTACCAATAATTATGGTCAATATATTGGCGGGGCTTTAGATATTAACAAAGCGGACAATGCAACATTAAAGGCCTTAAAAATAACAAACAATATATCGGATTTCCAGGGTGGTGGTATTGCTCTTGGTGGCGGAAATATAAATATGGACGATGTTGTAATAAATAATAACAGGGCCTACGATGGCGGCGGAATTATTATAATAGGAGATCCATACCTTGCCATGAAATCAGTATATATAAGGGAAAACCATGCTGATGAGGCAGGTGGGGGAATTTATGGAAGGTGGCGCCCTATCAATGGATAAGGTATATATCTATGATAACACCGCCGGTGGAATGAGGAGCATAGAAGGTTATCAATATATGCAATCCGGGCAAGGTGGAGGTATATATAAGAGGAACAGGATTAGACCTGACAGAATGCTTTTTAGGCCTTAACAAGGCTATTGGAGAAGATACGGGAGATACAGGTTCTGCATCAGACATATCATTCCACGGGGAAGAAGACGGCAATAACCAGGAATTTGAGCTCAAATTACCTTCAATAAGCACTCTAAATCGCATGAAACCCGAAGGTAAAAATATAAGATTTATAAGTTGGGATATGGATGGAGAATATGAGCGCCGGAATCCGGAAATATCGCCAACTAGGATAGGCTTAGTTTACAGAGGGAAAGAGATTAACTTTGTAGCTGCCTATGAGGAAATAAAAAATGTGCCGGAGCCTGACAAGCCCACCTATGTTGAAGTTATAGGCGGGGATGACAGGATTGACACCACCAATAAGCTTTCAGGAAAATTCTATTCCTACGCCGATAAGGCTGTTATTGCCAGGAAGGACAACTTTCCCGATGCTCTTACAGCAAGTGTCCTGGCCAAGGCCCTGAATGCCCCAATCCTCCTTACCGATACGAGTAAATTGGATAAGAGAAGTGGAGAGGAGCTCAAGAGGCTGGGAGTTAAGGAAGCCGTCATAGTAGGCAAAGAGATGGCAATATCAGAGACTACAGAGCAGGAGATTAAAAAATTAACCGGAAAGACCATGCGCATTGGCGGCCTTGACAGGTATGAAACATCTGCCAAGGTAGCAGATAACTTCTTTACAAATGCTGATAAGGCCTTCCTGGCTTCAGGCCAAGTCTTTGCGGATGCCTTGGTGGCAGGGCCGGTAGCTGCCGGAGAAAACAGTCCTCTCCTTTTAACCAAAAAGGACAAGCTGCCCCAGCCAATAAAGGAAAATATAAAAAGGGCCCGCTATTCCAAATCTTTGTTATAGGTCTGGAGAATGCGGTTTCCAAGGCAGTCATGGAAGAAATCAAATAGTCCATCCACCAACACCATTTATCTTAGAACCCTTTTATTCCGGTATTAGTTAGGGTCTTTTTATTTGATCAATCTAAGCTGAATAATATGATCTTTGTTTAAAAACCATATATTACTGCATTTTATTGGTATATAATATGCTTATAAAAAGTTATCATTATTCATATAAAACCAACTATTTTGAAGGGGGTAATATGAAAAGAGTCTTGATTATTGCCGATGATTTAACAGGGGCTAATGCTAACTGTGCACTTATGAAGAAGATAGGGCTTAGGGCGGCAAGCTTTTTAGGCACTTCTGCAAAAGATTTACCAAGAGCTATTGACGTAATAGCCACAACCACCGACTCCAGGGCAATGACTGAAAAACAAGCCTATAAAGAGGTATGTGATAAGCTGAGACTGTTCAATCCCAAGGATATTATGTTGTTTTCCAAAAGGATAGATTCGACTTTGAGGGGGAACTTGGGGAGCGAATTGGAGGCTTATCAAAGCTATCTGAGAAAACGTTTAGCCATTTGCGTGCCTGCCTATCCTGATTCAGGAAGGATAGTTATTGACGACACAATGTATGTTAAGGGCACTCTACTTTTGAACACAGATGCAGGAAAAGATCCTAAGAGGCCTGTTGTGAGCAATTCTGTTGTTGATAATTTCAAGAAAGATTATAAAGGCAGGATTAGATCCATAAATATTGAAGAGTTAGAAAAAGGTAAAGAGTATATTGTTGAAAAAATTAAAGAATATAATGAGGATTCAGATTTATTAATTTTCGACTCTATTACAAATGAGCATATATGCTTGATTGCTCAAGCTGTGCTGGAATCGAGAGTCGATTTTATCAGCGTAGATCCGGGTCCTTTCACAAAGGAGCTGACAGCACTACTTTATAAAAAATCAAAAATATCGACAAAAGCCTTGGCTGTAATAGGATCTGTTACCAAGATTACTATAGACCAAATGCATAAACTAAAGGATCACTATAATTTTTATCAGGTGGATGTGGATGCGAAGAAATTAATGAGCATGGACACTATACATGCTGAAATTGATAAGTGCTTGCTTGAGAGCAAGAAGCATATTGATAATGTTGACTTGTTAATTCTAACAACAACGCCGGATAATTTAAATGAAAGGCTTGATCTGGTTAAGATTTCTAAAGAATTGGACATTAGTATAGACGACTTGTCCCTGATTATTTCAAGAGGCTTGGCCAATATAGCTAAAACAATATTAGAAGAAAATACTTCCTTATCGGGCGTTTTTTCTTCAGGTGGTGATATCACGGTAGCCTTGGCTGAAGAGCTCCTGAGTCTAGGCATAGAAATAAAGGAAGAAGTCATGCCTTTGGTTGCATACGGAAGGTTGATAGGAGGATTGAAGGATGGACTTAAAATAGTAAGTAAAGGAGGAATGGTTGGTGATGAAAACACCATGGTGGAATGTGTTGAAAAAATTTTAAAGTTGGAGGATTAACATGGAAAAACCGAGGATTTCAGTAACTTTAGGAGACCCAGCAGGAATTGGGCCTGAAATTGTTGTTAAATCATTTGAAAAAAAAGAGCTCTATGACTTAGCGGATATGGTGCTGGTTGGAGATCGCTTTGTCTTGGAAAAAGCTCTGAAGGTAACAAAATCAAATCTTAAAATTAACCAGATAGACCATGTATGTGAGGGCAAGTTCGAATATGGAACAATTGATTTTGTCAACCTGAATATCATTACAGAAGACTATGACTTTGGTAAAATCAATGCAAAATGCGGCGAAGCTTCTTTTAAATACATAATGAAAGCAGGTCAAATGGCTATGGATGGTGAAGTTGAGTCTGTGGCCACATCACCTATTAACAAGGAATCATTGAGAGCGGCAGATGTTCCTTATATAGGACATACAGAAATGTTTGAGGAGATATCAAAGGTAAAAGATCCTCTGACCATGTTTGAGGTAGATGACCTAAGAGTATTCTTTTTATCAAGACACGTATCTTTGAAAAAAGCTATAGAAATGGTCACATATGATAGGGTTCTTGATTATATAAAGAGATCAGCGGATGCTTTAAAAATCCTGGGTGTTGAAGGCCCAATTGCCGTAGCCGGACTTAATCCACATTCTGGTGAACACGGGCTTTTCGGCTGGGAAGAAGTTAATGAAATTGAGCCGGCCATTAAAGAGGCTCAAAAGCAGGGTTATGATGTTATAGGTCCAATAGGTGCCGATTCAATATTTGCTTTGGGCTTAGATGGTGGGTACGGTGCAGTCCTATCTTTGTATCACGATCAGGGACATATAGCCACAAAAACTTATAACTTTATGAAAACCATATCTTTAACTAATTCCATGCCATTTTTAAGGACATCTGTAGATCACGGCACTGCTTATAATATAGCAGGTCAGAATATTGCCTCGGAAGTGAGCATGGTGGAGGCTATAAGATTAGCAGCTAAATATGGAAACAGATTTAGGAAAAAATAGGAGGCTTGTATGGGAGATATAGTTATTAGCAGCGATAGAATGATTATTGCCCTAATAATCGGATTGTTATTTTTAATTGGGATGATTGTAAAAACCAAAATCCACACTTTCTTAGCCCTTATTATTGCGGCCATTTTTATAGGGGTTGCGGGTGGTATGCCTTACAATGATGTATTGAAGAGCGTAACGGAAGGCTTTGGAGGTACCTTAGGAAGCATCGGTATTATCATAGGCTTTGGAGTAATGATGGGTCAAATATTTGAGGAGTCAAATGCGGCTAAGCGAATGGCCTATACTTTCTTAAAAGTTTTAGGAAAAGGCAAGGAAGAGATAGCCATGTCTATTACCGGATTTTTGGTATCTATCCCCATTTTTTGCGATTCAGGATTTGTAATTTTAGCTCCTATAGCTAAGGCGCTTTCAAAGAGCACGGGCAAGTCTATAGTAGCATTGGGTTTATCTCTTGCTTCAGGCTTAGTTATTACTCACTCGGTAGTTCCTCCAACACCGGGTCCGGTCGGAGCAGCAGGAATTTTTGGAGCAAATGTGGGTTTAGTAATTCTTTGGGGAATTGTAATAGCTATACCTATGGTAATAGCAACACTTGCCTATGCAAAATATTTAGGTAAGAAAATATATCAGCTACCCGGAGAAGATGGAGAATGGACAAGACCGGAAAAAATCCAAGAGTATTCTGATTCAAGAATCAACAGTTTCGAAGAGAATGAAATGCCTTCTGCATTCATTTCATTTGCACCTATAGTATTGCCTATTATTTTAATATTAATCAACACTATTATTTCAGCCACACTAAAAACTTCAGGCAATGATGCAAATCCTATTCAAGAATTTTTGATATTCTTAGGGAGTCCGATAGTCGCTGTAGGAATTGGAGTTTTATTGGCAACATTTACTTTGACCGGCAAGATGGACAGAAAAGAAACTATGAGAGTGTTCGAGAAGGGGATTCAATCAGCAGGTATTATAATACTTGTAACAGGTGGTGGCGGAGCTTTAGGAAGAGTTTTGACCAATTCCGGGGTTGGAAAACAAATCGCTGAAGGAATAGCTAAAACAAGTATTCCGGCAATCATCCTCCCGTTCATCATTGCAACCATTATAAGATTTATTCAAGGCTCAGGTACAGTGGCTAT
Source organism: uncultured Tissierellia bacterium (assembly GCA_947253765.1). Taxonomy (GTDB): domain Bacteria; phylum Bacillota; class Clostridia; order Tissierellales; family Peptoniphilaceae; genus Khoudiadiopia. Next base: position 16,101 of record CAMYAK010000009.1, read on the forward strand.
GCTGACCGCGGCTTCAATATCAGCACCTATAACAGCTTCTCTGGGAGTCGATCCTGTATTTGCAACTTTATCAGCCTGTATTGGCTCACTATTCTTCTCATACTTCAATGATTCATTTTTCTGGGTAGTCAATAGGACAATGGGAATAGATGAGGCCAAAGAACAGATAAGAGGTTACTCGATAATTTCCACTATAGCTTGGGCAACCGGATTTATCACGCTGATGATAATCAATCCGATATTTGGATAATATTCCTTGTAAAAATTTACAGTTATTGGTTGAATAAAATATATTTTAATTTAAAGCAGTAAAGCTAATAGCAGCTTAGCCACATAAAACAGGGGTTAAGCTGCTATTTTATGTATAGACCCTTTTTTATGTATAATTAATTAAAACAGTTGATTTGGAGGGAGCCTGATATGAAAAACAAGTGGAAGCAAAGAGTAGGATACGGAATAGGAACTCTGGGCCGTGATATGGTGGCCACAATGGTCACTATGTATATGTTTTATTACATGACAGATGTCCTTAGGATACCCAAGGAAATATTAGGATACGTAACTTCAATAATTATTTTTATGAGGTTTTTTGACGGCTTCAATGACCCAATTATGGGATCAATCATTGACAATACAAAAACCAAGTGGGGCAAGTTCAAGCCCTGGATTTTTATTGGAATGATTTTATGGGGCATCTTCCATGTTTTGATGTTTTTTGACACCGGACTCCAGGGCTCGGCATTTCTAGCCTACTTTTTTGTAACTTACCTCTTGTGGGAAATCTCCTACACCATGAACGACATAGCCTATTGGTCCATGATTCCTTCCCTGAGTAGGGACCAGAAGGAAAAAGAAAAAATCGGGTCAACGGCCAGGATTTTTGCAAGCATTGGCATGTTCGCCTTTGTTGTCGGCCTTATACCAATATCCAATTATCTGGCCGGTATTTTTCAAAGCAAGACCAAGGCCTGGCTCATCATAGCCCTGGCATCTTCCCTTATTATGATATTCTTCCAGACCTTCACCCTGATTTTCGTTAAGGAGGAAGAGGTCGGATTTAAGAAAAAAGAAAAAACCGGTCTCAAGGAGATCCTGAAAATTATTATAAAAAATGACCAGCTCCTGGTAATTATATGCTCCATGTTACTCTTTATGGCCGCCTATACAGCCACAACAGGTCTGGGAATTTACTACTTTAAGTATGTTTTCGGGGATGAGAACAAGTATTCGGTATTTGCTCTGATATTAGGAGTATCTCAAATTGCAGGTTTGGCAATTTTTCCAATCCTGGGTGAGAGGCTTAAGAGGACCAGCCTGTATTTGCTGGGCCTGGCCATGGTCGTCATCGGTTACGTGATTTTTTATATGGCCCATTACAATATGATGATCATAGGAATCGGGGGGACCCTGATCTTCGTTGGAGAGGCCTTTATCCAGATGCTTATGCTTATGTATATTTCGGATTCTGTTGAATACGGTCAGTGGAAATTCAGGAAGAGGAATGACAGCGTAACTTCGTCAGTCCAACCCTTGATCTACAAGAGTGCCAACGCCTTTGCGGGTTACCTGACCAGTCTTGCCCTCATGACTTCAGGAATTAGTGGCCTTCCCGAAGGAACCATATTGTCAGCCCAAGCCGTAACAAAATTTAAAGTCTACATGTTTATTATCCCTGTCGCCATGATAGTTTTAGGCGGGATAATATTGCTGAAAAAATACAAGATTGATGAGGCCTTCTATGCGCAGATTCTCAAGGAAAATGAGGCAAGAGAAGAGGAGGAGTCGGACTTATGACCATAGATTTTAATTCCAAAGTTAAAGACCTTTATGCAAACCCGGTGGGCAGGGATGTTATAGACAAGATTTTGATGCAGACGGGCAAGTCCGATAAGTGGGTTTTGAATCCGATTGTTAGGAATCTGAAGCTTTCGTTTCTGAAAAAGCTGGCAGGAAAGAAAGTCTCCGATACATTTTGGGAACATCTTTTCTGGCTTTTAAACAGCGAAAAGGATACGCCCAACACTCAGGAAATTCCGATGGAGTGGACTTGGTGGAAAGAGGCGGTTTTCTATCAGATATATCCCAGGTCTTTTGCAGATTCAAATGGGGACGGTATTGGGGACATAAAAGGGATTATTTCAAAACTGGATTATCTTGAGGGGCTGGGAATTGACGCAATATGGCTTTCTCCGATCTATGATTCTCCCAATGATGATAACGGCTATGACATAAGGGATTATAGGAAGATCATGGAGGAAATGGGGACAATGGAGGAGTTTGACGAGCTCCTGGACCGGGTCCATCAACGTGGCATGAAGCTTATTATGGACCTTGTTGTCAACCACACTTCCGATGAGCATATTTGGTTTAAGAAGGCTCTTGAGGATCCCTACGGTCATTATGGGAAATACTATTTCTTCCGGAAACCGAAAGACGGGAGAGAGCCCAACAACTGGGTCTCTTTCTTCAGCGGGAGTGCCTGGAATTACTATCCTCAGCATGACCTCTACTGCCTCCACCTTTTCAGCAAGAAGCAAATGGATCTGAATTGGGACTATGAACCGGTTAGAAATGAAATTCACGATATGATTTCCTGGTGGCTTGATAAGGGGATTGACGGCTTTAGACTCGATGTAATTAATTACATTTCAAAAAGGGAAGGACTGCCTGACGGGGACAAGACCATAGGGGACCTGATAGATTTTACCGGTATTGAGAACTACTATTACGGACCCAGACTCCATGAGTATTTAAAAGAGATGAGGGCCAAGACCTTTGATAAGTATGGAGCTTTCTCAGTAGCCGAGACCCCGGGCATAGGGCTTGAAATGGGCAAGCTCCTCTCAGGAGCCGACAGGAAGGAATTCGACCTGGTCTTAAACTTCGACCACCTTGAAACCCCGGGCCATGTGCGTTTTGAAGATTATGAGTATGACTTGAATTTTTTAAAAGACTATTACATCAAGTATCAGACCAGCTTCACCAACAATAACTGGATGTCAATCTTCTGGGAAAATCATGACAATCCCAGGATGGTCTCCAAGGTGACATCGGACAGGAGCCTTCACGAGCCCCTGTCCAAGCTGCTTATCGTTATACTGCTGACAATGAGGGGAACTCCCTTTGTTTTCCAAGGTCAGGAGCTGGGCGCTGCCAATTATGATTTCAAGTCAATTGAGGAGTTGAGGGATGTTGAGGTTATAAATTATTATAATGAAAATCTTGAAAAATTCGGCCCCGAGGAGTGTTGGAAGATTTGTCTTGCCGGGACCAGGGACCATGCAAGGGCTCCAATGTTGTGGAACTCGGAGGAAGCCTATGGGGGCTTTTCAAGTGCCCAACCATGGATCTATATTGATGATTTCAAGAAGGGCTTGGGGGCCTTTGAACAGGACAAGGATCCAGAATCGGTCCTGAGCTTTTTCAAAAAAGTCATAAGTTTGAGAAAAGAAAATAAAGCCCTGGCAAGGGGAGGAATAAGTTTTGTAGGTCAGGAAAAGAAGGACTACTTTGCCTATTACAGGACCTACAAAGATAAGAAAGTTTTTGTTGAGATGAACTTGTCGAGCGGGATAATAAAATCCGGTGGAATAGAAGAGATAAAAAATCATACAGAATTTATCTCCAATTATCCGGATGCTGATAAAGCCGATCTCAGGCCATATGAGGCAAGAATTTTTGTTTTATAATAAAAAAAGATTGATATTAAAAAGCAATAAGGGGATTCACTCATTTCTGTAAATCCCCTTTGTTTGTTTACTTAGCATTTTCAAAGCCTTTTAGTATTTCTTCAACTTTTACGGGGTCTAATCCGGCCAGCTCCATCTGCTCCTTGAAATATCTTGAGCTGTTAAGTCTTTCTTCCGCCTTTCCCCGGTTTTTACTTTCCTTCTCAATTTCTTTAAATACATTTTTTAACCCTGAATACATCGCCTTACCCCCTTCTTTCTCATTAAAGTCTATTTCTTGTCCAAAAAATGCCGCTATTGCCAGTGCAGTATCCTTATCCAGTTTGCTAAGCTTTTCTTCATTATCTTTGAAATATTTTCTAAACTCCTTTGGCCTTGTAAGCTTCTGCAGGAATTCAAAGAAATATCGGATGTTGTCAGGCAGTTTCTTTAAATCTTCCTCATCCAATCTTCTTATATCTATAACCCTGATATGATAATTCTCATAGTTTTTCCACTGTTCTTTAGGTAATTTGGTCATCTCCAATATGCTCTTAGGCCCTGTCCACGCCTTTTCTCCAAAGTATAAAACCAGCGTAATTACAGGCAGGAGCGGTTTAGATTTCCAACTATATTCCTGTTGAATCATGGCTGTCCCGTCATACATAAGTACTCTTAAGGGCATTGAATAATCTACTTTTGTCTGATTCTCAATCCCATAAAGACTTAGGATTTTGCCATCTGTTTTCTTAATTATATCACGGACTATTTCTTTAGTTATTGTATTTCCTGCAATGTCGGTAAGTTGAAACTGAGAAGCCGTGTCATATTCGCTCAATTTTTTCGGATCTATTTTCGGAAGATCCGGAACAAAGGTGTTAAATATTGCTGCGAAATTGTTAGATCTTTTTAGAAAGATTTTAAGGGCATGATCCTTTTTAGGTTGAGATTTTTCCTCTTTAGGTTTTGCTACAGTGGCTTCCGTCATGTTTTATTCCTCCTTAAATGCATTAGATAAAATTCTTGAAATTTTTTAGCCGAGGGTTAAATATTGGGTGGGCTGAATGATTTCTTAATTGAATGTTAAGATGAGCTTAGCATGGGAGAAAGTTGAAATCCAATAAAGTCAAGTGATTGGAACGGTTTGAGAGCTTTTTATTCAAGATAAAACTAAATTAAATAGGGGTTGGACAAAAATGCCAACCCCATAAAAAAATCTTGATAAATAAATTATTAAATTTTTATTTGAAATAGCATTTGGGATCTGTAAGCATTTCAGCCATTCTCTTTTCGTTGCCGGCCTTGCTTAGTATGACCCCTGCACCTACTGTATTAGGGCCCAGGTGGGTGCCGACTACAGGCCCTACGGCATGGTACTTAACCCGGTCAGGTCCGAATTTTTCCTGAAAATACTCGTAAAGACCCCGGGCCTCCTCTTTATCTGATGAGTATTGGACACAGATAGGGAAGTCAGGATCAAGTTCATACCGCTCAACAAAGCGGATAATTCTTTTAATGCTGTTTTTTACTCCCCTGTCTTTAACAGGCGATTCGAGTATGCCCTCATCATTAATAAGTAAAAAGGGAGTTATGTGGAAGAGGCCGCCAAGCAGGGCCAAATTCCCGGGTATTCTTCCGCCTTTTTTAAGATGGTTGAGTTCAGTAACATTTTCACATACCAGGGCCCTCTGCTTCACTTCCTCAAGCTCCCGGGCTATTTCAGAGGCTGAAAGTCCCTTTCTCGCCAGCCTTCCCATGTGGAGGGCAAGCAAGGCCTGGGCGGCAATTGCGGTATTTGAATTTACAACAAAAATCTTATCATAGTCAACCATGTCAAGGGCCTTCATGGCCGATTCATAAGATCCGGATATGCCGATAGAAATGGTGAGGTAGACAGCTTCCTGACCGGATTTTTTTATTTCCTTAAAAAGAGAAAGCAGGTCGCCGAAGGCCGGCTGGCTGGTGGAGGGAAGGGCATCTTCCTCAGTCATTTTTTTATAAAAGCGGGAGAAATCTTCATCTTCGCCCTGCGAGAACACTTCGCCGTTAAAAGTGACAGGAAGGGTGATAAGCTCAACACCGATTTCTTCAGCTTCTTTTACAGTTATATCGGCAGCAGTGTCCACAAAAACTCTGCATTTCATAATATTGCTCCTTAAAATATAATTCCTGATATTCAAGGCTAATTATACAGCATTTCTACAAAATTTAAAAAATTTTAACAAGTCCCCAGGTTTTTACAAGACGGGACAAGATATCATAGGATATATTTTTCAATAAGGGGAATAGATGATTCCAAGATCCTGGCAGTAAGTCCCCAGATCAGCTTATCCTCATATTCATAAAAGACCATCCTCTCACGTCCCTGCAGAAACTCATAGTCCTTGCCGCCGGGAACCTTGTCAAAAGGAAAATCGTGATCAGGCTCCATTATCAGCTTGTTATAGAGAACCTTAGCTTTCATTGTCCTCAGGAGTTCAAATGGGATGGTGAAAATCGAGGCCACTTCCGAAGGGTTGAAGGTCCCATGGTAGTCCCTGATCAGGCCTATATAGGAGTGGACAATCCTGCCCGTATAGGAAATATCCAGGTCTCCATCAAGGAGGATTTTTATGTTTTCAGGAGCCAGGAGGAGCTCTTCTGAAGCTTCACGTAATGCTGCCTTGTCAGGCTCTTCTTGGCCTTCCAATGAGCCGCCGGGAAAAGAAATCTCTCCGGGTTGGACTGAGAGCTTGGAAGATCTGACCTGAAAAAGGAGGTGTGGCTTGCCCTTTTCAAGCAAAATCGGGACAAGGACCGAATACTCCTTCTTAATGCGGGTCCCGGTGAGGCCGATTTTTCTTTTCTGATAATATTCTTTCATGGCTATTCATCCGCTTTCAAGGCTTCAACCATATCGACATCTTTAAGCTGTCTGTGGATTATCAGCATGACAATTATGGAGAAGACCATGGTTATGGAAGAGCCTATGATAAAGGCCGACAGGACCAGGTGGGGGTCAATCAGGATGGCCTGGGGAGACAGGACCATACATATCATGTAGTGGATGCCCTTGCCGCAGGCCAGGCCGAATAAGATTCCTACCAGGGTCAGTATAAGGGTCTCCCTATATATATACTCGGTAACTTCCTTGTCGGTAAAGCCCAGAACCTTGATCGTTGAAAGCTCCCGCTTCCTCTCCGAAACATTGAGGTTGGTCAGATTAAACAGGACCACAAAAGCCAGGGCTGAAGAAATTAATATTATGACTACGACTATTATATCGAGCGAGGCCATGAGCCGATTAACGGTATCGAGAGTATCGGTCATTTCAAGGCTTGTTTGGACCGCAGGATTATCGCGGACCTTATCCTTGATATCCTTCCAATCCTCAATATTCTCAAATTTTACCAGGAGGGCATTTTCCTCAACCTTCTTATTAAAATATTTTTCATAGTTTTTCGGACTCATTATTATAAGGTTGCCAATATAGTTCTCTATTTTTTTGCTTATCTTGAGGTCGTATTTGTGGCCGATAATGTCCTTGACAGTCAAGGTACCCTTGGAGTCTTTGAGGCTCATATAGAGTCTTTCCGAAGCCAGGGCCCCGTTATTCGGAATACTTATATCTTTACCGGATTTTCTATCCCTTATTATTCGAAGCTTATCAAAGGCTTCTTCATCAAAAGGAACCATGATTGAGATGGTTTCCTGGTTGCCGTCGGCATTAATGAAGCTTCCGAGCTGGGCATAGTAGGGGGCTGTGGTAACTTTTTTAGAGTTTATAAGGTCCTTCAAGTCGCTGATATCCTTGGAATCAGCCTTGTTGTCATAAACGATAGATACATCATAAGAATCCAGGACGTGGAACTGCTTATACAGCATATTGCTTATGGAGGATTTCAAGCCAAACCCCATAATTATTAGCGATGAGCAGCCCATGACGCCAAGTATGGTCATGAGCATACGGCTCTTTTTCACCGTGATATTTCTCATGGTTATCTTTCTCATAAAGCCCATCCTCCTCCAGACCGGCTTTATCCTCTCAAGGAAAATCCTGTTCCCCTTCTTAGGCGGCTTGGCCTTCATGAGTTGGGCTGCCCTCTGTTTAAGGGTGTTGTTGCTTGAATATGCAGCAGTCAAAAGGGTCAGACCCAGACCTATGAAAAGGGCCATAAGTATATGAAGGGGACTGATTGAAAAGCTCAGGGGATAGAGGAGGTTAATGCCGAAGGCATAGGCCTTCACTATGATAGGCATGAGCATCTTGAAGCCCACAAGTATCCCGAGACCTGTGCCTATAGTGGCAGCCAGGCCTGAGTAAACAAGGTATTTAGAGGCTATGAAGTTACGATTATAACCCAGGGCCTTCATCGTGCCTATCTGGCCCCTTTCCTCTTCGACCATCCTGGATGTGGTGGTCATGGTTATGAGCATGGCTATAAGGTAGAAGACCACGGGGAAGATAAGGGTCATGGCGTCCATATTATTGGCCCCGTCAATATAGGTGAAAAGGTGGTTGTCCCCATATCGACCCTTTATTGAGTATTCGGGAACCTCAAGTTCATCAAGGTCCCTTTCAGCCTTTTCCAGGTCATTTTTTCCTTCAATAAGATCAATTTCGGCCTGTGGAGCCTTTTCTTCGTATTTTTTAAGGCCATCTATGTAGTCGGCTCGGCCCTTTTTGAGATCGGATCGGGCTTCATCAAGCTTCTTAAGACCGTCAATTTTTCCGGAATTATAGTCCCGGATGCCTTGGTCCAGGTCTTTTTTGCCCTTGCTGTATTCTGAAAAGCCGTCATCCAGCTTTTTCTTAGCCGCCTCAAGGTCCGCTTTTGCCTTGTCCAGCTTTTTTTCTCCATCTTTGAACTTTACAAGCCCGTCATTATATTCTTTTTCAGCCTCATTGAGCTTAACCTCTTCACTATCGATCTTATTGAGACTCGCCAGGCCCTCCTCGATCTTCCTCAGGCCGCCTTGGGCTTGACTGCGTTTATTTTCCAGGTCGGCCTTTTGTCCGTCAAGGGCATTCAGCTGATTTTCAGAGGAATTAAGTTTTGCCAGGCCCTGTTCGACTTGAGAAAGGCCCGAATTAATTTCTGCAATGCCGGATTCAAGCTTGGATTTTTGGGTCTCAAGGGCGGCAATTTTTCCGCGGAGCTCAGCTATTCGGGCTGCATTTCCATTTGGATCCGCCATAAGCAGGTCAAGTTGGGACTTTAATAGGACAAGACCTTCCTGAATCTGACTAAGGCCATTTTCAGCTTGAGTTTTCTTGCCTTCCAAATCAGCTTTCATGGCTATGAGCTTGTCACGCTCAGCTTTAATAATGGCAAGATTATTAGGCCTATCTTCAATAGCCTTATTTATCTTATCCAAACCTTCGTCTATCTGAGCCAGGCCGGACAAGACCTTGGTCTTGTTACTTTCAAGTGAGGACTTGGTAACCCCTTGGTCGGCAAGCTTTTTCTTAGCTTCATCGAGTTTTGACCGTCCGTCTTTAAGCTTTAAAGCTCCCGCATCAAGGTCGGCCCTCTTTTCATTGAGCTCCTTTAAACCGTCTTGGTATTTTTTCAGACCCTTTTCATAGTCGGCTTGGCCTTTGTCCAGCTTTTCTCCTGCTTCATCCAAGGATTTACGGGCGTCCTCAAGCTTTTTCTTTCCCTTGACCAGGCCGTCTTTATATTCCTTCTTTCCTTTTTTATAGTCTTTTTCGCCGTCATTAAGGGCCTTTCTTGCATCCTCAAGGTCTGTCTTGGCTTTTTTGAGGTCGGCATAACCCTTATCAATAGCGGACTTGCCGTCATTAATGCTCTTGGCCAGGTCGTCTTTAATGTCCTTCTCAAGCTCTCCGGGCCTCTTGCTCAGGAGATCTTCAAGTTTTGAAATTAAAGTATTTTCACGCTCCCTGTAGGCCTTGTCGTATGTATTTAAACCCTCAAGACTGTGGAATTTAAGCATGGCCCCCATGGGCTTGTCCGCCTTAAAAACATCTTTTAAAACATATGCAAAATAGTCTACCTTGCCATCACCAAGCTCGGTTCTTCCCCTGTCTTCAGTGGACAGGTAGCTTATGCTCTCAGCAAAGCCTACAACTTTAAAAACCTCATTTTTTAGGTCCTTGCTTGGGAAAGGGCTTTTGATTTCGGGCTTTTCTATATCAAAGCCGTCATTATTGGCGGACTTTAAATCGTTTTTATTTTTATCATCTTTGTCACTATGTATTAGTCGGATTTCTTGGCCCAGCTTCATGCCTTCTTTTTTGGCAGAAAGGTCAATGAGGATTTCCCGATCATTTTGGGGGAGCCTGCCTTCTCTGACAAGCGGTTTTGACAACTTTTCAGGCAAAGAATTAACTCTTATCGGCTTATCACTGTTTCCAAGGTAAAAGTCAGACTGATAAAAGTATTCTATGCCGGCCAGGTCCGGAAAGGCCTCCAGGAGTTTTTTATCTTCAGAGTCAAGGCCGAAATATGAAGTGACCTCAATATTGTCCCTCTCCGACCCTTTGATGGAATGCTCAAGGTTATTTCTCATATTGGGGGCAGTCGTTATAAGGCCGATAAAGACCAGGGCACCCAGCATAGTCATGATTATGAGCGATAAAAAACGCTTCTTGCTGGTCCAAATGGTCCTCAGCCAATCAGTCCTGTAGGTCTGACCAAAATTATTCAATTGCCTATTTTTTTCAGCCATGTTAATAAAATTCCTACCACATTATTTCATCTATGGGCACCGGATTTTCATTGACCCTTATATCTCGGATGCCCCCGTCAACCATTTCTATGACCCTGTCTGCAATTGGTTTTATAGCCGAATTGTGGGTTACGATTATGACAGTGGTTCCGGTTTTTCTCCCTGTTTCATGTAGCTGCTTTAAAATTGACTTACCGGTCTCGTAATCAAGCGCACCGGTGGGCTCATCACATAAGAGGATACCGGGATTCTTTGCCATGCCCCTGGCAATGGAGACCCTCTGCTGTTCTCCTCCTGAAAGTTGGGCCGGGAAGTTATTGGCCTTATCTTCCAAACCCACAGCCCTTAAGGCTTTTATGGGATCCATAGCATTGCTTACAAGGTGGCTGGCCATTTCAACATTTTCCCGTGCCGTAAGGTTTCCGATGAGATTATAGTTTTGGAAAACAAAACCTATCTGGTAGCGCCTATATTTGGTCAGCCGATTCTCATCAAATTCACTGATGTTTTTGCCGTCAACTATGACTTGGCCCTCATCATTCTGGTCAAGGCCTCCTAGTATATTGAGGGTAGTTGATTTGCCGGCCCCTGAAGGTCCCAGGATAAGGCAAAACTCCCCACGTTCAACTGAAAAACTCAGGTTATTATTGGCCAGAACCTGGGTTTCTCCGCTCCTGTAACGCTTATATACATTTTTAAACTCTATAAAGCTCATAAGGTCTCACTTTCACTTGAATCTACAGCCCAATGCCGTCAATCGTTAACTACTATAAGGCAGACTTTCATGGCCTCCAAGGCTCTTTTATGGGAGTCGGGGCTAACCCCGGCTGCCCTTAAAATTTTTTACCTTGTCTATTACGTAGGGAACGATTTTAACGGCCTCCTTACTCCCAAGGGCACCGTCTATAAAGTCATTTTGCATATCAATGACAACAAGTACTTCCTGCATTTTAAGACCTCCTTAATAGGCAAATTTTACAATTTAATACGGATTATGGCTGCTCAGCCATCAATCCCGCCAATTTCAAGAGTTCTATCATTATATTGCGGTTCTCACCGATAAGGTCGTAAACATAGTCCTCTGCCAGGACAGCTGTCGACATGTCTTCAGGGATTTTTCCCTCTTCTTCCAATTTCAGGTCGTCAAAGTATTCGGCCGAGCTGTAATAGTTTGAAAGTTCAATATATCTCTTATAGCTTTCTTTAAATTCCTCCAGGCTCTGAGCAAAACGCTCGGTTACATCGCCGTGGTCGCCCAATATTTTTTCCATATGGTCGATTCTCTTAAGCTGTTTTTCTAAATTTGATTTTTCCATTTTAACTCCTCTCTTAAGAAGCTCTATTATTGATACGTTCTTATTATACCCGTTTCAAGCTCGCCGGCTTATAAAAGATAAAAAGAGTCTTGACCGGTCAGAGCTTTATAGTTAGAATTCAGGGCATAGAGAATATTATGTCGGATAATTAAGTGAAAAAAATATAGGCAAGGAGATAGGTATGGATAGAGTGGAAATTTTAGAAGTCTTGAAGGAAGTTATTGCTGAAACCCTGGATATCGATCCGGCACAGATCAATGAGGACAGCAGGCTTGAGGAAGACCTGGGAGCGGATTCGCTTGACGGGGTCGAGATAGCCATGGCCCTGGAAGATAAGCTGGATTTTGAGATGGCTGATGACAGCTTTGAGGACCTGCACAAGGTGTCGGATATTATCGACTATCTTGAGGGAATCCTGGCCTAATTTAAAAAATAATAAAAAAACAATAAGCCCGGCCGGTCATATAGACCGGTCGGGCTTTATATTTCTTAAATTAACTTATTTATTTTTTAAGTTAAGCCAATGAACCGATAGGGTCCCATGGAGCCAGCTTGGTAACAGGTCCGTCATAGGCCTTTAGCCATTTTTCATCGACGTATTTCCTGTCAACCATTATCTGATAGGTGAACTGGTCCATCCAGGCATCGGACATGGAGAAGATCCCCTTGTCACCGCTCTCATCCCCCCAGGAGTTTTCAACCTTCCATTTTAATGGCTTACCGTTTTCGTCAAGATCGACACCGACCAGGACCATGGCATGGGTCAGGACAGATTCAGAGTAGTCAAGCCTCTCGGCCTTTGTGAACTCGGACTTGAAGCCCAGGGTCTCCTCATAATCGAATGTGTGGAGGTCCATAATTCCCTGTTTTCTCTCAAGCATCTTGCCCACATCACAGCCGAACCAAACCGGATTTCCGTCTTTAATAGACCTGATGGCTGACTCTTTGAGATCTTCCATAGGTACATTTACGTAACGGACGGGGTCGGCTTCATAAATGCTGCCAAGGTATTCAACTGTGTAGGCCTTTCCATAGGGCTTATCCTCAGTGGGGGCATTTATTAATGAGATCTTGGAATCCAGGTCCCAACCGACATACTTGTCGAAGAATTCTTTTGGACTTATGTTGCTGATCCTGTGGAATTTATTGTCCTTATCCCTGTATTCGAAATCAAAACTTGTTGGCGGCTGGCCAAGACCCTTTACTAAAATATTGTATATTTCATAAAGCATATTTTCTTTTTCAGCCCTGAGTTGGTCTATTGATTGGCCTTCCTTATATTTTTTGCGGATTAGGCAGGCATCCTCACGGAGTCTTGATGTCATGAGTTCAACCATTGTGCTTGAATTTGAAGAGCTGAAAGTTTCGGGCATTACACTTTTGGGGACAATACCGTATTTTTTAAGGATGTCCTTGAACATATCCCACTGACCGCCGTCCTGGAGGGGAGCGGCGAGCAGGTGGTGCAGAAGCCTTGAATCCCTATCCTCATCAAGGGTTTTTAAGATGTTCTCGAGGAAGTAATTTGCCTTCTCCAGCTTATCCCAGAAGAAGGAATAGCTTTGTGACAGCTCAAAAGTTTTTAAATTGAGCTTCTGCATAACATCGACACGGGCCACGTTTAGAGAAGCGAACATCCAGCACCTGCCGGATTTCTTCTGATTTGTAATGTCGCCCCTCTCGGTCTCATCAGAGAAGAGGAAGTTGTGGTCCTTGACTATGTCATTATTAAATGAGGCCTCTTCAAAACCAACTTTGGTAATGGCGTTTTTTACAGCTTGTGATTTGGGATCAAGGTCAAAGCGATCCTGAAATTTTTTGATTGTTTCCGAATTCATATATTTCTCCTTGCTATATTTGAATAAAATGTAGTTAAATAAAAAATTTAAATTACTTAGTACACATTAACTAAAGTAAACTTACTTATTATTAATGTCAAGCTCATGTCACTTACTTGTAATATTGGCTTGCTAATATATGGTCAAGAACATGATACAGCACTTACAAAATGGAGGGAAAAATGAAAATATTAGAGGTAAACAATCTTTGCAAGTCTTATGGAAGCGGTGAAGGCCGGGTTTTGGCCTGCGACAATGTGAGTTTTTCAGTAGAAAAAGGGGAATTTACGGCAATAATCGGGGCATCCGGTTCGGGAAAATCAACCCTTATCCATATGCTTGGAGGCGTTGACAGGCCGGATTCGGGAACCATAATTGTGGGAGGAAAGGATATATCGAAATTGACAACCGACCAGCTTGCAATTTACAGGAGAAGGCAGGTGGGTCTGGTCTACCAATTTTATAACCTTATACCGACCCTGACCGTTGAAGAGAATATTTCAATATCCAGAAGGTTGGACGGCAGGCAGCTTAAAAAGGAGGAGTTGGACAATCTTTTGGACTTGGTAGGACTCAGAAAGAGAAGGGGCAATCTGCCCAACCAGCTATCAGGCGGGGAGCAGCAGAGGACATCCATTGCCCGAGCCCTGGCCAATAAGCCGGAGATCCTCTTGGCGGATGAGCCTACGGGAAACCTTGACTCCAAGGCCAGCGATGAGATCATTTCAATACTCAGGAACAGGAACAGGGATTATAAGCAGACCACGCTTATAATCACCCATAACCCTGAAATTGCCAATGCCTGCGACAGGATCATAGAGATCAGTGATGGCCGCATTGTCAGCGACACAAGGAATTAGCCATGAAAATTTTAAACGATATAACAATTAAAAATTTAAAATTGAATAAGAAAAGATCGGTTATGACCATAATTGGGATCGGTCTATCCGTGGCTCTTGTTTTTACAGTTATAAGCATGCTCATGTCATTGGGTAAGGTCATAGAGAAAAGTGTCATAAAAGAGAGGGGAAGCCAGCACATAATGGTTGTTGACGGTGATCCCTATAAAGAAAAAGTCAAGGCCAACAGGGAAGTTAAGGAATATGGAGAGCTGAATGTCTTGGGTTATGCCCAAGTCAAAGCTGCACATAAATACAAGCCATATTTGAAAGTCATGGCCTATGATGACAATAAGGTCCGGGAAATTATAGGATTGACACTGGTTGAAGGCAGGTACCCACAAAACTCAAATGAGCTGGTTATCGGGGAAAATGCAATCAAGGACGGGAGCCTGAAATACAAGGTCGGCGACCGGATCAAACTGAGTCTTGGCAAGAGGACAATAAAGGACGATGAGTATTGGAAGGCCCTTAGTCCTGTATTAAGAGACAGCGGACTTATGCACGAGGGCTTTCAAGAAGGTGAGACCCTGGAAAACCTGAAAGAAAAAGAATATAAAATTGTCGGAATTATTAAAAGGCCCAATTCAAGCGTTGAAAACTTTGCGGCTACAGGATACTCGGCTTTTACAATTTTTGACGGACGGGAGGATTACCTGAATTCAATCCTCTTCTACAGGTTAGTAAACCCCAAAAATATAGATAAGCACGTCGAAACACTATATGGAGGGGATGATCAGGTTTTTACAATAAATACAGCACTCCTTAAGGTTACAGGGTTCAGCTTTAATAACGAATATATGAGCGTTTTCTATTTGCTGGCAGGACTGCTGTTATTTATAATTTTATTTACTTCAATAATGATAATAAGAAATTCCTTCTCTATATCAATAGTTGAGAGAACCAAGGAGTTCGGAATTTTAAAGAGCCTGGGGGCCACCGACCGTCAGGTTAAGAAGAACATCATTTTTGAGGGAATGAGCCTGGGGATTGTTGCCACACTTGCCGGTATATTATTAGGTTTTGCCGCATGTAAGGTTTTAATTATGCTGTTAAATTCTTTGGCCGGGGACATTTTTGCCCTAAACGGCGAGGGATTTAAGTTTGAAATCTATATCTCATTACCGACTATTGGAATTGCCGTTATTTTAGGGCTTTTAACCACCCTTATTTCAGCATATCTCATAGCAAGAAGGTCTGTTAAGTTAACACCTATTGAGGCCATAAGGTCAAGTCAGGATATCAAGCTCACCAATAAAGATGTCAAGGCACCTTTTTATATTAATAGGCTTTTTGGCATAAGCGGACTTGTTGCCTATAAGAATTTGAAAAGGAACAGGAGGAAGTACAGGACCACGATCGCTTCCCTTGCCATGAGCGTGGCGGTTTTTATCGGCATGTTCGCCATGACGGATTCCCTCAACAGGGCGGTGAGGGGCCAGGTTTCTTATATAAACTATAATCTCCAAATGGATGCTCATAAAGATGTGGAAAAGAATTTTAAATTATTCAAAGACTTGGGCAAAGAACTTGATAAGGGGGATGAATTTGCGGCCTACATGATAGGTTACGGGCATGTTAAGGCTGAGGCCTTCACCGATGAGTATATTAAATATCAAAAAGATGACGGCTTTGATGTGGGGCCTAAAATGCCGGTTACCGTAAATGTTGTAAACAGCGAAAGTTTCGATAGGCTGCTTAAAATAAACGGTTTTGACAAGTCGACAGATGCTATTGTCAACAACAATGGAAAGTTGACTGACAAAAATAAAAAAGTCGTGACCTTTAAGTTCTTCAAAGGTTCAGAGATAGATTTGAATTTAGTTAATAATCAAGATGGAAGCAGTGATAAAGAAACCCGAAAGCTGAAAATAAAAGAGGCTGTCAAGGCTATCCCGGGTATGATGGAGTTCGATACTCTTAGCGAGCCCAACGTGTATTTGAGGGAGGGCACCATAAAAGGCGAAAAGTATTTTAACGGTGCATCCTTGAAGATAGCTGCCTTAAATGCGGCCAAGGCGGAAAAACAGATAGATGCAAGCCTCCAAGAAAAAGAGATAAGCAACTTATCTCTTGTAAATAACCAAAAATTTATCAGGATGATTAATAACCTGGTCACCCTGGTCTCCATATTCGGCTACGGATTTATTACTGTAATAAGCTTGATTGGCCTGACCAATGTTTTCAACACCATAACAGGAAACATCTACTCAAGGCAGAGGGAGTTCGGAGCTCTCATGTCTTTCGGCATGAGTCCGGGTCAACTGAACAAGATGTGCCTATATGAATCAATGATGATAGGAACAAGGTCCCTCTTCTGGGGCTTGCCCTTGGGAATTCTGATATCATATCTGGTAAACTTAATATGGGCGAAGGGGATAATAGTCTTGCCCTATGAATTCCCCGCATTAGCGGTCCTGATAAGCATAGCTGTAGTTATGATAGTGACATTTATAATAATGTCATACTCGCTTGGCAAGATCAGGTCAAGAAATATAATAGAAGTAATAAGGAGCGAGAATATCTAAATACTATGAAAAAGATTTTGCTGGTTGAAGATGAAAAATTAATATTGAAAAGTCTAATCCTCAATTTGAGCAAAAAGTATGAGGTCACGGGCCTGACATCTTTCAGTCAAGCCCGGGCCTTTGATCCTTCAGCTTTCGACCTGGCCCTCATTGATATTTCTTTGGGGGACGGGTCGGGCCTGGATCTTTTTGACATATATAAGGGCTATAAGGATATCCCGATTATTTTTCTCACTGCCAATGATGAGGAGGATACCATAGTGAGGACCCTGGACCGGGGAGCCTCGGACTATATCACCAAGCCTTTTAAATTGGGGGAACTCAATGCCAGGATACGCAAGGTCTTGCCCGATTCCATAATTTTCAAGGACATAGAAATTGACGACATAAACCACCTGGTTAAGAGAAGGGGAAAGCTAATCGACCTGTCAAAAAAGGAATACGAGATCTTGTTGTATTTTGTAAAGAATAAGAACAGGACTGTGACCAGGGACAACCTGCACCGGATATGGGAAGCTGAAAATGCCTTTGTCAATGACAACACACTTTCTGTTGCAATCAAGCGATTGAGGGAGAAAATGGACCTCTATGAGCTTAAAACTGTTAGGAATTTGGGGTATATTTTGGATGAAAAAGTATAGGAAAATCGGGCCGATCATAGGGGTAATCCTTATGGTTTTTTTTGTCTTGGCAGCTTTTTTGATAAAAGACCAATATAACACCCGGTCCGACCAAGCCGTTTACAACATAGTAAGCTCTTTAAAGAAAAAGTATCCCGACCTTAAAACCGAGGACCTTGTTAAGATGGCTGAGGAAAAAGGGGACAGGGACCTTTCACAATACGGCATATATGACGGTAAGGGAATCTTGAGCCTGAAAGATGCGGATTCCTATGCCTTGAAAGTCATTTGTCTTGTTGGACTTCTGCAGGCCGGCCTTTTGTGGGCCTACCTGTATTCGGAAAGCAGGTATAGCAGAAACACGGTTAACAGGCTCATTGATGAGATGGAGAAAATTAACTTAGGAATATACAATATTTCCTTTATAAATGAAGAGGAGGACCTGGCCCGCCTCCAGAACGAGATGTATAAAGTCACCCTTAGACTTAGGGAACAAGCTGAGAATGCTGAGATCTCAAGAGGGTCTTTAAAGAAGAGCTTGGAGGATATATCCCACCAAATAAAAACACCGATTGCTTCAATAAACCTGCTCCTTGAGAACCTGAAGGATCCGGAGATTTCGCCGGATGATAAAAAAGAGCTCTTGGACTATATGCAACTGGAGACGGATGCGGTTACAAATCTGGTACTGACTCTGCTCAACATTGCTCTTTTGGAATCCGGAACTATTAATTTCAAAAAAGAAACTATTAATTTAGGAGACCTGATTGATCAGGTTTCTCTGCTTATGGAGCCCATAAGTCGGTCTAAAAATATAAAGATACATAATACAATAAAGGATATTACTTATTTGGGAGATCCCAAGTGGGAGAAAGAGTTATATATAAATCTTATTAAAAACAGTCTTGAACATTCTAAGGGGGACAGGGTCGATGTATATGCCAGGGATGAGAAGACTTATCTTGAAGTATATGTCGAGAACTTGTCGGACCCCATAAGCGAAGAGAAAAAGGCAAGGGTTTTTGACCGCTACTACAAGCTTTCAGACAAGGAGGGCAATTACGGAATAGGCCTAAATCTTTGTAAGATGATCGCAGAATCAAACAATGCTAAAATTAGGATGGAAGCCGACACGGGCAAGGTCAGGCTAATTGTAAGATACTATAAAAGAGAAACATTGTAAGGATTTAGGAGGCGTGGCTTGAAAAAAGTATTGCTTATAGGCACCGGAGGGACTATTGCTTCGGTTGAAACAGGAAACGGGCTATTGCCCGGGATTGATCCCCGGGGACTCATAGATTTTATACCGGGGGCCAAGGATATAGCAGACCTGAGCTTTTTTCAGCTTTTTAACCTTGACAGCACAAATATGGGCCCCTACCATTGGCAGAAGCTTGCTGAGTACATAAGGTCCGTATATGAGGACTACGACGCCTTCATAATCAGCCACGGGACCGACACAATGGCCTATACTGCCGCCGCCCTGTCTTATATGATCCAAAATTCAAAAAAGCCGATTATATTGACCGGGTCACAAAAGCCCATAAATTATGATATAACGGATGCCAAGAGCAACCTCCTTGATGCCATAAGCTATGCGGCTGATCCTGAATCTCACGGGGTGGTCCTGGTATTTGCCGGCCTTGTCATTGCCGGAACCAGGGCAAAGAAGATCAGGTCAAAATCATATAGTGCCTTTTCAAGCATTGATTTTCCCGCACTTGCAATTATCCAGGAAGGCCGGATTATGAGGTACCTGCCGCCTTTGGAAATCAAAGGAGGACCTGAGTTTTATACAAAACTAAACAGCAAGGTCTTTCTCCTTAAACTTATACCGGGAATGAAAGCCGACATTTTGGAATACCTGTTCGGCCAATACGACGGACTCATATTTGAAAGTTTCGGGCTCGGAGGAATACCGGAATCTATAAGTCCCGTTTTTGTCGATATGGTAAAAAAATATCCTGAAAAATTGGTTATCATGGCTACCCAGGTGGCCCATGAAGGCAGTGATATGAACATATATGAGGTCGGGCTTAAGTATAAGAAGGACCTGGATTTCATGGAATCATTCGACATGACTCCGGAGGCGATCCTGGCCAAGGCCATGTGGGCACTTTCCGACTCCTCCAAGACTAAGGATGAGATAAAAAAACTTTTCTATACACCCATAAATTACGACAGCATCTGCCTAGGTTGTGATAAACTTATAAACATATAAAGCAATGAAAAGGTTTTAACCTTTATAACATATGTTGGGAGAGGTGGCTTATGATCAGGATCATTACTGACAGCGGTGCGGATATTACTCAGGAATTGGCCAAAGAACTGGATGTTGATGTTGTATATTTATCTGTACATTTTAAGGACGGGGATATTGATTACCGGACAGAAGAAGAGTACAGGGAATTTTACCATAAGATGGGAGAAAGCAGGGACCTTCCCAAGACATCAGCTCCCTCACCGGGGGCCTTCCAAACCAGGTTTGAAGAGGCTCTGGCTGCCGGCGATGAGGTTGTGTGCATATGCATGTCAAGCGGGCTCTCATCAACTTATTCCATTGCCAAATCGGTTGCGGATGAGATGGGGGACGATAGGATCCATGTTATAGACAGCCATCAGCTGACAATGTCCCAGCAGATAGTTATTGACCGGGCCTGTAAAATGAGAGATCAGGGCAAGACCGCCCAAGAGATTGAGGATTGGATTTTAGAAAACAGGGACAGGCCTGTGCTTTTCGGAGTCCTGGATTCTCTTTATCACCTGTCAAAGAGCGGAAGGGTAAGCTCTGTTGCAGCAGCCATGGGAACGATATTGAGAATAAAGCCCCTTTTGATGTTGGAGAAAGCCCAAGGTATAGTTCCGGCAAAAGTAAGGGGTAGAAAGGCCGGCCTCGATTGGACCATGAAGAAATTCGAGGAAGAGGGCTATGACGAAAGCTTCCCGGTATATGTCGTTTTCTCAAAAAGCAGGGAATTGGCCGAGTCGTTTTATAAGACTTTTGTAGATCGCTATAATCTGGACAATGTGGAAATCAAATCCATAGGCCCAATAACAGGCACCCACGTCGGGCCGGATGCAGTCGGCCTTGTGTATGTGAGACCATGGTCATTTTTCAATTGATTTTGCCATTAATTCAAAGTTCATGACCAAGCAAAAATTAACAGTTTTTACCATTAGTCCGGCTTTGTAGCCGGACGATTTTTTATTTAGATCTTATGTTGATTTGGTCGAATAAATGCATTTAATTATATTTCATTTAATTCAAAAGGCTATCAAACCATTCCAATCACTTGCTTTGAGTGGATTAGATTCTTCTCCGATGCTAAAGTTATATTAGTGATTTTTGCTGATCAGATTTTCACAAATTTTTAATTATTACATTAGTGAAAGGAGAAAGATTCTTTAATGAAAGACCATGCTCTAAAAATTTTTTTCAAAAGGTCTGAGAATTTTGCTGCTATTTTCAATACATTCAGACCGGAGATTCCACATATTGATGAGGACCATCTTAGTGACTATGATACCGCTTCCCAGTTCAGTTTTAAGGACAAAGACGGCAAAAATATAAGCAGGGAAATAGTCCGTGATATAATTAAGAAAACAGATGGAAAAATTTTAACTCTTTATGGGATAGAGAACCAATCAACCATAGATTACAACATGCCGGCCAGAGTCTTTTTGTATGATGCTGCGACTACAGCTCAACAAGCTTTTAAAAAGAATAAAAAAGATAAAATCCTTCCTGTAATATCGATTGTACTGTATTTTGGTGTAAAACCCTGGGATGGACCCAAGAGCGTCCTTGAGATGACTGATCTACCAAAAGATCTCTGGGACAGATATCAGGACTATAGGATACAAGTTGTAGATATTAGAAGGCTGAGTAGAGAAGACCTGGAAAAGCTACCGGGAGATTTGGCATATTTCTTTGAATTTATGCAGAAGATAGCAAAAAAAGAAGAATTTGAAGATTTTATAAGAAAGACCTCTAATAGGATTTCCGGATTAAGGGAGGATACGCTTTTAGCTTTAAATTCATTCGTGGGTGTAGATAGTGAGATTAAAGGAGGGGATACTATGAAGGGAGAATTTCAGAAGGTCTTGGACTATCAGTTGGACAAAGGTAAGGCTGTAGGAAGAGCAGAAGGAAAAGCAGAAGAAAGACTTAACAGCTCAAAATATTTCAAAGAACAGATGGAGCAACTGGGCATCAATAAGGATAAAATAAATGAAATAATGAAGGATTTTGAAAACATGAAATAAAAAGAACCATTCACCATTAGTTTTTTAGCAAAGAAAATAATAAGGCCCTGACGAAAGGAGTTAAATGCACCCTTTCCCGCCAAGGCCTTTTACTTTGGAAATTTTTATTTATGGAGCATCTGGTCCAATAGGACGGCGTCGGTTTCCTTCATGCCGTCCTTGGCTATTTTACCAACACCGACTATCATTTTATCTATATCATCTTTTACCATGCCGTCACCACTCCTGAAAGACTTGCCCCTCTTGGCCTGGTCCAGGCTCATAAAGGCATTTCTCAAGGAAGAGGCTATTTTTGCAGCGCAGGAAGCCTTGGCCCCGTCGCACAAAATCCCTGAATTGACCGCCAGGGAATTGGACAAGGTTTTTTCAACGAGCTCCTTATTTTCACCCTCCATATATGCAAGGGCGGCACCACAGGCCGAGGCGGCAGATACAGCACCGCAGTAAGCGGAAAGCTTGCCGACGCCCTGCTTAATATACAAAGAGATCAAATTTGAAAGGCAGAGGGCCCGGTAGAGTTTTTCCTTGTCAACATTGTGTTCACGGGCATAGGCTATCAAGGGTACGGATACGGTAATTCCCTGGTTTCCGCTGCCGGCATTGATAACAACCGGATACTCACACCCGCTCATCCTGGCATCACTTCCTGCAGCAGCATAGGATGTGATCTTGTCGTATTCAATCGGGGAGTCGACAAGCTGCTTGCCTATGGCAGAACCCCAGTCATGAACCAGCCCTTCTTCAGCGATCTTTGTATTGTAGTCGATCTGCATATCGAGCAGGTCTTTAATCGGGGTCAAGTCAGCCTTATCGGCATATTCATATATTGAATCGAAGCTATAGTCAACCTCATTATCCTCGACTTTTTTAGGCAGGTCTTCCAAAAGCACCTTGCTGTCCTTCTCAACATAGCTGATATGGTTATGGGCCCCGCTGAGAATCAGGATAACTTCCTCATCCTCGGACTTGAGTATTATTTTCACATAGACACCGGTCTCTTCGTGATTAATATCAATAGTCAAGAAACCGTCTTCAAGTTTTTTGCTTATATCATCAAGCTTAGAGGAGTCTATTCCGTTCAAAACCTCCAAGTCCTTATCAGGGTCACCCAGGAACAAACCGGCCAAAAGAGCTATACCCAGCCCCCTCCTTCCCTGACAGGCAGGGACGGTTACAGAATGGGCATTCTTATAAATATTTGCCGAGACAATGGCAGTCATTGAAATGGGCTGACCATTGAGATATGAGCCGGCCTTGGCAGCGGCAAGGGCCAAGGCTATCGGCTCCGTACAGCCGAAAGCCGGAATCAGCTCCGACCTTAAAACTTCAGAATAATCCATAAAATTTCCTCCAATCAATATTAAAGTTCATCAGTTTTGAGCATTTGCACCAGGAACCTTATTAAAGAGGCCTGTTACCATCAAAGCTATAGCACCGTCGCCTGTGACATTGCATGCCGTTCCGAAAGAATCCTGGAGGGCAAAGATTGAAAGCATGAGTGCGGTCCCGTTATCGTCAAATCCCAGGACAGAAATTATGAGGCCCAAGGAAGCCACTACAGTGCCTCCCGGTACTCCCGGAGCTGCTATAGCAAAAATTCCAAGCAGCATGGCAAAGGTCATCATTGTTGCAAAATCAGGAAGATGGCCGTAAAGGATCTGAGAAACGACCATAACGAAGAAGGTCTCTGTCAATACTGACCCGCAAAGGTGGGTGTTTGAGCAGACCGGAATTACGAAGTCCCTGATTTCAGGATCAAGTATTTCACTCTTCCTTGCACATTGAAGGGCAACAGGAAGGGTGGCTGCAGATGACATAGTTCCAAGAGCTGTCAAGTATGCAGGCAGGTAGTGCCTGACCACGCCGAGGGGGTTTCTCTTTGAGAAGAGGCCGCCAAGTGCATACAGGAGGGCCATCCAAATATAGTGTCCTAAAATAACTATGATAATTATCTTGAGAAAAACCGGAAGTTCGGTCAGGATTACACCCTCATATGAAAGTCCGGCAAAGGTTGTGAAAATGTAAAACGGAAGAACAGGAACAACAACCTTGTTGACAATCGCAAGGACTATATCATTGAACTCGGTGAGCAGGTCGGACCATTTTTGAGACTTGGACCAAACAACAGCTAAACCGATCAGAATGGCTGTAACCAAAGCTGTTAATACAGGCATTATCGGCGGAAATGAGAGCTCAACGACCGGATCGGGAAGAGAAGTTCCGGCATCAACATGAGAAGCTATGTTCAGGTGGGGGATAATTGCATATCCCGAAGTGACACTCAAAAGAGCCGCACCGACCGATGAAATATAGCAAATTACAAGGGTAACGGTTAGGATTTTACCGGCACTGTCCTTTAAAGAAACGATTGCCGGAGTTATAAAGCCTAAAATAATGAGGGGAACTACATAGCTGATCAGGTTACTGAAGATTCCCTTAAAGGTTATAATGGCCTTCATAAGGCCTTCGGGAGCATAGTTGCCCACTAAAATACCCAGGCCTATACCAACAATGAGCTTGAAAACCAGGCTGTTAAAGAAGCTTGTTTTCTTTTGGGGCATGTCGCCCATATTCAAAGCATCGTCCATAAATTTACCTCCTAAAAAATATAAAATAATAACAACAATGTCTACAACATATTGTCACATATTCTGTTAAAATAATAAAGATAACCTATTAACCCGTTATGAGCATTTGGAAGGAGGCTTTATTGAACCATATTCAACTGGCCGGTATCAGCAAAACATTCGACGGCCAACAAGTTTTAAACAAATTGGATTTGACAATCAATGAAGATGAATTTTTAACCCTTCTGGGGCCTTCGGGATGCGGCAAAACCACCCTGCTCAGGATTATTGGCGGTTTTACTGAAGCCGATGAAGGAAAGATTTTTTTTGAGGGCAAGGACATTAGCGGAATTCCCGCAAATCTTAGACCCTTTAACACCGTTTTTCAGCAATACGCCCTTTTCCCGCATTTGAATGTTGAGGATAATGTTGCCTTCGGACTCAGGATGAAGAAGGTAGGGGAAAAAGAGATAAAAGAAAAGGTGGAATGGATACTTGACCTATTGGACCTGCCGGGTTTTCAGAAGAGGAAGATTGACAGGCTTTCAGGCGGACAGCAGCAGCGCATAGCCATTGCAAGGGCCCTGGTAAACGACCCTGAAGTACTCCTTCTGGATGAGCCTTTGGCTGCCCTTGATGCAAAACTCAGGCGGGACATGCAGATAGAATTGAAGAGGATCCAAAGAGAGGTCGGCATAACCTTTATTTTTGTAACCCATGACCAGGAAGAGGCCCTGACCATGTCGGACAGGATAGTCGTCATGAACAGGGGTAAAATCCTTCAAATCGGGTCACCCATAGACATATACAATGAGCCTCAAAACCGATTTGTAGCCGACTTTATAGGGGAGTCAAATATTGTCGAAGGTATTATGCCAAGCGACTGTCAGGTTATTTTTTCCGGCAAAAAATTCAAATGCGTTGACAAGGGTTTCAGGGAAAATGAGCCGGTTGACGTTGTTATCAGGCCTGAGGATGTGGAACTTGTCGAGCCCGATAAGGGGATGATAATGGGCAAGGTTGTGACATCCCTTTTTAAAGGCGTCCACTATGAGATGGAAATAGAAGTTGGGGATGAATTGTACTTATCCCAGTCGACCAGGACCTGCAAGGTCGGATCTCAAGTCGGCATCTCAATAGATCCTGAAAATATACAAGTTATGCATAAGTTTGATGACCCCGCTTTTAACCCGACAAAAGTTAAAAAGAGGTTAAACGAGAGGGGGGATCTTGGATGAAAGATATAAGAAGGATGACTTCGCCCTACTTTGTATGGGCCCTGATTTTTGTCCTTATCCCGCTTTTTATGACCTTTTACTATGCATTTACCCTTGACGGCAGCTTGAGCCTGGCCAATTTTCAGAGGTTTTTCTCAAGCGGGGCCCTGCCGACCCTATTCAGGTCACTCAGGGTTGCTGTGCTTACCAGCATCATATGCCTGGTTCTTGCATATCCCATGGCCTATTTTTTAGCAGGAATCAAGGGAAATTACAGGTCGGTAGCCATTACCCTGGTCATAATCCCCATGTGGATGAACTTTTTGCTCAGGACCTATTCCTGGACAACCATCTTATCCAGGCGGGGTATCGTTTCAGGGATCTTTATGTCAATGGGCCTCAAACCCCTTGACATTCTTTATAGTGAAGCGGCCGTAGTCATAGGTATGGTTTATAACTTCCTACCCTTTATGATATTGCCTATATACACTTCACTTGAAAAAATTGATCAAAGCCTGATTGAGGCGGCAAGAGACTTGGGGGCTGATAATTTTCAGACCTTTACAAGGGTTTTGCTGCCCCTGTCTTTTCCGGGAATTGCTTCGGGAATTTCCATGGTTTTCATTCCTGCAATCTCAACCTTCGAGATCACAACCCTCCTGGGGGGCAACAAGACAAACCTCATAGGAAATGTCATAGAGCAGCAATTTACCGTAACGGGCAACTGGAATTACGGCTTTGCCATGTCAATAATTTTGATGGTATTCCTGCTTGTCTCCCTTATTTTCTCAAATGAAGATAAGGATGACGGGGCCAAATCCAAGAAGAAGAAAGCTGCCATGAAAGAGGGGGCCAAATGAAAACTCTAAAAAGACTTTATATAGGCCTGGTATATTTTTTCCTATACGCCCCGATCATAATATTGATAGGTTTTTCTTTTAACAGCGGAAAGAGCCGGGGACTTTGGCAGGGTTTTTCCCTACATTGGTACCAATCGATGTTGGAAAACAAGGAGATTCTCTCAGCAGTAAAGACCACAATGACGGTTGCGGTCTTGGCAACCTTAATTTCAGGAATAGTAGGGACCTTAGGGGCCCTGGCATTTTATTTTTATAGGGGTAGGGTCAGGAAGGGCCTGAACGTTATAAACCAGGTAATTGTAATTAATCCGGATATAGTCACGGCTGTCGGCTTTATGGCCGTATACAGCCTCTTTAGACTGCCCTTGGGCTTTTTCAGCCTCCTCCTGTCCCATATAGGCTTTACCCTTCCATATGTTGTGCTGTCAGTATGGCCCAAGCTTCAGACCATGCCGAGAGGCTTGCCCGAGGCGGCAATGGACCTGGGAGCGGGACCTTTCAATACGGTAAGACACGTTATAATTCCATATATTAAACCGGGAATAGTTTCAGGCCTCCTCTTGGCCTTTACAATATCAATTGACGACTTCGCCATATCTTTTTTTACAGCGGGTAATGGAGTGGATACCATATCGACCATGGTGTACTCAATGGCCAGAAGGGGAATAAACCCTGAAATCAATGCCATGTCAACCATATTATTTGCCCTAATGCTGGTTTTGCTCCTATCTGTAAATAAATTGAGGAGTCGTGAGAATGAGGGACAAGAAAATGATTTTTAAGAAAAGATTATTGAGTAAAAACCTCATAGGACTTTTTATCATAGCCATATCAATCTGGGCCCTGATCGGCCTGACTTCGTGTAACAACAAGAAGGCTGCCAATAACGGACGCAGGGTATTCGTCTACAATTGGGGGGAGTACATAGATCCCAACCTCGTTAAGCAGTTTGAGGCGGAGACCGGTATTGAGGTGATCTATTCAACTTTTTCCACAAACGAGGACCTTTACGTAAAATTCAAAAATGGGGGAGCCAAGTATGACCTGATCTTCCCATCGGAATATATGTTGGACAAGATGAGAAAAGAGGACATGCTCCAAGCCCTGGATTATTCCAAGATTCCCAATGCAAAATATGTAGATAAGACCTATATGAACCCCTCATACGATCCCGACCAGAAGTATTCCCTGCCATATTTTTGGGGTACCCTTGGCATCCTCTATAACAAGAAGATGGTCAAGGACAAACCCCAATCCTGGACAGACCTCTGGAATGCCGATTATGCCGGGAACATAATTATGATGGATTCAAGCCGGGATAGCTTGGGAGTCGGGCTTTTGCTGGAAGGCAAGTCCATGAACTCACAAAATATTAAGGACCTGGAAAGAGCCAGGCAAAGATTGGTTGACCAATATCCGCTGGTCTATGCCTACCTCATTGACCAGTCCAAAGACATAATGATAAATAACGAGTGTGCAATGGCAATGATGTATTCAGGGGAAGCCCTGGCTGCCATGTGGGAAAATGAGGATCTTGACTATGTGGTTCCGAAAGAGGGGTCTAATATATGGTTGGACCTGTTCGCCATTCCCAAGGGGGCTGAAAACATTGACGAGGCCCATGCCTTCATAAATTTTTTCCTCAGGCCGGACATAATGGCAAAAAATGCCGAATGGGTGGGCTATTCAATACCTTCTGACGAGGGGAGGAAGCTCCTTCCGGAGGATGTCAGGGACAATCCCGTCGCCTATCCGGATCCCCAAGTCCACAACAGGCTGGAGTCATACAATGATCCGGGCAAGTTCATAGACGTATACAATGAGTATTGGCAGGATGTTAAAAACCGTTAATAATTGAAAAAATGAAAGAGTGCATGTAGTGTTGGAGATAAAAACGAAAGATAAAATTCAAAAAAGTTATTACCAATCGGCTTTTAAATTGGCCTGGCCGGCAGTTTTGGAATCTTTTTTCATAGATGTTGCCGGCATGATCGACACCATGATGGTGGCAGGCTTGGGGCCCGTTGCCGTTGCTGCGACAGGCCTTACCATGCAGCCGACCTTCCTGGCCATGACCCCCTTAATCGCGGTAGCAACGGCCCTGTCGGCCATTGTCGCCAGGAGGATGGGAGAAGGCGATAGGAAAAACGCCAATGAAAGTTTGAGTACGGCCATTGCAGTAGCCATAATTGTCACCGCATTTATAAGTATCGGAACCCTGATCTTTTCAGGACAAATTGTGGATTTTGCAGGCGGTAACAGTGACACACATTCTCCTGCAGTCACATATTTCAGGATAAGGATGGCAGGCTTAATTTTTACACACTTAACAATGGTCATAAACTCGGCCCAGAGGGGGTCGGGAAATACCGGCATCGCCTTTACTACCAACATGGTTTCATCGCTTGTCAATATAGTGTTCAACTATCTTTTGATTTATGGTAAGTTCGGTTTTCCGGAACTTGGAATCAAAGGCGCAGCCCTGGCGACAGTCTTGGGAAGCCTTGTTGCAATGATAATGAGTATAAGGTCTTTATTCAAAAAACATTCATATGTGAAATTTTCCTACATCACAAGGAAAAAACTGTGGCCCAGCATGGCGATATGGAAAAGCATAAACAATCTGGGATTCCCTATTCTCATAGAGAACCTGCTTATGAGGGTGGGATTTATGACAACCGCTGTTGTGGCTGCAGGACTTGGAACAGACCCCTTTGCAGCCCACCAGGTCAACATGAACCTTTTAGGCTTGGGCTTCTCTTTCGGTAACGGGATGCAGGTTGCAGCCATGACCTTGACCGGGGAGAGCCTGGGCAGGGGGAGTGAAGAGGATGCCCTGAAATATGGAAAGATCTGTCAGAGGATGGGCATATTTCTTGCAGCCCTCCTTTCAACCGTAATGCTCCTAACCGCCAGGACCTACTATGGCCTCCAATTCAAAGATCCGGAGATTATCAGAATCGGTGAGGTTTTGGCCCGCTATGTCATGGTCATAGTATTTTTCCAAATCCAGCAGGTTATTTTCGGCGGTATTCTCAGGTCGGCAGGGGATGTCAAATACACCCTTATAGCCTCGACCATCTCTGTTACCATAATCAGGAGTTTCGCAACAATCTTCTTTGTAAATGTCCTGCATCTGGGTCTTCACGGTATCTGGATGGGGGTCTTCTTTGATCAGATGTCCCGCTTCCTTTTCATGTTTATAAGGTTCAAACAGGGCAAGTGGACCAAGCTCAAGATTTGATTAGACTGAATTCGGGCCTAGAATATAGGCCGGATAAGAAATAGAGGGGGTTTGCCGAAAACCCCAAATCCCCATGACTCAATTATGCCTGATAATCATGGGGGTAGGCTAAAAACCGGGAAACCCCCATGACGCAAGCCGGCCCAAATATCATGGGGATAGGCCAAAAATCGGGAAACCCCCATGACGCAAGCCGGACAGAGAATCATGGGGGTAGGCCAAAAACCGGGAAATCCCCATGACACAAGCCGGCCCAAATATCATGGGGATAGGCCAAAAATCGGGAGACCCCCATGATAGTGATTATTATCAAGTCATGGGGATTCGCCGAAAATGCCAAATCCCATCTAAAATAGCACAAAAAACAATAGAGGGGGTTTGCCGAAAACGACAAATCCCCTCTAAAATTTTATATTCATATTCCCGTGGACCATTTCAGCCAAGCTGTCCGCTCAGGCACCGGCCCGGTTTCTTCTTAATTAAGCACCAAGATAGGCCGCCTTGACCGAAGGATCCCTCCTCAAATCCTTGGCACTACCTTCCTTAACGATCTTTCCGGTTTCCATAACATAGGCCCGGTCGGCAACCGATAAGGCCAGGTTGGCATTTTGCTCAACCAGGAGTATAGTGGTTCCTCTCTCTTTAAGCTGTGATATGACCTCGAAGATCTTTTCTACAAAGAGAGGAGACAGGCCCATAGAGGGCTCATCCAGGAGGAGGAGTTCAGGCCTTCCCATAAGGGCCCTGCCCATGGCCAGCATCTGCTGTTCACCTCCGGACAAGGTCCCGGCTTTCTGGTGCTTTCTCTCCTGGAGGACAGGAAAGAGCCTATATATCTTATTAATTTCATGCATATTTTCTTCAGCATCGGCCTTGACCGAAAAGGCCCCCAGTTTAAGGTTGTCAAGGACAGAAAGTCCGGAAAAAACCCTTCTTCCTTCGGGAACCTGAACCAGGCCCTGCCTGGCTATTCTGTCAGCCTTCTCCTTTTCAATATGCTTGCCCTTAAAGAGGATTTCCCCTTCTTTAGAGGGGAGGAGACCCGAAATTGTTTGGAGTGAGGTAGTTTTGCCGGCTCCGTTAGCCCCTATAAGTGATACAACTTCACCTTGATTGACCTGGAGGTTTATCCCCTTCAAGGCATGGATATTGCCATAATAAACATGAAGATTATTGACCTGTAAATATATCATAAATCCTCCTTTTCACTCTTACCGAGATAGGCAGTAACAACCTCAGGATTATTTATAACCTCCTTGGGATCGCCCTCGGCAATTTTTTGACCCTGGTTGAGGACTATTAGGTGCTGGCAGATTCCAAGCACCAGGTTCATATCATGCTCAATCAGGAGGACCGATACGGAGAACTTTTCTTTTATAAGCCTGATGGTGTCCATAAGCTCCTCAGTTTCCGAGGGGTTCATACCGGCAGCCGGCTCATCAAGTAGGAGGACCTTGGGGTTTGTTCCCATAGCCCTGGCAATTTCAAGCTTCCTCTGGCTCCCATAGGGGAGTGACCCGGCCCTTACATGGGCCATATTCTCCATGCCCAATATGCTGAGTATTTCCATAGCCTTATCGGCACTGTCCTTTTCCTCTTCCCAGTAGGACTTGCCCCTGAACATGCCGGACATAACACTATATTTCATATCCATGTTCATGGAGACCTTGACATTGTCAAGGCAGGACAGGTAATCAAAAAGCCTTATATTTTGAAAAGTCCTGGCAATTCCTTTCCTGGCGAGTATATGGGGAGGAGTCCCGTTTATGATCTCACCGTCCAGAACTATCTCGCCTTGGCTGGGTGCATATAGGCCTGAAAGCATGTTAAAAACCGTTGTTTTACCGGCCCCGTTCGGACCTATGAGGCCCATGAGCTCGCCCTTATGGAGTTTAAAAGACAGGAGGTGGACGGCGTGGAGCCCTCCGAAAGCCATTGACAGGCCCGAACCTTCCAGAATTACTTTAGACATTTTCATCCTCCTTTTCTTTCGATCTTGCAAAGGGGAAATATTTTGATATAGAGAATTCCTCACGGCCCATCAAGCCCTGGGGTCTGAAGATCATGACCAGGATCAGGATTACCGAATAAATAATCATACGCCAGTCGGAGAAAGCCCTCAAAAGCTCAGGCATGATTGTAAGAACTATTGCAGCCAGGATCGAGCCCGTGTAGGACCCCATGCCGCCAAGGACAACCATGACCAGGATATTGAAGCTCATATTGTAGTCAAATATATCGGCAGAGAGGACCCCGATATTCTGTGAATATATGGCTCCCGCAAGGCCTGCGAAGAAGGCTGACAAGGTGAAGGCCCAGGTCTTGTGATAGGTAACATTGATACCTGAGGATTCGGCCGCAATCTCATTGTCGTGGATAGCAAGAACCGCCCTGCCGTGACGGCTGGTCATAACGGAATAGATCATAGCAACACATGAACATGTTATGACATAGATGACCGTGAAATTCTTCATTGTCGGTATGCCGGTTATGCCCTGGGCACCGCCCGTGATGCCGAGATTCTCTATAATAACCCTGATTATTTCGCCGAAGGCCAGGGTGACAATGGCAAGATAGTCTCCCTTAAGCCTCAGAACGGGGATACCAATGAGGATGCCGAAAAAGCCTGCCAAAAGGCCGCCAAGGATGAGGGATATAAAATAACCCCCTAGTCCCGGGAAGAATCCGGACTTCATAAATATGGCCGCCGTATAGGCTCCGATCGACATGAATCCTGCATGACCAAGTGTGATCTGGCCCAAGTTCCCCACTGTTATATTAAGGGAAGAAGCCAAAATCACGTAGATCATAACAAGGTTGAGGATTGTTTTGCTGTATCGGTTGAGCAGGCCCATTCCGGACAAGGCCATTATAAAACCGTAAAGGAGAACCAGGGATAAGCCTATGGAAAGGTACTGTTTTTTCTTTAATGATGTCATATAAAACCTACACTTTCTCTGTTTCTTCTTCACCGAATATTCCGGACGGCTTGACCAGAAGAACGAGGATCAGGACCCCGAAAACTATGGCGTCCGCCATCTTTGAAGAAATATAGGCCCTGGTAATCGCCTCGATCATGCCAAGTATAAGGCCGCCGAAAACGGCCCCGGGTATAGAGCCGATCCCGCCCAGGACAGCAGCAGTGAATACCTTAATTCCAAGCATTGACCCCATAAAAGGCTGGATCTGGGGGTAGCTTGCTATGTAGAGGATTGAAGCCACTCCGGCCAGGGCCGAACCTATTGCAAAGGTCATGGACAGGGTATGGTCAACGCTGATCCCCACAAGGGTTGATGCCCCGTAGTCCTCTGAAACAGCCAACATTGACTTGCCGCGCTTGGTCTTCTTTATGAAGACTTGCAGGAGGCCGGTCAGGATAACTGTTACCAGCAAGGTGATTATGGTCGTATACATTATTGATAAAGACCCGATCTTAAAGCTTCCTGAGGGAAGTATTGGAGGGATGGGTCTGGCATTTGCAGTAAAAAGTTTTACGAAGAGGTGCTCCAAGAGGAGGCTGACCCCGATTGCCGTTATGAGGTTGGCAATCTTGGGTGAGTTTCTTAAGGGCCTATATGCGAAGCGCTCGATAGTCATACCAAGTAGGGTACAAACCGCAACTGTGGGTATGATGGCCAGCCAATAGGGGAGGCCTGAGGGGGCAAGCCACAAGTGAATGGCAAAGAAAGCCGTATAGGAGCCTACCATGATTATGTCGCCATGGGCGAAGTTGATCAGCTTGGCAATGCCGTAAACCATTGTGTAGCCGAGTGCGACCAGGGCGTATATGGAGCCTAATTGGAGTCCGTTAAAAACCTGGGCTAAAAAATCCATATTTATTCCTTTCTATACTAATCCGCCATAAATCTAGCGTGGGCTGACAATTGAATCGAATTTGTATTTGCCGTCTTCAATTCTTATCATCGTTGCTGATTTTATGGGGTTGTGGTGGGCGTCATATTTGAAAGATCCGGTAACTCCGTCAAAGTCGATCTTTTCAAGAGCTCTGCAGACCGCCTTATAGTCAGTGGACCCGGCTTCTTCAATGGCCTGCTTTGTCAAGTAGACCGTGTCGTAGCCGAGGGCCGCAAAAGCTGTAGGATCTTTTGAATATTTATTCTTATAAGACTCAACAAACTGCTTGACCTTGGGATTGTCGGAATCCGGGGCGAAGTGGTTGGTAAAATAGCACCGGTCTATGGTCTTATATTGGGAAGGATCCATGGTGTTAAGGACCCCGTCCCAGCCGTCGCCGCCAAGGAAGTTGGCTTGGATTTCAAGCTGCCTTGCCTGGGGGACAATGAGGGCCACCTTTTCATAGTAGTCCGGAAGGATAACCACATCGGGTTTCCTTCCTCTAATATTGGTAAGCTGGGCCTTAAAGTCGGTATCGCCGTCGCCGTAGCTTTCCTCTGCAACCTTGACCATGCCCAATTCCTCAGCCTTTTTGATGAAAGCATTGGCAACACCCTGGGAATAGTCTGATGAGGCATTGGAAAGAACCGCAAAGCTCCTGGCCTGCAAGCTGTCCTTGGCAAAGATTGCGAGAAGGCTGCCCTGGTAAGGGTCTGTATAGCAGGTCCTGAAAACATTTGACTTACCTTCAGTAATGTCCGATTGGGTCCCGGTAGGTGTTATGACCGGGATCATGTCTTCCTGGGAAGCTTCGGAGATTGCAAGGGTGGTCTTGGAAGTTATCCCGCCCAGAATGGCGTCAACATGGCCATCCATCAGCTTGTTATATGCATAGGCCGCTTGGGTAATATTGCCCTGGTCGTCATGCTCATGCCATTCGACCTTCTTACCCATAATGCCGCCGTTTTTGTTAATCTCATCAATGGCCATCTTAATTCCCTCATTCGTGGTAATACCATAAGCGGAAACCGCACCTGAAAGAGGGGCATTGTTGCCGAGGCGGATCTTATTGTTGTCCTTTTCTCCGGCCGGGCTCAAACCCTTGCATGCTACAAAAATGATAAGACCGGAAAGAAGGAGGGCAAAGACTTTTTTCTTCATAAATACCTCCTAACAATAGCATTTAAATAAATAATATTTTATAATTTTAACATGTCTTAAAAATATTACCAGAGGCCGAAGCCTATAAATTTAAGAAAAAAGGCACTTTTTTTGGGACTCTTGAAATGAAAAGCTTTTCAAAATACAAAATTATGAAATATTGTCCTGACAGGACTATGATAGAATGATAAAAAAGTCAGAAGATATTGAGGTGAACTTATTATGATTGAGAAGAGAATAAAAATTAATATAGATGGGCTTATAGACGGTAAGATCCGCTATGCAACATATAAAGAAGGGGCTACTTATGAAGACCTTATGGAGGCTTATGCGGATCATACGCCAACCCGACTTGTTCTGGCCAAGTCCGGCGGCCTCCTTCACGAGCTTTCAGAAAAGCTTGATGGGGATGTGGAGGAAATTGCCTTTCTGGATACCTTGGATCCGGACGGCTACAGGGTCTATATGAGGAGCCTATCCATGGTCATGTGCTATGCCATGGAGAAACTCTATCCCAATATAGAGGTCGAAATTGAGCACAGCATCTCCGGAGGCCTGTATTGCAGGCTCAAAGAGGACGGCAAGGATTTAATTCCGGATTCCTATATGAAAAAGGACTTGCTGGCCGAGATGCAGGCTATTTGCAAGAGGGACTATAAAATCACAGGAAAAGAGATGACCATTGGGGAGGCCGTGGACCTCTTCAAGTCTATCGATAGGGACGACAAGGCAGAAGTCTACGCTTTCAGGAAGGAAGGCAAGGCCAGCATCTACGAGATGAACGGCTATATCGACTCATTTTTCGGCTTTATGGTCCCCTCAAGCTCCTATGTCTCGGATTTTGATATGGAGATCTTCGCCCAGGGCCTGGTCTTGGTTGGACCCAAGAGGGATGAGAAGGGCAAGGCTGCCAATTTCAAGCCCCAGTACCTCCTTTCAAAGAGCTATCTGGAGGAAGAGGGCTGGTCTGAGCTTCAGGGGATAAAGAATGTATATGACCTGAATTCCATACTTGTTAGTGGAAATATAGGGGAAGTTGTCAGGATGACCGAGGCTCTTCAGGGCCATAAGATCATGGAGATGGCAAGAGAGATTTACTCAATGAATAAAAAACTCATACTCATTGCCGCACCTTCTTCTTCGGGAAAGACTTCCTTTGCCTATAAGCTGACCTCCTGTCTCAGGGTTTTGGGACTGAGGCCGGTAAAACTCTCAACAGATGACTACTATGTAAACAGGGTTGATACACCCCTGGATGAAGAGGGCAAGCCGGATTTCGAGTCCATAAATTCCGTTGATATAAAGAGGTTGAATTCGGATATTGCCAAGCTTCTGAGGGGCCAAGAGATAGAGAAGATCCGATACGATTTCATCAGCGGTGAGAGGGTTATGACCGGTCAAGGTCTGTCAATTCCTGCCAATGCTCCGATAATAATTGAAGGAATCCACGCCTTGAACCCCATCCTGAGCAGCGGAATTGATCCCTCATATAAATACAAGATATATTTGAGTGTCACAACCCACATCAATCTGGATGCCCACAACCGCATTCCAACAAGCGACCTCAGGCTTATGAGGAGGATTTGCAGGGATGCCCAGAAGAGGGGGTCAAGTGCAGAGAGGACCATACTTTCATGGCCATCGGTAAGGAAGGGGGAGGTCAGGAATATTTTCCCCTATGAAGCTGAGGCCGACACGATCTTCGACTCATCTTTTGTCTATGAAATTGCAGCCTTAAAGCCCCTGATTGAACCCCACCTGGAGGAGATTGAGAAGGGCAATCCCGCCTACATCGAAGCGGTCAGGCTCAGGTCCCTCCTCAGGTATTTCCTGCCAATGGAGGACTTATCCGACATTGTCAACACTTCGATTCTCAGGGAATTTATCGGTGGAAGTAAGATAGTGGACTAAAAATATGGGCCAATTAATGGTATAATTTA
This sequence comes from uncultured Tissierellia bacterium, assembly GCA_947253765.1. Classification (GTDB taxonomy): domain Bacteria; phylum Bacillota; class Clostridia; order Tissierellales; family Peptoniphilaceae; genus Khoudiadiopia. Next base: position 52,755 of record CAMYAK010000009.1, read on the forward strand.
TTGGTCTCGGGGATGTTCAGGTTTCGACAGGGATTCTGAAGTAAGAGAAGCGAGTCGTCAGGCTGTTGACGTAAATCAAGGCAACTAAATTTAAACGCTAACGATAATACAGAATTAGCTTTTGCGGCCTAGTTAGGCCCATGGCCCCTCATCCGGTCCCGTAACGGATGACCGGGTCTCAACTATCTCGGGGAACCTTCTGTGCTAAGCTTTGCCCACAGGAGAGTATTTATGAAGCTACCTCAGGACTTGGCTTGTTTATTGGCTTGGTCCCGGGGGAATCAATTCAATAAACTACGCTCGTAGAAACTTTTATGGACGGATTTTTGGACGCGGGTTCGATTCCCGCCATCTCCACTTATGGTTTTTTATGAATTTTCTAAAAACCGCTAAATAGCCCATATCCAGGCATTTTCAAGGCCTTGAGGGCTATTTTTTATTTTCTCTTATCCCCGTTAATCTCAGTTTCTTTAATTCTCTTAAACCCTCTATTTTGTCAACTCTTTATAATTTAGTACTATATGTAGTACTTGAAAAAGTCGGAATTTCCGCTTAAAATTAAATAAAGATAACTTGTGAGGGATAAACACTGGGTCCCAGAATGGGGTAAGCTTTATAGCTGAGCAATCCTATGTGCCCGGGGTTATCTTTTTTTATTACCCTCTTTTAAGCTTTCACAGAAGTGTTCAGGGTTCAGTTCAATTTGTTTTATGATAAAATCAATTAGATCTTGTGAATAGGTATAATTCTCTGAATTACCTATTTTATGCTTATAACTATAATGGCTTTCATCTTTTATTCCATAAAAGTTTATGAATTGCGTTAACAAGTTCGTTGTAAATCCTTTTTTGTTTGGTAAAGTAATATGTTTTTTCTTCAAGCGTTCTGTAACCGCCGTCACAATATTTTTAAAAGAATATTTGTGTGTATCTGCAGGATCTTTTAATTCCTTAACAATATTTACATGAGTGGGAGATTCTTTTTCTATGTTTACTGTGAAGTCAGCTTCGCTTTTTTTCTTTGTAATATAAAGTGTCTGCTTAATTCTTATAGCAAATTTGTCTGAATTGTACTCATTAGTCAAAACATCAATTTCATTTGATTGTTGTATAAAACGTTCGGCGATCTCTGGAGGATACTTTAAACGAATTTCTTCATTAGTCAGGGGTTCATAGTGAGTTGTAACTGTTAAAAAGTTTTGTGGGACTTTTTCAGTAATATCAACGTTATGAAATCTCAAAAGCTCCTTTGTGTAATTTAATACACATGATTGAAATAATGGGGCATACTTTACTTCATAGTCTTCGGTTATAAAATGAGTACTCATATTTCTTAAGTCAATTATTTTTTCCAGGTTAAGACGAGTACGGGTGTTTTTATCTGTATATACCTTAGCTATTGTTTCAGTTAAACTAATAGTTCTATCAGGCTTATTTTTATAGTATATAGGCAAGCCCTCATTCAAGAGTTTAGCCTTAAGCATAAGTTCCCATGCATTGCATATAAAAAAACTAAAACCTTCTATTCTGTATCTGATGGTTGGTTTGTTATAGATTTCAATTCCAAGAATAAAAGCCTCTATTGATTTTTCAATAAGACGAAAGGGAAGATCTTTGTTATAATCTTTCATTATTATTTACCTCAATATCTTTCTGTTTCATCTATTAATTCCTATATTGATAAACACCTACAAGCTCGCCTAAGATAATAGGCCTATCAAATTCCATATCATCTTTATTATAAATGATAGGGGAGTATTCAGGATTGCAGGGCTGTAGAATAATCTGTTCTTTATCAGGATAAGAATATACTTTATTTAAGGTTGCTTCACCATCAAAGTATACGGCAGCAATTTTCCCGTTCTCTACATAGTCTGTTTTCTTTAAAAGTGCAAGGTCACCGTCGTAAATTTCCGCACCCACCATTGAATCTCCTTTACAGCAAAGAGCAAAATCACCATCCATTACAGCAGGATCAATTCTTAAATATCCTTCAAAATTTTCCTTTATCCACATTGGTGAACTACAGGTAATTGTTCCAAGAATGGGTACTTTTCTGATATGGCGGATAGGATGCAGATTGGGGAGTTTTTCTATTATTTCATCATCGGTCCAGCCCATAAGATAGCTGGGGGAAACATTTAAATATTTTGCCATACTTTCTACCCTTGAAAGAGGGACATTTGTAACTATTCCTGATTCATATTTATAGACAGCTTGTTCACCTATGCCTAGGTGGTTAGCTAATTGTGCTACTGAAATTTCTCTATTTTCTCTTACGTTTTTTAAACGTTCACCTGAGAAACTCATAATTGTCCTTTCTTTAAAAAACATTATTTATCTTAACAGGATATATTATATATCATTTTTGAGATATAAAATCGTAAAATTAACCTAAAAAGTTAAAAGAGTAGTTGTTATTCAACAATCCTAACAGAGAACAAAGTAGAGGTTAAAAGGGAATGGACATAGATACAATAATAGCCCTTGCGGGATTGATAGTGAACATCTTCTCACTGATCGTAGCTATCAAGAATAACAATAAGAGTCAAACACAAGAGGGGCGAAAGCCCCTCCCCCGCAAGGGGTTGTATCTATAATATACCCGAAGAATACAAATGACAACATTAAGAATTCTTTTAATTGCTAATCTCATAGTAGGTGTTGTTAATTTAATAGTGCAAATAAAAAGTGGAAGAAGAGATGGAGTCAAAAACAAGTTAAGCATAGTTAAGCCAAGTAGAAATTGGGCAGAGAAAAGGATTTGAAGGAACTTGAAACGCTTATAAAAGAATGACGTAATAAATTAACATAGAGGAGGAGTAATGAACTGACCCCCAAAGGTTGAATATCTTGGTCCAACTTTTGGAGGTCAATCTATAATCTATCTATTTTTTATTTTGTGTAATCACTCCGAATACGTGTTATAACTATATATAAGTAAATAACAATAAAAATATAATAAGTATTTGAATGCTTCATTATTAATTATAGAAAGATTATTATGGGAGGCTACAAAATGAGTGAAAATTTATTAACCACCAATATGGGGGAAGATATTTCTATAGATATAACCGTAGAAGCGAACTTTATTTGGAGTATAGCAAATAAGCTTCGTAGTGCTTATATGCCTGATAAGTATGGTGATGTTATTATTCCAATGACCATAATTAGAAGGTTTGAATGTGTCCTTGAATCTACAAAAGATAAAGTGGTTGATACATATGAAAAAGATAAGAACTACCCTGTAAGGGCTATGTATAGAGTTTCCGGGAAACAATTTTATAACACATCAAGATTTAATTTAAAAGAGCTTTGCAATGATCCGGACCACCTTGATGATAACTTCAAAGCCTATATTGAAGGCTTCTCTTCAAATGTAAGAGAAATATTAAATGAATTAGACATCGAGAATCATATAGACAAGATGAATAAGGACAACTGCCTTTTCAACGTGGTCAAGGCTTTTTCTGAATTGGATTTGTCAGAAGAAAATTTTGATCCCATCAAAATGGGCTATATATTTGAAAATTTAATTGGCAGATTCTACCAAAATGTGGATGCTGGGCAGTTTTATACGGGTCGAGATATTATTCGTGTCATGGTCTCTATCTTAACCGCTGAAGGCTGCGATGATTTATATGACGAAGGAAAGGTCATTACTATTCTGGACCAGGCATGTGGAACTGGTGGGATGTTATCTACAGCCTATAGCCACATAAAAGCTTTAAACCAAACTACCGATGTGAGACTGTTCGGTCAAGAGTTTATGGGTCAGTCTTATGCAGTGGGGCTGGCAGAAATGCTTATTAAAGACCAGGATGCAAGAAACTTCAGACATGCAGACACCCTAAAAGAAGACTGCTTCAGAGATATTAAGATGAGATTTTTACTAGAAAATCCACCTTTTGGAACACCTTGGAAGGGTGCTGATGCCAAGGCGGGACAAGAAGAAGCTGTAATTGCAGAATATACAAAAGGTGAAAGATCAAGATGGCCGGCAGGTCTTCCGGCTGGGGGAGATTCACAACTTCTATTTATGCAATCAGCGGTTCATAAAATGGATGACGAGCTCGGAAGAGCTGCCATTATTACTAATGGATCTCCATTATTTAATGGCGGAACAGCTTCAGGTGAAAGCCAAATCAGAAGATGGCTATTAGAAAACGATTTAATCGAGGCCATCATTGCTATGCCAACAGACCTCTTCTACAACACTGGCATAGCCACTTATATTTGGATTTTGTCTAAAAACAAAAGAGAAGAAAGAAAAGGCAAAATCCAATTAATTGATGCAACAGAAATTTACCATCCTTTGAGAAAATCTTTAGGTAATAAGAGAAGGGAGTTCACAGCAGAAGACAGAAAGAAGATAACAGAGCTTTATTCTAACTTAGAAGAAAATGACCTTTGTCAGATTTATCCAAATGAAGAATTTATCTACAAAGAATACACAGTCATGCAGCCATTGCAAAGGTCCTATGCCATAAACGAAAAAAGAATCGAAAATCTAGAAATGTCAGGGGCTCTTAATATTTTCTACGATCCGGCTAAACATGCTGAATTATTAGAAAAAGAAGAGTTAAGGGAAAAGCTTAATAAGACAGAAAAAGCAAATTTAAAGAAATACGAAGACAATAAGGCGGATTGTGAAAAGATTTTTGAAATTCTAAGAAATAATATTTCTGACAAGAAATATATGGCTAAAGATGAGTTTGAGCCTGTTATAGAAAGATTATTAAAAGACATACCTATTACAAAAGCTTTGTTTAACAGAATTTTGGACGGTTTATCTCTTATGGATAAAGAGGCTGAAGTTGAAAGAAATAAAAAAGGCGAAATAGTCTACGACACAACGACCAAAGACACAGAGATTGTAAATATCAGAGAAGATATAGATGAGTACATGGTGAAAGAAGTGATACCTCATATTCCTGATGCCAAAGCCTTCTTTGAAGAAGATGTAAACCTTAAAACGCCAAAGATTAAAACAGGAGCTGAAATACCTTTTACTAGGTACTTTTACAAGTATGAAGCTCCAAGACCCTCTGAAGAACTTGCTAAAGAGTTCTTAGAACTAGAAGACCTGCTCAATCAAAAAGTCAAAGAACTCTTTGAAGAGGCCTAATATGACAAGAAGAATGATAGACTCCGGTATTGAATGGATCGGTGAAATACCTGAGGATTGGCAATTAGTTCCTGCTAGATATTTATATAAATCTAATAAAAAAATAGTTGGATTCAAGGAAAATGAATATGAGAGATTATCCCTAACAATGAAAGGGGTTTTGAAAAAAAGCAAATACAAATCTGAAGGATTACAGCCATCTAATTTTAACAGTTATCAAATTTTAAATGTAAATCAATTAGTTTTTAAACTAATAGATTTACAAAATGTATCTACAAGCAGAGTTGGAATATCTCCATATAAAGGGATAGTTTCCCCAGCTTATATTATTATAGATAGAAAAAACGATAGCACAAACAACAAATTCTACTATTATTGGTATATGAGTATATATCTTAATAAAGTGTTTAATTTGTTAGGAGATGCTGGAGTAAGAAGTAATATAAATTCAACAGAACTTTTAGATTTAAAGGTTCCAAGAATTAACGCTAAAGAACAATTTAAAATCTCTAATGCTCTAGACATAAAATGTCAAAAAATCGAAGATATAAAATCCACAATAGAAAAAGAAATCCAAACTCTTGAAGACTACAAAAAATCCATCATCACCGAGGCTGTGACAAAAGGTTTAGATAAAAATGTAGAAATGAAGGATTCAGGGATTGAGTGGATTGGAGAGATACCAAAGCATTGGGAGATAAAAAAAGGCAAATACATTCTTAAACTTTTAAAAAGAACCGTAAGAGATGATGATGAGGTTATAACATGCTTTAGGGATGGAATAGTTACATTAAGGAGTAATAGGAGAGAAGATGGATTCACTTTTGCTGACCAAGAAATAGGATATCAAGGAATAAACAAGGGCGATCTCGTGGTTCATGGTATGGATGGATTTGCTGGGGCAATAGGAATATCTGATTCTAGAGGGAAAGGTTCCCCAGTATTAAATGTTCTTGATAGCGCTGAAAATAAGTGGTACTTAGCACTTTATCTGAGGGTGATGGCATATAGTGATGTTTTTACAGCATTAGCTACTGGTATTAGGGTTAGATCCGTTGATTTAAGGTGGAAGAAATTATCAGAATTGCCATACCCCGTTCCGCCTATTGGAGAACAGGAAGAAATTTTAAGGTATATAAATAAAAAGTTCTTAAATATCAACAGACTTATTATAAAAAAACGAAAACAACTAGAAACACTAGAAGAATATAAGAAATCTCTCATCTATGAGTATGTAACGGGTAAGAAGGAGGTGGAATAATGTTAACTCCGATATATGACGAAAAGTTTGAATATCAAAGAGATTTTGTAGCACATTTAGTCAAAGAAAATGGATTTATAGAAAGAAAAAACACCTGCTTCAACAGGTCTTATGCCATGGACACTGATGTGCTTTTTGAGTTTCTATACAAGACTCAAGAAGAGACAATGCTGGAGCTGGAAGCGATTTATAAGAAGGATTTAAGAGAAACCTTAGTCAATTTTATTAATGGTGAAATTACTAAGAGGGGATCTTCTTTAATCGACATCCTTAAAAATGGGGTCGAAATATCGAATAAGAAGCTTAACCTAATGTACACAAAACCGGCCACTGACTACAACAAAGACTTGGTAGAAAAGTATGAAAATAACATTTTCTCTGTTATGCAGGAGGTTTATCCTAACGACAAGGAAAGGGTGGACCTTGTTATTTTCTTAAATGGACTCGCCATTATTGCTATTGAATTAAAGAGTGAATTCAGGGGTCAAGATGTTGAGGATGCTGTTAGACAATACACAGAGGACAGGGATCCGAAATCAAGATTATTCCTTTGGAAAGCAGGCTGTTTTGTTTGTTTTGCCATGGATACAAGTGCCGTCATGATGACGACTAAACTTGATAGAACAAAGACCTTCTTCTTACCCTTTAACAAGGGTAGAGGCGAAGGTATTTACACCGGGGGAGGAAACCCTGAAAACACAGAGGGACTTTCTGTCTCCTACATGTGGGAAGAGGTCTTAACGAAAGATTCAATACTTGATTTGATCAACAAGTTCATCTTTATTGAAAGAAAAGAATTAGAGGATGAGGATGGCAAAATCAAGATCAAAGAAACGGTCATCTTCCCAAGATTTCACCAATTGGACTTAATAAGAAAATTATTAGCAGATGTCAGTGTTAATAAGACAAGCCAAAACTATTTAATCCAACATTCAGCCGGGTCCGGTAAGACAAACTCCATCGCTTGGCTTGCTCATAGGTTGGTATCTCTTCATGATGCAGATAATAATGTGATTTATGACACAACCATTATTGTAACTGACAGAGTTGTAGTGGATAGGCAGCTCCAAAAAGCGGTTATGACTTTGGACCATGCTGTTGGACTGATTAAAGTCATGGATAACAACTGTACGTCTCAAGATTTAAAGGTAGCTCTTGAAGGTAATACAAAAATCGTAGCCACTACTATTCAAAAGTTCCCATACATTGTGGATGAACTTAAAAACCTGAAAGACAAGAACTTTGCTGTAATTATTGATGAGGCCCACTCTTCTACAGCCGGTAAGAATATGCAGGCGGTAACTCAATCTCTGGGTTCAGAAGACAACGAATTTGAAGATGAAGATGACTTTATTATTGACCAAATAAAGAAATCCGGTAAGCAATCCAATGTGTCTATGTTTGCCTTCACAGCTACGCCAAAGCCAACTACGTTAAGAATGTTTGGTAGGCTTAATAAAAATGGTAATTATGAGGCCTTCCATCTATATTCCATGAAACAAGCTATTGAAGAGGGCTTTATATTGGATGTTCTTCAAAACTATACAACCTATAAGACAATGTACAGAATAAATAAAGAGGTTAAGGATGATCCTGAGCTTAGGACATCCGAAGCGAAAAGACAAATTGCCAGATTTGTAGAGCTTCATGACACAAACATTAGCCAAAGGGTTCAAATAGTTATCGAACACTTTAAAAATAATGTTATGGATAAGTTGGGCGGTCAGGCGAAAGCAATGGTTGTGACCTCATCAAGACCGGCGGCGGTTAAGTATGTCAAGGCTTTTGAGGAGTATGTGAAGAGTCAAGGGTATGAAGGAATTCACGCGCTTGTAGCTTTCTCCGGCAAGGTAACCTTAGACGGCGATGATAAGATCTATACTGAGGTTGGAATGAATCAAATGAGTGAGGATAGAGTGCCGGATGCCTTTGATTCAGAGGACTACAATGTCATGATTGTAGCAAATAAATATCAGACAGGCTTTGACCAAAAGAAACTTTCAGCTATGTATGTTATTAAGAATCTTAAAGGTGTTAATGCGGTACAAACACTATCGAGACTTAATAGGGTGTGCCCGCCATTTGATAAAACTGTATTTGTCTTGGACTTTACCAACGACTATGAAGATATTAAAAATGCCTTTGCTCCATATTACACAACAACTCTTTTAGCTAGTGACTTGACTGCAAACAAGATTAAAGATCTGCTTACAAGTATTGAAGCTTATAATATCATTGACCCATTGTATGTGGATGAGGTAAATGAAATTGTCTTTAAGAAGAGAAAAGGCAACATCACATCTAAAGAGATGGCAGCACTACAACTTAGAATTAAAAAAGCAAAGATTGAGCTGGAATGGTATTCTGAACACGAGCAAAAGGAATTTATTGCAAAACTAAAGAACTTCAAGAGATTTTATGAGTATTTAATTCAAGTTTCATGCTTCGAAGACCTTGATGTTCATAAGTATTATATTTACATCTCCTACCTGCTGAATCTAGTAACACCGGGTACTGGAGGAATTCGAGTAGATATAAAAGACAAGGTAAAAGCGGACAACTTCCAACAGGTTAAAGGTAAAACTCATAAAGATGAAAAACAAATATCTAAACCTATTATTAAATTACCTGTAGCCGATCCAATAGATCTTGGGGAAGAAGAGAAAAAACTACTCTCTGAAATTATTGCAGATATTAATGCTAAAACCGGGTCAAAATATGATGTGGATCTTGCAACAACCGCCGCTATGCAAATTAGAGATATTATGATGAAGTCTGATGAGCTTAGAACATCAGCAAAAAATAACTCTGAAAAAGACTTTAAATTCTCTTATTTCTCAAATGTAGAGAATGCTTTGATTGAAGGCTTAGGTCAAAATCAAGAGTTCTTTGGATATCTCCTGGATCATCCTGATGCACAAAAAGAGGTGCTCGGTATATTTATGCCTGAGATCTATAAGAGTTTAAGGAAAAATGATAAAAAAGTTTCTTGAATTAAATTAGTATTATATAAATTAATGGTACAAAAAGGTCACATTAAGAATCTTGAAGGTAGCCTTTTTATCAGGGGTGATAGCCTGTTTCTGGAGGGAGTATTTCCCGTATACGCGGAGGTGATACCACCTGACAACTAAGGATCTTATCCACTATTCAAAATGAGAGCACATATAGCACCAATAAAAGGGGGATTCTTTGATTAATTGGATAAAAGCTGAATATTGGCCTAATCTAAGGTTAATACTAAATGACGGAACGATAATAACCGGTAGCGGTGATGGGATTGAACTAGAAGAAGACTTTGATGAAGAGGACGAAAAATATGATACTTTTTTTATTGGCACAAATAAAGGACCTATAGCGATACCTATTTCTGAAATAAAAGAAGTTGTGTATCTTTAGTTTTGGTATTTCTTTCATATGCGGGGGTGATCCCTTTTCATCAATCCGCCAGACAAAGGAGATGGAAAGTATCAAGGTTATAGAATTCCTTAAATAAGGAGGAGAGGATGGATTATTCGTATCATTTTCCATTTAAAGACCAAGAGCTTGGAATGATCAGAGTTGCTGAGACTTCGAATCTGGATGATTTTACGATAGAGCGCTATGATATTAAATCGCAATCATGGGTTAAAGATTATCGAATGGCTGAAATATTTACTGGAGATTTACAAGTAAAGCTAGTTAGCGAAGAAGAAGCTATGAAGATAATTGCAGGATACAAAGCTAAGTGAAAACTAAATAAGCGAATGATATGATAGACAAAAGGCTCGAAAGTATTAGAATATGTGTTTGTTTATGATTGCGACATTGAGAGGTGCCTTATGAAAGATAATAAAAAATCAGAAAAGCCGCCTTTCGAAGTGCGTTGGGAATCATTCAGAAAGGCCTATTTTGAGTGGGCAAGATATAACCCATATAAAGAAGATCCATATCCTAAGAGAAAAGAAATTGGCAAAACTGAGATTGCAAAGCTGCCTAAACCTAGAAATACTGTTGAGTATATGTACTTAAGCGCTACTGCATCAGATATCTGTGACAACCTATACTGGCAAGCTTTGAAAAAACGAAAACTACGTGTTAAAGCTAAAAAGAAAAAATTGAGGAAAAATCTGAAGCAAGTTTTCTTAGATTTGTTTTAGTAAAACCAAAAGACCGGATATGTCGCAAGCTTTGGAAATATCATGGCTTTTTATTTCATCTATTTTAAAGCTATGGACCGCCCCCATTATCTATATATAAAGTATCATATTGATACTCCGGATCATAAAAAACTTAAACCAACTGGCTCTAACACCTTAACCTTGATACTTTTCACATACAGGCCTTAATATGTTGCTAAGATCTAGCGCTATAATCAGGGATATCAGATATTTATAAGGGGGACTTTAATTGAACAATAGAATAAGCAAAGAAGAGATTTGGAAAAAATGGGGAACTAAATTAAAATATATAGATTTTTATAAAAGCATTAATCCAAAAAATCACACTGTGGAAGAATGGCATAATTTTATTGACAAGAATTTTGATGAAATAAATTATGATAAGAAAAATAATTTGCCATATAGTGAAAGATTCATTGTCGCTAGACTTTATAGATTTTGTAACGAATAAAGTGTAGCTAAACTTACAAGTCTAGTCTTTGATGTATTTTTTATGATTACGAAATTGAAAGGGTGATTTATGAAGAATAAAAAACCGGAAAAGCCACCTTTCGAAGTGCGCTGGGAAACGTTCAGAAAAGCTTATTTTGAATGGGCAAGATATAATCCATATAAAGTTTATCCTGTTCCAAACAGAAGCGTAATTTGGAATAGGATTGCAGAAAAAACTGAGATACCCAAAGATTTTGTAGCACAAACCACAGTTTTAGCAAAGATACGAGCAAAGGTTGATTCCACTTACAGAAAAGAAATGAATAAAAGAAAAATCATAGTAAAAGAAACGAAGAAGCGTCTTAGGCGGAATCTGAAGCAGGCGTTTTTAAATTTGTTTTAGCCATTAAACTTAAAGTCTCCAGCATCCTAAAAATCAGGATGCTTTTTTATTTGTCATTTTACCGCATCTCACATTAAGATCCCAAACCAATACTTTGTGCCTTACAAAAAGGCCTATTATGAACTATAATATTTAGTAAGCTTTGCATATTGGATTAAATAGTTATTCATTTTTGCCCAAGGAGTATAAAACTTTTATGAGTACTAATTTTGCTTTTATGAAAAATATTAATTCGGCCTACTATAAAACCCTGGATGACATAGAAAGAGAATCCCGTATTAAACCCAAGAACGCTGCAAGAAACTGCAGAGCTCTATTGGAAAGTTTTATTGGTGACTTATTCAAAAAGAATAACATCTCAACAGAAGATACATTACATAATAATTTAAAGGCCCTGTTTGACCAATCCAGGGAATTGGGAATCCCGTGGATTGAAAATGTCGAGTATGAAGTTGTAGATATGAATAATAGGGTGACCACAATTAGTCGCAACGGCTTACTCTATATCAAGAACCTGGCAAATGCGGCATCACATGTGGGTTTACCGACAGAAAAAGGACAAGTGTCTGTAGTAATTTCTTCACAAGCTATTATCAAAGCACTAAGAATATTTCATGCATTATTTACGGGATATTACGCAAACAGATTGAAAGGCGAAAAGAATAAATTTTTAGATGCAAAGGTTCCATTAGGAGACTATGAGATTTCTCAATATTATGTTCCGGCCGATTCAGAGAGATCGAAATGCATTATGGAGTATGTGGCCTCCAGAAGAATCGGGGAGTTTTCCAAAGCCAGAAGATTTGCCCTGATTAGGGAGTACTTGCCGGATGAAATGGAAAAGCTCTTCTTGAACAGGAATGTGGACACCTTCAGCGAAGCCAATCCCTATATATATGCTGACGGGGTCACTGTCGCAAAACTCAACAAAATTGAAGAATCATATGCAAACTTTTTTATCGCATATGAATTTGCTGATGAGAGGCCGGTTGTCCCATTGGCAAAATTCCTTAAAAAGAATAAATTGGAAATGAAAGACAGGATTGATATCTGTTTGAAAATTGCTCAGTCAATGAGTAAATTTCACAATGCGGATGATCCTATATACCATAGAATGCTCACTTACGAAAGCATATTGATTTCCGATTTCACCGATAAAGGCGAAGGATATAAGCCCTATATAACAAAGTTCGATTTTGCTAAAATCACAAGTATTACAGAGGGAACCGTATATAAAAATTTGACTGAAGCGGAAGCAAAAGAAACAGAAAAGCTTTCCCGATATAAACTTGAAGCGGTGGCCCCGGACTCCAAATGGGACAAGGTTGATATTTATTCTTTGGGAGTCCTATTTATTGATATCATGCTTAACGGGGTCTCATCGAAAACTATTACAGAAAGTACTTTTGAAGAATTAATTGATGCAGGGATTTCTGACGGAATGATAGAAATAATTGATGAAATGTTATATGAAATTCCTGATGAACGTCCTAATATTAATAAAGTGTTGGAAGTAATTAGTGAGGAGAGCAAACGATTTGGATGATTTCATTTTTAAAATTGATCACAAATACAGACCCTATCCGGATTGCCTTATAAAGACGGACAATAGTTTAATTTACAAGGCCCAGGATTTGAATTTGCAAAAAGATGTTTGCATAAAAGAAGTCCATATCGCAGGCGATAGGGATTTTGAAGTAAAGCGGAATCTGGATAAAGCCATGAGTGAAGCGAGAACCATGGTTAAAGTGTCGGGTAAGACCTCTGCCCTTCCTACAATTTACTTAACATATTATGATGCGGTAAAGAAAAAACTATTTATCGTGATGGATTGGATTGCCGGGAAAACTCTTGATAAGTATATTGGTTCAAATGAATTCAAGATAAGCGAGATGGAGTTTTTAAACTGGATGGAAGACTTGTGCCTGATATTGGTAGAAATGTCGGGCTTGAAAATTTACCACAAAGATATTAAACCGCAAAATATCATTATAGACAGTAACAGGAAGCTTAACCTTATGGATTTCAATATAAGCGTATCTCTACCTAATAAACTCGAGGGCACCCCACTTTACAAGGCCCCCGAAATGGAAAACTCAAGGTCTGTAACCAGGGATAAGGTGGATGTTTTTTCAATCGGTGTGATCATGTATCAGTATTATACCGGGAAAATCCCGATGAGGGGTTCTGAATATGGGCAGAAATCTATAAGAAGATATAATGCCGACTGGGATCTTTTTGTTCAGCCTAAAGATCTTAACAGGAACTTGTCGGAAGCGATTAACTCCATTATCAGCAGTTGCATGCAAAAAGATGTTAATAAGAGATTCGGCATCAGAGACTTGTTATATAAAATAAGGTCATACAAGCGAGAGGTGATAAAAAATGGAAAAAAAGAGCATAGACGAAATAAGGGAAGAAATTTTGCGAGAAAATCAGAAAAACAATAATTATAAGAATCTGCCGGATAAAATTGAGCCCATTGAATTAGACAAGCTTATAGAAAAGATAGAAAAAAATGGATAACAGTAATTATTTATATTTCAACAGCGAACCGATTAATATTCGTGGAATCATTAAGTTTTCCGTCTTACCCAAGGTGGTAGACCAGCTGAGAGAAAAGGGATATAGTCCTGAAGCGGTTTTTCTTAATATCACCTCCTTAAATAGTTTGCTGATCTCATATTACAAAGGAAAAGAAGGATCTTTGAGATATAAACTTCATACCACACACGGAGTCTTTCCTTTTAAGCAATCAGACGATGGGGGAGATTTTTTGCTTATGGGCTTTAATGAAAGTTCATTTGTAGACACAAATAAAGCCCTAATGTACGGCATGCGCTTTGCCGGAACTTCAGGTACCGTAATAATGGTAAGATTGAGAGCAAGCAATTGGTTTGCGGCATATGCTAATGGTCGAAGGTACGATGCCAATGATTACAATTCCGTGAGCGGACAAGAAGCGATATTTGCTATTAGAGCATCATGCTCAAGTGATCGAATTGAGGATAAACGGGCCAATGTTAACAATGAAAATGAGACAAGTCCGGGTCTATTGAAACTCCTGGACCTGGCCGAGAACTATTCAATTCTTGCAAATGATCTGGAAAACAAGAAAGCTGATGAACTCGGACAAGTCTCATACCAAGGCTATGAGTCGGTTGACTATCCCAGACATGATAGGATTGCCTACCGTTTTTTAATTGAAAAACAAAAACAGCAGGTTTTCAGTGCCGGTACAAATGTTGATATTTTAAATTCATCAGGCGATGTTGCCTATACTGCTGAAATAGTGGATGTAAAAACAAAGGGCCCTAATGACTATCTGACCATGCTTTTTACTAAAGAGCTTGATTTAAAAGAACTTCCGCAGATGGGCTGGCTCAGGCTCTCAGTTTCAACAGTAAATATGGATGTTCAATTGGGGGCAATAAATAAAATAAGACAAGGCAGGGCCAAGGCTAAATATTTCAATAGTGTTTTAGGAGAAAAGAAGCCACAAGGCTTTTTCAATGAAGACCTTAATAATTTGGAAAATGAGCTGGCAAAGAAAAAATATCCGCCGAATGCATCCCAAGTTAAAGCCATAAAAAACGGCATTAACACCAAGGATGTATATTTAGTTATGGGGCCTCCGGGAACCGGAAAAACAACAGTAATACTTGAGTGGGTCAAGTACTTCGTAAAAGAGAAGGGCCTAAGAGTTCTGGTTTCATCTCAGAATAACAAGGCTGTAGACAACGTACTTGAGCGACTTGCTGAAGAAAAAGGAATTGATACCATAAGAATAGGGTCGGAAGCCAAGGTTCAAGAAGGGGTAATTCCATTTATATTTGAAAATAAACTGGTCACTCTTAGAGAGAAAATATCAGATCATGCAAATGAAACAATTCAGGAAGTAAGAAAAGCTTTAAGGGAGTGGCTTGATTATGCAACTCTATTACGTGACCATCTTAGGAGAATTGCCAAGTATGAAGAAAACAAATTAAAAAGCCGCATATATATAAATCGTCACATAGATTCACTTTATAATAAATTGATTGAGCTCAAATCAGAGAACTCAAGTATAATCAATCAAATAGATCAATTGCAGGATGAACACAAGGATATGCTTTCGCGTAAGAAAAAATATGAAAGCTCAAATATATTCCTTAGGGCTCTTTCCTATTTACAAATGCAATCCGTTTGGGCAAGCCTTGAACTATATAACAAGAATATTACAGATCTTGTATTAAAGCAGAATTCAATAGCAAGTTCATACAATGATATTTATTCAAAGTTAAAAAACAGCTACGCCTATTTCAACAATAAAATATTAGGCATATATTATGGATCTTATTCGGCTGCGGTTGATTCTGTTAATAATATAAGTGGGTCAGCTCCGATAAAATATGCAGACCTTTGTTTGTTTAGAAGACTGGACTTAGATGAGACGCAATTAATAAATGCAGAGGAAGTACAAGCTTACTATAATTACGTAAGAGTAGAGTGTAAAAGAGCCCAAGCCTTAATAAAAATTGTAGACAGTTGGAAAAATGAAATAGAGGGTAGCCAGAACTATGCCCTGCATCAAATTGTGCTGGATTCGGTCGACCTGGTAGGAGCCACATGTATTGGGGTAAGCTCACAGAAAAGATTCCAGGATCTTGACTTTGATGTAACCATTATTGATGAAGCGGGCCAGATTCAGTTGCATAACGCTTTCGTGCCTATGAGTGTATCAAATAAGGTAATTATGCTGGGAGACCATATGCAAATCCCACCCAATGCTGATCAGGACCTGGTTGCCTTATGTGAAGACAACGATGTGGACCCTGAATTGTTAGGAAAAAGTCTTTTTGAAAAAATGTATTATGAACTGCCTAACACGAATAAAACCCTACTTGATACCCAGTATAGGATGCCTGCAGAAATAGCAGATATAATTTCAGGATGGTTTTATGACGGAGAGTACTTGTCGCCCGATTTTTTAAGAGCGACAAAGCCGGCTGTCCCTTCGCTTTCCGAAAAGAACCTTATCCTTGTAGATACTCCTCCGGCAAAGAAGGGGGAAAATGAGTTAAAAGATCCTGAAGGAGGCTATAACAACCCTGTAGAGGCAGATGCGATCAGGAAAATTGTCAAACATATATTGAAAACGACCGATATAGATGAAAAACAGATTGGGATAATTTCCGCCTATAAATCGCAGGTAAAACTTATAAAAAGAGAATTAAAAGAAGATGTCGGCTCAACGAGTCTTGATGAGATGGTTGCCAGTCTGGACAGCTTTCAGGGACAGGAAAGAGATATTATCATATACAGCTTCACAAGGAGCTCTAAGAGAAAGGCCACACAAAGCAGGATAGGCTTCCTGAACGAGCTGAGAAGACTTAATGTCGCCATGAGCCGATGCAAGAAAATACTGATTATGATCGGTGACTTTAATTACCTGTCCAACTGTAAAAAAGATGATGCGGACCATCCGATATATGCAAAAGACGGCAAGCGGGTTGTCAATGGGAGCGAGGCTGTTTTCTCCGAGTTTATCCGGGTAATGTGCTCCGGTGTTAAAAGGGGCAAAGGTGAAATGATAGACGTTCCTGCTCTTATTAAAAGAATAGAGGGATAAGGAATGGCGGATAATAATAAAACTAAATATTCGGGTCTGGTTATACAATATAACGAGGGCAAAGATTTTTTAATGGACCTTAACAAATCCACTCCTGATTTTGAAATTACAAAATTTCGATACGTAACACCTGTTGCCTATCCGATCGCTTTTATCGAGATAGAAGCGCTGGAGAGGACTTTGGAGGATTTTCCTGTTGTTGAAAAGACGGTTTTAAGGCTTATTAGTTACCACTTTTTGGAACCGTCAATTATTGCAAAGGTTATGGGCCTAACCGAATCATACATTAGAAAGATAATAAAACTCCTATTAGCATACGGACAAATAGATAGAAACGGAATAACTGCAAGCGGACTGCAATCTTTGCAACAAAATGCATCTATAAAGATAAACACTGTTAAACAAAAGATACAGGTTGACGGCTTAACAGCAAATCCGATAGATATACGGAATTTTATTAGTGATCAGGTATTAAACAAGCCTCAGGAATCCGGATTTTTTGTAGCTCATATAGAACCTGTCATGGGCATAGAAAAAGCACTACTGGAAAAATTTATTATCAATAATTACGCAAATTACGTTAATGTCGGAGAGATGTCTTTACATACAAATGTAGAACGCATTAATTATGCCAAGTTTGCGGGCATTAAATATGCAAAGGCATACTATCTGGAAAATTCGCAAGGAGAGTCAATAATATTATGTAAAGCATACGATTCAACTGCAAAGAATATAAAAGACCGGTTTATATGGAAGCCGCTTTATATAGGAAATGCCAATATCGCAAAAACATACACAAAAACAAAGAAATTTGACTTGGGCTACCATAACGCCAAAGAGAGTGTTTTAAATTTGAAAAAAACTCTTAGCTCAAAAAGAAATAAAACAGATAAAGAAATTAAGGAAATGTTGGATCAGCTTTATCCATTTAATTGGGCAGGTACGGAACTGAAAAGAGATAAGAAAACAACACTTTGGGTCACCAAAAAATCATTTTCAACATATGATAGGTTTGTACTTAAAATGTTGGAATCAATAGCTGAGAAGCAGAGAGATATCATCTTATTTGAAGAATTGTACGGTGAATATATTATTGTTAAAACTAAAGATGAAGAACTGTTAAAAATTGCGGATTATTATAAAGAAAAGGCTGATGAAATAGGCAGAACTTTTATAATGAATTCAATGGAACAATTGTCAGATTCTCATAAAGGTAATTTGTTCAGCTTATTGGAAAGGCTTATTAAAAACAATAAAGAGGGGGAATAGCCCCCTCTTTTTTGCTTACTATTGTCTCATCAGGTACTGGTAGCTGCCAAGAGCTGCCGTAGCACCGCTTCCCTGGGCAATAACAATCTGCTTAAACGGGCTGTCTGTGCAGTCACCTGCTGCAAAAATGCCCTCAACATTTGTAGCCCCGAGTCGGTCAACAATTATTTCTCCGCGTGGATTTTTTTCAACTCCCTCCAACCATTCAGTTACAGGGACAAGACCGACCTGGATAAAGCAGCCGTCAGTGGCTTCCACATGTTCTTCTCCGCTGATGCGGTCAACATAGCGGATCTTTTCAAGTTTAGAACCGCCCTCCAAAGCCTTGGTTTCAGCATTGGTAACGACCCGGACATTTGTCAGGGTCTTGAGCTTGTCCTGCAAAACGCCATCGGCCTTGAGCTCGGGAAGGAACTCCAGTACCAGGACTTCTTTTGCCAGACCGGCCAGGTCAATGGCTGACTCTATTCCCGAGTTTCCTCCGCCTATAACGGTAACCTTTTTATCCTTAAAGAGGGGACCGTCACAGTGGGTGCAGTAAGCCACTCCCTTGTTACGGAATTCTATTTCACCGGGGATTCCGATAAGGCGCCATTTGGCCCCCGTAGCAATGACCAGGGTCTTTGCGGAAACCCGGCCGCTATCGGTGTTCACCCTTACAAGGTCATCCTTCTCTATACCTACAACCTCAACTTCATCCATGAGGTCAACATTATATTTAAGGACCTGGTCCCTTACAGAATCCATGTATTTTGGCCCTTCCGTATAGGGGATACCCGTGATATTTTCAATCGCCAGGGTTTCCCGGACCTGGCCGCCGAAGGTCTTGGCAATCAGGCCAACCTTAATACCCTTCCTGGCTCCGTAGATAGCAGCCGTCGCACCTGCAGGCCCTCCACCTATAACCAGGAGGTCATAAATGGGCTTATCCTTAAGCTGCGGTTTATCTTTATGTCCGGTAACCTTGTCAAGGATAGCATTCAGGCTGATTTTTCCGTTATTGAAAGGCTCCCCGTTTAGGAAGCAGGCAGGCACAGCCATTATGCCCAGATCATCCACATAGGACTGGAACATGGACCCGTCAACCATCCTGTGGCTAATCTTTGGATTCAGGACAGCCATAATGTTTAAGGCCTGGACAACTTCAGGGCAGTTATGGCAGCTCAAGCTGACCAGGGTTTCAAAGGCAAGATCCTTGTCAATAGATTTGATGCGCCTAATCTGTGCGTCATCTATCTTTGGGGCCCTCCCGCCAACCTGCAAAAGGGCAAGGACAAAAGATTCGAATTCGTGCCCCAGGGGGATAGCTGCAAAAACAATGCCCGACCTGTCGCCTGAGGATAGGGAAAAGCTTGGAGTGAATTCAAGATCTTTCTTTTCAATACTCAGCTTGTCTGAAAGGCTTACTATTTCTTCAACAAAGGCCTCTATTTGCTTTGAATTGTCAGACCCGTCGAGGCTAAGGGTAAAGACAACATCATCTTCGACCAGCTTCAAATACTCTTTAAGTTGGGCCTTTAAATTTTCATCCAACATTAGATTTTACCGACCAAATCCAAGCTCGGGGTCAGGGTTTTTCCTGATTCTTTCCACTTGGCAGGGCAGACCTGACCGGGATTTTCACGGACAAACTGGGCAGCGCGGATCTTATCATATACCTGGCTTGCATCACGGCCTATGCCGTCGGCATTGACCTCTACGGTCTGAATAATCCCATCCGGGTCTATGATAAATGTGGCACGCTGAGCCAGTCCGGCTTCCTCATCAAGGACATAAAAATCTGTAGCGATTGTCTTGTGGGGGTCGGCAAGCATGGTGAATTCAAGTTTGCTTATGGCTTCTGAATGGTCATGCCAAGCCTTGTGGACAAAGTGTGTGTCGCAGGACATGGAGTAGACTTCTACACCGAGGGACTGCAACTTAGCATACTGCTCCTGCATGTCTTCCAGCTCGGTGGGGCAAACGAAGGTAAAGTCGGCCGGATAGAACATCAAAACATTCCACTTGCCTTCAAAATCCTTGTTGGAAATGGTGACAAACTCTTCTTTTTTCGGGTTGTAGCCCATTGTCGTGAACTCGGGCATCTTTTTTCCTACTTGTGACATATACATCCTCCTTATTTTGATTTAACTAATAGATTTCAAAGCGGGTTAACACTAACTAACAATCCTATTATACCCTCTTAGGAAATATTTAACTAATTTTTAAATATTTTTTAAAATCATGGTCTCCGGACCGGCGATCAAGCGCCTACCGGGCATGCCTTGAACATCCATTATCCTTATTGACATGGCATAATTGCAAAAGTATACTAACAATAGTTAGCCCAGGCTAATTAACAAACTTAAATACGGTAGCCCGTAGGCTATCCACAATCCTGGAAGCGGATAGGATTATCGAGCTTTCCAAGGGGAAAATAGTTTTTGACGGGACCGGGCGAGAAGGATAGACACTTCCTTTCTCACGGTCAAGGGATGCTCCCTATGCTCACTCTTCGCCCTTGACAAGTCGAAAGCAAGTGCCTGTTAAAAAACCGCCGAAAAAAGGACAATTGTGTCAGGTGCATCTTGATGGGAATGTGTAACATATGTCTTGACAGTTAAGAAGGAGGAAAGGGAATTTCTCCTGCCCATCTTTACTTATTCGGGAAATGGGTGTAGAATCGAAGAAGTTAGTTATAGCTAACTATAGGATAATCGATTCTAAACTAGCAGTCTATAAAGCAGAAATTTCT
>CAMYAK010000010.1 GCA_947253765.1 uncultured Tissierellia bacterium
GGGGTTGCACTGGTCAACCAATTTTGGACACCATAATCAATTTTTTGGACACATAAAAATACTTTTTTATGCATACCACAGTCCTCCTTGACGGCAGGAAAAATTTGCTCATAAGTCTTTGCCGACGGCGAAGAACTCATTATTTCACTTTTCCTTCACCGTCGCCTAATTCAGGATAGCAAATTTTATCCTTATGCCATCAAGGGCAAGCCGCCTTCGGCGGGGACTCTTGCCTCGGGCTCTAAACTCATTTCTTCACTCCTTTCTACTGCTTGATAGCGCTCTCGATATTGTTTTGGTGTCAAATAGTTTAGGGCGTATGCCGGACGCTCCTCATTGAAAAAATGTATGTAAGAGTCTATCTTTTCTTCCATTGGCCCATTTCCTTCAAGGTGGAAGTCCATGAAAAGCTCTTCTTTAACCCAACCGTTAATCGCCTCCATTGCACCGTTATCTGTCGGGGTTCCTGACCTAGACATGGAGTGCACTATGCCATACATCGGTAAGAGTTCATTGAAAGCTTTTGAAGCATAGACACTTCCTTGATCTGTGTGCAGAATCATCTTCTGCTTAGGATATTGCTTTTTAAATTCAATCAGATCGTGTAAACCACTTAGATAGGTCCTGCGATCTCCTCTTTTACCTGAAAGAGCATGCGTTAATATCTCATTGTTCCATAGATCCATGAAAAGTGTTAACTCATAATACTCTCCCGAGTAGTTAAAACACGTCATATCGCTTACAATGCATTCCCTAGGACCATCTATCCGGATTTCAGACATGAGAAGGTTTGGATAAATTCGGCTCTTTTCCCCTTCCTTCTTGTAGCGATAGTGATGAGATTTGCACAGTATCCCCGCACTTTTACAGCATTTATGGGCATATGGCATAGACATCACTTCTCCGGTATCAAGTAGAATTTTTGCATTAAGCCAGCGGTAGCCATGTGAGGGATATTTGTGATGATATTCCTCGAATAGGGCTACGTTATGCAGGAAAGTCTCCTTTTTCAGGCTTGGATGAGATAATTTCTTTTTCCATGCATAAAAACTGTTACGCTTGATGTTCATGAGCTCGCAGAGTTTAGCAACCGGAAATTGCCCTGAAAGTTCAAGAATTACCTGGTATTCTTTCTCACGTATGTTAGCGGAGTCCCATCCTCCTGTATTTCGTAGTTTTTTTTTAGTCTTTCAATCTGAATTTTGTCCTTAATGGCCTCATCAATGAGTTCATCCTTAGACATCGACTTTAAACGCTCTAAGTTTACTGTTGTGTTTTTAATTATCAAAGGTTTGGAACTCTCGTTGGAGTGATCATCTGAGCATGATATTTTTTCAGATAAGTAAAGTTTTTTGTAATCTCTTATGGTGTATATGTTCAAATCGTATTTAATTGCTGCCTCTTTTGCGGTAAGTTCATGTTCATAGACTTCTCTACCAATGTCCAATCTTTTTTCTAATGGGTATTTCATGATAAATCTCCTTGTACACCTGTTCTGTTTTCATCTCTATTTTATACATTTTTAGTGTATTTGAATGAATAAATGAAGATGAAAAAAACACCACATGTGTCCAAAAAAAGCTTACCACTTCAGGGTTGTCCGCATTTCGCCAAACCCCCATGATTTACGTGCCGGCTCGGTTCAAGGGGGTGCTCCAACTTTAGCCAAACCCCCATGATTTCCGGTCCGAATTGAGTCATGGGGACTTCCCGGTTTCAGCAAAACCCCATGAATTTCGGCCAAAATATAGTAGAGGGGGTTTGCCATGTTCGGCAAACCCCCTCTATTTTCAAACTATATTAACTGATCCCGGCGCCGGGCCACATTACTTCACCAGGGCCTGGGTATCGCGGGCTATCATGAGCTCCTCATTTGTCGGTATTACCATGACTTTGACCTTTGAGTCTGAGCTAGAGATCACCTTCTCCTTAGGCTTGCGCTTGCTGTTGACTTCCTTGTCCAGCTTCACGCCTATTATTTCAAGACCCCTGCAGATGCCCTCGCGATTCTCCGGTCCGTTTTCTCCAACGCCGCCTGTGAAGGTTATGGCATCAATGTGGTCAAGCATTGTGGCATAGGCGCCTATGGTCTCCCTGACCTTGGAATAGAATATTTCTAGGGCCAGAGTGCAGCGTTTATCCCCCTCTTCAAAGCCCTTGTCCAAGTCTCTGAAATCTGAGAATTTTCCGGAAATTCCATAAACTCCTGACTTTTTGTTCAGGGTGCTGTCAACCTCCTCAGGAGTCATTTTCAAGTTCTGCAGCATAAAGGTAACAATTGACGGATCCAAGTCCCCTGACCTGGTTCCCATTGGCAGGCCGGCAAGCGGAGTCAGGCCCATTGAGGTCATGTATGATTTACCATTTTTTATGGCTGTTACTGATGAGCCGTTGCCAAGGTGGCAAGATATGATGTTGAGCTTGTCCAGAGGGATTCCGAGCAGCTCTGAGGCCCTGTTGGCAATGAACTTGTGGCTGATGCCGTGGAAGCCGTAGCGACGGATCCCGTATTTTTCATAAAATTCATATGGTAAAGCATAGATGTAGTTGTGTTCAGGAATTGTCTGGTGGAAAGAAGTGTCGAAGCAGGCGACATTGGGCTTATCCGGAAGCATCTTCCTGCAAGCTTCGATACCCTGGAGATTGGCAGGATTGTGCAAGGGACTGAAGGGGATCATCTCTTTAATCGCCTCGACAATGTCATCATTTATCAGAGAGGATTCCTTGACCTTTTCCCCACCGTGAACTACCCTGTGGCCAATCGCACCGATTTCGTCCAAGCTCTTAATAACGCCGTGGTCCTTGTCGGTCAAAGCCCGGAAAACCAGCTCGACAGCCTTGTTATGATCGGGAATAGGCGTGACATTCTCATACTCTCCCTTGTCGGTGTCCTGCTCTATCCTGGACCCCTCGATTCCGATCCTCTCAACCAGACCCTTGGCTATGACTTCTCCCTGATCCATGTTGAAAAGCTGATATTTCAGTGAAGAAGATCCGCAATTAATTACTAAAATTTTCATTTTATCCCCCTTTAAATTTTATGATCCGACTTTCAATCTGCAATGTTTGTGCGACCAACTTTTGCCGCACCGATTCTAAACTTCGTCCTTTTCCTATCTTACTTGCAATTGGCTATCACAAGGAACTGTCCTACAAAGCTTTATCGTCTCCCCCACAAGGGCTCAGGATACTTGCCCTGCTTGGCCATGTCCGAAAAGCCCGCCTTGACCTGGTCCTTGTCCTCACTATAAGTAACTCCCAGCCACCGGTCCGGGGTTCTTAAAACCCTGACCTCGGCCCTGCCGCTTTCAATATCCCTTGTCACCGCCGTGGGCAAATAGCACTCGGCCTTGATGGGATTGTTTTTCAAACCGCCTTCAGTGAAAATCCTCAGTTCCCTTTCCAAGCTCCCAATAAAGCTCGGATCGAAGGCCCAGAAATTCATTGACACGGGATTGGCAGGATCCAATTCCTTCCTGATTTTTCGGTCCGAATCCGGTTCATTGACCATAGCATAGGCCTTATCCCCATCCTTATATATCTCGGTAAATTCAGTCACTTCCTCGAGTATACCGTCCTTAACCTTGCATAGGCCCCTGGAAACAGACCCCTTTTCCGTCAAAGTTTTGCTGAGGTCGAAGGCAACCATGGCGTATTTTTTCTTGCTGTCCGCCCCCTCAACAGTCCCCACCTCCTCGGTCAGGAACTTATGAACCAGGTAAAAAGCCTCTCTTCCGTAATAATCGTCAGCATTTATGACCACAAAAGGAGCATCAATATATTCCCTGGCCGAGTATACCGCATGGGCAGTACCCCAAGGCTTTTCCCGCCCCTCGGGCACTTGGAAACCGCCCGGCATATCCTCCAGGCTCTGATAGGCAAGCTTTACTTCAATATCTTCGGGCAGCCTGTCTATAATGGCCTTCCTGAACAGGCCCTCATGCTCTTTTCTTATAATAAAAACAAAACGCTTGAAGCCCGCCCTTATGGCATCGAATATGGAATAGTCGATAATGAGCTCGCCCGAGGGTCCCGGACCGTCAAGCTGTTTGAGCCCTCCATACCTGGATCCCATACCGGCAGCCATGATAACTAAAATAGCTTCCATTCTTCCTCCTCTTTTCGTTCTTAATCTATCTCTGATTATATCAAAAGCCCCTTGACTTGTTTTCATTTCTGATGCTTATGGGTTAAAATAAAGTGACATGTTGAGGAGGTTTTAAATGCATTTTACAGCTGATGACAAGAAAAAAATCAAGGTGACCCTGTTCACGGTCGCCTGCGCCATAATGATCTATGTTTTCATTTCCAACTTCCCCGTATTTTGGAATGCCCTGCATGGATTTATCGGGATAATCTCGCCCTTCATTGCGGCCTTCCTGGTATCTTTCATAATCAACATCCCCATGAGCTTCATTGAGAACCGCATTTTGAGCAAATTTCCCTTAAAGGCCAAGACCGCCAGATTTATAGCCATAGTTCTGGCCTTCTTGGTAATCATACTCTTGCTCATCTTGATTTTCTCAATAGTCCTTCCTCAACTCTATACTTCAATAAGGAGCTTTATACTGTCCATACCCAAGTTCCTGGACGATTTCACAAGCTTCATAAAAGGAGCGGATTGGCTGGGCTCTGTTAAAAAACCCATACTTGAGGGCATTGACGCCATAAGGTCCCTGTCCATCACGGACTATTTGTGGAGCCGGTTCGGAAATACCTCACTTTCCAACAGCTTCTCTAAAATTATGAGCGAACTTGTGCCTACCCTGAACAATATACTCTCAGGATTTGTGACGGCTTTTTTGGTCCTGGTCTTCTCTATATATATGCTGGCCTCGAAAGAGACCCTGATCAGGAACTGCAAGGAGTTGGCCTATTCATTTTTACCTGAGTCTTTTGCCGACAAGATCATGTATGTGGCCTACACAGCCTATGACAACTTCTACAACTTCTTCACCGGCCAGTTCCAGGAGGCCCTGAGCCTCGCCTTTATGACTTATGCCGGCATGAAGATTCTGGGCATGAACCTGGCCCTTATGGTCTCGATCCTGGTAGGATTCGGAGCCCTGATCCCCATGGTCGGTGCGATTCTGGCAGGTTTCCTGGGCTTCATAATCCTGCTTTCAAGCTCGCCCGTTGAGGGTATAGGCTTCCTCATATTTATAGTCATACTCCAGCAGTTTGACGGCAACATAGTCTATCCCAAGATCGTCGGCCAATCGGTGGGCCTGCCTGCCATCTGGGTCCTTTTGGGAGTTACTGTCGGTGGTTCCTTTATGGGGATTTTCGGAATGCTGATCTTCATTCCGATATTCTCGACCATATACGATATTTTGAGTGATTATAAGACTAAAAGACTGACCAAGAAGAATATTCAGGTTGCACTCAAGTAAGCCTGTTTAATTATTTATAAATTAATAGATGGAGGTAACGTATGGATTTTTCTTATGATGGAATAATTGACGAGCATTTGCAGACCTATGCCAATCTAATAGTTGATATAGGTGCCAATGTCCAGGAGGGCCAACCGGTGGTTCTCAATTGCCCGGTCCAGGCCTATGAATTTGCAGAGAAGCTGACCCTGGCAGCATACAATAGAGGAGCGAGCGATGTTGCGGTCTTCTGGCATAACGAGGACATTGACAGGATGAGGTTCGAATATGCTCCGATGGAAACTTTTAAAACGGTTCCTGATTGGGTCTATGACCGCATGGAATACTATTACAAAAAGAATGTTGCCATAATCGGTATCTCTTCCAATATGCCTGATATCTTCGAAGGTCTTGACGGCGAAAAGCTTATGGTCTCATCCAAGGCCTATGCTGAAAAGATGAAGCCCCTTGACCACTACACCATGAATGATGAGGTTTCCTGGTGCATAGCTGCCTATCCCAACCCCGAATGGGCCATGAAGGTATATCCTGAAATCGGAACTTACGAAGAAGCATATAGGAAGCTCTGGGATGACATACTCGACTTCTGCTATGCCAAGAATCCGACTCCTGAGCTTGCCTGGAAAAACCATATCAGGGTCTTGGAAAATCGTGCAAAGACACTAAACGAATACCAATTCGAGTCGGTCCATTATAAAAACTCATTGGGAACCGACCTTGAGGTCCGTCTGCCCAAGAACCACATCTGGCTTGCGGCAAAATCCGAAAATGCCAAGGGAACAAGCTTTATCCCAAATATGCCGACTGAAGAGGTCTTCACGGCTCCCGACAGGTGTGGGGTCAACGGAAAGCTTGTGGCAACAAAGCCCTTGTCATACAACGGCCAGCTGATTGAGGACTTTATGTTCACTTTTAAGGACGGCAAGGTTGTTGATTTCGATGTCAAAAAGGGCGGTCAAGCTTTGAAGAGCCTGCTTGAGCATGATGAAGGTGCCAGGATGCTTGGGGAAATAGCTCTTGTTCCATATGAGTCCCCCATATCTCTTTCGAACACCCTTTTCTACAACACCCTCTTCGATGAGAATGCTTCTTGCCACTTTGCCTTTGGGGCCTGCTATCCCACCTGCATTGAGGGCGGGGTTGACCTGTCAACCGAAGACCTCAAGAAAAGAGGTGGCAACGACTCCAGCCTCCATGTTGACTTCATGGTTGGCAGCAAGGACCTGTCCATCGTCGGCAAGACCCACGATGGAAAAGAGGTGGCCATATTTAAGGACGGCAACTTTGCTCCGGAGTTTTCAATATAAGGCAATGATTTGAAAATCTGATATTAATTTGGATTACTAATAAAAAAGGGCTTCTAAAAAAGAAGCCCTTTTTCATTGCTATTTACCTATTTTCTTATATCCTCTTCAATATCTTCAAATGAATAAATCCTACACCTACTCTTCCTGGTCGGCCTCGATCAGAACATTCTTCCAATATACAGACTCGACCCCGTCAAAATCCGCTATCCTGTCCAGGGCGTCCAATATTTTTTCATTCGGACCGGACACCTTCAGCTTAACTTCCTTAGAAGCGGTCGTTGTCTCCTTTGAATAGTTATATAAGGAGTTTGAGGGCCTTATGGTCATCTGTATGACCGGCATATCCTTTTCTTTTAGGAGAACCTCAATTTTCTCAAGCAAGCCTTCTTTCTGGTCGCAGTATATATATATTATCCTCTCTCTTTTCCTGTTTATAAGGCTTGACCGTCTTTCAATGACATTGAGCAAAGATAGGGCCATTATTGATATTGCGACCGCTATAAGCGAGGCCATATAAAGACCGGCCCCGACCGACATACCGACCCCGGCAGCAATCCAAAGGCTTGTGGCTGTAGTCAGACCTCTTACTGTGGGTCCCTCCTTAAAAATGGTCCCGGCACCAATAAATCCTATGCCGCTCACAACCTGAGCCGCAATCCTGGCCGGATCCCTTCCTGAGAATTTTTCAGGAAAGCCGTATATGGAGATAATCATGATCAGGGCCGAACCCATGCTGACCAAAAGGTGGGTCCTGAGTCCCGCAGGATGGCCCTTTCTCTCCCTTTCATATCCAATTATCCCTCCGAAGATGGAGGATAGTGCAAGTCTCAATATTGTGTCAATTATTGTCATATTTCACCGGCGAATGTCGCCGCCTCTCTTCTTTCAAAATCCCTATTTTCATATATATGGGATCATTTCCTTGACCGACTTAAAAACATAGTCGGCATGAACATTGCTTTCTTCATACATTTGCATATCCGTTTCCCCCGATAAGACCAGGGCGCTTGTGATGCCGCTTTTCCCGCCGAAGGCTATGTCGGTGTAGAGCCTGTCCCCAACCATTATAAAGTCTTGGGCTTGGGCCCCGAACTTGGCACATATGGCATCAAGCATGGGCTTTTCAGGCTTGCCGATGACTATGGGTTCCCTCCCCGTCGCCGCCTTGAAGAAGGCTATAAAGGCCCCGGCATCAGGCATAAATTTATTATTTTCCAAGGGACATACAAAATCCGGATGGGTGGCTATGTATTCATGGCCCTCCATAAGATAATCACAGGCTGTCCAAAGCTTGTCATAGTTGGTCTCGGTGTCAAAGCTGGTAACTACCGCATCTATATCCTGCCCCCTATCGTGAACAAGTGTAAATCCGTCGTCCGAGAATTCCTTCCCAAGTGAAGAATTTCCAACCAAGAAAATCCTTTTTATCCCCCGAGACTTGATGTAGAACCTTGTCGCCTCGCCCGAGGTGAAAATATCGTCTTCGGTACTCCCTATCCCAAGCCTTTTGAGCTTGGCAATATAGTCCCCCTTATTCTTTGAGGCGTTGTTGGTTAAAAATATGTAATTTTTACCGGTCTCTTTTATTCTGTTCAAAAAATCTATAGCTCCGTCTATGAGCCGGTTTCCAAGATAGATTGTTCCGTCCATATCCAGGAGGTAAGTTTTTGCCCTTATTTTTTCACACATGGCCTTCCCTTTCAGACTTTTTCGACATGTCCCGGAATAGCGGGGTAAGGATATATGATACCAGGAGGAAGAGCAGGCCCAGCCACAAAAAGAAGAGTCCGCTCAAATAATATATAAGGGCGAAGCAGGCCAGGCAGGCCAGGAAAATAAGCAGGCTGTAGCCCGGGTTGGCAAAGGTCATGGCCAAGCCGTCCTTGGCAAGCTTTTTCAGGTCTTTATCAAATACCGCCAAAAGTCCGTAAACATAAAAGAGATAAAGGGTAAAAACGCAGGCTATGGTAAAGAGGCTTAGGGCCAGGGTTAACCATAAAAACCCGCCCCCGCTCATCTTGTAATAGGCCAAGGCCAGCCTGAAGTCCCAGAATAGAAAAATATAAAAGGCCAGACCGGCCAGATTTATGATGGTTCCCTTAAAAAAGTGTTTTTTAAAGGCTTTGAAATAGGCCGAAAAAACCATGCCCTCATGGTCACGAACCATCTTAAAAGTAAAATCGAAAAAGGCGGCGGTCGAAGCCCCCATTGTAATTATGGGAAGGGAAGTCAGGACCCATAGGAAGCTCAACACGGTCGTATCCGCAAGCTTTCCTATGGAATTCCACATCTTGTTTTCAGGATTGAAAAATTCCTTCATAAGACCTTTCTTCCTCTTCCCAATATTAAATAAATATCCTATCTACACTAGTTCAGTATTGTCTCTTCGCTCTCTTTATCAAAGAGGTGGACCCTCTTCTCATTGACAGCCAATGTAACCTCATCGCCGACTTCAGCATTTGATGAAGCGTCGACCCTGGCCATTATCTTGTCCTCACCGAAGTTTACATAGAGATAGGTCTCCGAACCCATCTTCTCAACAACCCTAACCTTGCATTTAATATGTGAGGGGTGTTCCTGGAGGTGCCTGGGGTCATCCTTGATATGCTCGGGCCTGATCCCAACTATCACTTCTTTATCAATATATTTAGTCAAATCTGCCTTGCTTGTTTTATCCTCAGGCAGGTAAACCTTGAAATCATTCATAACCACAACATAGTCGGCCCCCTCTTTAGTGAGTTTGCCATCAATGAAGTTCATTTGCGGACTTCCTATAAATCCCGCAACAAAGAGGTTGTTGGGATGGTCATAGAGGTTTTGCGGACTGTCAACCTGCATAATGAAGCCGTCCTTCATAACAACTATCCTGTCCCCCATTGTCATGGCCTCAGTCTGGTCGTGGGTGACATAAACAAAGGTGGTCTGCAGGCGGCTGTGTAGCTGCTTGAGCTCGGTCCTCATGCTTGCCCTGAGCTTTGCATCAAGGTTTGACAGGGGCTCATCAAGCAGGAAAACTTTGGGCTTACGAACCATAGCCCTACCAAGGGCTACCCTCTGCCTCTGGCCACCTGAAAGAGCCTTGGGCTTGCGGTCCAGGAGCTCCTCAATCTCAAGAACCCTTGCCGCCTCTTTTACCCTGGCATCTATAATGTCTTTGGGTAATTTCCTCAATTCCAATCCGAAAGTCATGTTCTTCCTGACCGTCATATGGGGATAGAGGGCATAGTTCTGGAAAACCATGGCAATATCCCTGTCCTTGGGCGAAATCTCGTTCATGAGCTGGTCGTCCATGTAAAGTTCCCCGGCGGAAATCTCCTCCAAGCCCGCTATCATTCTTAGGGTTGTGGACTTGCCGCAGCCTGAGGGCCCTACAAATACAACAAATTCCTTATCCTTTATGTCGAGGTTGAAGTCGCTTACAGCAACGACATCTCCCGGATAAATCTTATATATGTTTTCGAAACGAATACCGGCCATATTCTCTCCTTTTCTATAATTATTTCATGGCTGCTGTCGAGTAGCCCGTCATC
This sequence comes from uncultured Tissierellia bacterium, assembly GCA_947253765.1. Taxonomy (GTDB): domain Bacteria; phylum Bacillota; class Clostridia; order Tissierellales; family Peptoniphilaceae; genus Khoudiadiopia. Next base: position 10,231 of record CAMYAK010000010.1, read on the forward strand.
ATATACTTCTGGAATATGAAGAAGAGAATTACTACCGGCAAGATGGCCAATACGGCCCCGGCCATAATCTGGTGGTAGTTGGCAACCGCCTGGCCTGCAAAGGTGTTTTTCAAGTATGCAAGCCCGACCGTCAATACTCTTCTTGTCTCATTTTGTGCTATGATCTTGGGCCAAAAATATGAGTTCCAAGATCCTGTAAAGGTCACAAGGGTTATTGTGAAGATGCTGGCCTTGCTCATGGGAACCAGGATGTGCCAAATGGTTCCAAGCCTTCCCAGGCCGTCTATCTTTCCCGCATCTATATAGGACTGGTCAATAGCCATAAAGCTGTTTCTCAGCATGAAAATATAATATGCGGAAACTGTTGACGGCAGTATAAGACCAAGATAGGTGTCGTTTAAACCCCACTTTGAGAACATGATGAAAACCGGTATAAAGGTGACCTGGATGGGGATCATCAGAGCACCCAAGACAATATAGAAGAACATGTCCCTTCCCGGGAACTCTCCCCTGGCAAAGCCATAGGCTGCCAAAACTCCGGTCACAATCTGTGTTATCATAATCCCGGCTGTCATGACAATGGTGTTCCAATAGTATTTAAGGAAATTGGCCTTCTGCAGAACGTATAAGTAGTTCTCGGGATGCCAGGACTTTGGAATCAGGGTCGGTATGACAAGCTGGACCTCTTCCGCAGATTTAAGTGAAGTCATGATCATCCAATATATTGGAAACACCATTATTATGACCACGATTATGGCCACTACTGTTTTTAAATGATGGAGGGGGCTCTTTTTCTTATCCTTGGCGTGAAGGTTAATAGTGACCTCCTTCCCCTCTCTGTTCTTAACTTTATAATCTCCCATAACTGAGCCTTTCTAAGCATCATAGTTGACTTTGTTCTTTGAAACTTTGAAAGTCGCTACTGTTATTACCAATAAAATCAGGAAGAACATTATAGCTGCTGTGGCTGCCCTGTCCATTCTGAAGTCTACCATGGCATACCTGTAAATCAAGTATACAAATACTTCCGTTGACCTGTTGGGCCCGCCTCCTGTAAGAATATCGACCGACTGGAATACTTTCATAGAAGAAAGGAAGGTCGTAACGAATAGGAAGAGGGTTGTCGGCCCCAGCATGGGAAGGGTGATCTTGAAGAATTGCTGGCTTTTACTTGCCCCGTCAAGCGATGAGGCTTCGTAGTAGTCCTTGGAAATTCCGGACATGGCCGCCAGATAGATCATCATTCCATAGCCTATGGCCCTCCAGCCGGTAAGCATAAGGACCGAAATAAGGGCTGTTGATTTTTGATTTAGCCAATTTACAGGCAAAAGCCCTATTTTTGTTAAGATAAAATTCATAATTCCTGCATCAGCATTTAAAATCCATAAAAATATTACGGCAGCTGAAGACATTGCTATGTATTTGGGCATAAAAACGACCGCTCTCATAAATGAAAAACTCTTGGTCATTCTGTTGAAGAGCAGGGCGAAAAGCATGCCGCCTATGATGGTGATTGAAAGCTCACCAATTGAATAAAGAAAGGTTACTTTTAATGAATTCCAGAGATACTTGGCCCCCGTACCTTTGAAGAGCCACTCCCAGTTTTTGGTCCCGACATACTTCCATGTCGGCTTGAGCAGGTTCCAGTCAGTAAGGCTGATCTGGAAAAGCTTAACTATGGGATAGTAAACAAATATGGCCAAAAGAATTATTGCCGGCAAGATAAAAAGAAAATCTATAAACTTCTTCTTTCTCCTATTTGCTTTTATTCTTTTTGAAATTGTAAGGTCCGGTAATTTCATTTCTTTTTTGTTTTTCATTGTAAATTACCCCTAAATCTCTTAATGGTATCCCGCCTGCCCCTCGGCCAAACTTGGTTTGGTTGAGAAAGCAGGCAGGATCCGTAAACTATTTAACTTAAGTCCTAAGTCAAATTATAGTCTATCCGACTCTTATTTTGCATCCTCAAGAATTTCGTCAATCTCTTTAGCCATGTTCTCTGAAGATTTTTTTGTGTCAGCATTGTCAACCATCATAGACTGCATGTAGTTTTTCCAGATTGTTGCAAGCTCACTCCATGAACCGTGCTGAATCCTGGGATTGATAAGGTCAAGATTTGCGAAAATCGGCTTGAATGCGGGCTTCTTCTCCAGGAAGGCCTTGCCCTCATCCGTATCAAGCACTGAGTTTCTTGTCGGAATGTAGCCGGTTTTCTCGGCCCATTTCATGTTGATTTCCTTGCCGCACAGGTACTGTAAGAATTCCCATGCAGCGTTCTTTGTATCCTGGTCATTCTTTGAAGGAATTCCCAATACGCAGCCGCCGACTTCGCTGAACTTGTTTCCGGTCTTAGCTGATGCCGGATACCAAGCCATTCCTACGTCAAATCCGCTCTTGTCTACGTGGTTGTTGTAGAGTGAAGATGTGTGCATGATAGCGAATGCTTTGCCGTCATAAAAATCCTGTCTCATTGTTGCAGATCCGTCTTTTCCTACACGCAATACTGCATTACCGTCCTTGATCCACTTCTGGATTTCTGCAGTTCTTGCAAGGGCATCTTCGCCGGCCAAGTCTGTCTTGTTTTCGTCAGTAATGATTTTTACTCCGTCGTTCAGATACATTGTTTCAAAATACCACTGGTCCCAACCGGGAATTTCAAGTCCGTAGCGCTCAACTTTGCCATCGGCTCCCTTTTTAGTTGCCTTGGCAAAGAAGGCTTCCATCTGGTCCATGCTTGTCGGGATCTCAATTCCTTCCCGGTCAGCGATAGTTTTATTGTAATAGATGACCTGTGTTGAATGTAGGAAGGGCAATGAAACCTGTTTTCCCTCATACTGGGCACTTACCAAAAGTCCCTTGGCAAAGTCGCCGACATCATAGTTTGTGGCTTGGATGTATGGAGTGAGGTCCTCAAAAACCCCGTTCTTTCCATAGGCAGCTACATAGTCCGTATTGGCAACCACTACTCCCGGAAGGCCTGTTCCTGCTGCATGGGCTGCAACCAAAGCTTCGTTTACGTCGCTATAAGGTCCGATGTATTTTGCTTCGACTTTGATTTTGTCATGTGTGCTGTTAAATCCGTCAACGACTTCTTTTACAAGGTCATTGTACTGTTCTTCGAGTGCGTGCCACCATGTAATGGTTATGCCGTCTCCTTCGTACTTGCCTATTCCATCCGGCGCCTTGGCTCCCTGGCTCTCTCCTGAGCCTGCTCCGCCGGTCTGTCCGCCACCGCCGCATGCTGTCAATACCATCATAGTTGCCAGCAAAACTCCTACAACACTCTTAAACTTTTTTGACATTTCTCTTACTCCTTGTCATTTCCCCAAGAATTGGGCCCCCGGCCAACACTTACTTTTAAAACATTTATAAAGGTCGGATCAGTTCCTTAACCTGATCCGGAAAATCGCTTATTATTCCGTCAACCCCCATTTCAACCAGGGTCTTGAAATCGTATTCCTCCTTGCCGAACCAAACATTTATTCCGATTCCGCGATTATGGAGTCTTTTGACAAGTTCCGAGCTTGCGCAATATGCTGCAGGATGGTAGAAATCCACACCCATTTTTTCCAGATAGTCCTCCGGCCTGTCAAGCCATGAGCTTACAAGGGCCCCGAACTTGAGTTCCGGCCCCAATTCCTTCATTTTCATAAGACTTTCGTGGTTGAATGATGAAACCAGGATCCGGTCGTTCAGGTCATATTTTGAAAGCAGGTCATAAACTTTTTCTTCGATCCCCCTGTACCAAAATATCCCTGTCTTCAGTTCAATGTTGGTTATTATGTCCTTGTCTTTAATATATTTGAAATATTCTTCCAAGGTCGGTATGCCTTCAAACTCTATTTCGGGGAAAAGCTTGGCTGCGTTGACCTTCCTGAGATCTTCAAGGGTATAGTCTTTGATCCTTCCCTCAGCTTGGCAGGTCCTGTCAAGGCGCTCATCGTGAATAATAACTATTTCACCGTCCTTGGTCAGATGGACATCGAATTCTATCCCGTCTACTCCCTCTTCCACGGCCTTTTTAAAGGCCAGCATTGTGTTCTCGGGGTATTTGGATTTAAAGCCCCTGTGGGCATAGTTTAAAGTTCTTTCGCTGATCATAAAAATTCCTTTCCTACATATTGGCCTGATATAATCCCGGCTAAGGGCCGGTCCTCTTAATCTTTTACCTGCTTTGCCCAGGAAAATGAGCGGGCCACGGCATACTGCCAATTCTTATCAAGAACATTTCTTTCTTCCGGCGAGATTTCAGGTTGGAAAACCCTGTCCGCCTGCCAATTTGTCTTAATTTCATCAAGGTCCTTCCAATATCCGACCGCAAGTCCGGCAAAGTATGCAGCTCCAAGAGCTGTAGTTTCCAGGGTCTTGGGCCTCAGCACCTCAGCCTGGATCATATTGGCCTGGAACTGCATGAGGAAGTTATTGGCAGAAGCACCGCCATCAACCTTTAATAGCTTTATGGGGCTGCCCAGGTCATTGACCATGGCCTGTAAAACATCGTTGGATAAAAAGGCCTGGGATTCCAGGGTTGCTCTTACAATGTGGTATTTGTTGGTTCCCCTTGTTATTCCGCAAATCACGCCTCTTGCATAAGGATCCCAGTACGGGGCTCCCAATCCCGTAAATGCAGGTACCACATAAACCCCGTCCGTTGAATCAACCCTTCTTGCCATGTATTCCGTATCCTGGGCCGAGTCTATAATTCTTAGCTGGTCCCTCAGCCACTGAATGGAGGAGCCGGAGACAAATATTGATCCCTCAAGGGCATAGTTGACCTTACCCTCCTCAAGTCCCCAGGCTATTGTAGTCACCAAGCCGCTTTCAGACTTTACCGGCTTATTTCCCGTGTTCATTAACAGGAAGGCCCCGGTTCCGTATGTGTTTTTGGCTTCGCCCGCTTCAAAGCAAGCTTGACCGAAAAGAGCACACTGCTGGTCGCCTGCGGCCCCTGCTATAGGAATCCGGCCATGTCCCGTTTGTGTATATCCATAGACAAAGGAGGAGGGTTTAACTTCCGGCAACATGGCTTGGGGAATCCTTAGCAAGTCCAATATATCTTTATCCCACTTCAATTCATTAATATTGTAAAGCATGGTTCTGGAGGCGTTTGAATAGTCCGTAACATGGACCCTGCCCCCGCTCAGCTTCCAAATCAACCAGCTGTCGACGGTTCCGAACAGGAGTTGGCCTTTTTCCGCCCTCTCCTGGCCATTTTCTATATGGTCGAGGATCCAGCGGACCTTGGTCGCCGAAAAATATGGGTCCGGTACCAAACCGGTCTTATCCTGGATCATCTTCCTATGACCGTCTGCAACCAGCTTATCGACCATATCTGCAGTCCTTCTGCACTGCCAAACTATGGCGTTATATACCGGCTCTCCGGTCTCTTTGTCCCAAACTATGGTGGTCTCTCTTTGGTTTGTGATTCCAAGGCCGGCAAGGTCCTCATCCTCAATGCTGATCTGGGCCATAGCTTCCATCATGACCCCTATCATGGTCGACCATATTTCCTTTGGGTCATGTTCAACCCAACCTGGATGAGGAAAATACTGGGTAAACTCTTTTTGAGCCAGGGAAACAATCTCTCCCTTTTTATCAAATATTATGCACCTATTGCTGGTGGTTCCGGCATCCAGTGCCATTATATATTGCTTCATCTCTTGACCTCCGTAGCCACTAAGTTGACTCCCGCCCCCCCTATATTTGCCTTTATAGTCTGTCCGATTTCCACAGGCAAATGAACTTTTAATGTCTTAATGTCTTCCATAACTTGGAAAATCATTCCCTTGGGTACCGTTTCCTGGGTTTTGACTGACAGCATGGTCTCATCACCCTTGCCGCCGTCTATCACAACCGTTGAGCATACAACCCTTCTGGGGTCCTTAACCTCTTCTTTTGCGTACTTGACGCCCCTTCCGCAATTGTTGCCCTCAACGGAAACGGCCTCTCCCAGGTCATTCAGGCTGACCTTTAGTCTGCAACCTATAGGGCACTGAATACATGTCATTTCTTTAATATTCATATCAGTCCTCCACCCTTATCTCTATTTTTTCAGGCATACGGGCCAGCATATCTTCCTTCTTTATTTCTATCTGCTCCATCTGACCCGGTGCCAGGGCGTGTTTTTTCTTCCTATACACACGCTCACCGTCCATATACAGGGCTACCGATTTCTGGAAAAAGAGCTTCCTGACCCTGAAGGAAACCTCAAGTGTTTCCGGCATGCTGGATATATTGATTTCTTGAGGCAGGGCATAGGTCACATCCTGTCCTGCAACAACAGAAACCTTGCCGCCCTCTGACTCTTTAAAGCCCTCCATAACGTAGATGGCTGCATTTTTCCCGGCTATTTCAGCCTCGCATGAAACATTGTCAACCAGGTCGTGAACGTGAAGAACATTGCCGCAGGAAAAGACACCCTCGACTCCTGTCATCCACCTGTCCGTAACCTTGGCTCCCTTTGTCCTGGGATCCAGTTCAACCCCGGCTTCTATTGACAGCTCATTTTCAGGTATCAGACCGACTGAAAGAAGTAGGGTATCACATTCGACGAATCTTTCGGTCCCCTTTATGGGCCGCATTTTTTCATCAACTTGGGATAGCCATACCCCTTCGACCCTCTCCCTGCCGACCACCTTGCTGACTGTGGTGTTGAAATACAGGGGAATGTTGAAATCGTCCAGGCACTGGACAATATTTCTTTTAAGTCCGCCTGAGTGGGGCATGATCTCTGCAACGCAAAGAACCTTGCCGCCCTCAAGGGTTACCCTTCTGGCCATAATAAGGCCTATGTCGCCTGAGCCCAGTATGACAACCTTTCTTCCCGGCATGTAGCCTTCAATGTTTATGAGTCTCTGGGCTGTCCCGGCTGTATAGATTCCTGCCGGTCTCTGACCCGGTATGTTAAGGGCTCCCCTGGGTCTTTCCCTGCAGCCCATTGCCAATACTACGGCCTTGGCCTGTATTGTCTCTATGCCCCTATCTTTTGACATCAAGGTCAGTTTTTTATCGGCTTGGAAAGAGATGACCATGGTATTTACCAGGCATTCTATCCCCCTCTCCTCAGCCATATCTATGTATCTGTGGGCATATTCCGGGCCTGTCAGCTCTTCTTTAAATCTATGAAGGCCGAATCCGTTATGGATGCACTGGTTTAAAATCCCGCCCAGGACCCTGTCCCTTTCAATTACAACTATGCTCCTTAAGCCTTCATCATAGGCTGCACAAGCCGCCGCCAGACCGGCCGGGCCTCCGCCAATTATTGCTAAATCGTAGTTCTTCATCAGGCCCTCCTATCTGGTCTTTTGGGTCAGGAGATAAGCCTCCCGATCTTTCTTGGTTATTTCTTCACGAGGAAGGCCAAGCTCCCCGGCAAGGATATCTATAAGTCTTGAGGTGCAGAAGCCGCCTTGGCAGCGTCCGGCCGTTACACGGACCCTTCTCTTGAGCCCGTCCAAACTTTTGGCCCCAAGCGGTCTTCTTATTGCATCAATAATTTCGCCCTCGCTTACGCTCTCGCACCTGCATATGATCTGGCCATACTCCTTATTCTCTTTGACAAGTTTTTCCCTCATTTCTTTTGACATTGTCCGGGTTTTGACCAGGCCCTTTCTTCTCTCTATGAAGTCCTCGTTTTCAGGTAAGTTCAGTCTTTTTTGGACAAGGTCAGCCATATATTGGCCTATTGCAGGAGCTGATGTCAGTCCCGGAGACTCGATTCCCATGCAGTCGAAGAAGCCCGGTTCCTGCTCCTGTATAATGAAGTCGTCTCCGACACCATGGGCTCTTAGCCCTGTAAATGAGGTTATTACCTGGTTAAAACCAATGTTCTTTGCCATAGTGGTGCTGAGTTCTTTGACCAGGTCCAGGCCATCCAAGGTTGTTTCTTTTTCTTCCTTATCGTCAATAAAGGATGAGGTCGGCCCTACAAGTATATTTCCGTCACAGGTGGGCGAAATCAGGACCCCCTTGCCCTTGTCTGTGGGCAGGTCGAAAATGACTTTTTTCACAAAGCCTTCCTGGCTCCTGTCCAAAAGCATATACTCGCCTTTTCTCGGCAAGATCTTGTACTCGTCCTTGCAGACCATATTATGTATTTTGTCTGAATAAAGTCCTGCCGCATTTATAACTGCGCGGCTCAAATATGTGTCGGTCGGGGTCTTTACCAGCCACAGGCCGTCATCCTGCCTGTTTATACCGATTACTTCCTGATAAAATCTGAATTTAAAACCGTTTACCGCCGCCTGCTCGGCAAACGCTATTGTCATCATAAAGGGGTCGACAATGCCCGCTTCGCTGCAGTATAGAGCGGCTACAATATTGTCCTGAAGATTGGGCTCCATCTCATGAAGCTCAGGATCCTTGATTATGGAGAGGCCCTTAACTCCGTTCTTTATTCCTCTCTCATACAGGGCTTCAAGCCTGGGATAATCTTCCCGGCTCTTGCAGATGACAAGGCTGCCTATCTTTTGGAAGTCAAAGTCGAGTTTTTCGGAGATCTCCTCCATCATGGAAATCCCTTTGATATTCATCTTGGCCTTCAGGCTCCCCGGTTCCGCATCATAACCGCCGTGGGCTATGCCTGAATTGGCTTTTGAGCTGCCCTCGCAAACATCTCCCTTGGCTTCAAGAAGGAGAAATTTCCCCTTCTTTTTCGAAAGCATATAGGCTATGGAGGACCCGCTGACCCCGCCGCCTATAACTATCGCATCATAACAAGCTTTTTCCATCAATGCCTCTTTTCTCCACTAAAATATTGCCTACAATACCTAAAAGTGTTTAAAGCTCAGCTTATGTCAATCTTCTTTCCAAAGTTCCTTTGAAGATGTTGAAACTGCAACCGCTCCTGAGTCCATTGCCTGAACATAGTCTTCCCTGTTCCTGATAAGACCTCCGGCTATGACGGGGAGTGAGGTCGTGTTTTTCACTTCTTCTATCAGTCCCGCAGCAAGTCCCGGCAGGATCTCGACCATGTCGGGCTTACCCCTTTCCATGCTTTTCTTTATGTTATGTAAATATAGGGAATCTATAAGGAAGAAGCGCAGTATTGACGGCAAGCCGATTTCAGATGCCCTCTGAATCAGCTTGGGTCTTGTTGAAATAAGGCCGTCCGCATTGGCACTCTTCTTGATAAAGTCAACGCTAACCTCTTGGGGTGACAAGCCTTCGATAAGGTCCAGGTGGACAACGGCAAGCTTCCTTTTGGCGTGGATCCGGCTTACGATTTGCGGAAGATTAAGTATGTCGCCATATAGCAAAAAAACAACCTTGTGTTTGCTCCTGATGGCCTCTTCCAATCCGCCGTCATCCTTGACCGCCATTATGAGATCGTCATTCTCCACAGCTTCTAAAAGTCTATTCTTCACAATACCTCCTAACGCTAGAAAACCTTTGCCCGGACCCGCTAAAAAAAAGAGCAAGCCAAGCACACGTATTAAACGTTGCCCTCTCACTCTTCTCAGTGGCAAATCTCCATCAATATAATGATAATCCATTTTCAAGGATCATTGCAAGTTTATTTGTCCTTGGATTTTTCCTTTTTTCCTGCTTTTTTCCCCTTGCCGGCCGGCTCTTTGATATGGGGGTTTTTGGGAAGGGTTATGGTAAACTTGGAGCCTTTATCGAGCTTACTCTTTACGCTATAACTCCCCTTGTGGGCCTGAACAGCGTGTTTGACCAGGGAGAGGCCAAGGCCGGTACCATCTTCTTCCGTTTTTGTTCTTGCCCTGTTAGCAACATAAAAGCGCTCGAAAATATGGTCGCAGTCTTCCTTGCTTATTCCTATTCCCTTATCTTTTACGGACAGGTATACGCTGTCTTCGTCTTCGGATATGCGGATCCGAACCCTTCCGCCTTCTTCCTTGGAATATTTTATGGCATTGCTGATCAAATTATCCAAAAGCTCATCTATTAGAATTTGATTGGCCTTGATCATTACTTCGGGTTTGCTTCCACCCTCTTCAATATCCTCCCAGAAAGGCTTGTTTGCCATATCATCCTTATCCTGTATAGCCCCCACTTGAGCATAGAGAACAACTTTATGGATTTTGGCATAGTTTTCCATTTCCAGAAGTTTCTTGCCCACCATTTCGGTTATATTGAATTCTGTCAGGTCATTCATATTGACCATGCCCGTGTCAAATTTTGACAGCTCTATGACCTGGTCTATTATCATCATGAGTCTCTTGCCCTCTCTATGGATAATGCTCGCAAAATCCTTAACTTTTTCAGGATCTTCCACCATCCCCTGTTCGAGCATTTCGGCATATCCATTTATCGAGGTTAGGGGGCTTTTCAGTTCATGGCTTATATTTGCCGTAAATTGCCGACGCATGTTCTCATTTTCTCTTATTTCAGAAAGCTGGTCCGAGAAGGCCTTCCTGTCCTCTTCGTCTAAAAGAAAGTCGGACAGAGCTTTTTCTTCTTCCAATGGCGGGGCCTGGACGGAATAGTCTCCCCTGGTGAGATTTAAAAGATAGCTTGCTATGGATTGAAAGGGCTTCAGGGCCGTCTCATATAGCTTTTGGGCCAGCAAATAGCTTACTCCCAGTGCCAGAATCAAAAAAATTACAGCCGGAACCAGCATGGCTTTTAATGCCTGTCCAAGCCCTATATTGGTCAGCTTATATATGCTTCCGAAAAGGAAGGCCAAAGCCAAAACTACTATTATAAGCGCGGCAGCAAAAAATCTGACCAGGAGCTTCTTTCTCATCACTCAGCCTCCAATTTATATCCTACATTTCTAACAGTTTTTATATATGATGAAAGTTCACCAAGCTTGAGCCTTAGGGACCTTATATGGACATCTATGGTTCTTGTTTCCCCTTCATACTCAAAACCCCAGACTTCCTCCATTATCTTATCCCTCGATATAACAAGCCGGTAATTCTCCATTAAAAAATTCAAAAGTTCGAATTCTTTATATGTCAATACGATTTCTTTCTTGTCTATACTTACCCTTCTTTTTTCCCTGTCAAGTTCCAGTCTGCCAATGCTTATGATCTCCTTGTCTTCCTTGGATCCGTAGCGGCGCAGGACAGCCTTGATCCTGCTCATAAGCTCCATGACCCCGAAGGGCTTGCATATGTAATCATCGGCTCCCATGTCAAGGCCCTTTACCCTGTCATACTCGGCTGTCTTTGCGGTCAGCATAATTACCGGGATTGGCTTGGTGGGTCCGTAAGTTTTTAAATGTTCTAAAATCTGATAGCCGTCCTCCCCTTCCAGCATAATGTCCAAAAGGAAAAGCGACGGGATTTCTTTATCAAGATCCTCATAAAGTTCGCCCGCCTTGGCAAAAGCCCTGGTTTTGTAGCCCTTGCTTTCCAGAGCATAGCTAATAAGTTGACGAATATTTGGATCATCCTCCACAATATAGATTGTTGACATATTTTCGCCACCTTTCTTCTATATTAAGAATACACGAAATCCCCCCAATTTTTACATACTTTTATACAAGAATATCCCTCCGTAAAGAGTCGGCGGGATATTCAGGAGGACAATATTTTTTCAGGATTCTAAAAATTTTTCTCCTTCAAATCCTGCTCTTTAATTTTCTTCCCGGTCAAGGAGTATAGGACGGATTCACCTAAATTTGTAGCGTGGTCCCCTATCCTCTCAAGATATTTTGCAAGCATAAGAATATCAATGAGGGCTGCGGCATCAAGCCTTTCCTCCCTTATATCTTTAATAAGCTCATCCCTTACCTTGAGAAAGAGGCCATCCACTTGGTCATCCATAAGAATGCACTTTGCAGCCAGGTCGGTATCGCCTTCCATGTAGGCTTTAAGTGCCTCCCCGGTCATGAAATTTACCTTGTCCGCCATATCCAAGAGACTGCCCAAATCTCTTTTCTTATAGCCGCTGTTGAGCATCTGCTTAACAAGGACTGATATATCCCTGGCCTGGTCGCCTATTCTTTCAAGGTCTATATTCATTGCCAAGGCTGCTGAAATAAAGCGGAGATCAGATGCCACCGGCTGCTGACGTAGTATAAGCAGGGTGCACTCCTGGTCCACTTTTTTTGAAAGGTCGTTTATCTCTTTTTCCCTATTTATAACAAGGTCTGTCAAGGCCTCCTCTTTGTCATTAAGAGCCCTCAAAGCCTGACCGACGGATTTTATGCACATCTCCCCCAAACTTATTAGATCTCCGTTAAGCCTATCCAAATCTTCTTCAAATCTAATCCTCATCTTAGCCCCCTAAATTATTCCCTTTATCAACCGAAACGTCCCGAAACATAGCGTTCCGTTTTTTCCTGCTTGGGATTCTCAAATATCTGCGTAGTGTCCCCATACTCGACCAGGTCACCCAAAAAGAAGAAAGCCGTTTTATCTGAAACACGCGTTGCCTGCTGCATATTGTGGGTGACAATAACTATGGTGTAGTCCTTTTTCAGCTCAAAGAGCAAGTCCTCAATCTTTGTAGTCGAAATCGGGTCAAGTGCCGATGTCGGTTCATCCAAAAGAATTACCTCAGGCCCAACAGCTAAACACCTTGCAATGCAAACCCTCTGCTGCTGTCCGCCTGAAAGGGATACAGCGGATTTATTCAAAATGTCTTTTACCTCATCCCAAACCGCGGCCTGCTTTAAAGATCTCTCCACAATCTCTTCAAGTTTGTATTTATCCCTGATCCCGTGAGTTCTCGGTCCATAGGCAACATTGTCAAAAATCGTCTTGGGAAAGGGATTGGGCTGCTGGAAAACCATGCCAACATCTTTTCTTAAACTGTAAACGTCTATATCCTTATATATATCCTTGTTATCAAGGGCTATAAGGCCTTTGGTTGAAAAGCCTTCGACCAGGTCGTTCATTCTGTTGATGGATTTCAAAATTGTTGATTTTCCGCAACCCGAAGGCCCTATAAAAGCGGTTACTTCATTTTCCCCTATTTCCATACTGACCCCTTTTATCGCTTCGAAGTCCCCATAAAAACAGTGGAAATCCTTGATCTGTATTTTACTCATTCACCCATCTCCTTATTTTTATACTTTTTTTCTATCAAACCGGATAGGCCGTTTATCCCTAAAACTATGACCAGAAGAATCACGGCTGTCGCATATGCCTGGTCCTTGAAAAGTCCCTCGGTCTGCAAGAGATACATATGGATTGACAGAGTCCGTCCGTTTAAAAAGGGTGTGGCATAGCGGCTCATGGATCCTGCCGTGTATATGAGTGCCGCAGTCTCTCCGACCACCCTGCCTATGGTAAGGATTATTCCTGAAAAAATTCCCATTGAGGCAGCTGGCAATACAACATTGAAAGTTGTCCTGAGCTTTCCTGCTCCCAGCCCGTAAGAAGCCTCCCTGAGTTTCATGGGTACCGCCAAAAGAGCCTCCTCGGTTGCCCTGATCACCAGGGGCAGGGTCATAAACCACATTGTCAAGGCTCCGGCTATTATCGAGTTCCCCCAGCCTATCTTATTGACAAAGAAGATCATTCCGAAAATACCGAATATTATCGAGGGTATCCCCTGTAGGGTTTCCGTCATTATTCTGGCCAATTTTACAAATCTGTTGCCCGGCTTAGCATATTCCACCATATAGATTGCCGTCCCCACTCCTACAGGAACCGTCAGTATCAGAGTGAGAATGATCAACTCCAAGGTGTTGAATATGGAAGGCATCATGGATTGGTTATCGCTGGTCCAGTTCAAGGAGAACAATTCGGGTTTTAAGTGGGGGATTCCCCTTATGGCAACCTGGCCTATAACAAGGATCAGGACGCCTATGGCGAAGACCGTTGAAAAATGGATAAAAAATTTTGCTATGGCCGAGCCCGGTTTTAAAGGTGCCTTTTTGTTTTTATTATCTCTTGTCATATCAGGCCTCCTTATTGGCCGGCTTGTTTTTGAATATGTTGAAAATAATATTTATGACCAATATGAAAATAAAGAGGATTGCCCCGGTCGCAATAAGTGATTCTCTGTGAAGCCCTGAAGCATAGGCCATCTCGGTGGTAATGTTTGTGGTCATTGTCCTACCCGGTTTCAAAAGGCCGGTCGGGAAAAGGGGAGAGTTGCCTATGACCATCTGAACAGCCATGGTCTCTCCTATGGCCCTTCCTATGCCCATGATTATAGATGCGAGAATACCGGACCCTGCTGCAGGCACCACAACTGTAAATATGGCCCTCTCTTTGCTTGCCCCAAGGCCCACGGCCCCCTGATAATATACGGACGGAACCGCTTCAAGTGCCGATTGGGACAGGGCTATAACTGTCGGGAGGATCATGATTCCCAGTAGAATCATAGCGGCAAGTATTGACAGGCCGTAGCCCCCCATAGTGTTCCTGATCAGTGGAACTATCTCTTCCAAGGCCCATAAACCGTAAACTACGGAAGGTATTCCGGCCAGAAGGTTGATCCCCGCCTGAAGAAGGCCTTTGATCTTTTTAGGACAATAGAAAACCATATATACGGCGGTAAGAACTCCTATGGGGACTCCGATGGCAGCTGCTCCAAGCGTTACATATAGCGAACCCACTATCATAGGCAGAATTCCGAATAAATTTTTTGAGGGTTTCCACGTGGATCCCAAAACAAACTCTTTAACACCGATCTTCCCTATGGTGGGAATAGCGGTTGAAAAGACAAACCAACAAATCAAGCCGACAGCTATTATTGAAACCGCTGTTGCAAGTATGAAAAGTACATTCATAATTCTTTCGAGCGGAGTCGTCTTGGTTTTTGCCATACAAGCTCCTAACTAAGCTTTAAAAAGCCCGACTTTATAAAAAAGCAGGGACCCGGTCATCCCCGGATCCCTCCTGATTCAAAATTTCTATTTGGAAATTTCGCTCCAATCCTTGATTTCACCGGTGAAGATTCCTTTGATCTGGTCCATGGTCAGGTCGTCGCAAGCATTGTCTTTATTTACAATTACGCAAATACCGTCTATGGCTATCTTCTTATCGGTGAGACCCTTGGCCTTCTCTTCGTCCTTTACTTCACGTGAAGCCATTCCCAAGTCGGCCTGGTCCTCAATAGCTGCTGTTATTCCGGCTCCCGATCCGTTGGAGGTAAAGTCGAAAGTCACGTTGGGCTGGACTTTCTTATATTCTTCCATAAGTTTTTCCATGAAAGGAGTTACGGAAGTTGAACCTTGGATACGGATTTTTCCGGAAAGGTCACCACTCTTGGCATAAGGAGCCGCCTGGCCGTCTGCTGCCAACACGTGTGAAGCTTGAGCCAAGGCCTGGCCCTCTTTGCTCATAATAAAGTTAATAAAGTCCTTTGTGGCGTCTGTCAGCTTGTCCTCTTTATAAACAATATTGAAAGGACGTTTAACGGCATATTTATCATTAATAACGTTCTCTTCTGTAGCTTCTACTCCGTTAACTTTTATTGCTTTTACAGTGTCGTCCATTGAACCCATGGAGATGTATCCAATGGCTGCGGGGTCTCCCGACACGGTTGTTTTTGCAGCATCTGTTGAATTCTGAACTACTGCATCCGGACGTGTGTTGTCGTTATCTCCATCTTTGATTTTTGTAATCTCGATAAAGGCACCACGTGTTCCTGAGCCCTCTTCGCGTGAAATTACGTGAATTTCTTTAGCTTCTTCCGGGGCTTTCCCTGTGCTTCCGGCATCGGAGCCTGATTTGTCCCCGCCTTTGTCATTTCCGCATGCGCCTAAAGTTGCTACCATGGCAATTGCCAGGACTGATGCCAATATTTTCTTCTTCATAGATTTGTTCCTTTCTCAGCATTTATTTATGCTTGCTTTCTACAAACTCATTTGCAATATCAATAATCGATCCTCTGATAGTGTAAAGAAGTATAATTAAACTAAAAACAAATCTATGTTAAGTTGGTGTAAAATCGTTAAATTGTTTTTCCGGCTTGCGGCCTAGTTTTCTATATTGGCCTTGATCCCCTCACTTGCCTTGTAGGATCCGTCATATTCAACCCTTATGTCCTCGATGGTTTCGCCCATATTTTTAAAATTCTGCAATATCTTTTTTTCCTCTTCTTCATCGGCCAAGAAAAGGGCGGTTGACAGGAAGTCGGCCAGGCCGGAGTCCTTGGTTTCTATGGTCAATGAAGGGGACCTTCCGCCCGGTTCCAAGCTCACAGGGTCGACTATGTGGTGGTACTTCTTTCCTTTGACCACAAAAAATCTTTGGTAGTCGCCCGAAGTTACAAGGGACATGTCAGCCTTGAGATCGACAACCACTTTGGGGTCTCCTTGGCTTTCCGACGGGTCTTCAACCCCGACTCTCCAGTCCCTGCCCATTGGGTTTTGCCCGATCAGCTTGACATTGCCGCCGGCTGAAATGAGGCCGCTCTTTAGGCCCGCTCCCTTCAGTTTTTGAGCGATCAGCTCCGTAGCATAGCCCTTGGCTACCGCTCCCAGGTCAAGTGACATGGCCGGATCTTCCAATTTCACAGTCCTGTTCTTCTCGTCCAGGACAAGCTTATTTATATCCATGTGCTTGCCTGCCTCTTTTAGGGCCTCAGGATCAGGCAACTTGGCCTTTTCGGGATTTTTTTCGGCAAACTCTCTGGCATCGTGCCAAAGAGAAAGGACCGAGCCCATGGCTATATTCACCTTGCCCAGGGCCTTGTCGTATAACCCCCTTGACATTTGAATGAGCCTGAAAAGATCCTCATCCACCTTAACTCCCTCTTTTCCTGCAGAATTGTTTATGGTCATGACATTGACAAGCCCTTCATATGTATTGTAATTATCGTAGAGCTTGTGGAGCCTCAGGAATTCATCGTGGGTCAGCTTAAAGAGCTTTTCGAAACTTTCTTTATCCTCGCAATAATAGGTCACGCTGATTACCGTATCGAAGGCATCAAAAAAGGTCCCTTGGCCCTTATAAAGCTTTTCACCTGAGGAGCTTTCAACAAATTCCCCGTTTGTTACGGGCATTTCCGAGGGATCTTGGATATTCCTCTCAACATAGGAGCCTGATTCCGAAGTATTTCCCGGTTTTTTGTCCTGATTTGAGCAGGCCGTTAACATTGTGAATAAAGCTAAAAAAACAGCTAAAAACTTCTTATTATTAGACATATTCTCGTCCTTACTAACTTTGCCGGCATAATATAAATTTGCGTGGGGCCGGTTTACAATATTTGCCAATTACAATATTTGTTGCTATAATTATTCGGTATGGACCATTAGCTCAGTTGGTTAGAGCGCCACGTTGACATCGTGGAGGTCGCTGGTTCGACTCCAGTGTGGTCCATTTTTTTGTACCCATTTTTATTTTTACATTCCCCATCTGTCACTTGTTCATGTTGTGACGATCCTGCATTGCCTTGGTCAGGGTCAGTTCATCGTAATATTCCAGGTTTCCCCCGACAGGTATGCCCGAGGCTATCCGGCTGACGGTGACCCCCTCCTTATCGAGCAGGTCGGCAAGGAAGAGCATGGTCGTTTCCCCCTCGACGGTCGGTGAAATTGCCAATATCACTTCCCTTATGGGTTTCTTCTTTTCCCGTGCTAGCCTTATGATTTTCAAGAGCCTTTCCAGGCCAATCCGGTCAGGTCCCCTATCGTGCATGGGTGAGATAAGTCCGCTCAAGACGTAGTATAGGCCCCTATATGAACCGCCTCTTTCCATTGCCATAAGGTTTTGGACATCCTCGACAACGCAAATTAGGCTCCTGTCCCTTTTGGGGTCGGAGCAAATTGAGCATAGCCTGCCCTCTGTTATGTTTCCGCATACAGGACAGGGGTGGAGCTTTTTCTTTACGTCAATAAGGGCCTTGGCCAGGTCTTCAGCCTGGCTTCCTTCTGTGCTTATGAGATGGATGGCCATTCTCCCGGCCGTTTTCCGGCCGACGGTCGGCAAGCGCCTCAGCTCTCCGATCAGCCTCTCCAATGATTCAGGTAGGTCTGCCATTACATACCCGGAATATTAAGTCCGCCGCTCAGTTGGCTAATCTGGGCATCGCTCCGGTCTTCCACCTGCTTCAAGCAGTCATTGACAGCCACCAGAATCAGGTCCTCAAGCATTTCTACATCTTCCGGATCAAGGATATCGGGCTGGATTTCAAGCTTTAAAAGCTCTTTTTTCCCGTTCATCTCAGCCTTTACCGCCCCGCCGCCGGCAGATGATTCGAATATAGTTTCGTCAAGCTTGGTCTGGGCCTCTTCCATCTGCTTCTGGAGTTTTTTCATCTCCTTGACCATCTTATTCATATTGGCTCCGCCGCCAAATCCGCCGAAGCCGCCTCTTCTTTTAACCATTGTCTCACCTTTCCCTTTTGTATTTATAAATATTGTGACATGCCTATCAAGTCTTTTTTCTTTCGTATAAACATTATAACAGTATACGTGAGCTTGTGCGGTCTTTTGCAAATGTTGCATCAAAAGACGGGGGCTTGGCATTTGGCAAATTTGTACGTTTGTAACTCATTGGGGCTGCTGTAATTTAATACAAGCATTGGTATCTGATTCGGTCTTGAGTTGTAGGCCTACATACCAAGGAAACGGTTGCTCTGCAGCCGTTTTTCTTGTTTTGGCGCAGAAAAAGGGCTGCTCAAAACTTAGAGTTTTGAGACAGCCCCTTTTTTATCGCTTTGATAAAAAGTGATTCATCATTTTCTCGGGAATCTCGGTCGTATCCAGCAGCTCCATCAACGAGGCATGGGGAAATTCGATGACATCTGAGGCGGTTTTCTCGTACGAGAGTATCTTTCCTCCCTCGCGGAACGGGGAAAGCCCCGGTACCTCTCCGGTTCGCAGAAAGGCGATCCAATCCTCCTGCAGCTTTTGAGCTTGCTTTCGGTTCTCCGGCGTGATCTCGATATTCATTTTATCGAGATTGTCAAAGAACAGAGCGACCTCCGCGCCGTGATACGCGCCACGGAGCCCGTGATACAGATTCGGCACGTAGCCCATCCGGTAGCCGTAAACCGGCGATTTTTCCCCATAGATTTTCATGAGTCGGTACGCCGCGTAATGGAACGACGCCGCCTCCATGCACTTGATTTGAAGATCAATTATGCCGTCCGACTCCGACTCAAACGCGCTTCTCATGAGATCGGCGTACTCGCCGAAAGTCTTTCTCAGCGCCTCGTCCACATTCCTTTCCCTCGTGGCGATCCCCATCGCCTTGTAAAACATCGGAAGCTCGATCATCGACAATTCGTCTGTATTGCTCCCGATCAACAACGGCTTTGGAGAAAACGCGCTTCTCTTCAGTAACTCCTCGCTCGGCTCGGGGAAAAAATCTCCGTCCAGCACCTCTTTCATCGACGCTTTCTTGAGGCGAATGATATTCTTCGCATCCAACGCTTTCAAATCGGAAAGGCTTTTGCAGCGATTCGCGTGAAGCATTTCATAAAACTGCTCGCGAAGCCCCTCATCTTTCTTGATATTAGGAATCGGCCCGCCCAGCATCATGCACTGATCGAAATACTTCGACGATTCCTCGTTCAGATAATGATGATGAACGGAAAGTGCGCCCCCCGAATGCCCCATCAAGGTAATTCTCGTATCGTCGCCGCCGAACTCGGCGATGTGGCGCCTAACCCATCGAAGCGCAGCTTGCTGATCCCGGTAACAGAGATTCGCGATCAACCGATCCTCATCAAACACGGGTAAATATCCGAAGTTTCCGATTCGATACGTAACGGTAACGACGACGACTCCTTTCGCCGCCAAATTCGCTCCGTTGTACAGCGGTGTGGTTCCTGAGTTGTACTCCCCGCTTCCGTGAAGAAAGATGAGAACCGGATCATGATCGGGGTTTTTGCGCGTCCAAATGTTTACGACGAAGGCATCCTCCGTTTGGATATCCCATTTAACCGACCATTCGTCACGCATCATATGGTGCTTGAGCAGGACGTTCAGTTTCGTGTGAAGGCCTTTTTGCGGAAAACACAGCGTTTCCTCGCGATTTATCGGCGATTTATTATATAAGTTAATGTCAACGGGTATCTCAAACCGTCCGGCTCTCGCGTAGGGAATGCTCAAGTAGGCGAGAACGTCGCCCCCCGCCGTGGCTATTTCTTTACAAATCAAGCTTCCGATGGCTTTTTGAACGATCATAGGAAAAACTCCTTTCCAAAGTGCAGACCGTGAACTTGGTCTTAGTGGAATTATCTCATTGTTTCCCTATGCTTACAACGGGTGATGCAAGGTAAAAAACTCCGCGCCATTGTCCGTTTGAATGATTTGGGCTTGGCATTTGGCAAATTATTATTGTTTTTTTTTAATAAATGATATAATGTTCTCTATTCATTTAATTCGGGCCGGTATTTTCAACCTGAAAATTTAATTTTTATTAAGGAGGCAATATGGGAAACAATGATAAGGGCAAATTCGCCTCTCATTTCGGATTTTTGATGGCTTCCATAGGTTCTGCAGTAGGTCTGGGCAACCTTTGGGGCTTTCCCTATAAGATGGGGATTGGCGGTGGTTTCGCCTTTTTACTCCTATATATTATCTTGGTAATTTTCGTGGGCTACCCACTTATGATTGGAGAGATTGCCCTTGGCAGAAAATCAGACAAGGCTGCTATCCAGGCATATAAGTCGGTTAATCCGAAATTTACGACTGCCGGCTGGTTCTGCTGCATAGCCCCCTTTCTACTGCTCTGCTTTTATGTAACTTTTGGCGGCTATGTTATTCGCTACCTGCTTGCCAATCTTGGTGACCTTTTCGGCCTTTCTTTTGGCATAGGGGCTTCCGATTCCGCCAATTTCTTCAACAATTTTGTGGGTAGCGGCCTTCCTGCCATGTTATATGGTTGGATATTTTTAGGCATAACCGTTTTCATAGTCGTCAGGGGGATCAAGGACGGCATAGAGGGCTTTAACAAATTTGCCATGCCCGCTCTTTTTGTCATGCTCGTGATTATTGTAATAAGATCATGCACATTTCCCGGAGCTTCCAAGGGTTTGGCCTTTATTTTCAAGCCGGATTTCAGTGTTTTCAAGGGCTGGGGCTGGTTAAAAGTCCTTGGGCTTGCAGGAAGTCAGATGTTCTTCTCCCTCTCCCTGGCCTCAGGTGCCATTGTTGCCTATGGATCCTATATGAACAAGGATGATGATATAGAGCAAAGCTCCCTGATTATCCCCTTTGCCGATACCCTTGCGGCTCTGCTTGCGGCAATGGCCGTCATGCCCGCAGTTTTCGCTTTTGGGCTTGAGCCTTCAGGCGGTCCGGGTCTCCTCTTTGTGAGCTTGCAGACCGTCTTTACCAATATGGGGTCGACAGGCCCCCTCTTTGGCACACTTTTTTATATACTGGTCCTTTTTGCGGCCATATCTTCGTCCATTGCCATGATGGAGGGCGGGGTTTCTTCTATGTTGGATGCCGATATCTTTAAAAACATGAAGAACAAGAGGCTCAAGGTCACTCTTATAATGGCCTTGATCGGCTTCGTGGGCTCAGGTCTTGTTTCCTATGATGCTCTCGGCTCATCGGGTCTCTTCCACCCCTTCGGCCAATCTTCATGGCTTGATGTCTTCGACCTCATGGCCGAGGGACTCCTCATGCCCCTGTCCGGCTTTATGATGACCATCCTCTTGGGCTGGATTGAGCCTGATTACGTGGATGACGAGCTCGCCCTCTCAGGCAGCTTCAAGACCCGGTCCTTTTACCGCTTCTCAATGAAGTACCTGGCCACCATCTTCCTGTTTTTCATCCTGCTGGTCCAGCTCAACCAGTTTTTCCACTTTATTTAGTGGGGCCTAGGCCGGTCTAGGCCTTGGGACCAGGGCCCAAGACCGGTGCGTGGCCAATTCAGAGCCGCGCCCGGCTTATCGTGGGGCTTGCGGGCCTTGGCCTTGGGGCCGGGTTGGCCTGCGGTCTTGGCCGGGCACTGCCCGGGTTAGCCTTGGTGGCAGCCTGGCTTAATCCGTGCCGCCGGCAGCTTTCCAAGCGGCACTCCGCATTGACCTATATGATGTGGGCAGATCCGATATTTCGGATCTGCCCTCCTTTTTTATGCTTATTTTGGAAAATATAGTGTTGGTTTCGCGTTTTCGGCGAACTCATTCTAATTTTTCGAGATTTTTTGGACATGGCCGATTATTTTCATGGGGGTTTGCCGCTTTTCAGCCTTTCCCCATGATCGTCTACTCGAGCTTTTTCAATGGGGTTATCCGGTTTTGGGCTTTTCCCCATGATTGCCGATTCCGCTCGAATCAATGGGGTAACCCGGTTTTTGGACTTTCCCCATGACCGCCGGGCTCGACTTTTTCAATGGGGTTGTCCAGTTTTCGCCAAACCCCATTGATTTTAGAACTGACTCGATTCAAGGGGGTTGTCCGCATTTCGCTGTTTCCCCATGATTTTCGACTCAGCTCGAGTCAAGGGGGTTACCCGGTTTTCGGCCTTTCCCCATGGTTTCCAAGCTGAATTGAGTCATGGGGTTCTTCCATATTGTGCTGTTTACCCATGATTTTCGGAACTCCTTGTGTCAATGGGGTAACCCGCTTTTTGCCAAACCCCCATGAGTCTCCGCTCAGTTTTGCATATAAAATAAAAAAAATGAGCTGCGGAGAACGAATGGCTCGTTCTCCACAGCAGCATTGATATCTTTCCTTATAATTTTTCCTTGGCTTCAAGGATGAATGTTGAGGAGATCTTCCGGCAAACTGCGCCTGAGTTTTTCCTCGGTCGGGTCGATCAGCTCATTGGCAGCGGCTTCATCGGGCCCATCAGTGGGATTGCCGATTGGCGAACCGGCCTGTGGATTTATCGAGATGCCGGTTTTCCGGCTGATTTCCCGGCCGATTGTCCGGCCAATTTCCCGGTCATCAGTCGGGATCTTGGTCGGTTTTGTTGTTTTAGCTTTGAGCGGTCCCTCGGAACGGCTATCTCCTCGCCTAGGCTCAACATAAGGTTCGGCCCCGGACCCGCCCTCAGGCAGGCCATTGACCTCCGCCTGCGCATTGACCTCAGGCTTGGCCTTGGCCTCAGACCCGGAACCGAAGGTATAATCGCCTTCTTCGCCGACATAAACCTTAAATTCGCAGGTGTCGCCCTTGTTGAGCAGGGCTTCTATCCCCTCTCTCTTATCCTTAATAAGCCCTAAAACAGGGCTGGCCTTTGGATATATAATGTATAGATTATTATGGTCAAGCCTGACGTCCTTGTACATCTTGAATAGAGCGGGCGCAAAGAGGCCGGACTCCTCTATCTTTTTTAATAGGGCCGGCGGAGCCGTCTTAGCTATTCCCTGACCTTCAGCAATCTCATCATTCCCGGTTTCAGGGCCTTCGTTTTCGCGAGCCTTGATTTTCTCCACCTTTTCGGTAACTCCCGGTTCCAAGCCCTTCCCTGCCTCCGGCATCACGACGTTGGACTCGGACGCACCGGCTCCAACTGCAGCAGAACCGGGTACCCCGGATTCCGCAATATCAGGCTCATACGCCACATCCCCGGCCAACTGCCCGACTTTATCATTGGGCAAGCCGCCCCGGGTCTCAAGTTTCTCGACCTTCCTTTCAAGCCGGGCCATCCGGGACTGAAGCCTGTCCTCAGAAGCATAATTGACCAGCTTGACCAGGCTTGCCTGGACCAGGGCCTGGGCAAAGTCAGACTTTTTCAGCAATTTTTCTGAGGAGGTGAGGAGGTCCAGGCCGTCCAGGATCCTCTCCATATCGGCCATTGACGAGGTCTCCATCAAGGCGTTCTTCTGGAAGAGGTCGGGCGGCAGGCCGTAGGCCTTGTCCCCCAAGCCCTTGGCTAACATAAGGAGACGGTAGTATTCCACGCACTCCCGGAGCAGAACTTGGGGATCCTTGCCCCGAGCCAATATGTCCTGGCTGATCTGCATGAGGCCCCTGAGGTCGTCGGAAAATACAGCCCGAACAAGCTTATCCGTCGCCTCGTAGCCTATGGTTCCAAGAACCCGCCTGACCGTTTCTTCTCGGATCTCCGTCTCGCCGCCCGACAAAACCTGGTCCATCAGGGACAAGGCGTCACGCATGGCCCCATCGGCAGCCATGGCCATGGCATGGCGGGCATCGGGCTCAACCGTCAGACCCAAAACATTGGCAATATTCTCAATATTCTTCTCTATTGACTCCATGTCCAGCCTTTTAAACTCGAATTGCTGGAGTCGGGACAGGATGGTTACAGGGATCTGGTCGGGATCGGTCGTCGCCATTATAAATATAAGGTGCTGAGGAGGTTCCTCCATGATCTTAAGCAGGGCATTGAAGGCCTCTTTGGTGATCATGTGGGCCTCATCAATTATGTAGACCTTGTATTTCAGGCTTGCGGGCGGATAAATCACATGCTCCTTAAGCTCCCTAATATCGTCAATCCTGCGATTGGAAGCGGCATCCATCTCAACAACATCCATTGTCGTCTCATTCAATATGGCCTTGCAATTTTCACACTCATTGCAAGGGTTTCCGTCCTTGGGATTAAGGCAGTTGACCGCCCTGGCAAAGATCTTGGCACAGGAAGTCTTACCCGTTCCCCTGGTCCCGGCAAAGAGATAGGCATGGCCCGGATTTCCGCTCCTGATCTGATTCTTCAATATTCTCGTTATATGGTCCTGGCCCAGAACCTCGTCGAAAGTCTTGGGTCTAAAGGCCCGGTATAGGGCTTTCTTCATATTTCTTCCCCCTGAATTTAAAATCACGCTTAATCATCGTACTTAAACATCGCGTTTGATCGTCTGATCATCGCGCCTCATCACCACGATCAATATCCTTAGCTGAGCGGGGCTCCGGTCTCCAAAACTCGGCCAAGGCCGATCCGGATCCCATTCTTGCCCCTCCATAGATAAGATTATATAATATAGCAATAGAAAGGAGTAACTATGAAAAAATTAAATGTCTCATCTTTCCTATTGGACAGAAAAGATAGGCTGCACGAGATTGTCAACCAATTAAGTCAGACCTTTCCCTATGTCTCAATACTCGGAAATGATGTTTATGGAAAAAGTTACCGTTACAGCACGGCAAGCGTAGTTACCAAGCCTGCAAATGATGAGGAAAAGGGCTTTGTGGTCAGGGTTTTCCAAAAGGATTGCGGCTTTAGCGAATATTCTTTCAATGATTTGGCAGACAATATAGTTGAAGAAGTCGAGAAGCTGGCAATTGAGGACAGGAAAATTTTCCTGAAGAATAACGAGCCCATGGCCTATACTCAGGTCCCTGAGGATCTGCCCGCAAAGGAGTTCTTTGTAGGTCAGGCCGGAAACCTGCCCCAAGACGATGATACCGAGGCAATAATCGGCAAGATGGCCAAGCTCCACGACAAATTTAAAGAGGCCCATCCAAAGATTATCCAGCTGGTCCTGAACATGGAAGTCGACCAGGTAAACAAGCTCTTTATTTCCAAGAATCGTGAGCTTTACCAGTCATATATTTATACAACCGGCATGGTCATGGCCCTGGCCAAAGAGGGAGATAAAATTCAATACAACTATAACGATGTGTCGGGTATGGTCGGTTCCGAAATTATCGATTCCCTCGATGACCTCATGGAAAAGACCTGTTCCGGTGCTGAAGAGCTCCTGAAAGCCGACAAGGTTGAACCCGGAACATATGACATTATCTGCGATCCCACCTTTACAGGTCTCATAGCCCACGAAGCTTTCGGCCACGGAACCGAGATGGATATGTTCGTTAAAAACAGGGCCAAAGGCGCTGACTATCTCGGAAAGAGGGTCGGGTCCGACAAGCTGACTATGCATGACGGGGCCAAGTCCTTTGAACAGGTTTCTTCCTATTTGTTCGATGACGAGGGCAACTTCGGCAAGGACACCACGATAATCAAAAACGGCATCTTCACAAGCGGCATGTGCGATGAATTGTCAGCCATGGTCCTGGGCATCGAGCCCACCGGCAACGGCAAGAGGGAAAGCTATAAGCGCAAGGCCTATACCCGCATGACCAACACCTTCTTCGAAGGCGGCAATGACAAGCTCGAGGATATGATAAAGTCAATTGACAAGGGCTACCTGCTCGAGGGCATGCACTCAGGCATGGAGGATCCTAAAAACTGGGGCATCCAATGCGTGGCGCTCAAGGGCCGTGAGATCATTGACGGCAAGCTTACAGGAAAAATTGTCAGCCCTGTCTATATGACCGGCTATGTTCCGGATCTTCTGGGATCCATCAGCATGGTTTCGCCCGATCTCGAGCTTTCGGGCAGCGGCTACTGTGGCAAGGGCTGGAAGGAATGGGTCCGCGTGTCCACAGGCGGAAGCTACATTAAAGCGAGAGGAGTTTTGAGCTGATGATAAATAAAATAAAGATTTTGCTGGAAAAAAATTCCTCCATATCCGATTGGATAATTAAGCAGGTCGAGAATGACGAAAAGCACGTCTTTCTTATAAAAGATAAGGTGGATATGAACAGGGCCTGCAAGACTGAAGAATACCACGTTAAGCTTTTTGTGGATTTTGACGAATTTCGCGGAGATGCCTCTTTCAACACATCTCCTTCCGACTCGGACGAGGACCTGGCCGAAAAAGTTTCACAGGCCGTCATTGACGCCCACTATATAAAGAATAAGGCCTATCCCCTGCCTGATAAGGATGATGCGGAAACCATCACGGCTTCTGACGTCAAGGCTGAATTTATGGACAAGTTCGATGACATAATAGACGTTATATATAAGGATTACGGCTACAAGTCCAAGGTCAATTCATGTGAGCTTTTTGCCAATAATTCCCAAGTCAGGGTTTTAACTTCACGCGGTGTCGATGTTTCTTATCCTGCCAATAACTTCACTTTTGAGCTTGTTACCGACAATGACTTCGGAGTAGAGCCCGTTGAGATCTTCCGCGACTATTCAATGGCCGGCATTGACCTCAAGAATATAGAGGAGATTGTAAAGGCTCAGGAAATGGAATCTGACGGCAGGGCAGCTGCCAAGAGGACCGGTAAAATTGACAGCATTAAGGTTATCCTCTCGGGTGCCGACCTGGATGAGTTTTTCTCATTCTACCTGGCTCAGGCTTCAGCCGCCGGGATCTATAACGGCTTTTCAAGGGCTAAAAAGGGCCAAAGCTTTTTGAAAGGCAGGGAGCCCTTTAATCTCAGCATCAACCCCCTCCTCGCCCATTCAAGTCAGAGGAAAAATGTTGATGATGAGGGCCGGGCCCTCCACCCCTACCAACTCTTTAAGGACGGTACTGTGGTCAACCTGGTCGGTTCCGCCCAGTTCTGCCACTACCTGTCCGAAGAAAACCTCGGCTCTTCCAGACTCTTTGAGCTTAAGGGAGAAAAGTTCTCCGAGGCCGAGCTAAGGGAAGGCGACTATCTTGAAATCCTGGCATTCTCCTCTTTCGTTATGGATGAGGGAACCGGGGACTTCGGTGGCGAGTTCCGCCTGGCCAAGTTGGTCAAGGACGGACAGGTTTCTTACCTGACCGGCGGCTCAATCTCTCTGAACATGTTCAAGGTCCAGGACACCATGTTCTATTCCAAGGAAACCAAGAAGAGGGCCCTGTCAATCAGCCCCTCCATCGTGGCCTTCGAGGATGTGACCGTAGCCGGCTGATGCCGGGCTGACTGGGCCGGATTCGCTTGGTGTCCGGGGCCACCCGAGGTCCGGCCGGGGTCCGGGGGCGGTGCCTGAGGGCCGATCTAAACTCGGGGATCCGGCCATTTCCGGTCGGGCCCGGGGACGGGTCCTGAGGGCCGGCTGTGACCGTGGGACCGATACAGAGCCGCCCTTGGCTCTGCCGGGTATAGGCCTTGGCGGCGGCCTATCTTAGTCCGTGCCGCCAACCGCTTTCCAAGCGGCACTCCTCCTTGACTTATATGATTGGGGGCAGATCCGAGATTTCGGATCTGCCCTCCTTTTTTGCTCTTATTTCAGAAAGGATAGTGTTGGCTTCATGTTTTCGGCCAACCAACACTAGTCCTTTTTGCCTCTTTGGCCGGGTTTGATAGTGTTGGTTTGGCGTTTTTGGCCAACCAACACTAGTCCTTGGCCAGCTCTCGGTCGAATTCACTAGTGTTGGTTTCGCATTTTCGGCCAACCAACACTAGTCCTTGGCAATCTCCAGGCCGACTTTTCTAGTGTTGGTTCCGCGTTTTCAGCAAATCAACACTAGTTCCTGACAAAATTTAGCCACATTAAGTAGAGACGGTTCGATTATCTTGTAAGAACCTCCACTTTTTCTGTAAAAATAGAGGGGATTTGCCACTTTCGACAAATCCCATTGATTCCATATTTTAATTTTTTCATGGGGATCGCCCGCTTTCCAGCCTTTCCCCATGATCGCCGGCTCGAGCTTTTTCATGGGGGTCTTCCGCTTTTCAACTTTTCCCCATGGTTTTCGATTCGCCTTGATTCAATGGGGTTCTCCACTTTTCGGACGATCCCATTGATTTTACATCTCGATTGAATCAAGGGGGTGACCCACATTTCGCCGAACCCCCATGATTTTTGATCCGGCCCGAGTCAAGGGGATGACCCACATTTCGGCCTTTCCCCATGATTTCCGGGCCAAATGTGATCATGGGGGAGCTCCATCTTTAGCCCTTTCCCCATGATTTTCAGTACGAAATAAATAGAGGGGGTTTGCCAAAAACGGCAAACCCCCTCTATTTCCAATCAAAATCCGATAAGGTGCCAGGCCAAAACCCCGGCCATATCAAAGGCCCCGGTCTACACCAAGGTGCCTAGCCTAGCCCGGCCCACAGGCCCGAGCTCCGCCGGCCGGGCCAAAGGTCCCGGGCCAAGTCCGACCAGGATCGATACCGATGTTCCAAGGTCCGGGCCCGGACCCCAATAAAAAGGCCAGGTCCAAAAGGGCCTATTGCCTGAAGGTCTTGCCCTCGGCCTGGAAGGTGACCTCCACTTGCATTTTCTTGTCGGCCCGGTAGAAGGTGAGCCCGGCCCGGTCGCCGGCCTTGTACTTTAGGAGGGCCGTCTTTAGGGAGTTCATGGAATCAACCTTGCTTCCGCCTATGTCCACAAGGATGTCGCCGGGCTGAAGGTCGGCCTTGGCGGCCGGAGAGCCGGCTACAACCTCATGGATGACCACACCGCTGCTGACGGGCAGGCTTTCCTTCCCCAGCTGCTTGGCCAGGGCAACATTGTAGCCCGTCACGCCCAGGTAAAGGGCATCATAGGACCCGGTCTTTATGATCTTATCAACAATCGGCTTTATGGTCGAAACCGGGATGGCGAAGCCTATGCCGTCAGCTGAAGCCGGCTTTGCCGTGTTTATGCCGATCAACTTGCCCTCTGCATTCAAAAGGGCTCCGCCTGAGTTGCCCCCGTTGATGGCGGCGTCAGTCTGGATCAGGCCGTCCATAATATTGCCCCCCTCAAGGGTGATGGACCTTTCCATGCCGGAAATATAGCCCGATGTTAGGGTGGACTGGAGTTCCAGGCCAAGGGGATTGCCTATGGCTATGGACTTGTCCCCGACATTGACAGCCTTCATGTCCCCGAACTCTATTGGCTTGAGGCCGGTTTTTTCAATCTTTATAACAGCCAAGTCAAGAGTCGCATCGTTCCAAACCAGCTTTGCCTCAACCTCCTCGCCATTCGAAAGCAGGGTCTTGATACTTTCGGCCTTGCCATTGTCAACCACATGTGAATTTGTAACTATATATCCGTCACTCGAGACAATCACTCCCGACCCGACAGACTCGGTGTACTTGGGTATCCCATAGAAAAAGGGATTGCTGCTCACACCCTTGCCAATGGTCGTAATTCCGACAATTGAAGGTATGGTCTTCTTGGCAACAGCAGACTCCACGGTTGACCCCTCTTTCAGGCTAATCTTTACATCGTGGTTCTGTTTATTACCATCCCTTTGCTCCGCTACGGGCATATCTATGCTCCCGGTTTTTACCAGGGCCAAGGATGTCAAAGATCCCAATATAGCCCCGACAAGGACCAGGGCGACCACAGAGAAGAATGACTTCTTGGGCTTAAAATTTCTCTGGATCTCGTCCCTTACAGTTTTTCTTATCCTGATTTCCTCATCACGGACCGCCTTTTCCTCAGCCCAACTATTATCCCTATATTCTTCCATAACTTTTCCTTTCCCGTGTTTTCCAGCGTTTCCCTGTCACGTGTTTTAATAATGTAAATTAAACCGGTCGTGCTACCTGCTGACGACCGGTGGTCTTGACTTAATATGATGTTAATGAAAGAATCTGAAGAAAATATGTTATGGGCCTGAAAAGTCGTTCCGACTTATTCCAATTAGGGCCTTTTCCCGGTTCGGCCGTTTGCCGGTTCAACTTGTTCATGCCGGGCTTGGCTTGTCCCGGCTTGACCGGACCCGGCCTTTCCTAGCCCAGCCTCTTCCTAAGATATTTCTCAAAGCTTTCCGACAGATTGGGATCTCTTAAGGCGTACTCGACAGTGGCCTCAAGGAAGCCCTCCTTGTCCCCTATATCATAGCGGCGGCCCTCGAAATCATAGGCCAGGACCTTCTTATCCCTCGCCATGGCGCAAAGGGCATCCGTAAGCTGGATCTCTCCGCCATAGCCCGGCTCCGTATTTTCCAGGTAGTCGAATATGTCCGGATCCAAAACATGGCGACCCAAGACCGCCATATCTGAAGGGGCCTCATCGGGTTGGGGCTTTTCCACCATGGATTTGGCAAGCCAGAGCCTGTCTGAAATCTGCTCACCCTCTAAGGACCCGTACTTGCTTATCTCCATGTGGGGGACGGTCTGACAGCCCACAACGGATGCCCCATGCTCTTCATAAACCTCGATGAGCTGGCCTATGGCCGGCCTGTCGGGATTGTAAACAAGGTCATCACCCAGGAGAATGGCGAAGGGCTCATTGCCCACAAAATTCTTTGCCGTAAGTATGGCGTGGCCCAGGCCCTTGGTCTCATTCTGCCTTACATAAAAGATTTCAGCCAGGTCATTTATTTCCCGGATCTGCCTTAGAGCCCGGTCCTTGCCCCTCTTCTCGAGGCTGAGCTCAAGCTCGATATTGTGGTCAAAGTGGTTCTCAATCGCCACCTTCCCCCTATTGGTAACCATACAAATGCTCTCTATCCCCGACCTTGACGCCTCTTCGACAATATATTGCAGGGCCGGCTTGTCCACAATGGCCAGCATCTCTTTCGGTGATGCTTTTGTGGCCGGCAAAAACCTGGTCCCGAGCCCGGCAACGGGAATAACAGCCTTCCTAACCCTCATATAGCCCCCTTTCTCTTTAAAGTCTTTATAAATATGTATCAGATTTCAAGCTATATCTCATTCTAGTATATTCAAATCGGGTTTAACAAGCCCCCAACCCCGGCCTTTGTTATATAATTAGGTGAATCCAAACAAAAGGAATGAATTATGACAGAAAAAAACATTAAGAAATTTTTTAATAAAATAAAGCGATTCAACAGGCTTTTTCTGGCCGGAATAAAAAAGGGCAATATTTCTCAGAGAGCGGCATCACTGGGCTATAACATGCTTATGGCGGCAATCCCCCTGCTTATGGTCTTCTTCCAGCTTGCCTCAAACTTCCTGGCAAATCCTGAATCGGTCTTTTACAAATACCTGAACCTCATGCCGGTCCGGGTGGCAACAATAATTGAAAATATAATAAATTATCTCTACATGGAAAGCTCAAGCACCAGCCTCGGTCTTGGCCTGGTTACAGCCATCTGGCTAGGATCAAACGGAATAAAGGCCCTGATGGTCTCTGTAAATGAGAGCATGGAAATGGACTTTGTGGGCAATTTCATAGTCACCAGGCTGATCGCCATTGTCTACACCATACTCTTTATGTTTTCCCTTATATTTATGCTGCTTTTCACAGTATACTCCGGAAACCTTGGAGCCATACTGTATAAACTTAAAGAGGTCCTCCCCTTGAAAAATCTGGTTGACCCCCTCCTTGCAGTCTTTGAATCCATCCTGCCCAAGATGCTTCCTTTCCTTTTCTTCCTGGTGGTCCTGGTCCTCTTCTACAAGACCTCATCAGTAGTGGCCAAGGGAAATATACGTTTTAATGAAGCCCTTATAGGCGGCCTCTTCGCCGGCATATCCATCTTTCTCATAACTGTAGCCTATGCCTTCATTATGGACAATATTTCCAAGCTTTCCATATACTTCGGATCCCTTGCCGGCATCCTGGGTCTCTTCATATGGACCCGGTTTGTCTGCATAGCACTGCTTGGAGGTGCCCATGCCATGGCCGCCTATAGGGACCTGGCCTCGGGCAAGGACTCCGAGATCACTCCCTGGGCAGGTCCTCATATCTTTTAAAATCCTCGAGTGTCTTATACTGCCTCTTTTTGAGCTTCAGCCAACGCTTGAGCGACCGATCATTTATATAATATTGGGAGTAGTAGGGTCCCTTTTTCAGCAGGTTCTCGCACAGGTCCCTGAATCCCGCCTCAACATGCTTTTTCAGGAGCTTGGGATGGCAGTTGAGCCAAATCCTCTCACAATCTGAATGATAATACACATCCTGATCATATTTAATCCCCAAAGCTTCCCTTACATAGAAATCCACAAAGTGGGCCCCACCACAATCCACAAATCCCATGCTGGCAGGAAAACGGATATTCATCTCAAGTGCCTTATATTTATGGTCTCTGGGATCATACTTTACATCGAAATTGGCAAAGCCCTTGTATCCCAAGGCATTCAAAAAACTTTCATATTTTTTAAAAAGCTCCTGATTTCCAAGGGTGTATATGGCGTTGTTATTGCCGATCCTGGTCGGGTCAATGTCGTAAAGCAAAACCCTGCCCAGGGCCATCATCCTGACCTTGCCCTTGGAATCTGAGAAAGCGTTCATTGAAAATGTGTGGGTGGGTTTACCCGGTATGAACTCCTGGAGAACAACATCATCCGTATAGCCGTTAGAATAGATCTCGTCCATAGCGGCCTTAAGCTCCTCGTCGCTGTATATGAAATACACCTTCTTTATATCGGTCCCGGAAAGGGCCCTGAACATGGCTGAATTGGCGTACTTGGCAACCAAAGGATAGGGGACCTCCCCATATGGTAGGTCTTCATTGGGCTTGCAATACACGGTTTTAGGATAGTCCAATCCCAGTTTTTGGCACCGGTCGTAGAAACTAACCTTGCTGAGGAGTTTCTGCTCCACGTCGGGATCATTCACCGAAAAATAATAATAGTCCTTGAGGACATCCTTGTGCTTGGTCAAACGTCCTGTATAAATATCGGCAATGGGAAGGAGTATGAGCTTTTTATCGGCATTTTTCTTGGCATAGTCAATGAGACTCTTGACAAAAACATCATCATCACGGAAATTCTTAATAATGATGCGGTTCAAAATTTTGCTCTTCTCTGTCGGACCCACGGCCTTGGCCCCGAAAAGGGTGGGCTTGAGCCAATAATTCTCGTGGACAATGTGGGCCAGGCTGTAGGCCATATCGTCCGTCCCCAAAATAACAAATTGCACCTTGTTTTCTATCAAAACAGATCTATCCAAAACCCTCATTTTTATTCTCCCATGTTTTTTTATCCTATTCAGTGTCTTTTTCCTCAAAGTCCTAAAGAACGTGGCATATCATGACCCTGTCATTATACGTTAAGCAGGGCCTCTATGCTATAATTAATCCGTTAAATCGAGATTTTCCCCGCTTTAAAACTAAAAGGATATGGTAATGTTAAAAAATTCATCAAAATACAACTTTCTCCCTATAATAATAGGATCTGACATCAACGCCTACACCATGACCCGGTCTTTTCATGAACACTACGGGGTAAAGCCCGTCATGCTTGCCAAGGCACCCCTTCCGGTGACCTCCCTGTCCAAGCTTTACAGAGAGCAAGTCTATAACGAGGGGATCGAGGATATTGAGGTCTACTATTCAGCCCTCATTAAGATTATAGAAAAATATTCCCGCCTTGATAAGACCATTGAGAAATTCCTGGTAGTGGCCACCAATGACAAGTACCAGAAAAACCTTATATTTTTGAAATATAGGCTGCCTGCCAATGTACTTACCAATGTTGTGAGTCCTCAGCTTTTTGACAGGCTCTACAATAAACGGGATTTTTACAAAACAGCCGCCGAATATGGGATACCCACCCCCATTACCTACTATTGGCAGATGGACGATAAGAGGGATCTGGAGGATATGCCCTATCCCCTGATCATAAAACCGGCTGACGGGATCCAATACTATAAACATGAGTTTGATGGGCTCCAGAAGCTCTTTCTTGCCAAGACTCCCGAAAAGGCTCGAGAGGTAATAGACACCATCTACAAGTCAGGTTACTCCGATGAGCTGATCCTCCAGGAATATATTGAGGGGGATGACTCCGGCCTTTTCGACTCGGTCTACTACGGGTCGAGCTCGGGCAAGGCCCAGCTCATGACTTTCGGCCAGGTCATGCTCCAAGAACATACAAAGACCGCCATAGGCAACTATGTGGCAATGATAAATAGGAAAAAGATAGATTTTCTCGATAAGCTGGTCGCCATGATGGAGGACTTGAAATATACGGGTTTTGCCAATTTTGATATGAAATATGACAAGAAGACCTCAAGTTTTAAGGTCTTTGAGGTTAATCTCAGACAGGGCAGGCTTTCTTTCTATATTGAATCCATGACCAAGGGCCTGGCCCCATATTTTGTCGATGACCTGATTAACGGCAAGGAAGAAGCCCTTCTCTTCCCATATAGCCCGCAAGTCACCTCATATGCCCCTGTGGGAGTCCTGAAGAAATACATCCCGAATGAGGACATAAAAAAAGAGGGCCTGACCCTTATAAAAGAAGGACATTTTTCCAATCCTCTCAAGTATAAGAATGAGCCCTCGCTCCGCCACAAGCTCTATATCCTTGCCCGCGACATCAACTACTTTAGAAAGTACAAAAGAACCGACGGTTGATTGGTATAAAACAATTTAAGCAGGAGGCATGTGCTTGGTTAATAAATCAACCGTGCTGCCTACCCGGCCTATGCAGGATTTCCCTGAAGTCCTCATAGGCTTTTTTGTCATAGGTATGGTCTATTTCCCTATACTCCAGGTCCTTTTCTTTCATTATCTCCCTGACCAGGTCTTCCGCAAGGAAGTAGTTCCTGGCAAGCAAGGGGCCTATCACTGAGGAGGCCCTGAGATTCTTATACTTAATCCCCTCGTCTATAATCGGCTGAGTCGACTCGGTCTGGTCGGGAGCTGTCTTCTCAGGCAGCCTGCTCGAACCTGCTCCCAATCCCTTCAGGACTTTGAAAAGTGGATATGGGGTCTTGTCGGCCATATTGGCCAGGTTCTGGTAGCCCAGGATATCCCTGCCCTGACCGTCCTGAAAAATCACCTCGTTTGACCAGCGCTTGTGCAAGGCTTTGGTATTGAAATCGAAAATCCCCAAGCCTTCTGCCGTTTTCCCTTCGACAATAATGCCCTTTCCAAGAATTTCCATGGCATTGCCGGTAAATATGAAGTGATGACCCGCTTCGATCAGGTCTTTTATTTTATCTCCAAATTTTGAAAGCTCTCCAAGGATAAGCTTGGAATTCCCCTCTGTACTTGACCCCATATAATAGAGGTCATAGGCTTCCTCAGGCAAGTCCTGTCCGAGCTCAAGCCTGTCAACTTGAACCTCAAGACCTTCTTCCCCCATATAGTCCACAAGGATTTTCACATTGCCCGAATCCCCATATAAATTGGCAAGGTCCGGATAGAGGTTTAAAATTTTTATTTTTTCAGTTTTCATTGTGAATTTCCTTTCCCAGAATTTCTGCCAATTTTTCCTCGCTGTCAAAATACAGGGCTGCGTAGATGGGGTCCCGTCCCGTTTTTCTAAAGGCCTCGGTGCTATTTGCGGTATCCTCCTCAACTATCATCTTGTCGGGATCAAGCCCGGCATGGACAAGCCGGGCTTTCAACTGGCTTGCAAAAGGCCCTGTTAAAACTATGTAGCTGAGATCAGCTTCCTTTAATCTTTCAAAATTCACGTCCCAAAGCCAGGACAAGTCCCTCATTGAATAGTGGCGGCCAATTTCCTCAAAGCCGAACATGGCGACTTTTCGGCCCTCAGCGCTGACAATGTTGTCAATAGAAGTGTTGTAGGAAAGCGGAGTCTCGTTCTTTGTTGTCATGATGTAGACAGGCCTTCCCTCGAAGTCGAATTTCCTGTACCTCTGCGAAGCCTGCTTGAAACTCTCCAGGCAGCTGACAATGATCTTTTCATCAATGCCGCACTCCTTGCAGACCGCATAGGCCAGGGCCTCGTTGTATATGTTGTAAAAGACGTCATTGGGCAGCCTGATCTTGGTCTTTCCGTTTATGACGAAATATTTTTCCTGCAAATTGACCTCGGTGACCTCATAATCCACAGGACCTCTTTTGAAGCCGCATTCCGGGCAGGTGTAGCTGCCGAACTCCCCATAGTGGTAGAAATCATAATTCAGCCTGGTGTGGCACTTGGGGCAATAGACCTCGTCCAGGTAGGCATTGGGACTTGCTTCCCTTACTCCCTCGTGGCGACCTATTCCGTAGCTCACAACCGATCCCTCGTGCTTAAGGGCCACCCCCTGCATTTTCGAGGAGTCGAAGTTTAGGAAGAGCTCGCTGTCATCCTTTATTGACGAAACAATCTCATTGAGGACCAATTCATAGTGGCCGTTTCTTGCAAGCTGGTCCCTGGCAATGTTTGTTATGCAGAACTTGGTCGGCGTGAAAAATTTGAAGGCTCTTTTAATGTAACGCTCATCAATTTCAAGGATATAGGCATCAACCTTGGACTTACCTGTCAATGTGACCCCGTTGAGGATGGCCGTGGTTGCACCCCACAGAAGATTGGCCCCCTCGGGATTGGTGGAAACCTTCTTGCCCGCCGCCCTGAAGATTTCACTTATCATCTGGGCTGTTGAGGTTTTCCCCGTCGTCCCGGTTACAACAATTATTTCTTTAGGATATTGGATTTTCCTCAGAATATCAGGCTCAATGAGAAGTGCCGTTTTCCCCGGAAGTGAGCTCCCCCTCTTCATGGCGGCTCCGATTGTCCTGATCAACTTGCTTATTAAAATAGCCAAAAATTTTTTCATAATTTTCTGTCCTTTTTGTCATTTTTGTCCTGTCGGCAAAGTGAATCTCTGTATTAAATGAATGATCTACTATATTGTACACAAATAAAGGCCCCTGTTCTTATTTATTTTTATTTTCTCCCCTTATGTTCCCTTTATGTATAGAATATACTTGTGCTAAGGAGGTCCTATGAAAAGTTTTTTTACCCGAACAATGATGGTTATTTCAGGTTTTTTGCTGAGTTTTGCTGCCCTGGCGCTGGCAATCTTTATTGCCCTTCAGGCGTCCTTCCTCTATCCCCGCCTGGCTTCGGATATGGATAACCGGAGGGGGCTGACCCGGGAGACTATAGAGCGGAACTACAGGAACCTTGTGGACTACAATGTAAATCCCTTCAAAGATAAGCTCGAATTTAAGGACCTGCCAATGTCGGATGAGGGGCGAACTCATTTTGAGGAGGTCAAGGATATCTTCCAAGTCATCTTCAAAGCGGGCTTGGCCGCCATCCCCTTCCTCCTTGTTTATAAGAAATTTGCCGGTCGGGCCAAGTGGCGATCGAGCGTTAATATTGCTCTTGCCATCTCCTTGGGAGCCCTGCTGGTCCTGGCCCCCATTTTCTACTTTGCCTTTGACAAGGCCTTTGTGGCCTTTCACAAGATATTTTTCAATAATGACTTTTGGATTTTTTCCTATCAGGAGGACCCCATAATTTTCTACCTGCCCCAGTCCTTTTTTGAAAAGATGGCCTTGCTCATAATCGGCCTCTGGCTGCTAATCCTCGTAGTCCTGAGGCTGCTTGTGGGCCTGAGACGGGCTAGGCCTTGATAGGGCGGCAGCCCGGATCCGGTGAGGACGCTTGGTCCCGGGAAGAGTGCTTGGGCCTGGGCGGGCGGCGGCCCAAATCCTTGGGGCGGCCGGGGTTGCCGGCGGTGCTAAGTATTGTGCCGCCTTTCCCGGGGTTAACCTTGTCGGCGGCCCGGGTCCCGGGCAGATTGGCAACCGTGAAAAATGTTTTAGAAAGGAATCGATATGAAGAGAATACCCACTTTTACGCTCAATGACGGAAATATCCTGCCTGCTATAGGATTCGGGACATATAAAGCTAAAAATGCCCTTTCCGCAATGCTGGAGGCCTTCAAAGCGGGTTACAGGCTCTTCGATACGGCCTGGATTTACGAGAACGAGGAAGATGTCGGTCGGGCTTGGCAGGAGTCATGCCTCAAAAGGCAGGATGTTTTCCTTGCGACCAAGGTCTGGCCCAACTATTTTTCCGCCGACTTGGCAAAGAAGTCCATACACAGGTCCTTGGCAAGTCTCGGGACCGACTATCTTGATGTTGTCTATCTCCACTGGTGGGGTTCAAAGTACCGTGAGGCTTGGAGGGTCCTGGAGCAGTATAAAGAGGAGGGGATAATTCGGTCTATTGCCGTCTCCAACTTCACGCGGGATCAGATCGAGGGCCTGTCCGTGAAGGCAAATATAAAGCCGGCCCTGGACCAGGTGGAGATCCACCCCCTATGGCCCGAGACCGACCTCTTGAGCTACTTGAAAGACCAGGATATCCTGCCCGTTGCCTATTGTCCCCTGGCCCGGGCCAAGGCCGACCTCTTCGAGAATGAGCTGGTGGCCGACCTGTGCCGCAAGTACGGCAAGACCCCTGCCCAGATAATCCTGAATTGGCAGGTGGCCCGGTCCACCCTTGTCATCCCCAAGTCCGTCCATGCCGATAGGATCCGGGAAAATTTCGATATTTTCGACTTTACTCTGGAGGGATCTGACGTCCGGGCCCTTGAAGGGCTGGGGCGGGCCGACGGAAAGATCGGCCACGGCATGGATGACCCCGAGTGGCTGGAGATGATTGAGGGCCGGGAGCTTTAGATTCTCGGGGCCGGATTCTATAGTGTTGGTTTGACGTTTTCGGAAAACCAACACTAGCGCCGCTCGAGTCATGGGGGTTCTCCGGTTTTTAGCCTTTCCCCATGACCGCCGGCTCAGCCTTTTTCAGGGGGTTGTCCGCTTTTCAGCCTTTCCCCATGACCGCCGGCTCGACCTTTTTCAGGGGGTTGTCCGCTTTTCAGCCTTTCCCCATGACCGCCGGCTCGGCCTTTTTCAGGGGGATTGTCCGCTTTTTGGCCTCTCCCCATGATTTCCGGCCCGGCTTGAGTCATGGGGGTATCCCACATTTCGGACAACCCCCTTGATTTTAGATCTTGAATGAGTCATGGGGATGGTCCGCTTTTCGGCTTTTCCCCATGAATTCCGGCCCGGCTTGAGTCATGGGAGTCTCCCATATTTCGGACAACCCCCTTGATTTTAGATCTTGAATGAGTCATGGGGATGGTCCGCTTTTCGGCCTTTCCCCATGATTTCCGGCCCGGCTTGAGTCATGGGGGTCTCCCACATTTCGGACAACCCCCTTCATTTTAGATCTTGAATGAGTCATGGGGATGGTCCGCTTTTCGGCCAACCCCCATGATTTTCGAGCCCGAGCCCGGCTCGGCCCTTTACTCCTGGATTGGGATTGAATTAACCACATGAAGTAGCTGACAATTGTTATTAAATATACATCATATATAATGTATCTTATACAATAGAATTTAGAGTTGTAAAAATACTGGAGTTTCCAAGGTTTATTGAGGATTTAAGAGATAACAGATTAAAAGGAGGAAAAAGTGAACAAAAGAATTTTATATGTCTTTTTGGCATTTGTAATTATGGTGACAGCTTGTATCGTCCCCTTTGAATCAAATGCCCAAGAGAATGAAGATCCGGTTAAATCCCCGGTTTCCGGTGAGGGGGTGGGCGTGGACACCTCTAATTTAGTAGAGAGCATCACATTTGAAATGGCCGATAAAAATCCGGAAATAGCAGGTACTGATAAGCATACTGCACCATATGAAAAATTTGAAAATCCACTTACAATGGAAATTAAACTCAAATATGACCCCCAGACCAACGGAATAATAAAAAAGGGTGACAGCCTTAAAATTCAGCTAAAAACTTTATAACCAACTACCGATAACTATATAACTTTTCATGGTAGTTCATCTATTTATGGTGATTTTAACGGCATCGTTGATGAAACCGGTGAAGTTAAAAAAATTGGCTATTTAAAATTTTCTCGTGACGGTATTAATCTGGTTTTTGAAGATTTTAATGAGCCCTTTAATGCAACCATATCTTTAAAATTTGCTAAGCTCGATGACTATAAAATAGACAAATACTTTGCAAATAATTCGAAAGCAAAAAAACTTGAATTAATAACCCAGCTCTTCATTAATAATGTTGAACAAGACCGCTATGTAAAATTACTTTTACCCAAACCAACTATTCAAGAGCCTACAAATTCCAATTTATATAAGGGAGGCAGGTTTTGGCCCAAGGATAATAAATTTCTTTACAATATTCGGGGAATAACACAATTAAGGAAAACCAACGAGGTCCTCATTTTTGATACCCCGTATGTGAATTTAGCATTCAACTCTGAACTTAAATTCTTTATTACAAAATCTCCAAGTGACAATAATGGTCTGCGAAGTATTTATAGCATTCCTACTTCTAAGCAATCCTATTTCAATTTTACAAAATATGATGAACTGAATAATCCAAATTGGGATGCTGCCACTGATCCCTCTAAGGCTGACGATACAGATTTTCAAATGTGGCTTTATGATATCTACTATAAAGTTGATGAGGTGGATGATCCTACAACCCAAGTTCCCATGGCAAAATATGAGGAACAGAAGATAGAATTAACCCACCCCTTATTGCCTGCAAATCAAAAAAGCAGTATTGAACCTGTGTCTCAGCCCAAACACATACTTTTCTATGTTCCCACCGGACAAGAGCTCACAGAGGAACAAAAAACTCAAATAGAAAATGCAGGAGGGTTGAATAAAAAGGTCGGTAAAGGTTTTTTCATAAGAGCCTACAATCTTCAAAGTCCTCTAATCTCCAAGGGCACTTATTTCTATATAAACTACAATATGGAAATAGTAAATGAATCTCAAGTTAAAGACAACAAAGATGATCCTCTATACTTTAACAGTATGAGCTACTATTTGCAGGAGATTCCCAACTGTCCTCCCGGAACAACCTGCACCCCCATAAAAGCGGAACGCAGTAAAGTGGCTGATAGTAATATGGGCGGAAAACTAAACGTAAATAACCCAATTATTTATAGCAGCTACAATGCTGAAATTTCCAAATACAAGCCTATAAATATTGTCAAACAGGATGATAAAGGAAATCCGGTAGCCGGAGCTGAATTCACAATCTATAAAGTTAATAACGATGGCTCTCGCGGACCTATAGCTAAAAACAATTTTTCTGAAGAGATGACGAATTTAATATCCGATGCGAATGGAAAATTGGTTGATAAAACAAGCAATAAAGCAGCTAAAATTTATCTTGAAAAAGGTAAATATGAATTGGTCGAAACAAAAGTCCCTGACGGATATGAGAACGAAAATGTAAGTACAGTTTTTGATGTAGTTAAGGGTGCTGTTAACCTTAAGGTTGTGAACAAAAAAACCGGCTCACAGCCCGATCCTGATCCTGGCACAAACCCAAGTTATCAAACTGTTAATATTATAAAGAAGGACGATAATGGAAAGGCTCTGGAAGGTGCTGAATTTACTATATATGAAATTAATGAAGACGGTTCCCGAGGCCCGGTTGCAAAAAATAAGGACAAGGTTGAACTCTCCAATTTAATATCCAATAAAGACGGAAAACTTGTCGACAAAACAAGCAAGGAGTTAGTGACAATAGAGTTGGTCAAAGGTAAATATACCCTGGTAGAAACCAAAGCACCTAAAGGCTATTCTGCAGATTCCGAATCTACTGATTTTGAGGTAAAAGATCAGGAATTAACCATAACCATAAAAAACAAAAAATCTCAAGAAACACCGGATCCCGAGCAACCGAAACCTGACAATCCGGATAATCCCAAACCTCCGGTTAATCCCGACAAGCCCAAGCCTCCGATCAATCCAGACAAACCGGTCAATCCTACACCTGACGAGCCTGAAAGACCAGAGCCCAACAAACCTGTTGAGCCTAATGTCCCAAGCAAGCCCGAACCTAATAAGCCGATTGACCCCAATAAGCCTGCTGAACCCGAAAAGCCTGGAGAGCCGAACAAACCGGGCACAAGCGGAACGGAGAAACCCTCCCATCCCGACAGGCCAAGCTCTCCGAAAACCGGTGATGACTTTGCGGTACTTGCATATTCAGGCATAGGTATGCTGTCTGTGCTTCTGTTGGTAAAGCTTTTAGAAAAAAGAAAATCAAAGAACATCAGTAAATAAAGATTCTAAAATAAATGGTATTGGTAGACGGCTGATCGAAAGATGATCAG
Organism: uncultured Tissierellia bacterium; assembly: GCA_947253765.1. Taxonomy (GTDB): domain Bacteria; phylum Bacillota; class Clostridia; order Tissierellales; family Peptoniphilaceae; genus Khoudiadiopia. The sequence goes on from CAMYAK010000010.1 coordinate 52,465, forward strand.
CCGGTCTTCCGACACCTTTTTAATGAAAAAACATGAAGACAATTTGAGAAAGAGCCTTAATTATTCTTTTGCCATTTTAGCTATACTGCAACTACTTACTTTCATGCTATCAACTTTACTCTAATGGTTATGATATAATCGTTCTAAATAATCTTTAGAAAGAGAGGCGTTAAACATTCTTAATACTGAACAATTAGTTGAAAAATTAAAAGATAAAGGAATTACATTTAATCTATTCAATGAGGAACACGCTATTGAGTTTTTAAATCAACATAATTATTATGTTAAGCTAACTGCTTATAAAACAAATTTTTCAAAACATAATGGTCAATATGTAGGTTTGGATTTTATGGCATTGAAGGATCTATCCACCATTGATATGTACCTAAAACAATGGATTCTTAATGCTAGTCTTAGTGTAGAACATTCTTTAAAGGTCAATCTTTTAAAAGATATCCAAGAGAGAGGCATAGACGAATTTGATATTGTGAAAAACTATCTTTCTATCTATCCAAAGATACTAGACGAGATAGAATTTAGAAGAAATACTCCGTATGTAAAAAATCTTTTAGCAAAATATACTCATCCTGTTTATCCTATATGGGTTTACCTAGAGGTGATTCCTTTTGGCGAGTTTGTTAATTTCTATAAATATTATTGCAATAAATACTCTTGTGGTGAATTCAGTTCTGATTTACTATACAATGTTAGAAACATAAGAAATGCGTCAGCCCACAATAATTGTGTAATCCATGATTTAGTTAATAAAAGTGGATATTATAAAAATGAATTAGTTGATATCTTGGATTCACTTTTACCCAATACTCGAAGACGTACAATCCAAGATAGACTAAAAAATAATTCCGTTCAGGATTTTATTTCTTTATTAATTGCAGTAAATATGGTTATTAAAAGCGAAAACTTAAAAACTTATTACCTAAAAAGTATCAAGGAACTCTTCGATGGGAGAATGATTAGAGATGCTTATCTTTATAAATCTTCTCCGGCCTTGAACCAGATGTATTGTTTTTGCAAAGAGGTTGTTGACATTCTTCAATAATACCATTATTATAACAGTACGAATTGAAAACGAAAGTTTTGCGGGTGATGCATTTATGCGTCACCCGATTTTTTGTTCTAAAATAATTAGTGTTTGAAGACTTTCTTAACTCTCAATCCCCTGACCCCACCTATTGCCAGCAGGACCTGAGACGGCAGGTAGAAAATCCAGATAAGCTTTCTGAATATGGATGAAATTCCGGGCCCTAAAAGCGGATAATTGGCAAAGACCACCGAAAGGTCGCATGCCAGAAAAAGAAAATATCCCCACATAAGCAGCTTATTGCCTCTATTTATGGCCAGACATGTGCCAGCCAGGATCAAGGCCGCATAAATGAGGCCCAGGCCTTCCGTCCGGGGCAAGTGGAAAATATATATAAGCCCTATGGCCGCCAGTATGAGGCCTGAATAGAGGCCTCCCCTCTTTTCGCTTAGGGTCAGGCTTAGGGTAAGGACTCTCAGATAGTGGGCCAATATAAAGGCGAGGATGCCAAGCTCCCACCTGTCTGTAAATAGGAGAAAGTAGTCGGCGACCACCGTGAATCCCGCTGCTCCCGCCCACTTCAAAGCTCCAGGCCCCCTCAAAAGGAAGGCCTGGATAAGAAAAATTATTATAATTGAAGCCCATTTTAGGCCGTCAGAAGAAATCTGAAACCGGCTCACTTTATGACCTTGTCGGACATCCAGCCCTCATATTGGGTCCCATCCTTCTTGGTGGCTTTGACATAGCACCAAATCCTGTAGGGTTCGGCCTTGGTCTTGACAATATTGACCTTGGTGCCCTTGGGAAGCATGATTATTACCGAGCCGTCCATGCCGGCTTGGCTCCTGAGATTGCCCCCGTGCCTGACCTCAAGAGTCTGTCCGACAAGGCTGTCGGCCTTCTCCTGCTGCTCCCGGCTTACCGGGGCCTCTCCGTTCTGTCCCGGCTCTGCCGAACTTGTCTGATTGGACGGATTGGCGGAGTTTGTCGGGATTGTGGCCTGATTACCGGTAGCCAAGTCCCTCAGCTTCTCATACTCCTCAAAGCCTTCGGCAGCCAATCTATCGTTTATTGAACTGAGGTCATTTGAATAGGCAGCTGAGTTCCTCATGGCTGATAAGTATTCCATATTGCCCCCCTTGGCATCGAAATTGTAAAACTCAACACTCTGCAAGGTCGACTTGTGTTTCTTGGTGTATTTCCCCTCATCGTATTCAACTCGGTATAGGAAGAGGCATTTGAAATTATTGGCAGCTCCTAGACCGGTCTGCATATCCTCATTCCTGTTCTTCTTTTCATAGACACGGATCCTGTTTATCCTCAGGTTTGAGTAGTTATCATAAGCATACATATCGGCAATTTTTTCGAGCGATTTGTTGTCCATGGCGGCGAGGTCCATCTCGTCAATGTCGGCAACCGAATTTATGAGCTTGGGCAGGCCCTCAACACGCACCTTCTTCTCTATGGATTGGCGGCTGAACTTGACCTTGACGCTTTTTGTTTCATATTTGACCGTGACAATGATTTCGTCCCCGTTTTTCAGGCCCTCCTGCTTGCTGAAGCTGATCTCGGGGTCGGCCAGCTCTCTTTCCAAGGTGTCGTATTTGTCTTTGTCTGCCAATTTCTTTATGGCGGGTTTTCCCTCAATCTCGGCTTTTGCCTTGCCGTAGCCGTCATAGCCTTCAAAGCTTACCTTTATGTCCAAGTTTGATGTGTCGACCAGGTTGCCGTCGTCAGCTCCTTTGGACAGCATCAAAAAGGCCAGGACGATGAGTATTACGAATATTGCAGAAAAGAGGACCAGCCTTGTCCGGCCGGGCAATTGGTTTAAAAATTTATTTATTTTTCTTTTCAGATCTTGCGACTTGTTTTTGATGTCATTGTCCATTTTCCGCTTTTCCCTTCTGTCAGATTTATTTTTTATTGGTCTGTTGCCTATGTTTGTTCCGGGTTTCGATGATTCCGGGAGTCCCGGGAGTCTCCGGTCCCGGGCCCCGGGCCGGAACGGCCCATCGACCTCACCACCCTATTGTGACCAATATCTCTTTGCGATTTGTCTATTATACTACTGTTTCTAGATTATATTATCCTATAGATTCAGAAAATTCACTACAGACTTGTTACAAAATCGGGCTTTCGGGCAACTCAGCCTGGGCCAGTTTCCGCTCTTCACTAGTGTTGGTTTCGCGTTTTTGACAAACCAACACTAGTCCACGGCCATCTCTCGGTCGAATTCAATAGTGTTGGTTCCACCTTTTTGCCCAACTCACACTATCGCTCGGACGAATTCATATCATATGAAGCATATGGTGGTTAGCCGTCGTCGGCTAACTCCGTCCAAAAGCCTTAAAGAAATACCTTCTTTCTACATGATATAATGAATTAGGTTGGGCAAGGCGGGCCACCCAAACTGCCCGGCCCATTCAGTCAACCCGAAAAATCAAAGATAAAGGAGCTCAACATGTTAAAAAAGACACGCACCCCCGGCACCCTCAGTCCCCTCACCACCCTCAGCATAGTATTACTCTCGCTGGTCCTTGTATTGGCAGCATGCTCAGGATCGGGCACCAAGCAAAGCTTTTTCAAAGAGGAAAACGGGACCAAGGCAACCATGATCCTGGACGTCGACGGAGATTACATTAAAAAAATCTATTCTGAGGACAAGGTTGACCTCGGAAAGATGTCTGAGATGGAAATTGCCGCATTGGAATCCACCTACAACGCCATGAAGGAAAGCCTCAAGAAGATGGGCATCGACGTCAATGTTCAGAAAACCAAGACGGACCTCACCCTTAGCTACAGCATGGATCTCACTGATAAGGCCACAATTGAAAAGATCAAGAAGATGGGCGTTTTTGACAAAAACTCCAACACTCAGGATCCCGAGAAGCTGGAGTACAAGCCCGTAGAAGAGAGCTTATTGAAAGACGGCTGGAAAAAACAGTAAGACGCGAATCGAAATTTTTGGAGGTGTTTAGTGAAACAATTTATATGTGACAAGGAATTTTTTGATCTCTTCCCCCAAGCAACAATCGGCATACTTTGCCTGACCGAAGCCGAGGGCAAGGAATTGACCGAAGCTCAGAACAAGGAAATTGAAGGCCTGCTCGAGGAGGCCAACAAAGAAGCTGAAAAATATGTTCCCAATGAGCCAATCTCCGCCAATGATGTGGTCAAGGTTTGGAGGGAGGCATATAAGCAATTCCCGGGCAAAAAAGGCGCCCGGTGCGCAATTGAGAACCTGCTGAAGAGGGTCCTCAAAAATAACCCCGTCTCTTCCATCCACCCCTCAGTCGACATAACCAACTCCATATCCCTGAAATACGCATTTCCAATAGGCGTTGAGGATTGTGACACCTTTGACGGCGACATTCGTCTGGGCTTCATGAATGGCGGAGAGGACTTTGTTCCCATAGGCGAGGACACCCAGGATCCCCCGAAGGAAGGTGAGCTTGCCTACTATGACAATACCGGAGTAATCTGCCGAAATTGGAATTGGCGGGACGGCCAAAGAACCCAGGTTACCGACGACACCAAGACCTCCTTCGTCGCTATGGAATGCATTGAGCCTGAAAGGGTCGAGGACCTGAAAAAGGCCCTGGATGAGCTTGCCAATCTCTTCGAGAAATACATGGGGGCGAAAATAGAAGCCAAGGCCCTGGTTGACAAGGACAATCCTTCAGCCGTCCTTATAGATTAGGGTCCGGACAAGCCGACCATCAAGGCCGCACGGCGTGGCGCCCCGGCCCGGACGGTAAGACGGCCCCGGCAATTTGGTCGGTCCTGACAATCGGGCCGCCCCGGGCGATATGGCTGCCCCGGACGGCCGGTTCGGCCTTTTGACTTCACTTGGCAATTCAGCTTGGCTGAGCCTTGGGCCGCTTACAACTTGGGCTGCTTACAATGCGGAGCCGCCCATAACTCTAAGTAGTGTGTTCCTTGGCGGCGGCATATCTTAATCCGTGCCGCAAACCGCTTTTCCAAGCGGCACTCCGCCTTGACCTATATAATATAGAAAGGCACAGATCCGGTGTTTGGACCTGTGCCTTCCTTTCATGGGGGTTGTCCGCATTTCTATATTTCCCCATGACCACCGGATTGACCTTTTTCATGGGGGTTTGCCGATTTTCGGCTTTTCCCCATAACTGCCAGGCCAAAAGCGATCATGGGGATTGTCCGATTTTCGGCTTTTCCCCATGACCGTAGGATCGAGCTTTGTCATGTGGGTTGTACGGTTTTGGGCTTTTCCCCATGATTGCTGAACTAAGGGCGGCCATGGGGATTACTTGTTTTCAGCGAATCCACATGATTTCTGATCCGGCCTGGTTCATGGGGATACTCCACTTTTTGCCAAACCCCCATAATTTCCAAGCCAAATCAAGTCATGGGGGTTGGCCTCATTTTACAAACCCCCATGATTTTCGTGCTGATTAAGGTCAATGGGGTTTCCCATTTTCCACAAAACCCCATGGCTCCGGACATCGCCCTCAACAATTGCCGCATGCTTAACCGGCAAAAGCACCAAGCCAGCTGTGATGGCGCCGAAAACTAGTGTTGGTTGGCCGAAATCCCCAAGCCAACACTAGTGAAGCCGCTCATCAAGGCCGCCCGGTCCACCCGCCCAGGCCGGCCAAGCCACCAGGCCCGCCCGGCGTGGCGCCCCGGCCCGGCAAGGCCTACCTGCGGTTCTTGGCGAGGAGCTTGCCGGTCCACTGGCCAAGCAGACTGAGCCCGCCGTAAAACAGGGCATAGGCCAAGGCCGACTCATTGAAGAAAAGGGGGATGGTCGGGAGCCAGAGAAGGACCACGGCCAAGGTGAAGGCCCACTTGACACCCCACTTCTCCCCATATTTAATCGAAAGCACCCAAACTGCCAATGGAGTAACCATAAGCAGGCCAAGCATGGCGCTCGAAGTGTCGCGGATTAGGAACATTGGCAGGGCATAATATACTGCCGCTATAATCAGAATCTCTTTGTACTTTTCCCAGATATTTTTCATGGGCCACCTCCTTTGGAAAACTCACAGCACCGGGTCTATCACCCAGTCAAGCTCTTTCATATCAAGCTCTTCCCCGCAATACTCGCAGGTTTGGACGCCCCCACACTCCTTGAAACTGTGCCCTCCGCAAGACGGACAGACATAGAGATCGGCTTGGTAGTGGACAGGAGTTTTGACGCCAAGCCTTCTGATTGCCCGAAAGCTCTTCTTTATCAAGGCCTCCCTAACATGGGGATCAGCCCTACTGCCGGATAAACGCAGACCCTCCACCTTGCATATAAAATCAAGCTCCTCATCGCCATTGGTGACTTGGTAGCCCGTTAAAACAAGGTCCTGCAGATTCCTGCAGATAATCTCCTCCTCATCGGAAGGCCTGAGAAGGTCGGGTCGCCCCTTCAATACGTCCATAACACGAAGCTTAAAAAGCTCAAGAGAAAAATCAGGATCTCCGCTGCGAACCTTGCCAAGTGCCCCAAAATGCCGGATAGCCTTGCTGCCAATGAAAAAGCCCAAGGCCAATATCACACCGCCCACAAGGGTCATGAGGGCCCAGTATAGGGGACTTCCCGGCAACTCTTCAGGAGTCAAGGAGTTCCACTCGTTCACAATCGGTTCCAGAAAACTCAAAAAACCCATTCTATACATTATTGTCAGGACAAAGAGGAGGATTAATATGAGACCGAACTTCTTGAAACCCCGAAAGGCACTCTGAAACTCGATGTGGGACAAGATATAGTCATAGGCCTCCGTCCTGTACCGGCTCTTACAGTGGTTGCAAATCAGAAGGTCTCCCTGCCTCAGCAATGGTGCACCGCAGTTCATGCAAATTGGCGGAGCATCATCGCTCGAAACTTTCCTCGATTTGACCATGTAACTCGTTATGAATGAATTCCTTATTAACTTGCGGTGGACCCTCTTGCCCCGGGCATTGTAATAGTCTTCCCTTGTTCCGGCAGAAGAAACCGAGATGAGGGTTTGGACCTTGCCGTCAGCAAGCAGGCCCCTTGCAGGCCTCTTATCGGGCTCAGGTTTTTCGTGAATCTCTATCTTCTTATGAAGGCCAAACCTGTCTAAAGCATCAAGTTCATTCTTAAAAGCTTTCAGCTGGACCTCGGTGCAGAATCCGCCTATCTCCCCCGTATCGCCTCTCTCATACATCCTTTTTATGAGGGGAAAAAATCGGCCCTGGTCCGGCAAATAATCTCTCATTGTATCAGTGGACACCCTTGCCTCCTTCTAAAATTAGAAAAGTGCCGGAAGCTTATAGCTCCGGCACTTTTATTTTACTATTTAATTGATGTTAACGCTTAGTTTATTGCATCAATTACTTCTTTAGAAACGGCATTCTGGAGACCGACGATGGTGATCTTCTCGAAATTGCACCTGTCGATTACGGCCTTGATTGCCTTGGGCAGTACGTTCTTCTGAGTCAGAAGAACCGGTACATTCTTAATTGCGGCAACTGGTCCGACAACGAGAGCGTCAGCGAATACCTGGCCGGAAGCCATGAAGGCCTCTTTTGCGTTTGTGAAGAACATGTTTGCTATCTTGGCAGATGTTTCATATCTGTCAGCTCCGCCAATCCTTGCTATGAGCTTGGGCAATTCCTTGTTGACCTTGTAGGATACGGCCATGTTTTCACCCAAGATGTAAACACTCTTGATTCCCAGGTCGCTTATTGTCTTCTTTATGACCTTGGGAACCTGATTTTGTCTTACCAGGAGGATTGGGTAGCCCATCTTTGCTGCGTAGGGGCTTACTGACAATGAGTCTGCAAAGTTCAATCCTGTTGCAATCATTGCCTTGCCTGTACGGCCTACCAAGCTTACAACCTTCTTGGCTATGAGGGCTGATGTCTCGAATCTGTCAGCTCCGCCAATCCTGATAACCCTGCCAAGTTCCATCAATTCCTTAGCTGTGTGGGCTGAAATTGCGCTCTCACCACCTATAACGTAGATGTTCTTGGCACCCAGCCTCTTTATCTCGGCAGCAGTCCTTGCATCCAGCTTGTTTGTGTCCGTCAGAAGGATCGGAGCGTTCAATGCCTTGGCAAGTACGCTTGCTGTGAGGGCATCGGGGAACTGATCTTTCCTTGCGACAACTACGTTGTCAGCGTATGAGTAGTACTTCTTGGAGATCTCGCCTGCTGTGTCGATCCTGTCATCGCCGCCGATTACTTCTGTGTCGGTTGGTTTGTAGGGTGGGGTGACGCTCTTGCCTTTAACAGTTGTTTTAGCTGTCAGGTCATCATTGGGGACAGTAGCTACAATCTCGTCTCCTGCCTTCAATGGCTTGTCCTTAGGAACATCAACTGTCCAGTTGCCATCTTTATCAGGTTTAGCCTTTAATGACTCGCCTTTGTTGACTTTAACTTCAACCTCTAATGTTCCCGGAGTTACCTTGCCGGTGATCTTTTCATCCCCTTCAGTAGCATCGTTAATGGTCAGATATACTTCCCTGGCTTTTGCTATAAAGTCGGTATTCTCAGTAATTACAACTTCTTCAGGCTTCTTGTTATCAAGAACAGTTTCTCCCTTATACCATTTAGGATCGCGGAAGTTTTCTTTTACTTCCAACGTCGGGAACTTATTGCCTGCCAAGGTGTCGCCCTTTTTAACGGCATAGGATTTGCCAAAGAGGTCATTGTCTTTCATGCCTGCGCCCTTGTTAACAGTAACTTTAAAGAAACCGTCTGGAAGTGCCGGGTCGTTCGGTGTGATTTCGTCGCCGCTCTTAATGAAGTGGGCGGTGCGAATATCGCCTTCGGCTACTGCGCCGGTCTTGTTGGTCCAGTACCAGAATGCGTATGGATCCGTTGCTTTTGTTGTCGGCAGGGTGACCTTCGACCAGTCCGTTCCCTTCTTAACCAGGGCTGATATAACAGCTTTATCAGCAATCTTGCCCAATGTTAAGGTTCCTGATCCATCTGGAGCGACGTTGAAGGCGACGACGACGTAGTCGTTCTTATCGACGGTCTTATGATCGTCGTCTTCTTTCGGGATATTGGGGTCGTTCTTATCGGTAGGTTTGGTCGGGTCAGTCGGCTCATAGGGAATAACCGTTTCTTCGGATTTGCCCTTGTTGGCCGTTGCCGTAAAGATGTTGTTGGTCTCCGAAACGACCATTCCTTCGTTTTTGCCGTTGCCTGACCAGATAGTCGGGGTGACATAGCCGTTGGCTTCGTCCACGGTGGCTGTCGGGAAGTCTTTTCCTTCAAGAGCCGTGCCGGATTTCACGGTCATGGTCTTGTTCTCAGGATCGAGGGTCGTGACGCCTGTACCCTTTGCGAAGGAAACTTGGATATTGCCATCCGGTTTCGGATCGTTTTTGTTGTTGTCGTTATTTTCTGTCTTGTGTGCCCAAACATAGAGGGTTTGGTCTTTTACAGGGAGGCTTGAACCGTCGCTAAAGGTAACAGTTAATTCGCCCTGATATTTTCCCGCAGTCTTGGAGGTTCTTGTCGGAGTCGTATTATCACTAACCTTAGTCTTGGCATCATTCAGATAGCCTTGGATGGCCGTCTTGAGATCAGTGTCCGTGACGGTGTCGGCGACTTTGACGCCCTTCTTCCAATCGATTGGATCTTTTTCCCAAACGCCGAAGTCTACACCGGATAAATTGCCTTTGCCAACTATGTCAGCGATGGTTTGTCCTTCTGCCTCGGCTACATAAGCACCTGTGGCATCCCAGGTTTTTGTGAGTTCCGAGGGATCCCATTTGACGCTACCAGGTTTATATCCTTGCTGTGCTTCCACTGCCGGGAAGTCTTTTTCTAAAAGACCAGTACCCGGTTTAATGAAGAAAGTCCCCCATACATAAGGTTTGTCTTTTGTACCCTTCTTTACCTCCGAGCCGACGGTGGTTTGAGCGCCCTCGCCAATTTTAATGTCTACTTTAATCTTGTCATCTGGCATTTTCTTAATGGTATCTTCATTGTTGCCATCTTTTTTAACCTTTAATGGTGATACATAGAGCATTTGTTTTTCAACAACTAATTCAGAACCATCCTCGAAAGTTACTTTCAATTTGCCCTCAGCTCCATTTGGAAGATTTGCAGCACTAGAATTTCTGCTGTTTTGGTCAGTAACTTTAGTTTCAGTTTTGTCTAAAATTCCTTGAAGAGTAGCATCATCCAGTTTAGCAATACCCTTCTTCCAGTCGATTTTTGAACCGTCTGTATCGGTTTTATTTTCCCACACTTTAATGTCTGCCGGTTTTAGTATTGATTTTCCATCTTCATCAATAAACTTGCTGGCTTCTCTATCCTCAACCTTAGCTGTTAAAGTTATTTCTTTAGTTGTTTGGTCAATCTTGTGGGCTGTACCACTAATAGATTTAGGATCAAATTTCCACATATCATTAGCATCGACTTTGTAAAGATTTGCATCTTTGGATAGTGCTGTTACCTTTGCAACATCTTTTATTGCTATTTCTTCAACCGGGTTTACATAGTAAACAAGTGGAGACGTTGCATCAGTGCCATCAAGCTGTAGTTTAGCTTTCTTAGTATCATCTGCAGCAACTTGGAAAGTTACCTTTGTATAGTATTTTTTAACATCCGGAGTTGCATCTGGATTATCATTTCCATTACCATCTTTTTCTGGAATGATGTTAGGAAGCTTTTCATACTTTACTTCAACAACGTCTAGCTTAGTGGTAGCATCTTCTTTCTTATAAGTCTTACCTGAAACAGCATCTGCTATTTTATCTGCAGTTCTCTTATAACCAATGAAATTAGGTTCAGGTATCTTTGATTCTTCTACAGCCTCTCCTTTGTTGCCTTCGGCAAATGTAGGATAATCTTCATCTTGAATCTTATATTTGTCATTAATAGGTGTGCCGGAAGTATCTACATATTTTACAGTAACTTTACCTTGTGATACCGGTGCATATACTGCATAGAATGTTACATCTTTTTTTACTTCATATCCTTGTGGATTTACAAGTTTGTCTGCATTCTTTCCATCGCTAAAATCTAGTGACTTGTTAGCTTCATCAATAACCCAACCAACAAATTCTTGGTCTTTATTATCTTTTTGTGGAATGTTTGAGATTTGATCTTTAGTTGGAACTATTACAGCTTCCAGATCTCCAAATGCCTCACCAATCTTCATTGAGTGACCAATTGGTTGCTCTGTTTTAACTGCCGATGCAAATGTAGCCCCGTTTGGATCAAACTTAACTTTTAATTCTTCACGAAGTTCTATTTCATGTAAGGTCCTGTAATCTCCAATAATATTGTAATAATATTTTTTGCCTAACTGAAGGAAACCCTTTTGTGTTTCAACTCCATCTTTTATGATATAAGAGCCGGCAGTATCCACAGGAGTTCTATCATTTATGTTTAAATTAACACGTTGAATTGGTTTAGTTTTATAACCTTTCTTTAATGCCCCTGCCATGTAGTCTTCAACAGGAGTGTAAGGTTTGTCTGATTTATTTCCTGTATAAAAGTCATCTCTTCCTATAAACTCATCAATAACTGTATAGTATCCATCTTCTGTTGACCCTACAAGATCAGTTTCTATACTTAAACTTCCCTTCCATCTTCCTTCAAATTCTTGTCTTTTGGATGAATCATTGTCAAACCAGCTAATTTTATAAACTGACATTACATTTTGGCTGACATTTGCTAAAAATTGGTATGTTTGATACTCATGATCATTCCATACATTATTACTAATAATACGTAAATCATATTTTATGAATTCAGGACAAAGTACTACTGCTCCGGCAACATAATCGTTGGGATTAATACCCTCCTTGACTTTCATCTTAATACGTTCATTTGTATTGCCTTTTTTCGCATGACTTGGGTCTACTTCAAATATACCTAAATCAACGTCATCTTCATTACCTACCTCTCCATCCTCATCATAAATTACTGGAAATATAATTGTTTTGCTAGGAAAATCAATATCTCTTGTTTCCCAGTTTATTTTTAATGTCCATAACTTATGTGGATCCGGTTCTGTTTGATCAACATATCCTGGAGTTTTCATCGGACCTGATTTAAAGGTTCTTATCTGACTATTATTCTTCACCATATTGTCCGGCATAATATCAGAAATTTTATAAGCCTTATATTTTTGACCGTTTATGTTAACTACCTTGTATTTTACTTCAGTCTCTTTATTTGGATAAGCATTTCTACTTTGATTCCCAAACGCTTCTACCGGTACTGATGTTAAAATCATCAGAAGTATTAACATAAATGAAATTATTCTTTTCTTCATAACTCCTCCTTTGGAATATATAGTTAAAAATGGTTAACCTTTTTTAAACTATATTACTCTCACTATTTCTGTCCTCGATAAATAGCCATCATGTTCTACAA
>CAMYAK010000011.1 GCA_947253765.1 uncultured Tissierellia bacterium
ACACCCATAAGGTTTCGTCGGCAGCGTCAGATGTGTATAAGAGACAGGAATAGAAGTTCTGCTAATTTTTATATTTTTTAAGATTGGTATAACTTTGTTTTTAAATGAAGGAATTTCAAAAGCACAAATTGTTACTGATGCCAAATAAGCTAAAACATAATACTGTATTACTTTTATAAAAAGTATTACAGATATAAAGGAATTGTAGGAATATGCAAAATAGCAATATATTTTGCAAGCGAAAAAAGAAATTATTAATGAAATAATTAATGGCGGGACTGCTAATAAAATAATTTCAATTTTTTTAACAATTGATAAGTGATTTTCTGATAGACCAAGATCCTTTAATAGGTTATATCGTTTATTTGAATTTCTTTTATATCCTAATAATAATATAAATACCAAAATAAAAAAGGCAATTATTTGCGTTAAGAAAAAGTCATTTGGAAATCTGTATACAAATACATTTTCATCTCCAAGAATCGGTGTATTTTCATATAAATTTCCTGAGTAAATTGACGAATTTATTTCTGATGTTTGTTTTCTATTTAATAGTAGAAGTCTGTAAATGTTGTTTCCTTCAAGATCTGCTAATTTTTCAAAGTCGGAAGAACTAAGCCAAACATCAGGCACTTCCATTTTCTGTTTTTCCTCGCGTTCACCACGAACCCATAAAAAACCAATATCAGGTATTATTCCTTTTACTTTGTAGCTTTTTCCATATATACTTATTTGACCGCCGTCTCTTAAAACTAATTTTTCAGCAAGATTTTTACTAACTAAGCAAAACCCTTGGTCATTATCATTTAATTCCTGATTTAATTCGCCCCTATATAACATTTTATTTGCGGCTATGTTTTTTGTTCCGACGGTTAACGATGTACCATCCGATAAGTCTGCATTAAATGCTCTTATATTGGCAACATCACTTTCTAATGTGAAATTTTTCTGCTCTTCCTCAGTTTGATATAGTATTGAATGAAAATATCCATAAATGTTTCCTCGTGAGTATGCCATTTTAATTTGATGGAATTGTATAATACTTACTACAGACAGGAGCAAAAAAGAAATTAAAAATAATAACAAGAATGTAATTCTAAAAGACCTGTTTTTTTTTGACAAAGCAAAGAAGCTAATCTTTAATATTCTTTTCACCTTAGACCACCTTACCATCTTTTAATTCAACAGTTCTTGTACCTACCCTAGAAATTTCTTTATCATGTGTTGCAATAATGAAAGTTGTTCCAAGTTCCTCATGTGTTTTTTTAAAGAGATTTATCACATTTGAAGATGTTTCACTATCAAGTGCTCCGGTAGGCTCGTCTGCAAGTATAAGTTCAGGTTTTAGTATTAGGGCTCTTGCCATAGCAACCCTCTGCTGCTCTCCACCCGACAGTTTGTTTGGATACTGATCCATATATTTATTAATTTCAAGGAAATTAATAATTTTTATTAAAAAATCTTTATCGTAATCAACCCCGTTAATTAATGCCGGAAGTATTATATTCTGTTTTACGGTATTTTCGCTTATCAACCTATAATCTTGCCAAATAAAACCTATTTTCTGAGTGCATACTTCTTTACGTTTTTCTGTTTTGATACTGTAAACATCCACGCCATTAAATAAAACTTGACCACTTGCAGGCACCAAAAGACCATCTATAACTTTTAAAAGGGTACTTTTCCCTGAACCGCTTTTTCCTAATAAAACAATAAACTCACCCTTGCTAATTCCTAATGTAAGATTGTTAAGGACAAGGGTTTTTGCATCATACCCAACACATATTTTCTTTAATTCAATAAGCATTCCTTCTCCTTAATTTTATAATGGGAGGTGTTGAGAACCCTCCCATATAAAAATTTAATTGTTAATATTAAAACCAATCTCCGGAAAAATCAAAAGGCCATGGTTTGGTGGATGTGTGTACATGTGCCCCATTAACATAATATCTGCAGATATGGTTGCCTTTTTTCTTTCCTAAATAATCGGTCCAGACTATGCATGTGGTGCTGTCACCACTTGTTGCCGTCTTTGAGTAAGACGTGTTGTCGGATAAAGATACCGTTATAACATTTTTCATTGAACTTTCGACCCTGGTGGACGTTGTTTTACCAAAGCCATATTTTTTTTCCATTCCATGTATAAATTTACAATTTTTATAAGAAGCCTCACTAGGTAAAGTAAAAAATACAAATACTAGAACAAAAATAGTCATGATACTTAAAGCTTTTTTAAAAAATCTCATAATGGCCTCCATATAATTATGACAACTTAGCTATGCATATTATCTCAACTGTCTATGCACTATCTGATAATCTTATTATTAAATATTTTTTGTTAAAAATCAAATTTTTTTCATTCGCCCCTTCTTAACCTTCTTGAGCCTGAAAAACTCTTCTCGCTCCTTCTCCTCCAAGGTTTGCTCCATCTCTCTTACAATATTTTCATACCTTGGGATTTGGACCTTTTCCAGAGCGTTGGCCCTTTTTGCGGTTTTATCTATTTCTTTCTGAACGCGGGCAACGGAGTTTTCTATTGCGGCAAGCTCAGGCAGGAGGTTCCTAAAATGCTGGAGGGCGGCCAAGGCCTTGTCAAGGGCCATGTCCCCGGCCAGGTATCCCAATTCCAGGTTTTTCTTGCCGTCCCTTATTTCAGGAATCGGCACCCCCATTAGGGACTTATCCACTATATCCAAGGAATTGTCTACCGGGACCCGGCTTGCAACCGCCCTGATCCTGGCAGATCCGACAGTAATGAAAGCGTGGCCCATAGCACGGTAATAATCGGCCAGGACAAGATTGATCCTGCCCTGTAGTTCCTTGCTCTTTTTTATAAGACCTGCTGTTTCCCTCTGAAGCACAACTCTTTTTTTATCAAGAAGCTCATAGCCCGTCTGCATGCGTTTTAAACTTTCCCTTGCACGGATGAGATTCGCTTTGGTTGCACTCATTCTATAAACAGCCATATCAAGCCTCCTTGTCGCCCGCCTCTTGAACTTTCTTTACCATATACTTTTCCCTGAGCTTAGGATCTATGTGTTCCAATTCTTCTTCCGGCAGCATTGACAGGACTTGCCAGCCTATATCCAAGGTTTCCTCAATAGACCTGTTCTCATTTTGGCCCTGGGAAAGGAACTTCTCTTCAAAAGCCTGGCCGAAATCCAGGATTTTCCTGTCACTCTCAGAAAGGTCCGACTCACCGACTATCTGGGCCAAGCTCCTCACTTCCTGGACCCCTGCATATGAAGAGTAGATCTGGTTCATAACGTCGGCATGGTCTTCCCTTGTAAAGCCCTGACCGATGCCGTCCTTCATAAGCCTTGAAAGGCTTGGCAATATGTTTATGCTCGGATAGATCCCCTTCTGCTGGAGTTCCCTTGAAAGAACTATCTGACCCTCGGTAATATATCCGGTTAAATCCGGGATCGGGTGGGTTATATCGTCATTTGGCATGGTAAGGATGGGAATAAGGGTAACAGAGCCCGGTTTATCCCTAAGAAGGCCCGCCCTCTCGTACAATGAAGCCAGGTCTGAATACAGGTAGCCGGGATAGCCCTTCCTGCTCGGGACCTCTTCTCTTAAGCTGGATATCTCACGCAGGGCTTCGGCGTAGCTTGTTATATCTGTCAGAATGACCAGGACATGGCGTCCGGTTTCAAAAGCCAGGTATTCGGCAGCCGTCAAAGCGCATTTTGGAGTAATGATCCTCTCCATTATTGGATCGTCCGCATAGTTCAGGTACATAACAACTTTTTCAGAAACCCCGGCACTCTTAAAGGTCTGCTTAAAAAACTCGGCCTCTTCTTTCTTAACCCCGATAGCCCCGAAAACGAAGCAAAAATCATCGTCCGTATTTCTTATGCATGACTGTCTGACAATCTGCGCCGCCAAGGCATCGTGGTCCAGGCCGGCTCCCGAGAAAATCGGAAGCTTCTGCCCCCTTATAAGGGTCATAAGGCCGTCTATGGCTGAAATACCGGTCTGGATAAAGTTTTTGGGGTACTGCCTGGAAACCGGGTTCATCGGAAGTCCGTTAACGTTATATTTTTCTCGTGAATATATGGGGCCGCCCCCGTCAACGGGTCGTCCTACTCCGTCGAAGGTCCTTCCCAAGATCTCGCTGCTCAGAGAAAGTTCAAGGGGCCTGCCTTTAAATGTTAAAACGGCATTGTCGGCAGTGATACCGGTGCTGTCTCCATAAACCTGGACTGTTACCGAATCTCCCCTGATTCCGGTAACCTGGCCCAGTAGGGTCCTGTCCTTTAAATCTATCTCGACTATTTCTCCGTAGCTTGGCTCTTCTACCCCGTCCAATTCAACTATGGCACTTTTCAAACGGTCAGTTTTAGTATATTCAAAATCCATTACTGTCCATCCTCCTTTCCATAGCGGAGCAGGAGGGCATCATAAAATGAGTTGATCTCTGAATTAATCTCTTTAATGCCCGTGAAGTCATCGTTAGGAATGGTATATTTCATCATTATGATCTTATGGAAAAGATCTTCGTTTTTTGCATTGGCAATGGGACAATGGAGGTCCAAAACCTCATTGGCCCTCTCATAAAGCAGGTCAATGGTTTCCAGCATGAGAACCTGTTTTTCAAGGGGGACGTAGGCGTCAATGTCATGGAAGGCATTTTGCTGGAGGTAACCAACCCTGAGGATCCTGGCTATTTCCAAAACCAGTCTCTGCTTATCCGGAAGGACATCTTCTCCGACCAGAGAAACTATCTCCTGGAGCTTGTCCTCCTGTAATAGCAGGTCCAGCATCTTATCCCTGAGCCTTACCACGTCCTTGCCGACCTCATCCTCGTAGAAGTCGGTCAGGCTCTTTACATAGCCCGAATATGAATTGGTCCAGCGGATGGCCGGGTAGTGCCTGGAATATGCAAGTTCCTTATCAAGGCCCAAAAATACGTCAACATATCGCTTGGTGTTCTCAGTCACAGGCTCGGAAAAATCACCGCCTGCCGGGGATACGGCCCCTATAAGAGTAACCGATCCCGTTTTCCCGCACTTTGTCATGGCCAAGCCTGAACGCTCATAGAACTGAGCAATGCGGCTTGAAAGATAGGCAGGGTACCCCTCTTCTGCAGGCATCTCCTCAAGACGGCCTGAAATCTCCCTAAGGGCCTCAGCCCACCTTGATGTGGAGTCGGCCATAAGAGCCACGTTGTAACCCATATCCCTGAAATACTCGGCCATAGTTATGCCTGTATATATTGAAGCCTCCCTGGCTGCAACAGGCATATTTGAAGTATTGGCAATGAGAATGGTCCGGCTCATAAGGGCCTTGCCTGAATTCGGGTCTTTCAACTTTGGGAAGGAGTCCAAGACGTCGGTCATCTCGTTTCCTCTTTCTCCGCAGCCTATATATATAATTATCTGGGCATCGCAATACTTGGCAATCTGGTGCTGGAGCATGGTCTTACCTGTTCCGAAGCCCCCCGGGATTGCAACTGTTCCGCCTTTTGAAATCGGGAAGAATATATCCAGGACCCTCTGGCCGGTTTTCAAAAGCTCATGTCCGCTCACCATGGATTCAACAGGTCTTGGCACCCTTACAGGCCACTCATGGGCCATCTTAACCTCTTGCCTCTCTCCGTCATTTTCAACCACCAACATAGTATCATTTATGGTATAGGCCCCGTCCGGAACGGCCTCTATAACCTTGCCCGATACATAAGGCGGGATGAGGAGCCGGTGCTCAATCAGGTCCGTTTCAGGTGTGGTTCCGAAAATTTCTCCACCATTAACGGTATCTCCTGCTTTAATGGTCATTTTAACCTGCCAAACCTTGTCTTCATCCAGGTTTTTCAGACCGATCCCCGTCGGTAAAAAAGAACCGTGCTCTTCCTGTATTTTTTCCAGGGGCCTTTCAATACCATCAAACATGTTTGACAGTAGGCCCGGGCCCAGGCGGACCGAAAGCGGGTGGCCTGTCGAATAGATGGGAGAGCCCGGCATCAAGCCTTCCGTCTCCTCATAGACTTGGATCGTGGCTCGGTCGCCGTCAAGAGAAATTATTTCACCCAGCCTCTGCTCTTTTCCGACCAGGACCATCTCCCTGACTGCAAAGCCCTTCATATTCATGCCAATTACAACCGGGCCGTTTATTCCGTAGACCCTGGCCATGGTCTTGTTTTTATCAGCATTAGTCATTGTTTTCTCTCCAAGCTCTCAGTAAGTTCCCTGCCTATCTCATAGGATTTTTCTTCAAGCAGGGATTTGAGGGTAAACCTGATCCGGCTCCTTCCCTCTTTAAGATAAATGATATAGCCTCCGATCTGGTCCTTATCAAGTCTTGATATTTGGACCTTGTCCTTTAGACCTGCTCTCGCTAAAATTTCCTCAGCCAGGCTTTGGTCCCCGTCGGCAAGAGAAATCTCAACCGGATCATACTTTTTCAAACTTTCTTCCAACCCGGTCCTTAATTCTTCCTTGTACTTCTCGCTTTTTGCATATGCTTCCAAGCGCTTTTCCAGGTCAGCAATAAGGTCTTTCAAACAGGCTTCACGAGCTGCCAATATCTTCCGTCTTCTCTCCTCTTTTTGCAGAGAAATTTCCCGATTGCTCTTCTCCTCAGCAAGGCGGACCTTCCTGTCCACAGCTTCCTGATTCTTCTCTTCTATCTCTTTTTTTCTTTTTTCTATTAATTGGGAGGTGGTCTCTGTTGCCTCATAAAGGGCTTTTTCAGACTCCCTCTTGGCTTCTCCCCAAATCATGCGATGAAAAAGCTCAAGCTTATTTTTTAATTCAACCATTTTCAGCCTCCTCATCAGACTCAAAAAATTTCCCGTAATCCGGCAATTGTATAAGCAAGGGGGCCTTGCCGCTCTTCTGATGGTCTTGAGCCCAATCAATCAGGTCTTCATATACGGTCCGGCTCAAAATCAAAACAGCTATGGAAGGATCTGATATGGCCTCCTTCCACATGGCCTTGTGGTCCTCTTCGGTCCCGTCAATGCTTAGGCGGGCTTCCATACCGGAAAGCTCGGCCCCTAAAGCCGAATGCTCATCATCGGTCAGGAGACGGATTTTCATCCCAACTGTCCTAAGATCATTATTGAAATTATCAGACCGTATATAGCTATACCTTCAGCAAGTCCTACGAAGATCAGGGTCTTACCCAGGATTTTCGGATCCTCGGAAACGGCTCCCAAGGCTGCCGCACCGCATGATCCTACAGCATATCCTGTACCTATAGTTGCCAAGCCTGTAGCCAAGGCCACGCCTATATATGCAAGGCCGTTATCAGGGGCGGTTGTGCCCGCAGCCCTTGCAGCATCAGGCAGGAAAATAACTATTGCCATAGCCATGGCCGGAACAAAGGCTGCAAGATTAAGCCAAAGGGCCTTTTTAATGCGTTTTTTAGCCGGATCCGTGTTTTCATAAAGCATATAGATGCCGGAAGCTATTGTGAGCAGGACTATCATTGCCGTTGATATAATAATAAAATTCATGTTTGTCTCCTTTATAGTTAATAAGTATTTATAAATTCTATGTGCTAGGCGTTGGTCTGTCTAAAGGGGTGACCGTCGCCCGTATAATATTTGCTGAACATCTCGTAATATTCAAGCCTCAGACTCTGAATAAATACGATCAGGCCCTCAAGGCCCAGAATTACTATATTTCCTATTACCAGCATGGCTATCTTGCCGCTTCCCCCCATCATATTTCCCATGGTCTCAAAGGCCATGAAGAGGCCGACGTGGTTTATGGCGAAGGCGCCTACACGGATAAATGATACAAGACCTGAAAATACCGATATCAGGGCCTCTATGAGAGAAAATCCGCTTTCAACATAGTAGCTTGCAGGATCATCCTCATAGAGCTTGGATTTCTTCTTTAAAGCGTTGGTGATCGGCTGCTTGAACAGGATCAGAACCAGTGATAAGCCTATTGTTCCCATGAAAAGTCCTGTCGGCAGGGGTAAATAGTGGAGGCCGCTTAAGACCGCCCCTATTAAGGAGAGGTAGAGGACAAAACCCGTTATTCCCTCTTTTCCGAACAGGCCCTCTTCAATATCCCCGGATTTCAGCCTGTTTATTATTCCCATAACATAGGAAAAGCTGGAAAGTACCACTCCAAATCCTATAGCTGCCAATAAAACCGTGTTGATATTGTTAAAGGGTTTGATCATAATGGCCGGAATCAGGTCCTCATTCCCGAATACTGACCCGTATAGTATGCCGAAAATCATTGAGCTAAGGCCTATCCTCAGAACAACCCCGCCCAGGTTGGGGTGCCTCTTCTTCTTAAGAACAAGCCCGGCTAAGGCAAATACAGCCCCCTGGCCAAGGTCTCCGAACATGGCTCCGAACAGGATCATGTAGGTTATTGCGAAGAAAGGTGTGGGATCAAGCTCCCTGTAATTTGGAGTTCCATACATATTGATCAGGGCCTCAAAGGGCCTGAATATTCCTATATTATGGAGTTTGGTCGGCGGATTTGCCCCAATTTCATCATCTGACAGGAATTTGACCAGGCTTCCGTCATAAGGTGCCAGGGTTCGCTCAAGGCTTGAAACCTGCCTTTCAGGAACCCAGGCCGCCATGTAAAAGTAGCGGTTACCTCTGGCCATGTAGGTCTTTGCCTCTTCTATTGCCCGTTCATTAATAATGCAAGCGTATAGGCCCCTGATAAGGTCTCTTTTTTCCCTTTTTTCTTCTTCTAATTTATAAGACAGCCTGTCAATCTTGGCCCCAATGCTTCCTATCTCAGACTCAATCTGAGAAAGTCTCTCTTCATTTGAATAATTGCTCGTTTCGGGCATTGACAGGTCTTTCCAGTTGAGACTATCCTTTAAACGCTGGATTTCAGCCGATATCCTCTTGGGATAAATCATTAAATAGGCCTCTTCGCCCTCCTCCTGTCCCAGGTGGATAACAGCCGCCGGTATGTTTTCATAATTGCCTTTGATTGTTCTTCTGCCGGCCTCGGTCAGGGTTCCGAAAGCATATGAAAAATTCTCAAGATCCGATAAATCGGCAATCTCTATATCCTTTAAGGAAAAGAGCTTGATCGCCCTTCTTTCCATCTTGAGCCTGTCCAAATCCTGATTGAGCTTCTCCTCTTCCTCATGTTTTTCCCTGAAATATGAGAAGAGCTTTTGGGCCTCATCCTTATCCATAATTGAGTCGGATGCAGCTCCATTGTCAGCTTCCAGGAATTTTTGGCCCAGATTATCTTTAAGCCTTTGGCTAAATGAGGCCTCAGGCCTCTCACCTATTACCTCGTGCCAATCGGTCCATAGGTCTTGCCAGACCTCTTCCTTTTCGAAGGAGCTGACCTGGTTCATGTCCAAGGTTTTTTTCAGGTTTTCCTTGCCCGTATCAATGGTGAAGCTGTATTGTTCAATGCTGGTCAGGGCATCAACCATCTCAATTGAAGCCGAGTTGAATACGGCCCTTACCATATCTTCCAACCGGTCAAGTTTTCCGACCAGCTGCATCATTTTCATCTTTTCAACGGCCATTTTCCCTCCCTTCTATCCTTAACTTTTCATCAATATTTATTAAGTAATTTACAAGATCCTTGTCCGCCAGGTTCAAACTCCTGGCCTCAGCCATCCTGCACAGGTCCGATACCTTTGCTTCTGACAAAACAAGAAAAGCTACAGCCTTGGCCAAGGGGCCCGACCTTCCGTAAATGAGCTTTTTTGCCCTCCGGGCCATGTATCTCTGCCTGCCTATATCCAAAAAGCCGACGGGGTCCTTGCCTAAAACTGAGTCACCATATCTTGATTTCAAAAATTTTTGCAAGACCTCATCCGGTGATAATTGGCAGGCTTCTTTTAACCTTTCACGATTAAATTCCCTTCCCCCTTCTATGGTCAGGGTGGTCACCGTCAAAAGGTCCAGCTGCCTATACCTACGAGCTCTGTATATCCATTGGATATTTGCCCAATCTATTTCTTCGGATATAAACTTCTTTAGGTCCTTTTCACCCGGCATGGCTTTCAGCTGCCTTATCAGGTTCTGAAAATGCCACTTTTCCAAGTTTACCGACAGGTAAAACTCACGCTTGGTCAACTCATCATCCTTCAGCAGGGTATAGGGCTCAATAATCCTGAAGTATGGCCTGTCCTCCAAGCTCCTGAGATACTTGGCTGCTTCTATATTCCTATCCGTTGAAAACTTCAAAATTTCCCTATATGGACTTAGGTCAACAAAAGATATAAGGTCTGTCCGGTCGGTCTGCAAGAGGAGACCCAGGTATATTCTTAGGGCCTGGAGCTCATCTTCCATCCTATATGAATCGAAAAAGTCCTTTTCTTTTTTATTCATAAAATGACGGAGAGATTGGCAGCGCTCCTCGCCTTTTTCTTTTATGGCCATCTCAAAGTCGGCCAGGCTTTCGGACTTGATCTTGGAAGCCGGGATTCCTTCTTCCTGCAAAACTCTTGACCTGAAATCAAGAGCTCCCCCCTTTAAAAGATACTTGGCGGACTCGGAAAAGCGGAGCTTTCCATAGAGACCGTGTACCTTTGCCTCCAAAGCGGCCTTACCTGCACCCACTATTCCCACAGCTTTCTAAAAGCTCTGTCAGACAAGTCGGACTTTTCAGCATCAAAAAACGCCTCCAACTCCGCAATCTCCTTGTCCGATGCGTCTTTTAAGGCGTTGATCGTTTTTATATTTTCTTTTTCTATATCGGCAATGGCTTTATCGGCCCTGTCTTTTGCCCTTTTTTCACTCTCGACAGCAAAGTCGTCAATTACCTTGCCGGCATTGGATCTTTCCTGCTCGATCAGGCTTTCCGTATCCTTTTTTAACTTTTCGGTATCCCTGTCGATTTTTAAAAGAGCACTTATGGTTTCATTCATAGCTGCCTCCGTTATTTCTAAAGACAATAAATCAAAAGTAAAATACTTGAGCAATAAATACCCAAACATTAGATGATCTTATTGCTTTTTTCTCCGCCTGTCAAATTCAGGACTCCAAACCCCCCTTCTTATACAGAATTCTATTCAAGGGTTTTGTTTCCACTGTTAGTATACCCAAAATTATTAAAACCGATCCCATTATCATAAATGGTGTGACAGCTTCCTTCAGCAGGATTGCCGATGAAATCATCCCGAACATGGACTCGCTTGAAAGTATAATGGCCGTTTCACTTGCAGTCGTGTAACGTTGGCACAGAATTTGAAGTACATATGTAAGAAGGGTGGTTACCAGGCCCATATAAATTATTATCCGGCCGGATTCCAGGCTGAAATTAAAGTCTGTCTGTTTCAAGAAAATTACGGAAATCCAAGACAAAATGGCCGAAGTCCCCATCTGGGTCAAGATCATCTCCCCGCTCGTCATATCATCCAGATATTCCTCGGTATAAAAAATCTGCAGGGCAAAAAAGAAGGCCCCTGAAAGGGTTAATAGGTCCCCAATATTAAGTCCGGATTCTTGGCCTTTAAGAGACAGGAGGCCTATTCCGGCCAAGGTGACCATAGCCCCGACAATCGAGTCTTTTCCAATCTCCCGCCTATATATTGCAAAGCCTAAAATCGGAACAATGACAACATTGACCGCTGTCAGGAAGGCATTTTTAGAAACCGTTGTGTACTGCAAGCCGACCAGCTGCAGTGAAAATCCCAGAAATAGGAAGGTGCCTATAATGCAGCCTTTCTTAATAGAAGAAACTTTAAAGTCTCTGAGTGTTTTAAAGTTTACCGCTAACAGTACAAGGAAGGCTATTGTGAAACGCAGGGCCATGACTTGTAAGGGCTTGAAATATTCAAGTGCCCAGGCACTAACAACATATCCGCTGCCCCAAATCAAGGCCGCAAGAAAGAGCCCCCCTCTTGCAAGGTGTTTTTTCATATTGGATTCTCCAGTTCAGATTTTGATATTTTTGAAATAAGTTAACAGTCAGATCCGTAACTTATTATAAGGTTAATTAAAATTACGCTACCCATTATAGACTAAATAAAGCTGAAAAACTTCAAAACATAGATAAAAAGTGACAAGCTGAAAACACAAAATACGGAAGTATATGCCAAAATCTGCCCGGCCAGTTTGCCGTCCTGGCCCATTGTTTCAGCCATTGTATAAGATGCGACAGCAACAGGAGAAGCCAGTAGGCAAAGCAGGGCCACCATGTGCTCCCCTCTAAAGCCCAGCATCAAGGCATGTGGCTACGATTGAAACAACCGCAAATATTGCCAACTTAAGAAAAGATTCCGACATGTGAATATTTTTACTTGTAGAAAGGAAGATGCTTATGGGCATCAAAACCTTAAATACCGACATAAATTAAAACCTAAAATCTAGCCTATCGAACTTGTCCAGCTCGAGAATATAATTTATAAGCCTTTCTCTATAGGATATGTCCACAATCCCATGCGTGTTGGAATAAAACTTGGACAACAATTTCTCATTTGTCATGGGATTCTTGGCGTCTCCATTGGGATATGTCAATTCCTTTTCCAGGACTCGTCCATCATTTGTATTAACTACAATCCTATGCTTCCAGCAATCCTTATTCCCCTCATAAAAGCTGTTGATCCGGTCTGACGATTTAACTGAAACCTTATCCATAAGTCCCGACTCTTTAACCTTTTTTATCTCATCATCGATAAAGGCGTCCTTGTCAATTTTTCCATTTAATATGCAGGCTGCCAATAGGTACTCCAAGCTGAACTTGCAGGCGTAGGGGCTTGCAGCATGAGGATTTGAGGCTGTGTTGATTGCTGTTTCATATGTATAGTCCTCAATTTGACCTATATCTTCCGGTCTCAGACCATATTGCTTTTTTAAGTCCAAAACGGCATCAATGGCTGAATGGGTATGGCGGCAGCATGGGTAGGCCTTAATGGAAACTTCCCTTATTTTAAAAGGACTCTCCAACTTATAAAGCAAGGGTTCAAAAGAATAGTTCGGGGCCAGAGCCCTGATAAATCCCTTATCTCCTCCCAAAATATCTTCTGCTGAGGTCAAACCCTCTCTTGCAGCAAGAGCTGAAAACAGGCCGTTAAGATTGGCCCTAACCACGTGGAGGGTTTTGGACATGGAACCCGAGTCCATAAATTGCCACAGGCCTGAAGTCTGGGTCCCGGCATTGCCCATGGTCCTGTTAAGCTGACCGACATCAAAGCCCATCAAAGAAGCAGCTACGGTGGCCGCTGAAAAAGAGCCGACCACCGCAGTTGTATGCCAATACCAATAAGAAGAAGGATTTATGCATTCCCCGATCCTGGTTGCAGCCTCAACCCCCCTGACAATAGCCAGGATCAGGTCCTTGCCGCTATACCCGTATTTTTCCGCCAGGGCCAAGCCTATGGGGATGGTTATTACACCTGGATGGGTTATAGATTTAGTATGGGTATCGTCCAGGTCTCCGGCATGGCCATAGACGGCATTTAAAGCCATGGCCTTCCTGATGTCCCCGGATTTAACGTCCTGACCGAAAACACTTATGTCTCCGGAACGGTCCTTATAAATCTTGTTCCAGACCTTCGATGACTCCTCCTTTGACCCGGAAAAAGCCACGCCCAAAAAGTCGATAATTGACCTTTTAACAGCTTCTATAGTTTCGTCATCCAGGTCCGAATATTTAATTGAAGTCAAATACTCACAAAATGATAGGGTCAGGCTCATAGCTCTCTTCCTTCTATTTTTCCAAAGCCTTGACAGCTTTCTTGATGCGGTTAATTCCGTCTTCCAGAGTTCTAAAGGGGACTGCAATATTTATCCTCATATGGAGGTCTCCTTCTTTTCCGAAAGTCCTTCCGTCATTTAATTTGATCTTGCCTACCCCTTCTAAGCACTTTATCAATTCTTCATGGTCACGGGTATATTTGGAGAAATCCAGCCAAACCAGGTAGGTCCCCTCAAGTACAGAAACACCGAGTTGTGGCAGGTCTTTTGCCAGACTTTCCTTGAGATAAGCGTAATTTTTATTCAGATAATCAATCAGCTGGTCAACATAGGCGTCTCCATTCTCATAGCAGGCAATAAAGACGTTCTGTCCCAAAATAGTCCTGCCCATGGCCTTGTTGTTCTTCCTGCTGACAAGGAACCTCTCCCTCAAAACAGGATTTGTTATTACGCAGGCCGCAGTCCTTACTCCGGCAACATTGAAAGCCTTGCCCGGATTATAGCCAGTGCAGGTAATATCGGCAGTCTCTTTGTTCAGCGATGCAAAGGGAATATGCTTTTTATTCTTGTTAATGATGATGTCGGAATGGATATCATCGGAGAAAACCAGGACATGGTACTTTAAGCAGAGCTTGGACAGCTTTTCCAAATCCTCCCTGCAATAAACCTTGCCTATGGGATTGTGAGGGTTGCACAGGAAAAACATTGTGGTCCTGGGATCCTTGAAAAGATCCTCCATCTCCTCCCAATTTATCTCATATTCATCACCTTTTTTGATCAGCGATGATTCTTTCAATATTCTTCCGTTATCGACAACGGCCTCTCTTAGAGGCGGGTAGAGGGGTGTGTTGACCACAATCTGATCCCCGGGCTGAGTAAAGGCTCTGAGGTAGAATATGACAGCCGGTATTACCCCGGTAGCAAAGACTATATCCTCTTCCTTGACTTCCCAGCCATGCCTTCTCTTAAGCCAACCCTGAAAAGACTTGTTGAACTCCGGAAGGTCAGTCGGATAGCCGAAGCAGGCATGGTCCACCCTCTTCTTGGCAGCCTCCTCAACTTCTACAGGAACCTTAAAATCCGTATCTGCTATCCACATTGGCAGGACATCTTCAGGGCAGACATCGGAAGCATACTTCTTACAGTCACTCCCCCTCCTGTCAACATATTCATCAAAATTGTATAAAGTCATAGCTACTTCTTTCTATCAACATTTAATGCCTTGGTCTTATTTTTCCAATTCTTTCAATGCATTCTCTTTAAGATTTGAGTAAATGCTCTCGCCTGTAGTATCCATGGCCACAACCAAGGGACCGAATTCTTTGGCCTGAAGTTTCCAGATTGCCTCAGGCATGGCCAACTCTTCCCAGACCACGCCATTTATTTTTTCCACTCCCTTGCCGAGCTTTACAGCACATCCCGGTGCGGCCTGCAAATAAACGTAACCGTACTCCTTGCAGCATCTTTTAGTATCCTCAGCCATGCCGCCCTTTCCAATTATAGCCTTGACGCCGAGCTTTCCCAACATATCGGCATAGGGTTCCATCCTTATGCTGGTGGTCGGCCCTATAACACTCAGGACCTTCTGACCGTCAACTTCTTTTACAACGGGTCCGGCATGGAAGATGACCTTATTTTTCAGGTCTATAGGCAAGTCCTTGCCCTCTTCAAGATAGGTCTTGATTCGCAAATGGGCCATATCCCTGGCTGTGAAAATTTCTCCTGTAAGGTAGACAACATCCCCCAAGCGGAGTTTTTTCACTTCCTCAGGATCCAAAGGTACATTTAATACTTTCATATGGCCTCCTTATAATATCTTTTCCACTCTGCCGTCATTGTAGAGCCTGATTCCGGCCCTTCTTGTGACCCAGCAGTGGAAGTTTATTGCAACAGGTGCAATGGCTGTGTGGGTATAGGCCGTTCCTATCTTAACAGCCAGGGCATAAGTGTCTCCCCCTGTCCCTGCAGCTCCCAGCTTCAACTTGTTAATCGATGTCAGGATGTCCTCTTCCAATTCCGCCAATAGAGGATCCGGATTTGTATCGGTCCATTTCCTGGTACTGATGGCTTCCCGGCTCAATTTAGCTGCAACATCCATCTGGCCGCCTATTCCTATGCCTATACCTACAGGAGGACAGGGTTTGCCTCCGGCTTCAATGACCGTCCGCAAAACAAAGTCCTTTAGACCGCTGAAATTTTTTCCAAGCATAGGGACTGTCATTACCTTCATAGCATTGCCAAGTTCAGCTCCGCAGCCTTTTAAAGATATCAGAACCTCCAAATAGTCCAGTTCGGGAATGTACTTGTATTCAATATTGGGCACTCCCTGACCTGAATTGTTACCCGAATTTTTCCTTGTTAAGGGGTGGACAATGCTCGGTCTCAGCAAGCCGTCATTTGTGGCCTTGACCAGGGACTGACCCAGATAATCGGCAATATTTCCGGGCAGAGTCTTGTCCCCAAACCTCACATATACAGTTGGAAATCCCGGTGATTGGCAGAGGGCCTTCTGTTCCTCTCCCGAAAGCTTTTGGTTTTCCAGCATTGCCGATAGCATGCTTTTAGCCGTCTCGCTGGTCTCCCTGTCCAGGGCCTTTTGAATGAGGTCCACGGTGTCATCCGAGATATGGGTTGTGACATACCTGACCAGCTTATCCACTTCCTGTTTTACAAAATTTTGATCCATAATTTCTACCTTACTAAAAGTTCCGGCTGAATTTAAATATCCGTCATTCTTCCTAATGATTTTTTATCAGGTCAGCCAGAGACATTGCCAATATTTTGAACTGCTTTTCGAATTGCTCTATTGAGACCGCTTCATCGGGCCCATGGGCATTTCCATGACCTTCAGGGACTACTTCCGGATCAAACTTGGGTTCAGGGACCAACCTGAAACCGTAGCCGATTCCGTTGGGCAGGAGCCTTGCATAGGTTCCGCCTGATATAGTGAAGGGCTTGGCATCTTTGACCCCTGAGTATTCCCTATATGAGCCTATCAGGCTCTGTACAAGGGGGTGGTCTGCATCAAAATATGAAGAAGGCCTGTCCTCATAGTTTTCCAGTTCGAAACCCAATTCTTTACAAGCCCTTTTTATCTTTTCAACCAGGCCGTCACCTGTTTTAAGGTCAATGGGATAGCGAATGTTGAATTTTAGGACCGTCCTCCTGCCCTCCATTGTCAATATTGAAGGCACCGCGGTGAGCTCTCCGCTTTTTTCGTCCCGGCACTCTATGCCCAGACCCGATCCTTCAAATCCTTGGGTAAGCTTGGCCAACTTATTGAATTTTTCAGCAGCTTGGCCGCCCAAAATTTCTTTAGCACCGGATGCTAAGATGGTGAAAAGCCTATTAATAGCATTTATTCCGGTCTCCGGATGGGCTGCATGGGCAGACCTTCCTTGGACTTGCAAGATAATATTTTTGCCGTTTTCTTTTAAACAAGCCCACTCCGGAAGGGCCGATCTCAAAGCCTCGATATCCTTGCCATCATCACAGACCAATAAAGCTTGAGCCCCGCCAGGCACAGAGTTTTGACTTTCTCCGCCGCTGATCTCCACAATCTCAACAGGAAGGTCATTTTGGTCGACAAGTTCAATATTGAATATGCCCTTCTCCCCTATACATACCGGATAACGGGAGTCGACCACAATATTGTATTTTGGCAAGTCAACATTGTTTTTAACAAGCCACTTGATATCCGACATGCCCTTCTCTTCCTCGGTCCCTGCGAAAATGCACAGGTCGTCTATATTTAAATTGCAGTTGTCCTTTAGGTAGGACAAGGCATAAAGTGAAGCGACCGCAGGACCCTTATTGTCCTTGACCCCGCGTCCGATCAAAAAGCCTTTACTTTCCGTCATTTTGTAGGGCTCGTTGATCCAGCCCCCACCTGCCGGAACAACATCCAGGTGGTGCCAAAGGCCTATTGATGGTGTGCCTTTGCATGACGGCGAGCTGATCCTAATTACCCTCCCATCAAAGGTCTTTGTTTCAAAGCCCAAGCGCTCAGCTATGTGTGCATAGCACTCCATAGCTGATTTGCATGCGGAGCCATATGGATATACATCAGAATCCAACTCGGCAACGCTTGGGATCTCTATCAGTTTTTCCAGGTCATTGAACATGCCTGTACTATTTTCTTGATACCATTTTTCTATATCTGCTTGCCGCATATTTAAACCTTTCTATAGCAAAAGTCCGTATCCGTCTTAATTAATGGGCCAGTATAGCAGATACTCCGGGGCCCAGAGGCAAACCGAGGGCCAGGAACAGAATTAAGAAGGCTGTCCAGAAAATGAAGAATACAAAACTGTAGGGCATCATACAGGACAGCAGGGTTCCGTAACCGCTGTTCTTATCGTATTTGTTCATGGCTGCCAATATTACCGGCAATGATGACAGAACCGGGGCTATGATATTGGTCGAGCTGTCTCCGATCCTATAAGCTGCCTGGGTAAGTTCAGGTGATATTCCCAGGGCGAAAAGCATAGGGACGAAGACCGGAGCAAAGATAGCATATTTTGCTGAAGCTGAGCACATGAAGAGGTTGGTAAATCCTGTTATGAAGATGAATATGATAAGCAGGGGTATTACGCCTATGTTCATGGCTTTGAGCCAGTTAGCTCCATTAATGGATATGATGTTTCCGATATTTGTGTATTTGAAGTACTTGGTGAACTGGGCCGCCATAAAGACTGTACAGATAAATCCTGATATTGTCTTAATTGAACTTGAGAAGCCCAGGAATACATCACGACTGGTTGTGTATTTCTTTGTTTTAAATCCATAGATAAGGCCCGGGACCATAAAGAGAAGGGTCAGGATCGGTACTATTCCGTCTAAAAGAATTGATCCTTCAATCAGACTTCCGGTTTTCGGATTTCTCAACCAAGATGACTGGGGGATCGCAGAAACGATAAGTCCGGCAATCATAAGTATGAAAACAAGGTTGGAGACTTTCAGAGCCTTTCTCTCATCATCAGAGAGGATGTGCTGCATATTTCTTACCTCATCACCGGCATTGGCCTCATTGTATGGTCCAAGCATTGGGATGACGATTTTTTCCGTAACAATAGTTCCTAAAACGACCAAAAGAGCAACGGATGCTGCCATGAAGAAGTAGTTGCTCATAGCGTTTACGTTATAATTGGGGTTGACCAATTTAATCGCCGTATCTGTAAAGCCGCTTAAAACGGCATCGTTTGAACTGATCAGAAGGTTGGCTGCAAATCCGCCCGATACTCCGGCAAATCCTGCCGCTATTCCGGCAATAGGGTGCTTGCCCGCCGCTTTAAATATCATTGCCGCCAAGGGAACGAATAGGACGTAGCCCGCATTTTCAGCCAAGTTGCTCATAACGCCGATAAATACTGTCATCGGGGTTACAAGGGCCAGGGGTGTGATCTCAACTGCCTGTTTGATAAGACCGCTGAGCCATCCTGAATGCTCGGCTATACCGATACCGAACATGATTGTCAGCATCATTCCCAATGATGTGTAGGACATCATGTTTTTGGTGAAGTTGCTGATCATGTATTGCAGACCTTTTACGCTGAAAAGGCTGACCACCTTAATGGTCTGCTCTTCTATGGCGCCCGACTCCTTGTTAAGGATCATACCGGTTGCCGACCAGCCGAGTTTAGCTCCTATACCTGAAATGATGATTATTGCGATACAGAGAATTCCGAAAATCATCATTGGCGGTGGGAACTTGTTACCTATTTTTTCGACTTTGGAAAGAAATCTCATAAATAGCGACTTCTTGTTCTTTTTTGTGTCTGTCATATATCTCTCCTAATTTTTAACAACGGCCAACTAAATGAATATGTAAAGAATAATTCCTTGCTTTTATGCCACCCCCTTTTTAGCGAATCGTCCGATTAATAACTTGCATATTATTTTTTATTTCTTGGCAGGCTGTTCATAGATTAAATGTTATAACTTTTTCGCCCTTTTCCCTGCCATTCCTGTTGACTTTACTTTTGTTTGATGATAAAAATAGTACATAAACAAGCTGTTAAAGGCTTTTGATTGTTATGTTAACATGGAAACGTTTCTAAAACATGACTACTTAAGCAATAGGCATATTATTTTTTTGTTATGCAAGGAGGCATAAAGTGCTGGATAAAAAACAAATCGAAACTATGATCATGCTAAAAAAATACAAAAATGTGTCCCTGGCTTCAGAACATCTTTTTACTTCCCAGCCCTCACTCAGCCGCTATTTGAAAAAAATCGAGAGTGACTTCGGCTACAGGATATATAGCAGGGCCCATTCCCCAATGACATTGACAGATGAGGGTGAGATCTATTACAGGTATCTGGACAAGTTTATGGCCATTGAGAATGAGATGAGGGGCGAACTTGAAAGGATAAACAATAAGGACCAGCTGCGGATCTCCGGCCTCCCCTTCATAAGCACCTTCATCCTTCCTAACTTTGTTCCGAATTTCTTAAAAGCAAATCCTGAAAAATCCATTGTCATAAATGATTACAATGAATCGGATTATGAAGAACTGGTTCTCAATGGAAAACTGGATGTCTTCTTCTCCAACTACAAGCCAAAAAATCCCGCTCTCGGCTACAGGTCCTTAAAGAAGGATGATGTTTATCTTCTATGCAGGGCTGACGGTGTTCCTTTCGGTAAGGAGGCCTCTGTCAATAATTTGCCCGAGATTAAAGAGATTGACAGCTTTGATGGATTTGAAGACATGACCTTCTATCTCCAGCCTAAATACAGGAACTTGGGCTTAGTTTCTACAAAGATTCTCAGCGATTTGCAATTTACTCCGGAGAAAATCCAGTATATCCCCAACCTTATCTCCGGACTGGCCATGATTAATGATTCCAAGTCGGCCACATTCATAACAAAATCCTCTTTCGCCTACATCAAGCTAAAAGATGATCTTGCTATTTTCAAGCCGAAAACTGAGGACGACTACCTGTCGCTCGGCTTTGTTTACAACAAAAACCTTTCGGAAAATTATATACAGAACGTAGAAGATGCCCTGCGCCGGGCCCTGGAATTCCTCGATTAAAATTTCGACTTTTTACTTTGACATATGAAGCTTGGGGTAATAAAATTAAAGTGATCTGATGATAACGTTACCATGAGTGCGTGAGAGCGGTATGTAAATGTCATTTACGATATTTATATGCCGCTTTTTTATTCCTGAATTTTCTTGAACCGGTAAAGCGGCAAGCCGGATGGGCACGGCAATTCTGAGCTCACGGCTCAGGACCACCTTTATGACGGTGCTGTCGGCGTTGATTCGGCTGTAAAGATGCTGGCAACCCTCCCCTATGTTGACAGCTCTAAAATCGGCGTTACCGGTCACTCCAGCGGCGGAACAGCTTGCAACATGGCAGTTGCTATTGATAATGAGCGTGAGAAACCTTTGATCTCCTGTGTTCTCCAGCAAGCCGGAGATTGGCAGGATGATATCGGAGCAGACCACAGCGGTGACTATGGTTCAAGAAGCGTCGGAATCATAGCAAGTACCCACGACGATTTCTACTTCGGTACATATGATGATAAGGGCAACATGCTGACCACGCCCGGAGAATTCCTCAATACGGACGGTGCTAAGAAATTCTTAAACTTCAATGAAGATGCCCCGGCATCCTTTACCGCGACCCCGGATAAAATCTATGAAAAAAATATAGACGGAAAAACTGCCTATCGTGCAATTTTCAGGCCAAACTGCATTCACCCGGCCGTAACCTTCAACAGCAGGTGTGCTACATATGCAATAGACTTCTTTGATACAACTCTGGGTTCAAAAGTTTCTATTGACTCGACCAATCTTATCTGGAGATGGAAGGCCGCATTTAACCTACTGGGCCTGATCGGTTTCTTCTTCTTTGTAATCTCATTCACCCTGGCTATGGCCAAGACTGAGTATTTCAAGGTCTTAATGGCAAACGAGCCTGTAAAACCGACCCAAGTTACTGACAGCAAGCAGAAGATCTGGTTCTGGGCAACATCAGTTTTAAGCATTGCCTTCTCATACTTTTCCTTCTGGTGGTGCATAAAGCATGTATATTCAAATACAACTGAATTTTTCGGTCAGACCGGTCCTTTGACAATAGGTACCTGGGCAGGCCTGTGCGGAATATTCGCAATAATCCTTATGGTCATTTCCCAGCTTGTCTTCGGAAAAAAGACGGGGTCAGGTCTCAAGGACAAGGGCGTTACCATTAGCTTGACCAAAATTTGGAAAACCCTCCAGCTTGCTCTCTTGGTCGTTTGCTCCTCAATTTTGATAGTCTTCTTTGCAGACTTTTTCTTCAAGACGGATTTCAGGTTCTGGATGTTCGGTATCAAGGTGTTCACTGCTGATAAGGTCTATATAACCCTAAGATATCTGCCAATGTTCCTGGTCTTCTATGTTGCCCATTCAGTGTCAATGAACAGCTTCAACTTCAACACAATTGGCGGCAAGGGTAACGGCTGTATGCTGGCGGCTTTCAATGCCCTGGCCCCCGTAATCGTAGTAGCCTTGCAGTATATCTGCTTCTATGCAACAGGCAGGCAGTTCTTCGGGCTTGATGAAGGTTCGCGCATGGGCCCCATCTGGATGGTCAATATAAGCTTCATCCTGTTCGGCAGCGCAATCTTCTCAAGGATAGTTTATAAAAAGACCCACAATCCGTATATAGCGGGCCTTGTCAACGCCATCCTTGTAACCTTGATAAGCTGCACAAATACCTTCACCACACTGAGTGCCGGGTCGGCAACCTGCACAACCTTCTAATAAATCTCAATAATATATTGGGCGGTGCCAAGTTCTGTTTGGCGCCGCCCTTTTTATTGCTATTTTTCATGGGGATTTGCCGGTTTTTGGATTTCCCCATGACCACCGGCTAAACCTTTTTCATGGGGATTTGCTTATTTTCGGACTTTCCCCATGACCGCTGAATCCGGCTTTTTCGAGGGGGTTATTCGGTTTTTGCTAAACCCCATTGATTTTAAAGCGGACTCCGGTCCATGGGGTTATATAGATTTCTGCGTTTCCCCATGACTGTTGGATCTAGATTTTTCAATGGGATTGTCCGGTTTTTGCTAAACCCCATTGATTTTTTATCCGATACAGGTCAATGGGGTTTCCCGATTTTCAGCAAACCCCCATGAATTTTGTGCTAAACGGGGTAGGTGGGGTTTGTCCGTTTTCGCCAAACCCCATGGATTTCTGAACCCAACTCTGTGCCCCCTTGGTATGGATTAAAATAAGGGAAGCCCAGGTTTGACCGGGGAGGTTCAAATTATAAAAAACCGGGCCAAAGCTCAAAGCCCTGACCCGGTCCATCATATTTACTTCAACTTGTTGAAATCTTTTAACTTCAACCTATTGAATTTTTTCTTCAATTCCTTGAAATCTTTATTTCATGAAAGTATCATTCTTCATCTGTTCGATGTATCCCAGATACTCATCCTTCACTTCCGCAGGTACCAACTCGCTAATAGCTCCGGCAGAGAGGGTTCCGTTCTGGAGAGTTCCAAACAGGGTCTTGCCGCCGAACTTGCCGTCAATAACTTCCTGCATAGAAGCAATTATCATGGCTGAATTGTCAGTTACCTGTGAGCAAATAATGCACTCGTTCTGGCCCAAAATATCTGCCGGCTGGCCGATATCAAAAATCTTTACCTTGCCTGAAGCCTTGTTTGCAGCATCAATGGATTCGCGAACACCTGAGTCAACAGCAGAAGCGTCTCCGAAGAAAACATCGGCTCCCTGTGAAATCAGCTCGTTAGCAAACTCTTTGCCCTTAGGAGCATCTGAGAAGGAGTTGGCATATGGGACGTTCAGAAGCTCGACCTTCTTGCCCTTCTTTTCTCCAACAAACTTTGCAGCCTCTTCGTATCCTGCAATTTTTCCCTTAGTTGTGTCTAGTTCCATACCACCGATGAAGCCCAATTTTCCGCTCTCTGTCATAAGACCGGCAAGAGCTCCGGCAATCCATCCGATTTGCTTGGCATCAGGCAATAGTGAAGCAACGTTGTGGTTCTTTGCCTTATCGGGAGTTTCCTTTGCACCGTTCAAAAGAGCGAAGGCGATGTCAGGATACTCATCTGCGGCCTGTAAAACAGCATCAGTATACTGGTTTCCCGGAGCATAGATCATGTCATAGCCCAAAGAGCAATAGGCAACTATTGAATCATAGTAGGCATCCTGGGAAATATTGTCTGTTACCTCTGTTTCCCAACCCATCTTCTTTGCTGCTGCGATCATGGCATTATAGCAAGCTGCACCCCAGCCGCCGTCGTTAATGCTTGAGTCGCAGATCATAGCAACCTTGTAGGCTGTTCCATCAGCCTTCTTCTGTCCACCTGCCTCAGCCGTTGAAGCACTTTCAGCCTGAGAAGCACCTGAAGTGCTTTCGTTTCCGCCTTTGCCGCCGCATGCTGCCAATGACAAGACCATGGCAAACGCAAGTAACATAGAAATCAGTTTTTTCATTTTTACCTCCAAATTTTTTTAGGGATACTTATATTAAAACGTCTTGTTTTAATCCAAATTCATCGCTGCTCTCGCCTGTAAGGCTTACCATTTGCTTTAGGCCCGGCCTGCCTTGTCCCGATAAGGCTCAGAACTATGATGGTGGCCATGTAAGGTATCATCTGGAAAAATTGGTAAGGAATAGCGATTCCCGATACCTGGAGCCTGATCTGTAGAGCATCACAAAATCCGAAGAACATGCAGGCCATCAATATTCCGCCCGCATTCCAACGACCGAAGATAACAGCAGCCAAGGCTATAAACCCACGCCCTGCTACAATACCGTCTGTATATGTGTTAGCATAGCAAGTTGTCAGATAGGCCCCGCCAATCCCGGCCAAGGCGCCGCAGATAATGCAAGCCAGGTACTTTACCCCGACAACCGGGATACCAAGGGTTGCAGCCGCATGCGGGTGTTCACCGACCGACTTGTAGCTTAAACCGGCCCTCGTTCTATTGAAGAAAATGACCGTGAAAATTATGAGCAGGAAGGTTAAATAGACCATTGGGCTCTGGTCAAATAGAATCGGCCCGACAACCGGAATATCTTTAAGACCCGGAATGGCGACTGAAGACATTGTCTTGATCTGCTTTAAATCCGATCCTGTCCCGAAGTAAACTCGATATATAAACGAGGCCAGGGCCGGTGCAAATATGTTAATAGCCATACCGTAAACAGTGTGGTTGGCGCACAGGGTCACCGTTGAAAAGGCGTAGATCAGGTTGACCAATATGCCGGCCAATCCTCCGCAAAGAAGTCCCAGCCAGTTTGACCCTGTTATGTAGCAGGTCAGGAAGCCGACCAGGGCCCCAATAGATGCAAGACCTTCAAGGCCGATATTAACCATACCTGCACGTTGACCATAAAGTTCGGCCGTTGCGATCAGGAGTATAGGTATAGCCAGGCGAATGGTTTGTAAAAGTAAACTAGACATCCAATCCATTATTCCTCACCCGCCTTTCTCTTCTTAAATATGCTGTTCTTCCAAGCCTGGAATTCCGGCAATTTAGTTAAAGCCATGCCCGCAACGGAGAAGACTATCATCAGGGCCTGGATTATGTCTGAAACACTTGTCGGCACGCCTGTTGCCGCCTGCATGGTTGTAGATCCAACACGCAGGGCTGCAAAAAACAGGGCAACTACCAGGGTGGCAATTGGGTGGAGCATGCCGATCAAGGCCATTGCAACACCGTCAAAGCCGTATCCGGCTCCGAATCCGTTGATAAGCCTGAACTGAGTTCCTAAAAGCTCTGCTCCGCCGCCAAGCCCCGCTATGGCACCCGAAACTACAAAACTCATCAACATATATTTATTTACCGGGAATCCGTTAAAACGGCTAGCTGTTTGGTTGATTCCGACAGCTCTAAGCTTAAAGCCCGAGCTTGTCCAGAATAGGAAATAGTAGATAAGTATTCCCACAATAACAGCTATCGCCAAGCCCCATGTGACTCTCATTCCCGGGAAAAGACGAGGCAGGCGAACTGCATCACTAATTGCCGGGGTCTGGGGAACTGAGGCATCCCTCAGCCAACTTGTGTATATTACTCCCATAAAAAGGGTAGCCACATAGTTGAGCATTATAGAAATAATCATCTCGTTCTGGCCTCGGGTTATCTTCAAAATCCCCGGAACCATACCCCATAGGCCTCCGGCCAGGGTACCTGCAATCAAAGCAAGCAGGATTCCTGCAAAGCCGGTTAGGCCCGTGAAATGACATGTAATATATGCAGCTATTGACCCCATAAGGAACTGGCCTTCACCTCCAAGGTTATATACCCCGCACCTATAAGCAAAGCAGGCGCAGAGGGCTGTAAACATGAGAGGAGTCGCCTTTGTGAGGGTTGTCCCTATTCCTGCCTGGGTACCAAAGGCACCTTTAATCAGGAATTGGAAGGCCCTGATAGGGTCTGCTCCAAGAGCGGCCATGATGATTCCTCCAACCAGGAAAGCCAGGAGGATTGATAAGACTGGGACCAGGAAGGCGCCCGAAACTTTTTTAAGTTTTTGCATATCTCTTCTCCTCTCACTTGCCTGTCATGGCCAAGCTTATTTCTTCAATTTGGGGGTTCTTGCCTGAGAACTCTCCCATGATCTGTCCCTCAAAAAGAACAAGGATCCTATCCGACATTTCAAGAATTTCATCAAAGTCCGCACTTATCAAAAGTATACCGACGCCCCTGTCCCTTGCAGCAATCATCTGGTCATGGACAAACCTGGTAGCCCCGATATCTAGTCCCCTGGTTGGATGGACAGCAATCAGGACATCAGGATTAGACTCCAGCTCACGAGCCAAGATTATCTTCTGCTGGTTGCCGCCCGAAAGACTTCTGACCTCCTGGTCGGCTGATTGGCAGCGGATATCGTACTTTTCTATCATTTTCTTGGTATAAGCCGCAATGGCATTCTTCTTGAGCAGGAAACCCTTCTTTGATGAGAAGCGGTCATCGTCGGTATCTTTAAGGACAAGGTTGTCCGAAACCGACATATCGCCGATCAGACCCTGGAGGTTCCTGTCCTCAGGAATAAGGGCTACGTTATCCTCTATTGATGCTTGGGGACTGAATACCGCTATCTTTTGACCCTTACGCTTAAATTCTCCACTTTCCGGAGAAAGCAAGCCTGTCAGGAGCTGGGCCAATTGGGTCTGGCCGTTTCCGTCAACTCCGGCTATTCCGACAATCTCTCCCCTTCCGACTGAAAAGCTTACATCGTTGAGACCGGCATGCTTGGATGTCTTGTTGAAGTCAACATTCTCTAAGGATATGGCCGTGTTTTTGCTGGGATCCTTCTTCTCATATTTTGACTGGGAAAGCTCCCTACCGATCATCATATTGGCAAGCAACTGGCCCGTAACATCTTTTGCGTTTACGGTCGTCACAACCTCCCCGGCCCTTAGTATAGTGATGCGGTCAGAAATATGTAAAACTTCTCGCATCTTATGGCTGATAAATATTATGGACTTACCCTCACTGATAAGCTTGTTCATAATATCAAACAAACCCTCAACCTCAATATCTGTAAGTGCTGCTGAAGGCTCATCAAGTATTAGGAGCTCAGCCCCACGATACAGCGCCTTTAAAATCTCGACCCTCTGCTGGGCACCGACTGAGATTTCAGTGATCAGCTTATCCAACTCAACATCAAGACCGTACTTTTCCGACAAGGCGAGGATTTCCTTACGCCTGGCTTCCTTATCAATAAAGAGCCCGGATGATTTCCTGTCTCCCAGTATCATGTTTTCAAATACAGTCATGGCCTCAACCAACATGAAATGCTGGTGAACCATGCCTATACCAAGCTTTACAGCCTGGCTTGGCGATTCGATCTTGACCTCTTTACCATTGAGAAAAATCTTACCCTCTGTCGGCTGATAAAGGCCTATCAGGATATTCATGAGGGTGGACTTACCCGCTCCGTTTTCTCCCAAAAGAGTATGAACTTCTCCCTTAGCAATGGACAAGTTAACGTTGCGATTAGCATAAAAATCGCCAAAACGTTTGCTTATGTTCTCCATGCGCAAAAGTTCTTCCAATAGTATCACGCTCCTTCATAAAATTTTTGTCCCGGATTTAAGACAAATTTACACCTAATACAACTATAGCCCATAGTGCCGGTTAGGGCAATTTCCCCAATCAGCAGTAATCGAAGTCATCCTGCTCCTCTATCAACTTGCCGTTTGATTTATGGAGTATGAAGCATACAACTCCTACGATTAAATATGACAGGGCATAAGGTGATGTGGGATAAAAGCCCAGCTGGGCTGAGTGGATAAAGCCGGTTGCTGAAAGGATTGCACCGAACACGCAGACCAGGGCCACCTTATCCAACCTCTTATCTATGATAAAGGCTGTTATAGCTCCCAATATCATTCCTATTACTATAGAACCCGCCTTTACTCCTGCTACACCGTTCCACATAACCCCGTTGGTCATAAGGGCATTGGTGATCTCTTTAGAATAGCCCTCAAGACCCGAAGGCAAAACCTGGGTCCAAGCCTCGGCCGTAGCGCCGATCGATCCTGTGATCTGTGAGAAGAGGAAGTCGGCAACCGGCGGAACCATGGCCACACCGATGGCTGCATAGTGCTTGACCTTGCACTCTTTGAAGGCCTGGGCAACCATAACAATGGCACACCACAGGTATGTAATTGCCGCAACCGAAGGGGGCATCACGCTTATAAGCAGGCTGAATATTCCGAAAATTCCTGCAAGTCCCAGAATTATTCCGGAAATAATTGAATAGCCTATGCCGGCACCGGTCTGCTTAAGTCCCGGATATCCCAGCCATACTGTGTTAGGTATAACTCCTCCCAGCAGGGCGGAGATCATTGTGAAGATACCGTCAACGTGCTGGGCTTCTTTTACAGAATAGTTGTCTCCGGCTGCATTGGCAGACTCCACATTGTCCATGGTTTCGATAAAGTTATATATCTCGACCGGTATAACAACTGTCAGGTAGGGCACGATATAGGCAAAGCCGTTGATCAAGCCCTGGACGGTGTTCTCGGGATTGGGGAAGTAGAAGCCTATTCCTGTAAAATCAAAGCTTGTCCTGCCAAGGGCGAAAGCGTAAATAACTCCGCCGACTATGGCAACAACAAAGGGAGGAACTTTTCCCGGAAACATATAGCCGCCGAAGAGTCCGAGCATTCCTATAATCAGGACCGGGAGGCCTATGACCGGATCAGCGAAGGCGTCAAAGACACCCTGGGTTGCCATCCAAATGAAGGCAACGCCGGAAACTGTTCCAAGCAGAGCGGCACGTGGTAATTTAGCCTTGATCCACTTGCCTACAAAGCCGCCAAGAAATTCTACAAAGCCTCCGATAAAGCAGGCTGCAACAGCCGCAGACCATGCAATTTCAGGATCCCCTATTGCATAATGAAGGGGCATTATAACCCCGTATAGGATTACGAACATTGCCGTGGTGGAGACTCCGGATGGCAGGGCCGCAAGATCGGTCCTCTGCTCTTTTTTCATCAGTTTATAGCCCATATAAGCGTAGTAGAAGCAGCCTGCCATGAGGCCAATGGACATGCCCGGGATAACCCGGCCGTATACTATGTTGTCCGGCCATCCCAAAACTCCGGAAAGCGTTGCAATTACGATAACATAGTTGACAATGTTATTTGAAACCAGATATACCACCCCGCCGAAGTCCCCTTTTCTGAAAAAAGGCACTTTAAAGTCACTTGCCTTTGTATTCTCACCCATCAATGCTTCCTCCCTATTAATTTCACTTCCTAGCCACAGTTTACTTTACTTCCAAATCGATGAAATCAAATTTTGTAACGTCGAAGAGTCCCATATCGGTCAGCTTGATTTCCGGTATTACTGCCAGGGACATGAAGGTAAGAACCATAACCGGCTCCAAATGTTCTTTTACTTTAAGTATTTCGTGGGCTTTTTTGTGGATTGAGCTGAGCTTTTCATTGACCCATTCTCCGCTTTGGTCGCTCATAATACCTGCTATGGGCATGGGCATGGCATCCAAAACTTCCCCGTCTTTAACCAGGACAATCCCGCCTTCCTGCTTGATCAGTTCGTTAACGGCACACTCTATATCGTCGTCATTGACCCCGACAGCAATGATGTTGTGGGAGTCATGTGCTATTGAAACGGCTATTGCTCCGTGTTTAATTCCGTAATTTCTCAGGAGGCCGACAGCAACATTGCCCGTTCCCTGGTGTCTCTCGACAACGGTAACCTTGCAAACATCCTGATTCTCGTCATAGACAAAGTTTCCTTCATCATCAAGCTTGATTTCCGCCTGACCCTTGGCTGTCAATACTCCTCCCGGGAGGACGTCAATGGTGTTGACCTTGTTGGATGTGAGGTGGAGTTTCAGTTTTTCCTTGGAGAAGTCTTTGACCTTGAAGTGGCCCCTGACCTTGTCAATGCTGTGCTTCTTCATCGGCAGTAGGTATTTTCCGTCTTCTGCGACTTTCTGTCCCTTTATCAGGACTCGGCTAACTTTGAATTCCTCAAGGTTGTTCAGGAGAACAATATCTGCACGGAGTCCCGGTGCTATAGCCCCTCTGTCTTCCAACCTGTAGCATTCAGCTGCGTTTAAACTTGCCATCTGAATTGCGGTTATAGGGTCAACCCCGTTTCTTACACAGATCCTCATGTGGTCGTCCAAGTGGCCGAGTTCCAGGATTGTCTTGGGCTGCCTATCGTCCGAGCAGAGTAGGCATCTCCTGCTGTTTTCAGTTGTCAATCCCTTTAAGAGGTTTTCCAGGTCATGGCATGCCGATCCTTGTCTCATGAGGATATAGAGGCCTCTTGAAATCCTGTCCCTCATCTCCTCAACTGTTGAACACTCATGGTCTGTGTGGATTCTTGCTGCTGCGTAGGCTCCCAAGTCCTTACCGAAAACATTGGGGCTGTGGCCGTCAATGAGTTTCTTATTATCAAAGGCAACCATTAGCTTATCAAGGACATCCTCAGTTCCGGCAATTACTCCGGGATAGTTCATGAATTCACCCAGGCCCAGGATATTCTCATTTTCTATAACCTTCTTCATGGCTTCCGCATCAATTATGGCTCCTGAGTGTTCAAATGGCGTTGCCGGCACGCATGATGGCAGCATATACTTGATATCCAGGGCAGTGTTTTCCGCTGCCTTGAGCATATATTCCATTCCGTCCAGTCCACATACATTCACTATTTCGTGGGGATCTGCGATTATGGTTGTGGTTCCGCATGGAACCGAAAGCCTGCCCAATTCCTCGGGGCTGGTATAGGAAGATTCTATGTGGATATGGCCGTCAATGAAGCCCGGTGCAGCATATTGACCCTTGGCATCGACCTCTTCTTTGCCTTCATATTCACCGATTCCGGCTATGAGGCCGTCACAAACGGCTATGTCCCCTTCTACTATTCCGTGGTTATATACGTCAACAATCTTGCAGTTCTTAATGACCAAGTCGGCTTTTTCTCGACCTGATGCTACGTCAATCAGTTTTTTTAATTGCGCTTTTTTCATAACCCTCACCTGCTTTCTTGATTTTTATACTTGCTTAAGATCGGTTGCCTGCCTTTTATTCTTCAATAAGCTCGAGAACGGGCTCATAGGTGCTTAGGTTAAGATAGTCGACCGGTCCGACATCGGTGATTGCGAAATCAGGTATTGATGTTATGGGCAGGAAGAACATGTACATGAGCGGTTCGGGCAGCATGCAGCCCAGGTCCTTGGCAACCTGATTCAGCTTGATCTCACGGCTTGAAACCTCTTCAGGATCAAGGTCGCTGACTATTCCGCCTACCGGCAAGGGTAGGAAGTCAAGGATTTTTCCGTCACAGACTATAACCTGTCCACCTCCCTGTTCTATCAGGTAGTTGACTGCGATTGACATATCTTCGGCACTGACTCCAAGGACCACGATATTGTTATCGTCCGGTGCGGCACTAGATGCCATAGCGCCCTTTTTCAGGGTCCAACCTGATGCAAATCCCAAGGCCTTGTTTCCGTTTCTTCCGAACCTCTCAAGGACTGAGACCATGGCTACATCGTTCTCGACGTCCGGCTGAACAACTCCGTCAACAACGTCCAGTTCCACGTCCCTGCGCTTCCTTACAAAGGGGCCGGGTCCTGTCAAGTTCATGGCTAAGACCTTGGCCTTGCCCTTCTTTATGTCAACCTTGTACTCGAAGTCTTCTTTTGTGGTCTTCTTGCACTTCATTGTGTTTTTCAGCACTTGGCTTCTTTCGGGCGGGTCCAGCTTGTAGATGATCTTGTGGTCTCTTGCAACCAGTTTTCCCCTGCTTATAACCGCTTCAACGTTGAACTCCTCAGGCGAGTCTATGATTAGGATATCTGCAAGTCTGCCTATTGACAGGGATCCTACCAGGTGGTCGATCCTATAGGCTTCGGCGCTGTTGATTGATCCCATCTGGATTGCTGTCATGGGGTCGACCCCGGCTTTCATTGCCAGCCTTACGACATTGTCCAGGTGGCCCTTCTCTATTACGTCTGTTGCTGTTACGTCGTCCGTGCAGAAGCTTACTCTTCTTGCCAATGCCGGATTTACCTCGGTTATGGCTCTTATGTTTTCCTCCAGGAAGTGGGTGACTGAGGATTCACGTATTACCATGTTCATGCCCTTGCGCATCTTTTCCAGGACTTCTTCATGATCATATGACTCGTGGTCAAGCCTAACTCCTGCTGATAAGTATGAGTTCAGGGTCTTTCCCCTGGCCATGGGGGCGCAGCCCAGGATTGGCAGCCTGTTCTTAAATCCAAGTTCCAGGGCTCCCAAGGTGTCCGGGTCTTCTTCT
Source organism: uncultured Tissierellia bacterium (assembly GCA_947253765.1). Taxonomy (GTDB): domain Bacteria; phylum Bacillota; class Clostridia; order Tissierellales; family Peptoniphilaceae; genus Khoudiadiopia. The sequence goes on from CAMYAK010000011.1 coordinate 32,377, forward strand.
GTTACTGATTCTGTTACGGTCTCCCAAACTCCGACGCACTGCTTCCACTTCTGGACTTCTTCGTGGACCTCGGGTGTGAAGTTGAAGGATACGGTGGATTTTGGAATTGTGTATGGTGTTTTATATGGGGCTCCCCAGAAGAGGTTTAGGGGTAGGCCCTTGATTTCTTCCATGACTTCTTTCAAGCCTTCAAGGCCTGCGACCGCAATGTATTGGTCAAGTGAGGATACCAAGCTTGTTGTTCCTCTCGGGACAACTGCCTTGGCAAAGCTGGTCATGCTGAGTTTGCTGCACTCAATGTGAATGTGGCCGTCAATGAGGCCCGGTGATAGGTACTTGCCTTTGGCGTCGATGATTTCCGTATCGGGTCCGATGTAGTCTTCAACATTCCCCATTGCGACGATGGTGTCTTTGTAAATTGCCAGATCTGCAGGATAGATCTCTAAGGTCATTACGTTGATGAGCTTGCCGTTCTTGACCACCATGTCTGACGGAATTTCGCCCTTGCCTGCTCTTACAAGTAATTTTAGGTTCTCCACTGTCCTTTCCATCTTTACCTCCAAATATATGTATTGTGCATCCCCACTCAATACCGGTCAGGCTTCCCGTCCTGTAAGTGCACCTGTCGAATTTTATATATAATTGGCCTTGGCGGGCTGGTCAGGCCGGCCCTGAAAGGTCAAAAATATGCATATTGTTTTTGGTTGATGGCGGTTAATGATTTTTGCGGACGAGACTTTTTCAGGTCTACCGGGAGAACGACCCGGTCTGAGTCGGATCCGGCTTAATCGCTGCCGGCACGGCCTTCCGGCTGATTTTGACCGCTAAGTCTTGTCCAGAATAGAAAAAGAATAAAAAAAGATATAATTATTCACGAGGTCTTGCGACCTCTAATTATATCTTAGACGAGTTTTCGGTATTCCGTTTTAATCCATATTTTATGACCCTCCAGCCGATGGGTCTCGCGGCTTCAGGAGCTGAATGCTCCTTTAAAACTTGGCCCGATAACAGGTCCTCATTTACCGTCATTACTGTTAAAGTCTAGCAAAATATGGGGGTTTTGTCAATGTGCCGGGGGTTATAAATAAGAAAATTGCTTTGATTATTAACTGAATCATTTAAAGGCGATGACAAATAGTCAAATGTTAATTGTAGTATAATTAAATCGGTAATAAATGCTGATAACTATGTTTTCAAATAGAATTGAGGAGGTTTACTTTATGTGTCTTTTACTTAAAAAATTAAAAAAAATTAGATTGTTATGTATTTTCCTTATAACGCTATCACTCACTTTGTTTTTTTCTAACCATTTCATCAGCGCAGACGCTAGCGATGTAATAATTGATCAAAACAATTTTCCTGATAAAAATTTTAGAACCTTGGTTTCTGAATTTGATATTAATAATGATGGTGTTTTACAAAAATATGAGATCACAAAAGTAACTGAAATTGAAGCAAATGAAAAAAATATTTCTAATTTAAAGGGGCTTCACTATTTTACCAATTTAAAGTACTTGTATTGTTCCAATAATCAATTAACTCAATTGGATACAAGTGAAAACGTCAAATTAATGCGTATAAATTGTGAGAATAACAGTATTACAGATATAAATCTAAAAAATAATTCAAACCTTGAATTTTTAGATTGTTCAAATAATAATTTAACTACAGTTAATGTAAGTAACAATACCAAACTTAAAAGTTTAGATATTGAAAATAATATACTGACATCTTTGGATTTAAAAAACAATCTCAATCTAATAGATCTTAAAATAAGAGATAATCTTATTTCTAACTTAGATCTATCAAAAAACAAATCCATTGAATATTTGTTATGCTCAAATAATCAAATAAAGAATATCAATTTTTGCAATGATAATAACATCGATACTTTGATATGTGCAAATAACGTTTTAGAAAGCTTAGATATTAGTGAATGCAAAAAATTAAAAAAATTAGAATGTGAAAAGAATCAGTTGAGCTCACTTAATACTAGTAAAAATATCCAATTGAATACTTTATATTGTAGTACTAATCGAATAAAACATCTTGATCTAAGCAATAATAAACTACTTAATGAATTGAAATGTTCTGGCAATAAATTAGATGAACTTAACGTTAATAATAACACCGCTATAAAATTATTAGAAATTGGTGGAAATAATATTTCAACAATTGACTTAACTAAAAATAGTGCACTTATCAGGCTCTCAATTGATTGGAATAATATTTCCGAGCTAGATTTAAGCAATAATATAGCCCTACGTTTTCTCTACTGTCAAAAGAATAAGATACACACATTAGATTTGAAAAACAATCCCAAATTAACTGAGTTATACTGCGCAATGAATAATATTGATGTCTTAGACTTAAGTCACAATACCGAAATTGAATATCTGGAATGCGGTGATAATAATTTAACTTCATTGAATTTAAAAAATAATAGAAAATTGGTTTATTCCAGCCTTTATCAACAAATCTACGATATAAAGGACTATATAAAAGATAACACCTTTGACTTAAATTTACTTCCAGGAGATTTTGATATAAATAAGGTTCATAATTTGAAGGGAGCGTTAATTAAAGGTAAAACTCTAATTTTAGAAAAAGACATTGAAAATGTGTATTACGATTATGATACAGATACCAGAGATAGAATGCAGGTCAAACTTGTTATTAAAAACATTGAGCATAATAAAAAAACAGCGAAGATAAATTTCGAAGCAAATGGTGGTGGTGGAGAAATGGAAAGTATTGTTGTTAAAATAAATTCTGAATTTAAGCTCCCTAAATGCACATATATACCGCCGAAAAATAAAGCTTTTAAAGCATGGAGTATTAATGGAAAAGTTTTAAATGTTGCTGATACCATAATGGTCAATGGAGATACTACTATAAAAGCCCTTTGGACTGACGAAGATGAAAATAAAAATTCAGGAAACATCATTTTGGATAGATTGGGAGGGTCTGATAGAATCAGTACCTCTGTTTATTTTTCAAAGAACTATTACAAAAAGGCAAATTGCATAGTCCTTGCAAGAAACGATATATTTGCTGATGCTCTTTCAGCAAGTCCTTTTGCCTCAAGTTTAGATTGTCCCATTTTACTCTCTAAAACAAATACTCTTGATTCAACGATTGTAAATGAGATACGTAGACTTGGCGTTCAAAAGGTCTATATCGTTGGTGGTGAAAATGCTATTTCAAATGACGTGGTCAATTCGCTAAAGAAATTAGGACTAGAAACAATAAGAATTGCAGGCAATGACCGATATGAAACTTCTTCAATGATCGCTTCGAAATTAGCAAAAAAAATAGGAAAAAATGGAAAAGCAATTGTTACTAACGGTGAATCTTTTGCCGATGCTTTATCTATAAGTCCGTATTCGTCAAAAACAGGTCTTCCAATTCTTCTAGTAAGAAAAAATGAAGTCCCTGTTACCATTTTAAAAACCATTAATGAACTAAACATTCAAAGTGTTTATATAATTGGTGAAAATATGGTAGTATCAAAAAGCGTTGAAAAACAGCTTCCTAATGTTATAGATAGGATTGGTGGCGAAAATCGATATGAGACATCTGCACTTATTGCTGAAAAGTTTTTTAGTGATTCTAAGCAAGCTTTTGTAGCCTCAGGACAGACTTTTGCTGATGCTTTAATAGTTGGACCAATAGCTGGTAAAAATGACTCCCCTATACTACTAACCAAAAAGAATTCTCTTCCTCTTGTTATAATGCAAAATATTAAGATTGTAGGATATGAAAACATTGTTATTGCCGGTCTAGATGGGGCTGTAAGTAAAAGAGTACAAAAAATTATAGAAACTATGAATTAGTATTTAAATAAGAGCAAAAAAAGTTGGTTCTAAAATAAATGGTGTTGGTGAATATTCACCAACACCATTTTACAAATAGCCAATATAACCTGATTATAATATTTCTATCGATTGCTTGGCGTTTAGGCATATGTTTTCAATATCCGGTTGATCTAAACTAAGCGATAACTCTAATAACATTGGCAAATTCATTCCGGTTAAAATAGTGAAATTACACTTGTTTTCTATTTTATACCTATATGCAACATTAAATGGAGTACCACCTTTTATGTCGCAAAGCACATAAATATTTTTTGATTTTTCCTTCAAATCAGTTATTTCTTTTTCAAATTTAACACTAAATTTTTCAACTCCGTCATCATCCAATTTCAGATAACTAAAGTCATCGACTTTTCCAACCAGCATTCCCAGACTTTCGTATAATCCTTCTGCTAATCTTCCATGCGATACAAGTAAGACTTTTGATTCAGCCATTAGAACACTCCTATAACTTTTCCTATAACTGCAAAAATTAGTGTAAAGAATAACAAAAATGTTGCACTCTTCCCCTTTTTAAGAAAATATAACATTAAAAATGTGAATCCTAATGGAAGTATACCTGGCATTATTTGATCTAAATACTGTTGTATTTCAAAGGTTTCAGATCCCATTGTAAAGGAAAGCGGTGTACTCAATTTAACCATTGATGATGTCATAGCACCAATAACCGTTAAGCCTACAATAGTTGCAGCTTTCGAGATTTTTTGAACAAGTCCACTATTATTAACGTCTGAAATTATACTTGTTCCGAATTTATAACCTATCTTCAATCCAAAGTATCTAACCAGTAGGTGTGGAATATTGAATAATAGCAAGAACACAATTGGAGCTAAAGGATTCCCTTGCTGCGCTAATGAAAGTCCTACTCCTGTAGCTATAATTCTAAGTGTTCCCCAGAAAAAAGAGTCTCCTATTCCTGCAATTGGCCCCATCAATCCCACTTTAATGTTGCTAATAATTGAAAAGTCAAATTCTTCAGCCTCAGATGCCTGTTTCTCCACAGCTGCATTCGTTCCAAGTATAAATGAAACTAAGTGTGGGTTTGTATTGAATATCTCCATATGCCTTACTAAGGCTTTAGATTGTTCTTCCTTGGTTTTATAGAATCTTTTAATAGCCGGCCAAATTCCGATGGCATAACCCAAAGCTTGTTGTCTCTCATAGTTGTAAGAATTCTCTAATATGAATGAACTAAAAAATAGTTCCTTAAACAATTTTTTCTCTTCAATATTATTCATCGAATAGTTCCTCCCATCCATTATCTGCATTTTTGGTTTCCAGCGATGCTTCATTCGGCGTCATATCCTTACTTGGTTTTTCAAAAACTACAATAAAAGCTACTCCTAGTGCAAACAATGTAACCGCCATAATAGGAAGCTGTAAATAAGTTACTGCAATGAAACCAAGAACAAAATATATAACATTGTTTTTTCCAATCATAGGCTGAAGTAGCAAAGCAAATCCTACTGCCGGCAAAAGTCCTCCAGCTAATTCCAAGGAAGACATAATTGTGCTTGGTATTGAGTTTACGAAAGACTCAACAACACTTGAGCCAAATAGTATGGCTAAAAATGCTACTCCAAAATACATCAATGATTGTAATACCAACCCAAACCAGTTTAAGGCCTTCATTTTATTTATTTCATTGTTTTCAGCATATTTTATTGCAATATTCATAAACTGACTTCTAACAATAAAAATTATAACTTTAATTGATTGTGCCAAGATTGCTATTGGTAGTGCTAAAGCAAGTGCAACCTCCGGCCCTTTTTTAGTTATTATTGCGAAGGCTGCACCTAATCCCGCACCTGCCAGGACATCAGGTGGTACTGATCCTCCTATTTGGACAGCCCCCATAAACATCAATTCCAGAGTTGCTCCTATAAGTACACCGTTCCTTAGATCTCCGAGGCCCAGTCCAACACATGAAGATACAACCAATGGTCTAATTACCATGGGCGTACCCAATGCTTTCTCTAAAAACCATAAGCAAAATAGAATTGCTCCAACTATAAACGCTTCACGCATTTTGTCCTCCTAAAATTTTTTTCTTAAATCCATATAGTCTTGTTTGCTCTCATTAGGAGTTTGCCTAATATCTATTTCTATACCAAGTTCATGTACCTTATCTAAGAAAGAAATATCAGAATCATCTAAAAAAACTGCTTTAGAAAACTCCTTAGCTCCATCTTTTTTCATCATTCCACCTAAATTTAAGACGGGTTTTTCATTTAAACCGCTTATTAACTCAAATGCTGTCTCTGGGCTAGAAACTATTACAAAGACTTTAGTGTTTTTAAGTCTGATATCATTTAACAGTTCAATTGCTTCATTAGTTGGTCTTATAGCTAATTTAACACCATTTGGAACACCCATTTTTAAAATGGATTTTCTCAGCTCATCCTTTGATACTCCATCATCTGCTATTACTATAGCTTGGTAGTTGTAAAAGGCTTTCCAGCTATAGGCAACTTGTCCGTGTATCAACCTGTCATCAATCCTAATAGCTTGTATCATTTTTTTCTCCTAAAGTAATTTACTAATATACTGATCAATTTGAGAGTTTAATCTCACATTTAAATCCCTGCCTTTGAGCTTTGCAAAATTATAAACTAAATATTGCATAAAATAGGCATATTCAACAAAATAATAGTATTTCCCAACACAGTCTATAAGACCTAAATCTACGGCTTTGCTTGTAATTTCTTTGATTAAGAATTTTTCCAATGCCTCGGACTTTTCTTTTTCATCCTTATCTAAAATGAAGAAAGACATTTTGTCATTGAAGCAATTCTGCGGTCCATGTATGCTTTCTTCTAATTCATAAGAGTTGCTCATTATTGGTACCATTTCCATGAACTTGATTTCACATTCTTTTGCTAAATAGTAAAGCATCTCGCTCCCGATAAATATAAAAGAATCACTTTCTATAAATTTTTTCCCATTATTATGGAACCACTCATATGATGTTTGCTTTATGAGTGGTAAATTTGTAATAACGTTTTCAAGATCATCAATAAATGGTTTTATATTTTTATTTCCTAAATTAAGTCCTATTAGGCTTAAAATAACCGCTGTGCAAGTATAGCCTAGTGTTCTAAATACAAACTCTTCCCCATCAGTCATCATATTGAAAAAAATATCTGATGATTCGGCTATAGGAGAATCTCCGTTCTCTGATATTGCAATAGTTTTAAATCCTGATTTTTTTACCTTAAGCAAAGACTCATATACTACTTTTGTATAACCTCCTTGGGATACAAATATAAAAACCTCATCCTTGTTGATTTTCTCTTTTGTAAAATTATTTAAAAACAATTTTGGAAATTCAACCCTACATCTTATATTTGTATACTTTTCTATAAAATACTTGGCCAACTCTCCTGCAGTGTGTGATGTTCCAGAACCTATAATGTTTATCACACTAATGTTTTCCCTATTAAGGATTTTTACATCATTTCCATAGGTTTCAATAATTTTATTCAAACTATTCGGAATCCTATCTATACAATTAACTAAGTCCATTGATCCTCCTTTCAAATGTATTTACAACATTTATATCACATATTATTCATATATACAACTTCTAAGGTGTTATAAAATTTATATTTTTATTGACTTAACTATTATTAGAAGTCTTTGAATCTACTTACATTATACAGTACAATATTAATGCGATTTGTAGTTATGATATACGAAAGTTGCATAAATTAATTTAAGACTTTTTGTCTTTAAACTAAACTATATAGGACTTTATTTTTATTGGAGGCAAGAATGGGGAATTTACCTAAATATCAATATATAATAAATGATATAAAAAACAAAATATTAAAAAATATTTATAAAATCGATGAAAAAATACCTACTGAAAATGAACTTGCTGAAATTTACGGTGTTTCGAGGATGACAGTGAATAAAGCTCTGCTAGATTTACAAAAAGACGATTATATTTACAAGATTCAAGGAAGCGGAACATACATTAAAAGACGTATTATAAATAAAGAATTTGGGTCCTCAATAAGTTTCTCAAGCGATATCTCCGATATTGGGTCCATACCAGGTTCAAAACTGTTAGAATTTTCATATATCGATTTTAAGGAAAACCCTACAATATTCAAAAACTTAAATTTAAATAATGATGATAAGGTTTTATTTTTTAAAAGATTGCGACTCTCAGATAACAAACCTGTAGCCATAAGCTCAACCTACATATCTCAAAAAGTAATACCTGAGTTAGATGCTGATACTTTGAGTCATTCTTTTTATGAATATATTCAAAAAAAGTTTAATGTTAAGCCAATATGCAGAAATTATATTATTTCTGCAACCCTTGCTGATGATTTTCAAAAAGCTTGGTTAAAAGTTAAGAATGAAGCTCTTCTAAAAGTATCACACTACAGTTATACACAAGATGGTACTGCCTTTGAATATAATGAGACTTACTATTTATCGGATAGATTCACTTATATTACAAATGGCGATGGATCTGGTATTAACCATAAAAAGAACAGCTAGAACTTTTTCAATTTATAAGAATAGCTTCGATGCAAATTAAGAAAATTTTATATAAAGAAAAAAGATAGAGGCCCTTGGCGGACTATTTGTTATTGTGAAATGTCCACCAAGGCTATTTCAGAAAGAGTCACAACTCCCTTCATGATTAACAGCGATTATCTGTTTGCACTGTTTTTCATAAAGGGAGTATGTTGTCATGTGGGGTTAAGCGACCGTTACTAAATATTAATTTTTATAAAAGAGGAGATCTTGCTATATAAGCCAAAAAAGTACAGTCCAGCTTATTCCCCGGCTTTAAAACCAAATTATTTAGTCAAAAGAGTATTCTTTAACTGAATTCTTTGTCGGAATAGAAGGTTCCGCTCCTAATTTTGTCACTGCAATAGCTGCAGCCCGAGCTGCATAGTCAAGAGCTTGGGAAATAGTAAATCCTTCAATTATCCCCGCTAGGCAAAATCCTGTGAATGTGTCACCTGCAGAGGTGGTGTCTACCACAGGCACTTTATAAACCTTTTGAAATATATGTTCTCCTTCATGTATATAAACAGATCCACCTTCCCCAAGTGTCAAGAACACTTGAATATAAGGCCATTTTTCATCAATTCTGTCAATCAATTCTTCCGGATCAGTTGACTTTGAATTCGTTAGTTCTTTGGCTTCAATTTCGTTTAAAAACAAATAATCAATCATCGAAAAGTCAAAATCTTCAAATATCTGACTTATTGGAGAAGGGTTCAATACGATTATCATCCCATTTTTATGGGCCAGCTCAACAATTTCTTTTAATAAGTTAACCTCATTCTGAAGAATAAGATAGTCCCCTTTTGAAAAATGTTTCAGCGTATCTTCAATCTGGCTCTGTGTGATAGCCCGGTTTGCCCCTCCATACACCAGAATAGAGTTGTCTCCATCCATTGAATTTTGGATAATGGTATGGCCAACAGGAACTTCCTTTAAAGATCTAACCATACTGGTATCTACATTTTCATCGTTTAAAATATCTAAGAGGAACTCTCCTCCACTTCCTATGCTGCCAGCATGAAAAACCGATAATCCCGCTCTTTTAAGCGCAATAGACTGATTGAGCCCCTTTCCTCCAGGAAAAATACTTCTTGATAAAGCTAGTTGTGTTTCTCCTTTTTGAACGATGTGATGCACTTTGTATACATAATCCACATTTAATGAACCAAAGTTTAATACTTTCATAATAAACCTCAACTCTATACTGTTTTTCTTATCTTCAACGAATAATCCAATTTCTTCCTGTACAATTGACTTCCGTTTTCAATATGATTAATCAACATTTTTCCTGCTTCCACACCCATTTGATATGCAGGCTGAGCAATTGTCGTAAGTTTCGGATTAGAGTATTGAGAGAAGTAAATATCATCAAAACCTATTACCTTGACATCTTCCGGTATTCTAAGATTACGACTGAGTAGGGCTTCAATTGCTCCATAAGCTATCAAATCATCTCCACATACGATGCCGTCAACATGAGGATTATTATTAAGAATATGGGATACCCCTTCGCTCCCGGTATCAACATCGTACTTTCCTCGATATATATTAAGCTCATTTAGTGACAATTTATTTTCTTCCAGTGCTTTTGAATATCCCTCACAGCGATAATCACGTCCCTTATATAGGGCGGAAATAAAAGCGATATTTTGACAGCTCTTTTCTATTAGTAACCTGGTTGCATCATAAAAAGCACTCTTAACATCAAGAAAAATTTGTCCAACATCCTCTTGATCAGCGTCCTTTATAGCTCGGTCCACATATATAACCGGCACATTTAGATTCAAATGAGCCATTGAGTTATCATTTGCGACTGAATGAATAAAGACAATTCCATCCACCATTTTCTCTGCTAATTTTTGAAAAGCTTTGACTTCCTCATCAGCGTCATTGTCCGTGTTACACATAAGAACACTATAGCCATGTTTTTTTGCTTGATCATCCAGACCACGAGCAATTTCCGGGAAGAAAGGGTTGGCAATGTCAGGCAAAACAAAACCTATCGTTTTACTCTTACGTGTTTTTAAGCTTCTGGCTGCGCCATTGGGAACATATCCCATGTCTTTTGCAATCTTCAACACACGCTCTTCTGTTTCCTGGCTTATACGATGATTTCCGCCTCTTATTATCTTTGATACGGTCATTGGAGAAACTCTTGCTTTTTTAGCTATATCTTTTAAAGTAACTGCCATGTATCTCCCCTTCCATTAATAAGAGCTTCCATCTTTCTTTTATAAACTACAAGCAATTAAAAACCCGGACTTGAAATTAATATTATATTCGAGTATGGTGTTACTTCTCCGGTTCGAATTATGAACTTAGCCTCCCGTGATATTTTTTTCAATTCCTCATGACTTACTGATTTACCCGGATAATCACAAAGAGATTCTTTTATTGCCCTATATGTGTCCGGATTTTCCGCCTTTGTCTCTCCAGCAATAATGTAGGATTCCAAAGTCATCTCCTTCATCACTGCTGCTAACACTTGTTTAAATGAAGGGGCCCCCTTAATAAGGGCTAAATCTACGCATTCGGCGTCCTTAGGTATGGGCAATCCCGCATCAGCAATAACACAAGAATCCGTATGTTTCAAATCTGCCAGCAAATAAAGTAACCTCGAATTAATGATACCATTTTCTCGCATAATCATCTCCTTACTTTATTAGTTTAGAATCAAAGAAGTCAGCTATAATGTCCATTACTTTCGGTTGGAAGAAATGATAGTCTGCATGGTCCGCACCTTTAATCCTATAGTATTCCACCGGAACCCCATTTTCTTCCAGTGTCTTGTAAAGCACCTCAGAACATTCAATGTTTACCAATTTGTCTTCTGTACCATGGAACAAGAGAAACGGCGGATTTCCTTTATTAATATATGTAGTCGGGTCTGCACGCTTAACAAGTTCAGGATTATGTTCGCAATGCGCATTCAAAAAACGATCAATCAGTTCACCGATATTTTGATCAAGGTCTTTATTTGTCCGACCCGCATCTTTTGCCAATTTATCCAGGTGAACCGGTGTATACCAGGAGCATACTGCTTGTACTTCACTCGATTGTGATAAATTCATACCTGATTCAAACTCACTCATCCCATTAGTTACACCTACCATTGTTGCCAAATATCCGCCGGAAGATTCTCCTACCAAGGCCATTTTGTCAGGATTAATTGAATACCTTTCTGCATTTGCACGCAGATAACGTATGGCAGATTTTACTTGAAGAATTGCCGCCGGGAAAGTTGCATCATTTGAACACTGGTATTCAACCGAAGCTAAAACATAACCCCTATGTGCCAAATCAATCAAATTTGGTAAATATGCCTGGACATCAACCCACTTCCAACCGCCACCTGTAATCCAAATGATGCATGGCAGTTTTTCCCGCTTTACATCTTCGTCATGATAGATAACTGATAAACGTAAATTATGTGTCACATGTGCGCACCAACCCGGCACCTGATCATACACAACATTCTCATCCATCCACAAACGATCACGTACTATCGAAACAGAAATATCATTAATCATTTGTTCTCCCCCTGTTGTTTTAAAGTTTTAGCCTTCTTCTGTTTTCTCTGAACCGAATCAATGCCTACAGCAAGAATTAATACAATGCCTTTAATTACACCTTGCCAATTGGAGTTCAAGCCCATCAGCAGCAAACCGTTATTTAACATACCAATGATCAGTACACCTACTAATGCGCTACTGATTTCTCCTTCTCCTCCGGAAATGCTGATTCCTCCAAGTACGGCAGCTGTAATAGCATCAAAAGCGGTATTGGAGCCTGCATTTGGTTGTGCAGAAGCTGCACGTGTCATCACAATCAGTGATGCGATGCTGACGAATACACCACCTAAAGAAAAGATAAAGACTGTAAACATATCTGTATCAATTCCCGATAGTCTTGCAGCGTTGATATTTCCACCGACGGCATAAGCATAATGTCCAATATATGTTTTATTCATCAAGAACCATGTAATAGCTGCGATTATAACGAAAATAATAACAGGGACCGGTATAGGTCCAACCCAACCTTGCCCTATCCACTTAATTTCGTCATAAATTTTATAGATCGGATAACCCCCGGTTATTACCATGGAAGCTGATTGTAAAATAAGCATAGTACCCAAGGTTACGATCATAGGTGGAATTGCAAGTTTGACTGCTAATATCCCATTAATAAGGCCAAACAAAAAACCTATCAAAATGCTGGTCAGAACTATTAATGGCCAAGGTATTTTAAAGTTTGCCATCATCAAAGCAACAAGCACTCCACCAACCGCAATTTGTCCGCCTACCGACAAATCCATCCCACCGGCAATCATAATCATACTCATTGCCATAATTACTATTCCTAAAGACGATACCTGTCGTAAAATAGTGACAAAATTGCTCAGCGTAAAAAAGTTTTCGGCGAAGATCGAGAAAAATAAAAGAACAATCAATAAAATAATAAAAATACCATATTTTTTATAAAACTTTGAAAATCTCATCATGCTTTATCCACCTTTTTCTGTTTTCCGCCACCTGAAGCGTAATCAAGAATTACTGTCTGATCAAAGTCTTCACGATTTAATATCACTACTAAACGCCCTTCACATATGACTGCAATTCGATCGCACAAGCCAATCAATTCCGGTAAATCTGAAGATACCATTAATATTGTTTTGTCATCATCTGCCAATTGGTTGATAAGATGATAAATTTCCTGTTTACCACCCACATCTATCCCTCTGGTCGGCTCATCAAATATCAACACATCGGAATGGCATGCTAACGTCTTAGCCAAAACAACTTTTTGCTGATTTCCACCGGAGAGATTCTTCACAGTTTGATCCAATGAAGGCGTCTTTATTTGTAGTTCTTTTTCATATGTTTCAGCAATTGCCAGCTCCGCCTTCTCATCCACGACAACGCCATGGCAAACACTTTTAATTGCATTGATTGAGCAATTCCAGCGTATGCTTTGATTCAAAAAAAGTCCCAACAGTTTCCGATCTTCCGGAATAAAGCCAATACCGTTTTCAATACCATCCCTTGGGGACTTTAGCTTCAAGTTTTTGCCATCTTTAATTATGGTGCCTGATGTCTTTGGAACAACGCCGCAAAGCATATTCATCAGTTCAGTACGACCGGCACCCACAAGCCCTGCAAATCCCATTATTTCCGACTTTCTGGCTACAAAACTTACATCTTCAAGTCCATTTCCACAAAGATTCTTAACTTCCAGAGATTTAGCACCAACTTTTTTGCTATGTCTTGGATAAACGGAAGACACTTCCCGACCCGCAATATATTTAATAAGTTCTGTTCGAGATGTCTCTTCTATAGATTTGGTAACAATTTTTTGTCCGTCACGCAACACACTCACAATATCAGCAATTTCAAATATTTCTTCCATCCTATGTGAGATATAAGCAATTGCCACACCCTCGGCCTTTAATTTTTTAACTATCTCAAATAACGTTTTAACTTCATTAATTGTTAACGGTGCTGTTGGTTCGTCCATTATTAACAGTTTTACACTTTGACGAATAGCCTTAGCTATTTCGATAATTTGCTGGCATGCCGGTGATAGTTCTTTTACCTTTTGTGTCGGATCAATTTCTACATTTAGTTGTCGAAATAAAGAAGCAGCCTGCCTTTGACGTTCTTTTGACTGCACTATAAAACTTTTACCGGAACGCACTCCCAGAAATACGTTATCTGCTGCAGACATACTTGGTACCTGATTAAATTCCTGATATATAACTGAAATTCCTAATTCTTTTGCAAGTAGTGGGGTCATGGATGCATAAGATTGGCCTTCAATTATGAGACTCCCGGATGTTGGTGTAATAGCTCCGGAAAGACATTTAATCAATGTGGATTTGCCGGCGCCATTTTCTCCCACCAGCGAATGCACCTTTCCCGGTTCAAAAGTTAAAGAAACATCATCCAGGGCTACTACGCCTGGATAATTCTTAGTCAAGTGACTTACAGAAAAACCTGTTTTGCTCGTCATTATTCACCTCGGTTCGTTACCTTGAGGATAAGTAAATTATATTGGTTAAAGAACCCCGCCCCGGAATATCCGGAGCAGGGTTCTATGAAAATCCCTTAGTCCTTATAAAACTGGTCAATATTATCTACTGTTACAGGATAGTTATTCAAAAATACTTTTTCGTGTGTCTTTCCTTCATATTTGCCACTCATCAAATCCAAACCATGTTTGGCAACGTCTGCACCTATGTCACCAAAACTAATTGTTCCTCTATAAATTGTTCCTTCTTTTATGTTCTTTAGTCCTTCGGATGTTCCGTCGCAACCGAAAACGCCATATTTTTCTCCGTCTTTTCCTGCGGCTTTCAATACTTCCATAGCTTCCAAGCCGAAGGTATCATTGTAAGCCAAAACCACTTGAACATCGGGGTATCTCTGCAAGAAATTCTCCATTGCGGATGTTCCTTCACCTGTGCTGGCACATTCTGCAGTTCCAACTATTTCAGAATTTGGACACTTTTCCTTAAATGCTTCCAAAATTCCGTTAGATCTCTTTGCAAGATCCTGGCCTGCCGTATTAATGAGTGCAATTGCCTGTACCTTTCCACCCAGCTTATTGTTAGTATAGTCTGCACCCATTGTTCCTATAGCTTTTCCTACACTTGACTCATCTTCAACTGCACAAAGGTCATAGTCTGATGTTTCTACGCCATATACAAAAACCTTAACACCTTTACTCATCGCAGTTTTTAATGCATCATCACCGGCATTAGATCCCGGATTGGTACAAATCATATCAACCCCTGAGTTTACGTAGTTTTCGATCATTTCGATCTGTTTTGATGTGTCCTGATCAAAACTTGAGACAATAACTTCATATCCAGCTTCTTCCCATGCTTTCTTGCTCTCATTGTTAACATTAGCAAAAAATTCTGTGGTTGCCGGTACTAGAATTCCTATCTTCTTACCCTTAGCCTCAGGAGAAGATACTTCTGCATTTGATACAGCCTCTGAACCACTTTCGTTATTATTGCTCTTTGAACAAGCTGAAAATACTGTTACCATCATCAATAAAACGCACAACATACTAAGAATTTTCTTTTTCATTGCTTCCTCCTTGTTTATTTTCCTTAGTTTGTGGAGCTTCAGGCGGCCAAAGTTGAATTTTTTCCGGTGCACTCAAATGCCGTCTTTTTGGGTTATCGTTAACCTTAATAATATTTTATCACAGAAAACGTTTCTTTCAATTCTTAATATCACTTTTTAATGGGAATTTGTGTCTTTTTTTATAATGCATATTCTGTTGATGATAGAGTACAATAGTGTTCGCAAAAACTGAATAGGCAATGGAAAAGCCATCGA
>CAMYAK010000012.1 GCA_947253765.1 uncultured Tissierellia bacterium
CCAATACAGGCGACTACACTAACGAGCAAGACACAAGCTATAGAGACACTTATAAGGTTCCGGAACTTTATTCCTTTGGTAACGACGTTGTATCTCCAGTCTACCTCAAGGCAATATGGGTTCCAAACAACAGGGTAGACATTGATGTTCTTCATTATTTCTTGGATAAGGACTTTAACTTAGATAAAAAGATAAATCAAAACCCAGAGCCTGACAAACTAGAAGATAAACGTGCGAACTATCTAGTTGCTACAACCGGGGACAGACAAGATGACAAATATATCTTGGCAACTAAGGAAGAGCTTGAAGCCCACAAGGATACTTCAGACGTTTATAGTATTTACAAAGATTATAACGATCGAGTAAAGGGAGACAACACCTTCTTCCAACAATTTAAAGTTGAACCGGAAAAAATTGATGATGGCAGTGGAAAATTAATTCCAAATCCTGATGCAAAAAATAATATATTTAAGTTCTTCTACAAGCCATTTAGAACTCGTGAATACAAGGTTAACTATATAGATGAACGGTTTAAGGACGATCCGGCAAAAGGAAAAATCATTGACCAAGAAATAGTTGCAAATGGGAACCGTCACTACGATGCAAGAAACTACAGACCCATTCCGGGTTGGAAACTTGTAAGCGACCCACAACAACAACTTTTCTTCGATGTCAATGAAAAAACAAATGAGTTCTTAGGCATCAACGGAACAGGTAAAGATGAAATTACCTTCTACTATAAGGACGTCAGAGTAATTGAAGTACCAAAAGATGGCAAGACACCGGATGGTTATGTAAGAGTAACTTTCAAAGCAGACAAGGGTGGATCTTTCGGCAAGGATGCCCAAGGCAATGACATTACAGAACTTCACTATGATGTAATCAAGGGACTTAAGTCAGACCTACTCCCAGTTCCAGAAGAATTAGAAGAAGGCAAGACAAAAGAAGAAGGCAAGTATTATATCACCCCGGAAACCGGAAAGAAATTCGTCAAGTGGGATGAAAAGCCCCTCTTGAACAAAAACACATTGGTCGAAAACGATACAAAAGACTTCTATGTATTTACAGCGAAGTTCGAATGGTCGGGCTTAAGTGCATCCGGCCTGGTAAGAACGGAAGCCTTTAAAGGTCATAACGGCACTTGGACCAATGACTTTGCACCAAAGATTGAGGACTTAAAGAAACAACTCGTCTGGAGAGAAAAAGACCAGGTTAAAGATCTTCCTGAAGGAACTGAAATAAAGTTATTCGACGAAAAAGGCAATGAATTAACAAGTGACGATCAAGTTTATGAATTAGTCAACGAAAAGAAAGCTGCCGACAAGGATCAACTTGTTCGCACAGTAAACATCAAGGCCAAAGTTACCTTCAAAGACGGAAAAGAAGCCCAAGAGCTTGATATACCGATTACAGTTTACAAAAATGTTTACGAAGCCCTTAATAAGGAAGGTGACAAACCACTATTCTTAAAAGAAGCTGAAGGAAAAGAAGCTAAAGACGGTGGCTTAAAAGATGTAACCGGCGACTATGTTATGGTTACAGTCAAACCAACCCGAGACATGGACTCCAAAGACGACAAAATTTACTGGGTAAATAAAAATGCTTGGGTTGAAATCCCGGAAGTAAAACCGGACGGTTCATCAACATTTGTCAATTGGACAGCAGATCAAGTTGGTCAAAATGATGATGGCAAAGAAAATGGCAAATTTGACTTTGCGAAGCGTCATAAATTTACGACAGCCACTATTATTCAGCCGGTAGGCGCTGCTGATGTAGTTGAACAAACAGATCCGAATAAGAGACCGTCTGTACCGAGCACCTACGTTAAAGTCATCGTCAAGACCACCGACAATGCTACAGATGAAACCAAGTTCGAAAAAACATTCTGGGTTAACCCAACTAAGGAAGTTGCTATTGATGTGGCGAATCCGACAGGAAAGACTGTAGCTGCAGATCCTGCAACTGTTGGAGCAGTTGGCTATACAATGAAATTCTCTAGGTGGAAGTCAGAAGAAACTACTCCAAGGACTTGGGAAGATAAGATAGTTGGACAATTCACAACTGAAACGACAATAATAGCAAAATACTCTGTAACACCTGAAGTGGTTAAGCCTCAAGTACCGACTACAGATACAGTTCACACACCGCAAGGCAAGACACCGACAGTAGATGAAATCAAAGCTAAGATTACTCCACCGGAAGGCAAGACTATTAGCAAAGTGACAATAGTTGAAAATCCGGATGTAAATAATCCCGGAAAGAGCATAGCAAAAGTCATCGTTGAATACACTGACGGTTCAAGCGTTGGAACAAATGAAAAACCGTTAGAAATACCTGTTAAAGTACACGAACCGATTGTAAAGGCGGACCAATTAGGCAACAAGCCTGAAGAAGCTATGGAAAATTATGTAAAAGTAATCTTCAAGGCAGGCACTGGCGGAACAGTATCAGGCGACTTGGTCTACTATGTATCACCGGAAGTTGAAGTCAATATGACAAGCCAAGCAGAAGCTGTTACAAAAACGCCAAGCATTGGCTATACATCCAATGGTGGAACATGGTCACCTGAAATAAAGGCTGAAAAGATTAAAGCTGAAAAGACCTACGAATTTAACTTTGTTAAGTCAGAAGATATAGTAGAAAAAACTGACGATCCAAACCAAGCAATACCGGAAGGCTATGTAAAAGTAACTTTCAAAACAGAAGATGAAAATAAGGGTAAGCTTGAAGGCAATGTAAAACAAAAAATCTACTATGTAAACCCAACTGCAGGAATAAAATTAGTTGAATTAGCTGATGGAAAAACAGCTGGTGAAAAAGAACTGGCGGTACCAAAAACTGCTCCAGCAGCAAATTATGAATTTGGCCAATGGATTGAAGAAATTGATACTGAAACAGCAATCACGAGTGAAAGGATCCATGTAGCTAAATTTAAGTTAGCTAAAGTAACACTAACTTATGATGCTGGCGAAGGGACAGGAACAGTGCCGGCAAAAGTTGAAGTAGACCATGGTACAAGTGTAAGGCTTGCAAGACCTGAAGGGCTTAGCAAAGAAAATGCTACATTTGCCGGATGGAAGATAGGTGAAGCAACTTATCAAGTAGGCGACCAAGTAACATTAACTGAAAACACTACAGCAACGGCCCAATGGAATGCAGCAAAACATACAGTCACCTTCAACACTATGGGTGGCAGCAATATTCCAAGCCAAACTGTTGAATACGGAAAGACAGCAACAGAGCCAAGTACAAAACCAACACTTGATGGAAAAGTCTTTATGGGTTGGAAAGAGAATGCAAATGATGCAAAATACTTTGACTTTGCTAACACAGCTATTACTGCAGACAAAACCCTAATAGCAATCTGGCAAGATCCGGTACAAAAGATTAATGATGGAGATACAGTAGAAGAACAATTTATCAAAGTTACTTTCTTGAAAGGCGCTCATGGAAAGCTAAGCATTGATGACACAGAACAAAAATCTCCAGTAGTTTATAAAGTGGATAAAAACTACACATTTGATCAAGCTAAGTCAAAAGGCTTGGTGGTGCCAAAAATTATCGCAGACACTTATTACAAAGTGGTAGAAAAATATTACGGCTGGGATAAAGAACTTAACTTGACGCTTGCAGCCGGAGAGACAGAAAAAATCTTCACAGCACTATACGAACCAAAAGCAGACGTAATACCTATAGACCCGAAAGTTACGCCGGATGATAAACTCCAAGATGACAAACCGGCGGGCATGGTATTAGTAGAATTTAAAGTTCCGACAGACAAAGCTTATATGGTAGGAAATACAAAATTCTATGTAACGAAAGGTAAAGAGGTTTCTATCACACCACCACTAGTAGTAAAAACTGATGAAAATTACAACTTTGAAGGATGGGGCATAGACGAAGTAACTAAGAAAGTTACCGGGACATTTGACAAAGACACAGTTATAGGTTCTGACAAAACAGATGCACCTGATATTAGAGTTCAAGTACCAAGAGCAGGAGCAAGCTTTGTAGAAATTACCAAGTTAACAGACGGAGCTACAGGGCACCTTGTCTTAACTAGAGGCGGACAAGAATATAAATTCGACTCTGTTAAAATGACAAAAAAAACAAGAGTAAGAAGAAAAGTTGTCGAAAAACAAATACTTGGCTTTGAATTAAGTAAACAAGGCTTAACATTACAAGCTAATGATAAGATTAGTGTTTATGCAACGAACGGCAATTTAACATCAGAGGTAAGAGAATATACTACTAGATAAGGAGTGACATTTTGAAAAAAAGAATAATTACACTTGCACTGGCAATGCTCATGATCCTTCAAACTATTATGCCAGTCGCAGGGTTTGCTAAGGAGACTATTCCTAAGCAAAAAGAGATGGTTAAGGTGGGAGAAATTGATATTAAGTCATATCCACAACCAAGTTTAAAAATAATACAAGAAGCTAATAGGCAAAAAAAACAAGAATTACAAGGACGTAAAATGGAGAAGGGAGCTCAATTATTTAGCGCTCCCTACTTCCCAAATCAAGATCCGGATGATAGTATAAAACCGCTTATATTTGCAAATGTAAACGCTATTTTTACAACAAAGGGTCTTGACGGAGGAAAATTTGATTGGGAAGGCGTCTTTGGCAAAGACTCAGATGGAAAACTTAATAAAGCCCAAATTATTTTTGAACAACTTGACGATAAAACATCAACAAGAACAGGAGTAAAGTTCTTCTTAAAGGTTGATAAAGATGGAACCTATACTTGGTCTGATAGCGAAGGTAAGCCAACTAAGCTTCCATTATATTCAACAGATCTAAAACCTTATAGATATGAAGTTCTTCTTGATGAAGATGTAACAGAACATGTCAAATTATTGACAGCAAGATTTTTTGGAACTGGGGGAGGATATGCATTCGGCAAACCAGATCCTGTTACTGGAGAGATAGTTGGCAACATAAATCTTGACCTAAGTCTTCAACAAATTGCTTCAACGAAATTTACTTCAAAGTGGAATACCGGAGTAGTTGAAGCTAAGAGACCAACAGTAGAAGGCTCTTATTTGACTGGATATGAAGCAGACCCGGAAGATTATGGTATCTTTAAATTTCCAAGTAACGATACCGGCAAGACTATTGTAAGAAACGATCAACTCGATCCTCAAAACCCGGGAGAATATAGTGAGTATATAGCATCAGAACTTGATAAAACACCAACGGTTGGTGTTGCAGATCCTGATCCGGAAGCAACTGACACTTATACAATTGATAGAGCTAATAGTAGGATTTCTTATAAAGGCAAAACTTATAAGTATGATTTCGCTTATGATGTCATAAACGGCGGCAAGCTTACTATGACGGAAATCATCCCCGTTACTTTCGATACCAACGGTGGTAAGTTTGCTAATTTTACAGCTCCTGATACTGAAACAAAGATCGTTAAGGAAGTTGAGTATGACGGCACTTTAACTGATAAGGCTGAAAACCCGACAAAGGATAGAGAAACTTTTAAGGGCTGGTCATTAACAAAGGGCGGAACTATTGCTACTGATGCTGATTTTGCAAACATCAAAGAAGCGAAGACTTTCTATGCAATTTGGGACAATAATGACATTGTTGCAGACCAACTTGAAGTAAAAGAATCTTTTAAAGATGGAACAGGCTATGTAAATGACTTTATTCCTACACTTGACCAACTAAAGGGACAAGTAAAGATTAAAGACGCAAATGGAACGCCACAAGCATTAGTAAATGATGATACATTTGCAATAGTTAACGGCTCAAATGAATATATAGCTGATGGCGATGACTTAAAGAATTATCTTTATGAAAAATTACAAGAAAAAGCTAATTCTAACGATGAACCTACAAGGATAGAAACTGTTAAGGCAAAAGTAACCCATGCTAATGGTACAAGCCAAACAGTAGATATACCTATTAAGGTTATTAAAAACATCTACGAAGCAAAGACTGAAACCAAACCGCCTTTCTATGTTCCTAGTGATTATGTCAAAGTAACAGTAGACCCAACAACTAAGGCAACGGATCCGCAAAAAACTTACTACTATGTCAATCCGGCTGCGAATGTTGTAATACCTGGAAAAGATCCAATAGGAGTTGGCGATAATAAATTTGTTAAGTGGACAATGAAAGAAGACACTGCAACAGGAGACGGAACTGAATACAAACTTAAGGACCAACCAAGAACTCAATTTGAAAAAGCAAGTACAATCACAGCTCAATATGTTTCTGATGTAATACCCGCTAACGATGACGGAAGTAAACCTGAAACAGTTCCAGCAAACTTTGTTGAAGTAAAATTTGTACCAACAGATAAGGCTACAGACGAAACAAAAGCTGAAAAAATATTCTGGGTAAATCCTGAAAAAGAAGTTACTATCCCAGTTAAAGATCCAGTAGGTAAACAATACTTCACATTTAAGGAATGGAAGATTGGTGTAAATGCAGATGGTGATGTTTTTACTCCATCAACTGCTAAGAAAT
The DNA here is from genome assembly GCA_947253765.1 of uncultured Tissierellia bacterium. Lineage (GTDB taxonomy): Bacteria > Bacillota > Clostridia > Tissierellales > Peptoniphilaceae > Khoudiadiopia. Next base: position 6,492 of record CAMYAK010000012.1, read on the forward strand.
TTACTGGAGCGACAACAATCACTGCGACTTATGAAGAAGCTAAAAATATTATTTCTTACAATCCAGAAGAACCAATAACGAAACCTGACGGATATGTAAGAGTTACGTTTGCAGCAGACCCGGGATTAAAATTAACAGAGCAAAAAGCTTATTACGTAAAGAAAAATGCAGGCATAACTCTTGGCAATGCAGAACTTGTAAAATCGGCATACGAAGCACAAACTGGGTATAAGTTTGATAAGTGGGATAAGGAAGATTCCCTTGTAATCGAAGCTGCTGATATTGTAGTAACAGCAAAGGCAACAAAACTTGATAATGTTATTCCAGAGAAAAAAGAAGATGGAACTCCAAATGAAAAGCCGGAAGGCTATAAGGAAGTAACATTTGTTGTTAAAACCGGAGACGAAGCTAAGGGTTCAATTACTGGCGTTGCTAAATTCTATGTAAATCCGACAGAGTATGTAACAATCAACCCGCCGACAACAAAGGCTGAAACAGGTTACAAATTTGGATCTTGGGATAAGGATGCAACTATTCCTACAGTTTATAAAGAAGATGCAACAATCACAGGATCCTTTAACGATTTGAAGGATGTAATTCCAAAGACAAATCCGGATGGAACTGAAAACAAACAACCGGCTGGCTACAAGACGGTTACCTTTGTAATTGACCCGGCAACTGGCGGAAAAATTGCCGATAAAGAAGTTAAAGTCTACTATGTAAATCCGGCTAAAGAAGTAACTGTACCTCAACCTAAGACAGTAGCTGATACTGGCTATGAGTTTGAAAAGTGGGATCCAGATACAACAACAGCTAAGAAGTACGCTGAAGACACAACAGTTAAAGGAAACTTCAAAAAGCTTGACGATATTATCCCAGCAACTGATGGCAATGGACAACCAAATGCTAAACCAAATGGTTATGTAACAGTTACTTTTGAAAAGGGCGACCATGGAACAAAGATAGAAGGACAAACTGTTTACTATGTAAATCCAAAAGCTAATCCGGCTAAAACATTAGGTGATACAACAATAGCTAAACCGACAGTAAAAGCAGAAACAGGCTTCAAGTTTACTGGATGGGATACTAAAGATGATTTTGAAATAAAAGATAATAAAACAGTTATTGCACAATATGAAGAACTTGATGATGTTATTCCAAAAACAAAGGCTGATGGAACGGAAAACAAACAACCGGAAGGCTATATCACAGTAACATTCGAAAAGGGTGCCAATGGAGAACTAGAAGGAAATACTACTTTCTATGTAAATCCCAATAAGGCAGTTGTGCTTAAAGACAAAGCACCAACTATAAAACCAAATACTGGATATACTTCAGCAGGTTGGGACACAACTATTAATAAAGCTATTAAATATAAGGACGGCGACAAAATTACTGCTCTTTATAATGAGCTTGATGATGTAATTCCTCAAGAAAAGACTGATGGCTCAGATAAGCCGGCAGGATATTTAACAGTAACCTTTGACAAGGGTGATCATGGTGAATTAAGCGGCAAAACAGTTTACTATGTAAAACCGAACAAAGAAGTTACAGTACCGGCTCCAACAGTAACGCCTGCTGGAGGATTCAAATTTAGTAAGTGGGATAAAGAATTAACTCAAACATTTACTAAAGACACAACAATCACAGCACAATATGAAAAACTTCCTGATGTGAAACCCGGTGATGACACTGACAAGCCCGGAGATAACGGAAGAATCGGCGGCGGCGACAGGATCGACACGGCTGTGGAGATCTCCAAGCAGTACTATAAGAAGGCTAAGACCGTTATAGTTGCAAGGTCGGACGACTTCCCCGATGCATTGACAGCCAGTGTACTTGCCAGGGCTCTGGATGCACCTATCCTGCTCACGAGACCCGGACATCTGAGTGAAAGCGTAAAGGCCGAGATTGAGAGATTGGGAGCCGATAAGATCTATATCATTGGCAGGGAGAATGCGATATCGCTTGGTGTCGAGAAGGAGCTCAGAGGATTTGGAAGTGTTAAGAGGCTTGGCGGACTTGACAGGTTTGAGACTTCAACCATGGTTGCCAAGGAAGTGGTAAGCATTGTCGGAAATAAGTACACGGCAGTTATTGCGACCGGCATGAACTTCGCGGATGCCTTGTCAATCAGTCCGTTTGCGGCCAAGAACGGCTATCCGATCCTTCTGGTCAGACCCAAGAAGGTCCCGGCAGTTGTCAAGAAGACCTTGAACGGGTTTGGAACCAAAGATGTCTACATTGCCGGAGGACACATGGCAGTTTCGAGGAGCCTTGAGAAAGAGCTCCCGAGCTTGGTTGAGAGGGTTGGCGGCAGCGACAGGTACGAGACTTCGGCTATGATCGCAAGCAATTTCTTTAGCAGGTCCAAGAAGGCCTTTATGGCTTCGGGCCAAGTCTTTGCGGATGCCCTGGTCATAGGACCTGTGGCGGCGAGGGAGAATGCACCTGTACTCCTTACAGCGAGAGAGAAGCTGCCCAAGGTTATGAAGAGCCATATCGATAAGGCACATTACAAGGATATTGTTCTTATAGGTCTTAAAAATGCAATAAGCAAGGCGGTGGAAGCGGCTATCCGCTAATCCGAAGCTGACAATACGGTGCACATTTGATATATGGCGGTCCCGGTTCCCTTTGTTGGGGGCCGGGACTTCTTCTATTTTGTAGAAGTGGGGGCTTGGCCTGAGAATCATGGGGGTTTGGCGAAATGTGGGAGACCCCATCTATTCAATTTTGGCGGAGAGTCATGGGGATACGGCGAAAAGTGGACAACCCCATTGACTCGATCCGGATCGAAAATCATGGGGGTTTGGTAGAATGTGGACAACCCCTCTGACCCGAGCTTGAACAAAGATCATGGGGGTAAGTCGAAAAGCAGAGAATCCCCTTGATTAAATTTTATTCGGGAATCATGGGGATACGTCAAAATATGGGCAACCCCCATGAAAAAGCTTGAGCAGGCGATCATGGGGAAAGGCCGAGAATCGGATAACCCCATGGAAAAAGCTTGAACCGGTGATCATGGGGAAACGTCTAAAATGTAAAACCCCCATGAAAAATCTTAAAATTCTCTTTATACTACTGCCTATAAAGTAGACACTTTTCTGACCTTTGATCCCGGGGCTTCTCATTTCACATTTTAATGTTAATATATATTTTACAAAAAACTGGCCTTTACTAAGTTATCCTTAAAATATGAAGATAGAAAACATCGATATAAGTAAGAATGGAGGGGGAGACATGGAAAAAAGGAGCTTTCACAAAAGATCGGCAACGGATGGCGCAGGCCGGGGACTTTCGGGGGACCAAGGATCAAGTTTGGTAAGATATATTCTTTTGGCTTTCGGGATTTCTTGGATAAGCTGGGGGCTGGAAGCAATTTTAGTAAAGGTGACTTCTCTCACAGCCACCCATCCTTTAGCACTTGCCCTATTTATTTTCGGAGGCTTCGGACCGACTATTGCCGGCCTATCAATGATCGAAGGCGGAGTTAAGCTTATTAAGGTCAGGAAACTTCTTTTTAGGGGAAATAAAGGGGGCTTAAGCTTGTTGTTTATGGCCCTTGCCTTACAAACTGTAATTTTAACTTTTTTGAGCCGCGGGCTAAAGGAAGGGGTCCCAAAAAGTCCCATGCTGATACCTGTTGTATTGGCAATCTTAATTATGGCAAGCTTTTTATTCGGTGGAAATGAGGAAATTGGATGGCGAGGAACAATGCAGCCAATACTTAGAAAGAAATTTTCAGAGATACCTGCCTTTCTGTTAGTCGGCATAGTTTGGGTCAGCTGGCATATTCCACTTTGGTTTATTGAGGGGGACAGCCACCAACTTCAGCCATTCCTTCCTTTTGCAATTTTTGGCATTTGCCTGAGCGTCTGGCTAAGCCTGATTTATAAAAGAAGCGGAGCCCTTATTTACCCCATGCTCTTTCACGGTTGGACCAATACTCTATTAGGCGTTCTCAGTTTTGAGGAAAATATTTTATATTATGTTTCGATAATTACAATAACATCCTTGCTGTTATATTGGGATAAAATGAGCACAAAGAAGGCGGAACATGAGTGAGGAAAAAGACAAGAATTCAGGGAAAACAACCGGACCAAGCGCTTTCCGGCCTTGCTCTTGCGATTTTTATTGGCTTTGTCAGAAGGCACAAATGATATAATAATAACAGGTCGCTTGGGATAGAGCGGCAAAGTCGCGAGTAAGCAAGATAACATAAACGTTTTTACACGGAGGACGCTATGATTGAGCAAATCATTGATGACAATGAGAAGATCTTGTGGCAGGGGAAACCGGATTTTCTTTTGTATGTTGTGGGAAAACCTTTTATATATTTTTTGCTATTATTTGGGGCATTCTCGACAGCTTACTGATTCCCAAGTTTTTTGAAGGCACTGAGTTTTTCGGAAGTCCCTTTCTAATCCTTTTCTTCGCCTTGCATCTCTTTCCTGTATGGTTGGCCATATTATTGCCCATATACGGGGCATTTAACTATCGAAACATAGAGTATGCGGTCACGGATAAAAGGGTCTATGTCAGCACGGACCAGGCTTTCCCCAATGCCTACAAGCCAAGGAAAACACAGGATACGAAATGGAATATAAGGAGAAATGATGCATATGTCTAACAAAAATAACTTGGCTGCGGATAGGCAGCCTGAAGACCCGAAGGATCCGAAATACCCGAAGGATCTTAAAGACCCGAAAGACCTGAAGGTCCTGAAAGATCTGGACCCCCTCTTCACTCCGTGGAAGATTGGAAACCTTGAGATCAAAAACAGGATTGTATTGACCTCAATGGGCGGGACCAACCTCCTGGGCTGGATGGAGAAGAACCACTTTGACCAAGTCGGGGCTCATTTTATCCAAAAGGTGGCGGAGAACAATGTGGGCCTGGTATTGCCCGGCTGCCAACCTGTCTATAACCCCATGTTCGGTCAGTGGCTGTATAAAAATAAGAAGATGTATGACGACCTGGCAAAGTGGCTGGTTAACTTTCATAAGACGGGGGCCAAGCTTTTTGTCCAGCTGACGGCAGGATTCGGCAGGTCCTTCACCATTTCACCCATGATGGAAAAACTCTACACCAATCCGATCTTGAACTTTTTATCCAAGCCGGTCTTGAACATTGACAAAATCACCGCCTCGTCTTCACCCTCGCCCAATCGCTGGTCGGACAAGGTCCCGTCGAGAGAAATGACTGTCGATGAGATCCATAAGATGGTTGAGGCGTTCGGAAAGTCTGCCAAGCTTTTAAAAGATGCGGGTGTTGACGGTGTTGAGGTCCATGCTGTCCATGAAGGCTACCTGCTTGATCAATTCGCCTTGAAATACATAAATAAGAGGACCGATGAATACGGGGGGAGCTTGGAAAACCGCTATCGCTTCCCGGTGGAGATTGTAAAAGAGATAAAGAAAACTTGCGGCGAGGATTTCCCGGTTTCCTTGAGATATTCCGTAGAATCCAAAACCAAGGGCTTTAGAAGCGGGGCCTTGCCGGGAGAGGAATATGAAGAGGTCGGCAGGGATATGGAAGAGTCCCGGTGGGCAGCTCGACACCTCCAGGAGGCGGGCTATGATATGCTCAACTGCGATAACGGCACATATGATGCCTGGTATTGGGCCCATCCGCCCATCTACATGCCTGAAAATTGCAATCTGGAAGATGTTAAAGAGATAAAAAAATCCGTGGATATCCCGGTGGTTGCAGCGGGCCGCATGGATCCCTATGTTGGAGCCAAAGAGGTCGGGGCCGGAACCATTGACGGGGTAGGCTTTGCCCGTTCCTTCCTGGCTGACCAGGAGTGGGTGACCAAGCTTATTGAGGGCAGGGAAGATGAGATAAGGCCCTGCATCCTCTGCCACAATGCCTGCTTTAATATGAGCAAGTGGGAAGGCACTCCAAATATGCAGAGTATGGAGGATTCGCTGAATCTGGCCAGGTGTGCTGTCAATGCCGAGACAATGCAATGGGACAAGCATTTTATCAGGAAAACGGACAAGGCTCAGACCGTCCACATTATAGGCGGAGGAGTTGCCGGCATGGAGGCCGCCAGGGTCCTGAAACTCAGGGGCCACAATCCCGTTATCTATGAGAAGACCGGGGACCTGGGAGGAGTAGTGATTCCCGGAGGAGCCGAGTCTTATAAAAAACCCATGAGAGATCTCTTGAAGTGGTATAGAAGCCAGATGGATAGGCTGAAAATCGAGATAAACTACAAGGCTCAAATCAGTCCGGACCGGGACTTCGGCGAGGATCCTGTCATAGTGGCCACGGGGGGAAAGCCTATTTTCCTCAATAGTGTACCGGGCTTTGGCAGGACTCTTGAAGCTATAGATTTTCTGTCGGGAAGAGAAGTGGGACAAAAGGTCGCCGTTATAGGCGGAAGCTTGACAGGATGTGAGATTGCCTATGAGCTTGCCCTGGAGGGGAAAGAGCCCTTTATTATCGAAATGAAGGAAGACCTTATAGCCACGGAGGGGGTTTGTCTGGCCAATTCTTCTTATCTGAGGGAGTGGTTCGCCTTGCATAAGGTTCCCGTTTTCCTGGAGTCCACCCTTACAGAGGTCGGTGACGGATCGGTTCTTTTCAAAGATAAAGAGGGCCGGGTCCACGAAGAAGCCTGCGACTCGGTGATTTCAGCTGTAGGCTATAAGCCGGATCCGGTCATCGGCAAGGAAAAAGCCAAGGCCAATACCTACTTTATCGGGGATTGTGTGGGTATAGGCAACATAAAGACGGCTGTCTGGCAGGCCTATGAGGCTGCCATGAAGATCTGATCCGGGAGCGGGGATCGGCCGGCGGCTGCCGGGCCGGAATTGGAACGTTTTTGTTGGCATCGAGCCGCCCGGCGTTGACGCAGGCTAACAAAATAAATATAATTTAAGCAGGTTAGTCAAAGCTAATAACGCCCCAAGATTGGTTAAAATCAATGATTCAGTCCGGCGGCTACGATATGCAAGGGAGGCGCATACATGATAAAAATACAGAATTTATGTAAATTCTATGGCAAGGGAGATAACAGGATTGAAGCCCTAAAAGACATAAATATTACCATTGAAGACGGGAGTCTGGTTTGCCTGCTGGGCCCCTCAGGATCAGGCAAGTCCACACTCTTAAACATTATCGGAGGGATAGAAGAGATTGATCAGGGATCCGTTCAGATTAATGGGAAGTCCCTGGAAAATCTGTCAAAGAAAGAACTCTCCCTATATCGCAGAGAGAGCGTGGGCTTCGTATTCCAGTTCTACAACCTGGTGTCCAATTTAAATGTAAAGGAAAACATAGAGGTCGGGGCCTACCTGTCCAAGGCCCCCTTGGACGTCGATGAGATCATAAAATCCTTGGGTCTGGAGGACCAGAAAAAGAAATATCCCAATCAAATATCAGGAGGTCAGGCCCAGAGGACTTCAATAGGCCGGGCCATGGTTAAAAATCCTTCCATCCTCATTTGCGACGAGCCGACCGGGGCCCTTGACTATGAGAGTGCTAAGGGGGTCTTGGGGCTGATCGAAAAGCTCAAGCATGAATACAAGCCCATAGTTATCATTGCCACCCATAACGTCCAGATTGCAAAAATGTGCGACATCACCATAAGCCTGCACAACGGCATGGTAAAGTCCCAAGAAAAGAATGAAAACATATTGAAGGCGGAGGAGGTCGTCTGGTGATGAGAAACCCACTAAATAAGCGAGTTGCCCGGATCTTCGTTAAAGAGCCTACTCGCCACCTGCCTCTTTTTATCCTAATTTTAATCACCATTGTCATAATATCTTCCTTTTTTATAGTTCAAGGCTCAATCAGGACAATTTACTACGACCACCTTGAAAAGGGCAAGGCCGAGGACGGCCAATTCACAACTGTCTATGAATTGTCAGACAAGACTCGGAAAAAAATTGAGGCCAAGGACATTGAGCTCTACGAGAACTTCTATGTGGAGTTGAAAAGCGGTAAAGCCGACCTTAATATTTATAAGGTGAGAAAAGATATAAATATTCAGAACCTCATAAGCGGCCGCCTGCCGGATAATCCCGACGAGATAGCTCTTGATAACAACTACATATTGGCAAATAAATATAAGCTGGGCGACAGGCTTGAAATTGGCAAGAAAAACTATAAGCTGGTCGGGAGTGTCGTCCTGCCCGATTACATAGCCATGATGAGGAGCCGGAATGATGTTCTTATGTCTATTGAAACTTTCGGGGTTGGGCTCCTGAGCTCTGAGGGGTTTGATAAGGTCAAGGACGAGGGTGTCCAATATTCGTATTCATATTTGATGAATAAAAAACCTGAGAGCAAAAAGGCTTCCAATGACAAGCTCAAAGAGGTCACCAAGCTTGCTTTTGAGGACAATGTCCTGACCGATGCCGTGACCCGGGACCAAAATAAGAGGATATCCTATCTCATAGATGATATGGGCGGGGATGTGCCTACTATGTATACAGTTCTCATCTTAGCCATGTTGTCCATTGCCTTTGTATTCACCATGCAAACTCGAAACCTGATAGAATCGGAGGCCGGTGCGATAGGAACATTGAAAGCTTCGGGTTACAGCAAGTGGGAGCTTATCAGGCACTACATGCTCTTGCCCACAGTGTCCGTGGTATTGGCCGGGATTCTGGGAAATATCCTGGCTTACACCAAATCCTATGAAATGTATCAACATACTTATTACGAGTCCTTTTCTCTCCCAACTTTTACGCCTCTCTTTAATGCCCGGGCCTTCCTTATCACTACCTTGATACCAACGGCCGTCATAATCCTCATAAACTTTATTATGCTGGCCAACAAGTTGAAATTGGGGCCCCTCCGCTTCCTCCGTCGGGACTTCAGGAAAAAGGCTGATGCCGGACAAATCGACCTGCCGAATTTCAGCTTCTTGTGGCGTTACAGGATCAAGGTTCTTCTGGTCAACAAGCTGAACGTCCTGGTCCTGCTATTTGGGGTCACCCTGGCCGGGGTCTTCCTGACTTTCGGCTTGGGCATGTTGCCAATGTTTACTAAACACACGAAGATGATGATGGACGAGTTTCCTGCTAAATATCAGAGCTTCGTCCGTGCCGAGATTCCCGATATTAAAGGGGAGAAGTTCGCCTATTCGTCTTTTGAGATCAATGCTGACGGCACCGCCCACCCCTTCGACCTCTACGGGATTCAAAAGGATAGCCGGTATTTCGATAAGGAGGTCATTTCGTCCTTGGGAGATGGGGAGGTCATGGCTTCACAGGGCCTGGTTGAAAAGTTTAAGTTGAAGATTGGCGACCGGATAAATGTGGTCAATCCCTACACGGGTAGGGAGGTGGAGCTGACAATAGCCGGGACCCGTAAGAGGGCTGTTAGCCTCACGGCCTATATGAGTATTGAGGGTTTCAACAAGCTTATGGGCTATGAGGAGGCCTATTTTTCCGGCTACTATACCGACTCCAAGCCCCATGCCGAGGACGGCATAATTGTGAGTTCCATTGACCGGGATATGGTCGGAAAGATGGCTGATCATTTCATGGATACCTTCCGACCTATACTGAACGCCATCTGTTTCATTTCCGTTTTCTTTTACTTTGTATTTGTCTATCTCCTGTCAAAGAACATTATCGACAAGTCCGGGACGGAGATAGCTTATCTGAAGATTTTCGGATTCAAGAATAGGGAGAGTACGGGGATCTACCTGGATGCTACGGGGCTGATCCTGGCCATATACTTCCTTTTCCTGCCCCTCATTCTCAAGCACCTTATGCATTTTCTGGTGGAGGTGTCGATCAAGAAGCTGGACACATATATCACGCCCTATTTCCCCGCATATGTTTATCCGGCGGTAATAGTGACCGGTATAGTAATCTTCTTGGCAAGCCTTGGCCTCCAGATGGTCAAGATCTCGAGGATCAGCATGGTTGAGACGCTAAAGGACATTAACGGTTGATTTTGGGGCATTTTGGGACATTCCCGGACGGCCCCGGGACATTTTTGGGCCCCTTGGGATGCTTTGGGATCTTTTGGAGTCCCTTTGGACGCCACCGGTACGCTTTTGGGCCCCTTGGGATGCTTTGGGGCCATTTGCGAATCCGGAGCCCCTTTGGTGCTGCCGGAGCCCCTCGTGGAGTCCCGGAAACTTGGGACACTCCGGTTCGGACCGTAGGCCCTCGTTGAAACCTGAAAACTTGGGACACTTTGGGCCATTCCCGGAACATTTTGGAAGAGGAAAAGACATACACCCGCCTGACTTTATGGGGTATAATCAATAGCAGGATGATGTGCATTCTATAAAATTTTGAGGAGGTAACAATGAGAAAGAAGTTATTATTAACGCTAACGGCCTTCGTTATGGCAATAGCTATGTTTTCTATCATATCTTATGCCGGCAAAGGGCCGGCGGATACTACGGGAGAGCCCGCAGTGGATAAGGGAATTGAAATCAACGAGAAAAACTTCCCGGATGCTGTATTTAGGGGAGAGGTAGCAAAAGAGTTTGACACCAATAATAACGGATTCCTGTCATCTGAGGAAATTAAAAATGCAAAGGAAATAAAGCTGGAAGGTGCTTACGCAGATACAGAACTCAGAGGTTTGAGATTATTAAAATTCTTGGAGAAAATTTCAGTAAATTCAGAAAATGTCAAATTTCAATATTTTTTTGATTTTGAAAATTTGAAGACATTAAATATCGAAAAAAGTTCTATTATGGGACTTGAATTAAGCGGCCTCAAAAAACTTGAAGATTTAAATATTAAAGGTGACAACATCACATATATAAATCTCGTGAACACACCTAAAATTAAAAAATTGGATTTAAGCAATCTTAAAAATCTTTCACAATTACATTGTTCTAAAAATAATTTTGAAAAATTAGACTTGAGCATGAATCCAAATATTAAGTATCTTGATTGTCAAGAAAATCAAAATTTAAAAGAACTGGTTTTGGGCAATAGTAATAAACTGGAAACTTTAAATTTTTCAAAAACCAATATTAAAGACATTGATCTAAGTAAGTGTACTAACTTGGGGTATATCAATTGCTCAGGAAATGCAATAAAAACGTTAGACTTGAAAAAAAACAAAGAATTAGGGGCTCTAGAATGTCAGGATAATTCTTTAACAACAATAGACTTAAGCAATAATCAAAAACTTAGGGTTTTGAATTGTTCAAACAATCCATTAGGGGAACTAGATCTAAGCAATAACAAAAAGTTAAAGGAATTATATTGTTCATATGCTAAGCTAAAAAAATTGGATTTGAAAAACTTCTCATATATTGAAAAATTGAATTGCAGCAACAATGAGATAAAAGAGCTTGACCTGAGCTCAATGTTAAATTTAAGTACTCTGGATTGCAGCAACAATGAACTGGAAAAGCTTGACATTAGCAAAAATACCGATCTTAATGATATAAAATGTAATAATAATAAGCTTGCCTTCCTGAACCTAAGTTCTTCAAGCCCTAAAGTTGAAGCTGGGGAAAATAAGCACCCCATCGAGCTTAAATCCGACCGCACCTTTGAACTGAAAAAATTGCCCGAGGGCTTTGATGTAGATAAGGCAAGCAATTGGAAGGGCGGCACTGTAAAGAAGGGTGTTCTCACTGTAGAAGAGAAAGCCAATGAAGTAACATACACTTATAAAATGAAGGAAGGCAAGACGGAAACCTTCACTCTTAAGGTGGTTGAACCCGACTTCCAGTTGACCCGTTTGGGCGGAGAAAACAGGATTAAAACGGCCATAGAAGTTTCCAAGAGATTCTTTACCTCCTCAGACCGTGTATTTATCGCAAGGCATGACAACTTCCCGGATTCATTGACAGCCGGAGTCCTTGCCAAAGCTTATGACGCCCCGATCCTATTGACAGAGACAAGGTCACTAAATTCAGATGTTAAAGAAGAGATCAAGAGGCTTGGTGCCAAGTATGTAACTGTTATTGGCGGAACCGATGCCATATCTTCAAGAGTTGTTAATGAACTCGATGCAATGTCTTCAGTATACTCGGTCGAGAGGATAGCCGGCGAAAACAGGTTCGAGACTGCTGCCAAGGTTGCCGAAAAAGTTGTCAATAGGCGCGGAAATCCGGAAAAGGTCATCATATGCACCGGCACAAGCTTTGCCGACTCTCTTTCAATCAGCTCATATGCAGCTAAAAATGGCTACCCCATCCTTTTGGTCGGACAGAACAAGGTTCCCAAGGCCGTCAGTGCTGTTATGAGCAAATGGAAAATTGGCAAGGTCTACATCCTGGGCGGCAACCTTGCTGTTTCCAGCAGCGTAGACTATGCCTTGCCTTACAAGACAGAAAGAATTGGCGGCACAAACAGGTATGAGACTTCTAAGCTCATAGCTGAGAAATTCTTCAGCAAGGATAGTGAGAAATGCTTCATTGCCTCAGGCGAAGACTTCCCCGATGCTTTGGTTGTTGGAGCTCCCGCAGCAAGTGTCGAGGCCCCAATCGTCTTAACACAAAGGTCATACTTGAACCTCTACACAAAGCTCCTGCTTGATGGCTCAAAGTTCAAGAAGGTATATATGGTAGGCAAGTATGCCGCCGTGTCTCAGAACGTAGAGAATAAGGTGGTGGAATTACTGAAAAAGTAATTCGACCTTCTAAGCAAATATCATAGCGGACAGCTCGGCCCCGGCGGCCGGGCTGTTTTCGTATGGTTTTTTGTGGGATTGGGACTGGGGAATCATGGGGGTTTGGCAAAATTGGAGAGCTCCCATGGTTCAATTTGGCCCGGAAATCATGGGGGTTTGGCAAAAAGCGGAGTATCCCCTTGAACCGAGCCGGCCCGGCGATCATGGGGAAAGGCCATAATGCGGGCCACCCCCATGACCCGAGCCGGATCAAAAATCAAGGGGGTTCGGCCAAATATGGACCATCCCCATGACTCATTCGAGCTCTGAAATCAATGGGGTTGAGCGAAAAGCGGAGAACCCCATTGAGTCAAGCCGGCCCGGCGATCATGGGGAAAGGGCGAAAAGCGGGCAATCCCATTGAAAAAGCTCAAGCCGACGATCATGGGGAAAGGCCGAAAAACGGGCAACCCCCTTGAAAAAGCTCGAACTGGCGATGGATGGGAAAGGCTGAAAAGTGGACAATCCCCATGACACAAGTCAGTCCAGCAAAAGAATTAATTCATCAGGCCGCCCGCCATTCACCGAGCACACGACAATCAGTGGGGCTGGCCAAGCAATATAGTCCACTACCCATAAAGTGGACACCTTTTAAGCAGATTGAGATGAAACGGCGGAAAACAGGAACACCTGGAAACAGACTGTTTCCCCAAGATCCTCTATACTTTAGTTGGCAAGTCATTGTTAGCAAAACAATTATTAATAGAGCTAAGTGAGGGAAAAATAAGGAGAGATCATGGAAAGGCAGTATGGGCAGGATAGGAAGCTGAAAAAATTGGAAGAGAAGTACCGCGCCATTGATAAGAAAATTGAGAAGTTGTATCAAAAACACATCAAAGGGTGGCTTGAAATAAGCCAAACTAAAAGCGGACCCAATTATTATCATTGCTATTATGATTGTAAGAGGGGCAAGACGGTGCGCAAATATATTAAGAAGAAGGACATGGAGATTGCAAAAACCTTGGCACGTAATGTTTATTACAAAAAACTCAAGGCCTTGCTGGCCGCCCGCCTTCCAATGCTTGAACGCCTGAATGAAAGTTATCGTGAGGATGAGATTGAAAGCCTGTATGATGACTTGCCGCCTATGCGTCAAGCCCTATTTGAACCTGTTTCCATGACGAAAAAGGGTAGACTTTCCAAATGGTTGGAGCAGCCGTATTCAGGAAATCCAATGACAAAAAGCTCTGCAGAAATTGTAACAAATCGCTTGGAAATTGTGCGGTCCAAGTCAGAAAAAATATTGGCGGATATGTTCAATGCTGCCAATGTTCCATATAAATATGAGTGCCCTTTGCAGATAAGAAATGGTTATGTTATATACCCGGATTTTACTTTCTTGGATCCTGTGACCTTGGAGGAGATTTATTGGGAGCATTTTGGACTCATGGATGATGAAGAATATTCCAATAGGGCTCTGGAGAAAATCAAGATATACGAGGCTGCGGGTCTTTATATGGGGGAGCGTCTTCTGGTCTCATTTGAATCCAGCCAAGTTTTTCTAAATTTGGAATCGGTTCGTCACATTATAGAGAATAGACTTAGATGGCCGGAATGAGGGGTGGTTGGGTGTTGGCGTTATTTGGAATTTTTAGGCTTCCGGGTTCGTTGACGGGCGGCTCAGGCTAGAAAGTCATGAACGGACTTGATCTGGGAATTATGGGGAGATTACAAAACACCAGGGCCCCATGACACAATCTTGGACAGAAGTCATGGGGGCTTTTTGAAAAGTGGATAATCCCCATGACACGAGTCGGGCTCAAAATCAAGGGGGTTCGGCCAAATATGGATCATACCCATGACTCAGTCAATCTGTTAAATCAATGGGGTTGAGCGAAAAGCGGAGAACCCCATTGAGTCAGGCCAATCCGGCGATTATGGGGAAAGGGCGAAAAGTGGGCAACCCCCTTGAAAAAGCTTGAGCCGACGATCATGGGGAAAGGTCGAAAAACGAGCAACCCCCTTGAAATAAGCCGATCCACCGATCATGGGGATTTGCTAAAACCAGCAAACCCCCTCTAGAAAACTCAAAAAATTAAGAAAAAAGGCAGGCACAGATCCAAAAATCCCGGCCCCGGGCCCAAATCACTTGATCAGGGCCTGCAATTCCTTGAAGTGGGGGTTCTTGGAATCCTCCATAAGGTCGAAGAGGAGGGACTCCGTACAGGACACGACCGCCCCCATCTGCCGGAACATTGAAAGGGCGGAATCCTTGTTCTTGACCTCACGGGAACTTATGGCATCGGCAGGGAGGAAGACATTGTAGCCAAGGCTCATCAGGGTGCGCACGCTCTGGAAAACGCAGATGTGGGCCTCAATCCCGCAAACCACCACATTCTTACGCCCCGCGAACGGAGCTTGACCCAGGGCCTCTTTGATCGAGGGGGTAATGGCATTAAAAGCCGTTTTATCGGAATAGGCAGCCCCAATCTTTTCAAGAGGCCCGGCAAGCTCGCCAATCGTAGCCCCCAAGCCTCTCGGATACTGTTCCGTGACCAGGCAGGGAAGCCCCAAAAGCTCAGCCGCCTTTAACAGCACATAGGAATTCTTCTTGACCGCATCAGCATCGGCCATTGCCGGGAGCATCTTCTCTTGAATATCGACGAAGAGGACCATTGTGTCATCAGTATTTATTGTAAAATTATCCATTTCAGCCTCCTATTTTTCATTTTTGCAACTTATGACTTACCAATACATTCCGATTATAGCAAGCAATCCCTTATTTGGTAACCGGAATTGGTAAAATTCGCGGAGTTCGACGACGAAATTTGCGGCTCGACCGGTGCGGCATTTTTATAAAGGTTTATACTATAAATATCGAAAGTCGACTGCCAATGCCCCAACCGCCAATATTTCGGCAGCCAATGAATCGGCAAATCGGAAAATCGGAAGGAGCGAGATTTCAGCCGGGTCCCGGACGCGGGCAGGGCTGAGTTTTATAGATCAGGAGGGGAAAATGAAAGGACAAGACATGGAAACGGACAATAAAAAAATCGCCATTCAGGAGACCTATGGCGACAAGTTTAAATATTGCTGGGGGTGTGGAGAGAAAAATGAAGGCGGGCTCCACTTAAAGTCCTATCCGGAGGAGGACGGAGAAAGCTGCCTATGTAGGGTCAGGCCGGATATCGAGTTTACAGGAGGCGTGCCCAACAACCTTTTCGGAGGCATGATAGCCATGATCTTCGACTGCCACGGGACCGCATCGGCAGCCTGGTTTTCCCACCGGGCCAAGGGTTTGGAATTTAACCAAGATACAATCATAGGCCGCTACATTACGGCAAGGCTTGAGATAGACTTTAAGAAGCCCGTCCCAATGAATGAGGAAATCACGGTCAGGTCCTGGGCTGAGGAGATTGGGGAGAGAAAGGTCATTGTGACCATGGAAATGGAAGCCGCAGGCGAGCTTAGGGCCAAGGCCAGGATGGTCGCCGTCGGAGTCAAGGACAATATGTGAGATAGGGGCCGGGTGAGGCGGCGGGACCCTGGGCGGCTCCGCATCAGCTCCATCGGGCCGGGGATTCATGGGGGTTCGCTGAAAATGGCAAACCCCCTCTACTGAATTTGGACCGGAAATCATGGGGATTCGCTGAAAACAAGTAATCCCCATGACCGCATTTGGCCCGGGTTTCATGGGTAAATAGCGAAATTCGGGCCATCCCATTGACACAAGACGACCCGGAAATCATGGGGAACGGCTGAAAATCGGGCCATACCCATGACTCAATCGAGTTCAAAAAACCATGGGGTTGTCCGAGAAGTGGAGAACCCCATTGAGTCGAGCCGGACCGGAAATCATGGGGAAAAGCCGAAAACCGGACAACCCCCATGAAAAAGCTCGAGCCTGCGGACATGGGGAAACAGCGAAACATGGGATTCCCCCATGGAAAGATTGAAACCGGCGGTCCTGGGGAAAGGCGGAAATCGGGCTACCCCCATGAAAAAGGCTCCAAAACCAAAAAGAAGGGATTCGCCGAAAAGGCGAATCCCCACTAAATCAGCCTCACCGGCCGCAAGGCCCCTAAACGTAGTATTGGGCCTGGGCCTGCCAGAGTTTGTAATACTTGCCGTTTTTATCCTTGACCAGGTCATCGTGGCTGCCCTGTTGGATTATTTTGCCCCGGTCAAAGACCAGGATCTCGTCGCAGAAACGGCAGGACGACAGCCTGTGGCTTATATAAATGCTAGTCTTGTTGTGGACAACTTGATTCAGAAAAGAGTAGATCTCGGCCTCGGCAATGGGGTCGAGGGCAGCTGTCGGCTCGTCCAGAATCAATATAGGAGCATTCCTGTAGAGGGCTCGGGCAATGGCCACTTTTTGAGCCTCACCGCCGGAGAGATTGACTCCCTCGTCCCCGAACTCCCTGTATAAGAGGGTTTGCAGGCTTTGTGGGAGACTTTCCAGTCTTTGGCCGAAGCCGGCATTGTTCAGAACCTCGTTCAGCTTGCCTTCATCATAATCCTCACTTCCCGCAACATTGGCAGCCAGGGGTTGGGAAATCAGATGAAAGTCTTGGAAAACAATAGAAAAAATAGACCTATATTCTTCAATTCCATATTCTTTTATATTTTTACCGTTTACAAGGATTTTTCCCTCATCGGGGTCGTAGAGTCTGCAGAGGAGCTTAATAAAAGTGGTCTTACCTGATCCGTTTTCCCCGACGATTGCCAGCCTGCGACCCGGACTCAGTTTAATGCTCAAGTTATCTATTGCGGGCTTGTCAGTTCCAAGATAGGAAAAAGTCACATTGGAAAATTCAAGAGAGAGCTCGCTCGCCCTGTGGGGGATCTCATCTCCGGAGGCCATCGCATTGACCGCCCCGGTCAACTCGGAGGCCGGCTTGGTCTCCCAGGCCAAATCGGTCGCCCCGGTCGCACCGAGGCCGCCGGAAACACGGCCCGTACCGGTCGCCTCGGCGGACGCCATGGTCACCTCGGCCGAACCATCTTCCCCGGCCAAATCCATGGAAGTCGGCATATCCAAAAGCTCGTAGATCTTGTCAAGGAAGGGGGCATTGGTCTTAATGTCGGAGATGGTTGAGAAAAGCATTGTCAGATTGCCGGAAAGCGATGTTGCGGCACCGACATATTGGGTGATGGAGCCGACGCCGAAAGCACCGGCCATAGCTTTGAGGCAGGTGAAAATATAGATTATGGCGACGAAGACCGCTCCCAGGCCGTCGGCAAAGCTTGAGATAAGACCGCCGGAAGTCCTTATATAGCGTGAAAATGGGCCGTTTACACCGAAACCTTGGTCCTTGCTGTTTAAAAAATAGGACCGGGCAATATCGTATTGGTTATACATCCTGATGTCAGCATCTCTTTCATCACCCCCGAAAAATCCGAAATAGCCGAAAATCCGGTTGCCAAGACGAGCCTTGTCGGAAAGGGCTGCCAAGTGCCTCTCCACAAAACCGTTCAACCGGCCTGATAGCCAGCTCAGACCCAGCATAATTGCTGGAATTATAAATACAAAGATGGGGGACTTGAGCCAATCCCACATTGCCCCTTCTTTAGGAATAGGACTTGTGAAAAGGCCAACGCTTAAAATGACAGCACTTATAGTTCCGGCCAGGGCTTCGACCAGGTTTGGAAAAACAGTCACGGAGCGATAGAAACCATACCCCGCCCAATTCTCATTCTGGCTTATCTGGGCCTTGAGATCGTGGGTTGAGGGCTTGTCAAAATCAGAGAAATCCATTGTCCACTGCTTATGGATCATGAGTTTTTGATACTTGGGTCGGCAAAGCTCAAGCCGGAGACTTGCCTGGCGGCTGAAGACGGCTTGGATCAGTGACATCAGGGCCTCGGCCATAAGAAGAGCAATGAGCAAAAATTGCATGCGGTCGGGACGGCGAGGGCCGGCAAGCTCATTGAGAATTTGGGCCGAGAAGAAAATCAGCATGTAGGGTTTAATAGCCGCCATGATTTTTTCAAGGGCCATCGAAGGGAAGAGGAGGAGATCAAGCTTGTGAATATCACGCATTGCCCGCCATTGACGGCTGAAAGCTTTTGAATAGGACATATTTTTATTATTTTCCATAATAACCTCAAATTCTAGAAGGCCTGACCATCACGATAGTAGCGACTTTGGACTTGGAAAAGGTCGGAATAAGCACCGCCCAGGGCCAGCAGGTCCTCGTGGCTTCCTTCCTCTTGGATACCGCCCTCTCCTATGAAAAGGATCCTGTCGCAGAAGCGGGTTGAGGCCAGGCGGTGGGATACAAATATGGAAGTCTTATTTTCAGTCATCTCATTGTATTTTAAGTAAATATCATTTTCTTCCAATGGATCAAGTGCGGCAGTAGGCTCGTCCAGGACCAGGATCGGAGCATTCCTATACAAGGCACGGGCCAGCATCAGCCTCTGTATTTCTCCGCCCGAAAGTTCAAGCCCGTCATCCCAAAGTTTTTTGCCAAGCTTTGTGTCAATTCCGGAACTGAGTTGTCCGATTCTTTGGCTAAGGCCTGCCAAGTCCAAGCATTGCTCAACCTTGGCCCGGTCAAAGGGCTTGACGGTCTGGCTGACATTTTCCGCAATGGTGGTATCTAGAACCGAGAAGTTTTGAGAAACTGTTGAAAAAACGGAATAGTAGTCGCCCCTGTTAAACTCCCTGATATCCACCCCGTTGATGAGCACCCGGCCATCAGTTGGGTCCAGAAGTCCCGAGGCCAGCTTGATAAGGGTGGTTTTCCCGGCCCCGTTTAGTCCGACAATTGCAACTTTTTCACCCGGACTAATGGTCAGATCCAGATCTTTCAATACATAGTTTTCAGACCCGGGGTATTTATAGGAAACTTTTTCAAGTCGGATTTCATAGGGGGACTTTGCATCCGGAAGTTCCCTGCCCCCGCTGAATCGAAAGGGCTCCGGGAAATCAAGAAAGTCACGCACAGGTTGAATTTCCCAATTCTCTTTAATTAATGTTTCCAGCTCCTTGAGAAGACCTTTAATCATAAGGCTCAGTCCGCCAACAGCCGTGAAATACAGAAGAAATGACGATGCCGGAAGATTTTGAGAAAGGGTGAGGCGGATAAGATAGTAATAGGCCAAGCCGTTTCCCAAGAGGCTTAAAAAGACATCAATTATATTGGCAAAGAGTATTTTTCTCTCACTTTTATTTATAAAAGCCTCCAGAGCCTTGACCAGACTGTCATAAACGCCTTCAAGCCAGGGACTCAAGTTGAATAGTCGTATGTCCTTAGCCGGGGCCATGGAGTCGGCCAGCTTTTCGAAGTATTCAATCTTTTTATCCAGGTCGGCCTCCCGGTCCCTGTTTTTATAGCGCCAAGCCTCCATATGGCGGGATACAAAAAAGCTTGTTACCGTGGTCACGCTTATAATAATTATTAAAAAATTGTTAATGTCGGTCAGGAAGAAAAGGTATATGAGAAAGCCGAAAAAGCTGATCAGAAGCTGGGTCAGGGTGGTCCACATATGCTCGACCGCTTCACTGTTTGCACTGACAGATTTGTTGGCCTTGCCTCGTAATTTCAGAAAGTCCGGATCAAGGGTATTGGGATAGGAAGTTTCATTGGTTTTCCTATTGACCATAATAACAACGGATGTCCTAAGGGCTATCCTCCGAAAAAGGCTGTTGTTCTGCAAATAGCTTTTTAAGGCCTGCAATAAGAATAGGGCCGATGACAAGCTGACAATGGTTGCCAATAGGAGCCTGAAAGATTGTCCGGTTTCAACTTGTTTGATAATTTGAGGTCCTATGAGGAGTTGAACCAGCTGCAGGGCCAGGGCGACAAGGATTATTGCCAAAGAAGTGAGAGGAACCATCTTATCCTCTTTCATTGCCAATGACAGCATCCAAAAAATGTTTTTTAACGGCAGGGCCCCGTTGTGGGACACGGAATCCTTTGTGTTTCTATTGCGATCATCAGCCATAATGCCCTCCGGAATTTTTTGTTTTATATTATAGCACTTTGGGGGGAGTGTGTAGCATTCGCCGAAGATTTCAAAACTCAGTAATTGACAATAATCGGAAAAATTTGGGTGATCGGGAACCTTCAAAATGTGTGATTGACAGGGCTGTGAAAAAAATATAGAATCGACCTGAACCCTGTTCGGCCAACCTATTGTAAAGACTCAGCTCGGTATATCTATTGGCAAGGACTTTTTATTTATGAAGACGGATCTTATTATTGTAAGTTATTTGGCTTTCAGTAAAGAATATCGACATTGAGGAGGAAATTTTGAAGAAACCTATAATATCCAGGGATGCTATATTGACGACTTGCAGGGAGATGCTTGCAAATGAGGGCTTGGACAGGATCAGCATGAGAGGGGTGGCTGAGGCTTGCGGTATTGCCCTGGGCTCAATATATTACTATTTCTCCTCAAAAAACGACCTGGTATTGGCCACAATCGAGAGCGTTTGGCAGGATATTTTCAGCCTTGACCAATGCAGGCCGGAGCCCCCTGATTTCAAAAAATATATAGAGATGTGTTTCGATCATTTAAAGGCCGGAATCAAGAAATATCCCAACTTTTTCACAATCCATGCCCTGAGCTTCTCGTCCAAGGACAAGAACCGGGCCCGGGCCGCAATGAAGGATTATAGGGACCGGGTCAAAGAGGCCATGAAAGATATCCTACAGGCTGACAATAGGGTGTCGAAAAGTGCCTTCAATGAGTCTTTCACTGAAGAGGCCTTCCTGGAGTTTATCTTGAATTCAATGGTCGGCCTTCTCCTGGAAAAAAGCCGTGACTGCTCCGTCCTTTTGGAGATCATAGAGAGGGTCATATATCAGACTCGTAAATAGACTCTTAAATACGGGTTTTTGCGGGGGCCGGCTGCCTTACCGGTTCCAACTTGGAAGTAGAGGGGGTTTGCCATTTTCGGCAAACCCCCTCTACTCAATTCGGATCGGAAATCATGGGGATTCGCTGAAAATAAGTAATCCCCATGATCGCATTTGGCCCAGAAATCATGGGGAAAGGCTGAAAATCAGGCCATCCCCATGACTCAGTCGAGCTCTAAAATCCATGGGGTTGTCCGAAAAGTGGACAATCCCATGGAATCGAGCGGGATCAGAAATCATGGGGAAAAGCTGAAAACCGGACAACCCCATTGATCCGAGTCCGACTAATACTCAAGGGGAAACAAGGAAATCTGGACAACCCCCATGAAAAAGCTCGAACCGGCGGTCATGGGGAAAGCCAAAAACCGGCAAATCCCCATGAAAAAGGCGCCAAAACCAAACAGAAGGGATTCGCCGAAAAGTCACCCGCCCAGGAGGCTCGCAGCCCTGAAAAATGCCTTGAACAAATAAGGTAAAAAGCCCTTAAAGACTGCGTAAAATCAGGGCTTTTCCAGTTTTTAGAAAAATTTTTCTGCTATAATGAATTCAGAAAACACGATCAAAGTGCGGAACCCCATATTCACGCAATGCCGAAACCGGCGGGCTGCACCAAAACCAACGCACACACGCAGCGCCGAAACCCACGTGCAGCGTGGGCATCCAATACTCAAGCATGCGCAGCACAGTAAGCCAAATAACAAATCCGGAATTGAGGAGTCAGCCATGGAAAACATAATTGAAGTAAGGGGCCTAGTCAAGCAGTACAAGGAGCTAAGGGCCTTGGACGGCCTGGATCTCGACGTTAAGAAGGGCCGCATCCTAGGCCTTTTAGGACCGAACGGGTCGGGCAAATCCACAACCATAAACTGCATTTTATCCTTGCTGAGCAAGGATGCGGGGAGTGTTAAAATTTACGGCCGCGAGATGAGCCCGGAGGCCTATGACATTAAAAGAAAAATAGGGGTTGTCTTTCAGGATGTGGGGGTCTTCGAGGAACTCACCGTCTATGAAAACATAGACTACTTCTGCGGCCTCTACATAAGAGATAAGAAACATAGGCAGGAGCTGGTTCAGGAAACCCTGGACCTCGTGGCCCTCAACGATTTCACCAAATTCAAACCCAAGAAACTCTCGGGCGGTCTATTGAGGAGGCTCAACATTGCCTGCGGAATAGCCCATAGGCCGGAAATCATCATTTTCGACGAGCCCACGGTAGCCGTTGACCCCCAATCCAGAAATAAGATACTTGAGGGAATTAGGGAATTGAATGAAAAAGGGGCCACCATAATTTACACCTCCCACTACATGGAGGAAGTCGAACTCCTGTGCGACGACATAGTAATCATTGACAAGGGCAAGGTTATCGCAAAAGGCAGCGCCGCCCAATTGAAAGACATGATAGACCTCAATGAAAAGGTGACCTTTAAAACTGAAAATTTTGGAGACCAAACCATTGGCAGAATAAAAAGCATGGACCATGTCATTGATGTGGACTATAAAAACGGCACATGTTCAATCAGCTTATCCCACGGAAATGATAACTTGCTCAACCTTATACAAATCCTGGGCCAAGAGGGGGTAAGCTATGACTCCCTTTCATCGGAAAAGCCTACCCTCAATGACGTTTTCCTCGACCTGACCGGCAAAGAATTGAGAGATTGACATGTTTTCACACATATTTAAAAACACATTCAAAATGCTCCTGAGGCAGAAAGCAATGCTCTTCTGGGCCCTGCTCTTTCCAATCATATTGGGCCTATTTTTCAAGCTCGCATTTGGCAATGTGGGCAATACGGGGAAATTTGAAAAAATCCCGGTGGCTGTCAATGAAAAGCTTCTTGAGGATAAAAATTTTTCTTCCTTTATCAATAACATGGAGGAAGAGGACTATTTCAAGGTCACCAAGACTGCCGATCAGAAGATCCTGGATCAGGATGATAAGCTGGTTGCCTATATTGAGAGCCGGGATCAGATTATCACAAGAAAATCCGGGATAAAAGAGACCATTGTTGAGAGCATTGTTAATGCCTATAACCGTCAGGAATCAATGGTTATGAGGATTTTAAAGGAGAATCCGAGGGCCGACTTGGCAAGAGTTTTGGACGTCGAGAACCACGTCAAGGATATTTCCTATAAAAACATGGATCCTGTTAATACATATTTCTACACCCTGATGGGGATGCAGGTCATATACGGCTATATTTGGGGGCTCTACGTTGTCTACCAATACGAGGCCAATCTTTCCATCACGGCCAAGAGGAACCTGGTAAGTCCCATAAAAAAGAGGACCGGCCTTGCAGCCTCGATCCTGGTGGCCTGGATAATTAACCTGTCTATAAGCCTCTTTTTCCTATTCTATTTGAAGCAAATCCTGGGGGTGAATTTCGGAGGTCAGCTCCTGCCAATCCTGGGCCTTATAGGCTTGGCCGCTTTGACGGGCGTGAGTCTCGGAAGTTTTCTCGGGGTCTGCAATAAGGGAAACATAGAATTTAAAATCGGAATCGGCATATCCGCCACAATGCTCATGAGCTTTTTAGCCGGCATGATGAACGCTCAGATGAAAGTAATTATTCAGAAGAGCGCCCCTATCATAAATAGGATCAATCCCGTGGCCCTGATCACCGATGCCGCATATTCACTATATTATTACGCTTCAATGGACAGGTATTACGGCAACATTGCATGTCTTTCCCTGGTTACCCTGGTCTTAATATTGGCAACCCTGTTATTAATGAGAGGTAAGCAATATGACAGTCTTTAAAAATTATTTTAAAATCGTCAAGGGTCATATGAAGGTCATATTAATATATTCCTTATTCTTTTTGCTCCTGGTCGCCTTCTCCAATAATTTGGACAAGGATACCCAATATAAGAGTGTGGACGTGGATATTTATGTCAAAGACAAGGCCAATACAAAGCTCTCCAAGGCCCTTTATGAATATTTGGATGAGAATGCCAACATAGTGGAGATGAGGGATGATTTGGTGGATGACAATCTGTTTTATGAGGTTATCAAGGCTGTTGTCATAATCCCCTCGGACTTTGACAACTCTCGCCAAGTTTCCTACAAAACTGCCCCCAAGAGCATGTACGGAATGGAGATTGAGTACAAGCTCAACCAATTTATAAGCAAGGTCAATACTTATGAAAACGCCGGCTTCACAGAGAGCCGGGCAATAGAGGCTGCAAATAAGGACTTGTCAAAGAAGCTGGAGGTGTCTTTAAACAACAAGGCGGCTCTTGAAACTGACGATGATTCAAACTTCTATTTCAATTTCTTAAATTACATGATAATGGCCCAGGTAATCCTGATAATCTCGACTATTGTGGCGGTATATCAGAAGGAGAGCCTGGCCCAAAGAAATGCGGTTTCGCCGGTTCCGGCCTCCAAGCAGAGTCTCCAGCTTACCCTGGGGCACATTGCGGTGGGTCTGTGTATTTGGCTGTCTTATATGTTGGTATTTGCAATCCTTTGGAGGGGGTCCATTGGGAAGAAACACGTTAACCTCTTGATGCTGAACTCATTCTTCTTCACAATTTCAGTCGTCACCATGGCCGTCTTTATCTCCCACCTTGTCAAGAACAACAATGCCAGGGAAGGGATAATGAATGTTATTTCTCTCGGCTCTTCCTTCTTAGCCGGGGCCTTCGTGCCCCAGGAGATGCTGGGCAAGACGGCCCTGACCTTGGCCCGGGTCCTGCCCTCTTACTACTACATCAGCAACAACAACCTCATTACCCAGGCCCCGAGCCTGTCTGCCATCCTGCCCAATATTTACATCATGTGTGGCTTCAGCCTGGCCTTCATCGCACTGGCCATGCTGACAAGGCGGAGGGTAGGCTGATTGGGCGATAGTCGGGCTGATGGGGCGGCACCGGCACGCCTCTTTGCACGCAGGGCTGCCGGGCCGGGCGAGAACTGTGACTGGCAATCCGGCAGCATTGGGCTTTCCTAGGCAGACTTGGAGCCGAATTACCGGATGCAACTTGGAAATAGAGGGGGTTTGCCGAAAATGGCAAACCCCCTCTACTGAATTTGGACCGGAAATCATGGGGATTCGCTGAAAACAAGTAATCCCCATGACCGCATTTGGCCCGGGTTTCATGGGTAAATAGCGAAATTCGGGCCATCCCATTGACACAAGACGACCCGGAAATCATGGGGAAAGGCTGAAAATCGGGCCAACCCCATGACTCAATCGAGTTCAAAAAACCATGGGGTTGTCCGAAAAGTGAACAATCCCACTGAGTCGAGCCGGACCGGAAATCATGGGGAAAAGCCGAAAAACCGGACAACCCCATTGATATGAGTCAGATCAATAATCAAGGGGAAACAAGGAAATTTGGACAACCCCCATGAAAGAATCGAGATCGGCGGTCAAGGGGAAAGGCTGAAAATCGGAAAACCCCCTCTAAAATCATAGAAAAAATCTCAGATCAAGTGTAGGCACAGATCCAAAAATCCCGGATCTGTGCCTTCCATATGTATGGGTCAAGGCGGAGTGCCGCTTGGAAGGCGGCAGGCGGCACGGATTACGATGGGCCGCCGCTATGGGCCACACCGAGCAGGGCCCGGGGCAGCTCCGCTTTTGTTTCACCGGCCAGGGGAATCATGGGGGTTCGCTGAAAATGGCAAACCCCCTCTACTGAATTTGGACCGGAAATCATGGGGATTCGCTGAAAACAAGTAATCCCCATGACCGCATTTGGCCCGGGTTTCATGGGTAAATAGCGAAATTCGGGCCATCCCATTGACACAAGACGACCCGGAAATCATGGGGAACGGCTGAAAATCGGTTTATCCCCATGACTTAATCAAGCTCTAAACTCAATGGGGTTGTCCAAAAAGTGGACAATCCCATTGAATCGAGCGGGATCAGAAATCATGGGGAAAAGCCGAAAACCGGACAACCCCATGGATCTGAGTCCGACCAATACTCAAGGGGAAACAAGGAAATTTGGACAACCCCCATGAAAGAATCGAGACCGGCAGTCATGGGGAAAGGCTAGAAACCGGCGAACCCCCATGAAAAAGCCGGAGGCCCAATGCTGTGCCGGCCCCAAAACAAAAGGGATCCGCCGAGAAGGCGAATCCCGTCAAGGGCCGACGGCCAAGACGGCCCTAATCCTACAGAGGCTTATCCTCATCAGGAATATTGGTGTTGTCGGCCGGGGACTTGAAGGGGGACTGGGCGGAAAAGCTGCTGTTGGCCTTTCTGGCGCGGTGCCTGGGGACAACTGTGCCGGGGCCGCCGATGCAGCCGCCGGAGCAGGCCATGCCCTCAAGCAGCATGCCTTTTTTCTTGCCGGCCTTGGCCATCCTCATGAGAAGAACGCACTCGGCGAGGCCGTCCGCACCCTCGACAGGAATCTCCCGGTCGGGATCTATCTCCTTAGCCCTCTCAACGACGGCCTTGGCAACACCGCCTTGGACCGCATAGGCGCGGCCGGTAACAGAAGCATCCTGCATCTCATGATTGGTCTCGATTGAGCCCGGATCAATATCGCGGGCGACGAACATGCCCATTAACTCCTCGAAAGTAATTACAAAGTCAACATAGTCCTTGATCTTGGGCTGGAGACCCTCCAACTTCTTTGATATGCAGGGGCCTATGAATACGATGGTAGCATTGGCATCCCGCTTCTTAATCTGCTTTGCCGTGTATATCATTGGGGTTGAGCTGTCGGAAATCAGGGGGTCAAGATCCGGGAAGTTCTTCTTCACCATCAATTTCCATGAATAGCAGCAGCTGGTCCCCATATAGGGGCGCTCCTCAGGAACTGTTTCCAGGAACTCCTTGGCCTCGTTCATGGTTGTAAGATCGGCACCCAGCCCAACCTCAACAACATCATCAAAGCCCAGCTGGTGTATAGCCTCACGAACCTGGGCCGATGTGGTCAGGGCACCGAACTGGCCCGTAAATGAGGGGGCGATAATTCCATAAACATGGTGTTCCGCCGACTTTATGGCCTTGATAACCTGGTAAATCTGGGACTTGTCAGTAATGGCCCCGAAAGGACAAGCTGTTATACAGGCCCCACAGGCAACACACTTTTCATCCTTGATCTGGGCGCGTCCAAGATAATCGGAGGTTATTGCCTTAACGCCGCAGGCATCGGCACAGGGCCTGCCCGTTTCTATAATTGCGTGGTAAGGGCACTCATTTATGCATTTCTTGCACTTTATGCACTTGTCGTGGTCGATCATCATCCGGCCGTCACCCGGAGAAATGGCGTTTTTCGGGCAGACATTTGAGCAGGGGTGGGCCAAGCAGAAGCGGCAGTTGTCGGAGATATGTATAAAATGCTCCGGGCAGGCCTCACAAGCAATCTTTATAACCGAAACCAGGGGTTCCTTAAATACACGGGTATCAACATCTATCTCTTCGATGCCCTCGGTAATTGAGCCGGTATCGGCAGCCGTTCTGGCATCAAGCCCCAGAGCCATCCTCAAACGCTCACCATAGACAGCACGCTCACGAAAAATATTCTCGCGGTAGCGGGCAACCTCGCCGGGCAGGGCCCTATAGGTCTCATTATGGAGCTTGTTTAAATCCTCATCCTCATAGGCCATGCGTGCAATGCTTGCAAAGGCCATACGACGAACATTTATAACATCAACATAACTGGCTTTCATTGATTCACCTGCAATTCATCCAAGATCTTTTCCATGATTATCGGGCCTGTGGCTCTTTCTATGCGGTCCTCGTCAACATAGACAACCGGGCTTATTCTGGAATCCTTGCCCTTGCATGATCCATCACAGGGAACCAGTTCTACCTCAAGCACTGCATCCTCAGGAATGCCGGGATATTCAGACAAGCTCTCCTGCAAGTCAGAAACGCATTCGTAGATATTGCTGGCACCATAAAACATGCACTTTGTGCCACCGCATATACGTACTTTCATATTTACCTCCCCAGATATGTATTCAATAAATAACAACTTCATAGTATCATAGGATGTATATTAAAGAAAGAAATTGAAAGAAGGTATAAAAGTGAAAAATTTTAAGAAATCCAAGGCTTTGAAGGCATGGAGTTTTTTATCTTGTATCCTTGCCTTTGTACTAATTTTTTCAGCATGCGGCAAAAAAGAGGCTCCATCTAACAAAACGGAGGAGCCCGTTAGCAAAACAGAGGAATCTGTGAGTGCCAAAGAAGAGCCGCTTAGGATATTGACCCTAAAAGGACCGACCGCTATGGGCATGGCCCCCATGATGGCAGAGGACAATCCGGAAAGGACCTTTGAAATTGCAGGGGCTCCCGATGTTGCAGTTGCCAAGCTTTTAAAGGGCCAGGTGGACTTGTGCGCCATCCCGGCAAACCTGGCATCGGTCATATATCAGAAGTCAGACAAGGGCATCAAGGTTTTGAACATAAACACGCTCGGAGTCCTTTATATGGTTGAGAGGGGGGACAAGATCAATTCCATTAAGGACCTCGAGGGCAAGACTCTGGTCACCTCAGGAAAAGGGGTAACACCGGAGTATGTCCTGAAATACCTCCTCAAGGCAAACGGCCTGGACGAGACCAAGGTCAACATTGATTGGAGGGCTGAACACTCCGAGGTCGTATCGGCAATGATCAAAAATGAGAAAGCAATTGGCCTCCTGCCCGAGCCCTTCGTTAGCGTGGCAAAAGGCAAGATCAAGGACCTGAGATCCGCCCTGGATTTGACCAAAGCCTGGGACGACCTGCAAAAGAACAATCCTGAACCCTCAAGCCTGGTTATGGGAGTATTGGTAGCCAGGAAAGAGGCCCTGAAGGATAAGGAGAGGATAGGAAAATTCCTCAAGGACTATGAGAAGTCAATAGAAGAGGTCAAGGCCGACCCTGAAAAAGCGGCTAAAATCATAGGGGAGAAAGACATAGTGCCGGAAAAAGTGGCCAAGCAAGCCATTCCCAACTGCAATATGGTTTTTGTTAAAGGGGAGAAAATGCAGGCCTACCTGTCAGGATTTTTAAAGGTCCTCTTTGACCAAAACCCCAAATCCGTTGGAGGACAATTGCCGGACGGGGACTTCTATTGGAAAGCGGAAGATTAGTTTATTATAATTCCGTATGGGACTGATATAGGAGAAACACATGAAAGAGCCGGGAAAGAATAAAAGACATAAGGGAAGACTCGGGGAAAAAACCGCCCTGCTTGTCTGGATCCTTATCTTTATTCTTCCCGGCCTTATTTTTCCCAAAAACAGCTTTATTCCCGGGCCAATGCAAATCTTGGACAGGCTTGTAAAAATTGTCGGGACCGGGGATTTTTTGTCCAGAACCCTATACACAGCGACCAACGTCTTATCCGGCTTCTTCATAGGCAGCCTTTCGGCCCTGGTCTTGGGCCGGCTCTCTGCCAAATCTCAATCATTAGAGAATTTTTTGAAAGTCCCTCTTAGCCTGATAAAGTCGGTTCCTGTCGCCTCATTCATAATTCTCAGCTTATTCTGGTTCCCTCTTAGGGGAGTCAGCATTTTTGTCGTTTTCCTAATTGTTTTTCCTGTTGTCTATGGCCATGCCCTCTCGGCTTGGAAGGGCCTGGACCCGGCCATGAAGGAAGTGTCCCAAGTTTTTGGCCTAAAACCCTTCATGTATTTAAGGGCAATCGTAATGGACCAAATACAAGATGCCCTGGCAGCCGGCTTAAGGACAGGCCTGGGAATGGCTTGGAAGGCCGGGGTTGCTGCCGAAGTCATTTCAATGGCCGGCAAGTCAATAGGCGGGGCAATCTATGATTCCAAAGTCTATCTGGAGATGGGCGACCTTTTTGCCTGGACCCTGTGGCTGGTGGTTATGAGCGCCGCAAGCGAAAAGCTCCTGACAATATTATGGAAAAAGCTCCAAGCAACCCTCGCCGCGATCCCGGCAAACGCAAATTGTCCGGGTTGCCCGGAGGACCCGGAGGAGCCTGAAAAAATGTCCAAACTTGGGATCACCGGCGGGGTCAAAGTGGATCACGGTTTTGCAGAGGTTCACGGAAAACCGGCCGGATCCAGGACCCCGGGTCTGCTGGATGTTGACGGAAAAGCGGGGGCCCAAGGGCCTGCCGTGGGGCAAGATGATCATGGAAAAGCTGGGGCTGACGTGAGACAAGTGGATCACGGAAAAACGGCCCCCTCGAGGAAGCCAATTATAACCTTAGAAAAGATCAGCCTTTCCTACTCAGACAAGCCCGTCTTGAAAAATTTAAGCCTTGAGGTCTTTGCCGGGGACAGGCTTGCCGTCATAGGAAGGTCCGGAGCCGGAAAAACAAGCTTTATCAGAATTATTGTAGGCCTGGAAGCTTCCTTCTCCGGCAAGGTTAAATGGCCATCCGAGGACCCGGGTGGCAAGTCTTCCAAGCCATCCATATCAATGCAATTCCAAGAGGACCGGCTAATAGAGAATGCCGGAATCGTAGAGAACCTGAGATTGGTGGGCTGCTCGGACTCGGATATCAGGGCGGCGGCCAATGCCCTTGACCTTGAGGGCTTTGGGGATGGGCCGGTCAAGGGCATGTCGGGCGGCATGAAAAGACGCCTTTCTCTTATTCGGGCTGTTTTGAGGCCGACCGACCTGGTGGTCCTTGACGAGCCCACGGCCGGGATGGACGAAAAGACTGCTGCTAAGGCCATGGCCTGGGCCTCCAAGGAGATTGGCCGCCGGCACCTGGCCTGCATAATAGTGTCACACGATTTGGATGGAATAAAGGGCTTCAATATTAATCGCCACATAGAAATCTTGCCCTTGGGGCAGGCCATAGTCAGGGCCTGATGCCGGGCCCCGGCCCGGGGCCGAGCCAGAAGTCCGTTCTAAAGCCCGGCCCGGGGCCAAGTTCGCTCCCGCAGACGCAGCTCAGGCAAAGGCCCTCCAATATCCGTGCCGCCAACAGCTTTCCAAGCGGCACTCCTTCTTGACCTATATATGGTGGGCACAGATCTTGGGTTTTTGGACCTGTGCCCAATCTTGATCTATGATTTTTTAAAAGATTTTAGAGGGGGTTTGCCGATTTCAGCAAATCCCCATGATCGCGGGCTCAAGCTTTTTCATAGGGGCTGCCCGGTTTTCTCCCTTTCCCCATGAAAGTTGACTCTAGCTTTTTCATGGGGGTCTTCCACATTTCACCAAACCCCCATAATTTTCAGGCCGGCTCGGTTCAAGGGGGTACTCCACTTTTCGCACAGCCCCATTGATTTTAGAACTCGATTGAATCATGGGGGTGGCCCGATTTTCAGCCTTTCCCCATGATTTCTGAGCCGTATTGTGTCAATGGGATAGCCCGAATTTCGCCATTTACCCATGATTTCAGGGCAAAATGTGGTCATGGGGATTATACGATTTTAGGCAAACCCACATGATTTTAGAGCCAAATCCTCCATTTCCAAGTCCATTTGACAAAGAACCCTATAAAACGATAACCTTTAACAATAAAAAATGTTTAATAATGAAAACTATGTTAAATAATATAGAAGGAACAGATAATGAAAGCTAGGCTCCGGGGTTCAGGATTCAAAGAATAAGGAACCCTGGAACCAAAGACTCCGGGAATCCGGCGCCTAGGGTCCAAGGACCAAATAACCATAACCCAAAGAACCAAGAATAAAGGAAAAAATTAAGGAACTCAAGAAAGGCTGACTATGAATACATCCATATTTTACGGGCTCGCCCTGCCGCTACTCGGCACAACCCTGGGCGGGGCCTGCGTATACTTTATGAAGGGTAAGCTGAACGCCAATCTTGAAAAGGGCCTGTCGGGATTCGCCGGTGGAATAATGGTGGCCGCATCGATCTGGTCCCTCATAATCCCGGCAATAGAACAGAGCCCGGGCCAAGGCTTTGCCAAGGTCTTCCCGGCAGTCGCCGGATTTTGGATCGGCACCCTATTCCTGCTCCTATTGGACCACATCATTCCCCACCTCCACGCTAATGAGGACAAGCCCGAGGGTCCCAAGACCAACCTTGGCAAATCCACAATGATGATCTTCGCCGTTGTTCTCCACAATATTCCCGAGGGCATGGCCGTCGGCGTCCTATTGGCCGGCCTTATTTCCGGCGAAGCCATGATTTCTGCCGGAGCCGTCCTGTCACTGTCATTGGGGATTGCTATACAGAATTTCCCCGAAGGCGCCATAATCTCCATGCCCCTGCACGCAGCCGGAAACTCAAAGAACTACGCATTTTTCGGGGGCTTCCTATCCGGAGTCGTCGAGCCGATAGCCGCCGTGCTGACAATGATGGCCGTAAGCCTTGTTGTGCCGGCTCTCCCATATATCCTGTGTTTTGCAGCCGGTGCCATGATGTACGTGGTCGTTGAGGAGTTGATCCCCGAGATGAGCAAAGGAGACCACTCCAACATAGGCGTGGTGACATTTTCACTTGGCTTCTGCCTGATGATGGCCCTGGACGTAGTCCTGGGCTAGACCGGGTCCGACCAAAATCCGGACCGCTCTTAGGGTCGCCCAAACCGGGCACGGCCACCAAGCCGGCTGGCTCGGGACCAAACGCGGCCTAGGCCGCGGCCAATCTCCATATGTGCCGCCAACAGCTTTTCAAGCGGAACTCCTTCTTGACCTATATATATGGAGGGCACAGATCTTGGGCTTTTGGACCTGTGCCTGATCTTGATCTATGATCTTTTCAAAGATTTTAGAAGGGGTTTGATGATTTTGGCAAATCCCCATGATCGCTGGCTCGAGCTTTTTCATGGG
The DNA here is from genome assembly GCA_947253765.1 of uncultured Tissierellia bacterium. Lineage (GTDB taxonomy): Bacteria > Bacillota > Clostridia > Tissierellales > Peptoniphilaceae > Khoudiadiopia. The sequence goes on from CAMYAK010000012.1 coordinate 39,606, forward strand.
GGCTGCCCGGTTTTCTCCCTTTCCCCATGAAAGTTGACTCTAGCTTTTTCATGGGAGTCTTCCACATTTCACCAAACACCCATAATTTTCAGTCCGGCTCGGTTCAAGGGGGTACTCCACTTTTCGCACAACCCCATTGATTTTAGAACTCGATTGAATCATGGGGGTGACCCGATTTTCAGCCTTTCCCAATGATTTCTGAGCCGTCTTGTTTCAATGGGATAGCCCGAATTTCGCCACTTACCCATGATTTCAGGGCAAAATGCGGTCATGGGGATTATCCAATTTTAGGTAAGTCCCCATGATTTAAGAGTCAAACTCAGTAGAGGGGGTTTGCCATTTTCGGCAAACCCCCTCTATTTTCAAGCGGAATCCGGCCGGGCGGCCCGGGAACCACAGTAGCTCTAGCCAAAGGCCCCTGACTAACCGGGGCCCCGGCCAAGCCGGACATGGCCCGCCAAGCGGCCCCCGACCGGGCCCTCACCGTATGGGCAAGTAAACTGCCATGGTCGTCCCGGAGGGGCCGCTTTCTTCGACCTCAACCCGGCCCCGGTGGAGGAGGCAGATCTGCTGAGCCAGGGCCAGGCCCAGGCCCACCCCCTTTTCTCTTTGGCTTTCAGGTGAAGCAAGCCGATAAAAAGCCTGGAAAATATCCTTCTGATGGTCCTTGGGAATCCCATATCCTGTATCTTTGATATGGACGATTGCCAGGGAATCTTTTTTCTCCGTTCTTATGCTGACCGCCCCCCCGGGGCGGCCATACTTTATCGCATTCTCAGTCAGGTTATAAAAAAGGCGGGAAAGGAGGGTATCGGACCCGGTCAGCTCAATATCCGGGCCATGAATCTCAAGACCTATACCTTTTTTCTCAGCCAGGGGAGCAAGGTCGGTTGCGACCTCCTCAAGCATCGGAAGGAGGTCGACCTTCTCATTTGTTGGGACATTTTGAAGGTTGCTCATTTCAAGCAGGGTTTTAAGAGTGGCCGACAAGCCTTCAATCTGCTCGTTCAGGGATGAAACAAGCTCCTTGCTTTCCGGGTCAAGGTCGGGATGGTCGGCCTCAAAAACCTCAAGCCGCATCTGCAAAAGGGAAAGGGGGGTCCTGAGCTCGTGGGCCGCATTGCCCGTAAACTGCTTTTGAGCAGCATAGGAAGCCTGGAGCCGGTCAAGCATATCATTGAAGGACTTGGCCATGGCTCGGAACTCCACAAGGGTGTCGGTATCGAGGTGCATATCCTCAAGATTGTTAATTTGGACCCGGGCCACCTGACTGGAGAAATTTTCAAGGGGCTTCAAAGCTCGCCCACTCACAAAGTAGGCAATAAGGCCGCTTGTCAGGGTGACCGCTAAGGTTATGTAAAGGTTGTTGAGGGTAAAGCGAATCCTGGCCTCGTCGATAACAATTGTGAGTTGCTCACTGTTCCCGGCTTCCTCAGGAACAAAAGATTCGGAAGACCCGGCATAGACCGAAGAGGCCGACTCGGCAGGTTCCGCATTGGCAGAGCCGGCTGAAGAATTTTCATTAATCTCAACCCTGTCAAGGCTGCGCTTGATCTCGTCTATCCGCCTAAGGCCGGAGTTGCCCAGAAGAACCATCATGACCAGGCAGCTCAGGGCAATTAGAAGAGAGGTCATCAGGGCTATTCGCAATCGCAGGGATTTAATTTTCATTTTCGCCAACCTCCGAATCCCAGATTTCGGGGGAGCCGGACAACCGACCTTGGGCCCTCGGACCGTCATCTGCCAAGCCCTCAGCCCCCAAGTCATTGGCAGCCAAGCCCTCAGCCCCCAAGTCCTCAACTTCTATAAGATAGCCCTCGCCGATCCTGTTTTTCACGGGGTCATAGCCCACAAGGGGCTTGAGCTTCTTTCGCAGGGCCGAAATATGGACCCGGATGGCATTGCTGAAGCTGTCCACGCTGCTGTCCCAGACATGCTCAATCAGCTCTTCCTGGCTGACAGGCCTGCCCATGTGAAGGAGGAGGTATTCCAAGATCCCCGCCTCTTTCTTGGTCAGGACAATTTCCCGGCCCCTGACATAGCCCTTGCGGGACTTGGTATCAAAGGCAAGGGGCCCGGCCTCAAGCCTAAGGTCTTTCTGGGTGAAGGGGCGGCGGAGCAGGCTCCTGACCCTGGCCTCAAGCTCAGCCAGGTGGAAGGGCTTGGACAGGTAGTCGCTGGCCCCGGCATCCAAGCCCTCAACCTTATCGGAAATCTCGCTCCTGGCCGACAAGATTAGGACAGGGGTCTTTTGGTCCTTTTCCCTCAAATATCTTAGAAGGCTCATACCGTCCATGCCGGGAAGGTTCAGGTCCAGGAGGACCAGGTCATAGGGTTCAACAGAAAGCTTGTCCCGGGCCTCATCCCCGTCATAGCAGACATCAAGGCTGTAGCCCTGCTTCCTCAAGCTCTTGGCAACGGTATCGCATAAAAATTTCTCATCCTCAACAAGTAAAAGTCTCATAAATTCCTCCTAATGTTGAAGTATAGCATGAAGAATTGGATAAAATATATATTTTCTTAACACTATCTTTATACTTGAAATTATACTATTTATATACAAATGACCGGCGGCAACTCTTTGGGAATAGAGAATATATACAAGCCGGAAATTTCAACCTTAAAGAGAAAAAAGATCCAAGCTGAAAGGAGAGAGTGTGAAAGGGAAAAGAATAAGCATTGTCAGAGCGGGCCTCATCTTAACGGCCTGCCTGATGATAGTCTTCGGAGCTATGAGGGGGGAAGTGCAGACCGTCCTGTCCAAGGCTATAAAATTATGCATGGAGTGTGTCGGAATTGGCTAGAAAATTCAAGGGCATCTCACAGGGCTTATCAAGGTTCAGGTCCTTTATCCAGGCCGGAGCCACACTTTTGACCAACATTCATCTGCCGAATTTTTTCACGGGTAAGCTCTACCAAGGCAATGGAAAAATGGTCTGCGTCCCGGGCTTAAACTGCTACTCATGTCCGGCCGCAAGCGGGGCCTGCCCGATCGGGTCTTTCCAAGCCGTTGTGGGATCATCAAAATTCAAGTTTTCATATTACATAACCGGGATCTTAATTCTCCTGGGAGTCCTGCTTGGAAGGTTCATATGCGGTTTTCTATGTCCCTTCGGCTGGTTCCAGGAATTGCTGCACAAAATCCCGACTAAAAAATTTTCTACAAAGAGGCTCAAGCCTTTAACATATTTGAAGTACGTAATCTTAGCGGTGATGGTAGTGCTGCTGCCAATCCTTGTTGTCAATGAGTTGGGCATGGGTGAGCCTTTCTTCTGCAAGTACCTGTGTCCCCAAGGAGTTATGGAGGGTGCCATACCCCTATCCATCGTAAACTCGGGTATAAGAGCGGCCCTGGGCAAGCTCTTCACCTGGAAGTTGGGGATCCTATTGACAACTGTGACCCTGAGCATATTTTTGTTCAGGCCCTTCTGCAAGTGGATATGTCCCTTGGGGGCCTTCTACGCTCTGTTTAACAAGGTTTCACTCTTGCAGATCCAAGTGGACGAGGACAAGTGCGTCTCATGCGGCAAGTGCGCCAGAGCCTGCAAGATGGATGTGGAAGTCCTGAAAAATCCCTGCCACGGGGAGTGCATAAGGTGCGGCATGTGCATAAAAGCCTGTCCCACAAATGCCTTGGCCTTTGGATACGGACTCGGGGTCAAAGGCGGCGCCAAGCAAAAGAAGTTGCCGGAAGAACAAGAGGCTCAGGCCTGAGACAGGCGAGGCCTAAGACAATTGAGAAATATATATAGAAGACAAACACAAGAAAAAAATTTAAGGAGGAAATATCAATGAAATTAAAGAAGTTGACTATGACAATCGCCCTTTTCGGGCTTATCCTGAGCTTGGGAGCCTGTGGTAAGAAAGAGGCGCCGGCCCAATCCGATAGCGGTCAGGCCGTAACTGCGGGTCAGGCCGGTATGCCGGAGACCCCACCTGACCAAGGCGGAAATTCAGGAGCCGAGGCTGAAATCAACAAGCTGAGCCAGGAAGAGAATGAAATCTTTGCAAAGGACAAGGAGCTTTGGGACAAGGTCTTTCTTTCAGCCAATAAGAACTCAGGTATGATCGGGGACGGCACTAATTATGGTGAGTTTCTGAAAGCTACCATCGAGAACTCAAAAGACAAGTTCTCAGCTGCCGAGCTGAAAATCCTCAATGAGGGAGCCAATAAAATCGTAGAGATTGAAAAGAAGATCCAGGAGTTGAAGAAGCAGGCCCCGGCACAGGGTCAGGCCGGAGGATCGGGAACCGCCTCATCAGCAGATACTAAAAAAGGAGACAAGTTCCCATCTTTCAAAGGCAAGGACCTGGACGGAAAAGATGTGGACTCAAACTTCTTCAGCAAGAATGCCGTTACCGTTATGAACTTCTGGTTCTCAACTTGTAACCCATGCGTAGGTGAGCTTGACGAACTTGAAAAGATAGGCAAGGAGCTCAAGGCCAAGGGCGGGGAGATGGTCGGAGTCAACTCCTTTACCCTGGATTATGAGAAGGGTGCGGTTGAAGAGGCCAAGAGAATCCTCAAGGCCAAGGGAGCAAGCTACAGAAACATAAGCTTCCCTTCCGACAGCGAGGCAGGCAAATTTGTTCAGAACATCATGAGTTTCCCCACAACCATCGTTGTCGACAGACAGGGAAATATGATCGGGGACCCCATAATGGGATCAGTTGCCGAGGGCAAGCAGCATGAGGAACTTATGAACCGTATAAACAAAGTATTGGAGATGGATAAGAAATAGTCTTAAAAAGGCCCGGCTTTAAGCCGGGCTAATTTTTTAGTTTTAAAAATATTTTTTTATAAATTATCTTAAACAGGTCGAAAAAATTCGGAAAAAAACCGAAAAAATCCTCAATATTTAAAGCTTAGGGGATTGCGGTAATGAATGGAGTTGAATATAATTAAAAGCAAATAGTAGAGGAAATTGGTCGGGTTTACAAACAATACTTTAACCCGAAATAAATCATTAATTTAGATTTTTTTAAGATTGTCAAACTTCTTATATTGAGATAAGAGAAAGGGGGCGACATCGAGTATTTTTTATTTGTGCTTTGCTAATTGAAATTTGTTGATTTTTAGTTCGCTCGAAAACGATATCCCAACAACAAAAATAGAAGAGAAAATTCGGGACTAAGTTTTACGGAGGTAAATTTTTATGAAACGATTTGTGGCGATTAACCTCGCTATCATAATGTCAGTTTTAATGGTAATTTCATTTTTACCACTACAGTCTAAGGCAGAAGTTGCTCCGGCTAATTGGAACGACGACAACCCGGAGGCTAGATACTGGCCAATTCCTAACCAAGGAAGATTGGTAAAAGTATCAAAAG
>CAMYAK010000013.1 GCA_947253765.1 uncultured Tissierellia bacterium
ACGTGCCATTGAGGATTCGAACCCCAGGCCTTCTGGTCCGTAGCCAGACGCTCTATCCAGCTGAGCTAATGGCACATGTACTGTGCCATTAAATTTAGCACAATTTAAAACAAAAATCAAATCATATAGTTGGCCACACGTTATATAATGGGTATCAGATAACAAAGTATATTTAAAGGTCTCAGGGCTTTTAAATAAATACAGAATAGTATCTTGGGAAAAAGAAAGGGACAGATATGATTACTTTTGAAAAGGTTATGGAAGCTTTTGCAGAACTATCAAAATACCCCAGACCAAGCGGTCAGGAAAAGAAAGTTTCAGACTTTCTTGTATCATGGGCTAAAGAGAGAGGTCTTGAAGTTAAGCAGGACGGTAAAAATAACGTTCTCATGACAAGACCTGCAGCCAAGGGCAAGGAAGGAATGCCGGGAATAGTTTTACAAGGCCATATGGACATGGTTTGTGTAAAAACGGATGACTCTGATCATGATTTCAGCAAGGACCCAATTGAAATCGTCAAAGACGGCAAGATGATCAGGGCCAAGGACACTTCACTTGGAGCCGACAACGGCTTAGGCCTTGCAATGGGAATGGCAATCATTGAAGATGAGAATACAAACCTGCCCATGCTGGAACTGCTTGTTACAACCGATGAGGAAACCGGCATGACCGGAGCTATTGAGCTTTCAGATAAATGGCTGAACGGTAAGTATTTGATCAACATAGACTCTGAGAAGGAAGGCGAATTGACAGCCGGATGCGCAGGGATGGAAACCTTCTTTATTGACAAACCAATAGAAAGAGAAGAAGCGGCCCAAGAATATAAACCCTATAAAGTAGTATTCTCAGGCCTCTTAGGCGGCCATTCAGCCCATGCCATAGTCATGAAGCACGGAAACATGGTCAAGATAATTTTTGAATTCCTGGGCAATTTGAGTAAAGAATTCAAGATAAAGGTCAAGGGAGTAGAGGTTGGAACCTTTGACAATGTCATTCCAAGTGCAGGTTCTGCTGAAATAGCTATTAAAGATTTTGATGAAAAGAAATTCCAAGACCTGGTATCAAAGACCTTGAAAAAATATGAGGACCTTGACGGCCAACTCAAAATTGAACTTGCAGAAGCTGAAGGCCCCGGACAAGACAGGGTCTGGACAGACAAATTCCTTACAAGCGCCGTTGAAGCGGTTGAAGAGATGCCTAACGGGCTTAACACAATGCTTGAAGACCTCGGTCTACCGGAAAGCTCATCAAACTTGGCTTTAGCAAGGGAAGAAGACGGAAAGCTCCACATGGAGATTTCATTAAGGTCAGCCTCACCTGAAAAGCTCAAGGATATGCACGCAAGAATTGCCAAGGTATTGGAAGGACACGGCTTCCCATATGAGATAGGTGCTGAAAGTCCTGCTTGGAACTATGTTGAACACTCCGAGCTCCGTGACAAGGCATGCCGTATATATAAAGAGCATACAGGCATGGATATGAAGGTCCTGGTAACACACGGAGGCCTTGAGTGCGGCTGCATAAATGAAAAATATCCTGAAATGGACATGATCTCGGTAGGATCGGATATTTATGGGGCCCACAGTGTAGACGAACACTTTGATATTGAGTCGGGAGAAAGGGTCTTCGGATATATCCAGAAGCTTCTCCAAGAACTTAAATAAAATATTTAGATAAGAAAAGAGCCTTTTCCAAGAGAGATTTTTTCGGAAAAGGCTTTTTCTTGTTATAATGAGAAAGTAAGTATAACAAATATTAGGTGATGATAAAACGTTACCAAAATAGGTGCGAGGAGAAAGGAGGTAAGCCATGGCAGAGGAAGCTGTACGCGCTGTTCTTCAAGCTGAGGAGAGTGCCCGCAACATTATAAAGGAAGCGGGAAACAAGGCTCGGCGTATAGAAGAAGAGAAGGCCGAGGAGCTTTTAAAAGAAGAAAAGCAGCTTCAGAATAAGTATAAAGAAGACTTGGAAGCTTTTAAAAAGCATATAGCTGAAGACGAAGAAAACAAGGTCAAGCCGTCAATGGATAAAGCTTTGAAAGAAGCCCAAGCTTGGACATCCCTAAGTGACAAAGACCTTAAGAAAGCCGTGGATCGTGTAGTTGAAGAGGTGAAGAAATATGGCAATTCTTGATATGACCAAATTCAGCCTCAGTTTTTTTGCAAAAGACAAAGAGCGATTAACACATAAACTACAGGCCTTTGACTGGGTTAATTTTAATGAGCCCCTTGAATATGATTCCATCACAGGCTTGAAAAGCTCGGACAATTCAAGGCTTATCGGCATCAACACAAATGATATGACAGCCACGGATGAGGCCATTAAGATCTTAAAAGAATATGACACCGGCAAAAAAAGCTTCAAGGAAAAATTTTCCAACCGCCTGCCCGAGTCCAAGATTGCGGAGCTTCATGACCTGGTTGAAAAAGAGGATCCGCAAAGGGCGGTAAGAGATTGTTTGGACCTGTCGGATAAAATCAGGAAAGCGGAAGATACCGTAAAAAAACTCAAGGAAGAAAAGAAGAACCTTGAAAACTGGAGTAAGCTCGACATATCCCTTGATATGTTGGACAAGCCCGGAAAAGTCAAAGTCATGCTCGGGACCATACCCAACAGGTGGGCTGAGGATGCCAGGCTCTTTCTTGTTAAAGAAGCAAAAAGCACATACATTGAATTTATCAGGGCTGATGATAAGGTCCAATATGTAATGGTCATGACTGACGGCAGGGATGAGGGCCTGGACGACATGCTGCGTGAAGTGAACTTTACCAAAGTCAGCTTCGCAGAAAAGGGAACGATTAAAGAGGGCATGGACGAAAAGGACCGCCTGATACATGAGCAGGAAAGAAATATAGTTCAGTACAAGCTTTCTTTAAAGAGTCTCTATGAAGAAAAGTTTTTCGCTATAAAAGCCGGATATGAGCTTGCTTCATATGAAAAGGCAAGGCTTGAGGCGGAAACCAAGCTTATTGAAACAGAGAAAATCTGCTTCATTGAAGGCTATGTTCCAAGCGAAAAATTCCCAGCATTTAGAAAAATAATTGGGGAGAGCCTTGAAAGCTCAAGGTATTCCTTGGATGCTAAAGAAGCCGAAAGGAATGATCCGGAGGTTCCCATTGTTTTAAAGAACAACACTATATTGGAGCCATTTGAAGACCTGGTTGAAACCTATTCTTTACCACTATATAAAGAGATGGACCCGACACCGCTAATGGCACCCTGGTATATGTTTTTCTTCGGAACCATGATGGGGGACTTGGGATATGGGCTGGTCATGCTTTTAGGAACAAGCCTGGCCCTCTCATACTTCAATTTTTCAGATAAGACGGCGAAGAGTCTGAGGTTTTTCAGGATACTGAGCATACCGACCATACTGGCCGGCTTGGCATTCGGATCTATATTTGGCGGACTTATACCTATGAAGCCCCTGATAATAGACCCGACTAACGATATTATGCCAATGATAATCTTCTCGGTTGTATTGGGAATAGTTCATATTTTCGTAGCCTTGGCCATAAGCGGGGTCCAAAAAATCAGAGAAGGGGAGCCCATAGCTGTCCTTTATGATGTAATATCCTGGTACCTGCTTATAGGAGGTCTGATACTCGGTGGAATGGCAAAGGCCATGAACTGGCAGGCTATGATAGCCAATGCAGGCTTTATAGGGGCCATAGTCGGAGCGGTTCTTATTGTCTTCTTTTCAGCAAGGGACGAGAAGTCGACTTTCTCAAGGATAGCCTGGGGCATATACAATCTCTACGGAGCAACAAGCTATATAGGAGATTTCGCCTCATACACCAGGGTTACGGCCTTGATGCTGTCAGGAGCTTATATAGGTTTCTCATTCAACCTGATCGCTTCTATGATCGGAGGTGGTGGGATCTTGAGCTTGATAGTCAGGGCGATTCTGCTCATTTTCCTGCATGCATTCAACCTCTTCCTGTCAGGACTTTCGGGCTATGTTCACTCAATGCGCCTGATATATGTTGAGTTTTTCGGAAAGTTTTACGAGGGCGGGGGCAAGAAATTCAAGAAGCTCCGTCCCGAAGGCAAATATATTGATATCAAATAATTTTTAGGAGGAAAGACAAAATGATGGAATTTTTAAATCAGTATGGCGGTATTATTTTCTCAGTTTTGGGAGCAGCTCTTGCGGCAGCCTTGCCGGGAGTAGGTTCCGCCAGAGGCGTCGGCCACGTCGGCCAGGGAGCTGCGGCTATTATTATTGATGATCCGGCAAAGTTCGGTCGAAGCTTGATTCTTCAGCTTCTTCCCGGTACCCAGGGCTTGTATGGAATGATCATTGCAATTATAGTCATGATCTTTAAATTTGACGCTGCTATGCCTTTACAACAGGGTTTGAGGGTTCTCTTCTCATGCCTGCCAATAGCGATAGTCGGATATGCATCAGCCGTACACCAGGGCAATGTTGCTTACTCGGGACTTGAGATTTTGGCAAAGAACGAATCCCAGTCCATGAAGGGCGTAATTTACGCCGTAATGGTAGAAACCTACGCCATCCTTTCATTCATCATTTCCCTGCTCTTTGTATTTGCAGCTTAATTTTGACAAACAAAGGGCAAAAGGAGGATATGATGACAAATTTAGACAATATCGTAAAGAACATCCTCGAAGATGCCAAAATTGAGGCTGACCGTATAGTAGAAGACGCCGAGAAAAAGGCTTTACAAGCTCGAGAAGATAAAATTGCATCTATTGAAGCTGACAATGAAAAGGCCATGAAGGGTCGTGAGAGCCTTGAGGCCCGGATCAGGGACAGGGTGAGAAGCGGAGCTGAAAGAGATATAAGAAACCGCATTCTTGAAGCAAAGCAGGCCACCATAAAAAGAGTCTTTGACCTGGCGAAAAACGAATTGGCTTCCATGAGTGATGAAGAATATAAAAAACTTTTGGACAATTTTTTGGATAAAAAAGACCTGTCCGATGAGTGCAGGCTGGAAATCCCGAAAAACCGGTCCTACAAGTCAAATAAAGTAAAGGTTGAGAAAAATGCCGACCTTAAAAGCGGTTTTCGACTTGTGGACGGCGGGATAAGGGAAAATTTTGATTTTTCAGATATTGTTGATCTCTTGAGAACAAACATGGAAACAGTGGTACTTGATTTGATCAAAGAAAGGTAGGCGTATATGGCAGTCAGTTATTCATTTGCTTCTATGCGTATACGTATATTGGAAGGTCAATTACTCAGCCCTGCATTTATGGACCGACTTATAAACTCGGAGAATTCGGAGGACTTCTTGGCAATACTCAAGGAGACCGCCTATTCACGAGTTTTGGAAAAGGAAGATGGTATCGGGTCATTTGAAGATTGTCTGGCAGAGGAGTTAAAGAACCGTGCCGAGATTCTCAGTGACTTGATAGAGGAAGATTGGCTGAAGAAGTTTATATTTGCTCAGTACGATCTCCATAATTTGAAAGTCTTAATAAAAGAGGAGTTGGCCAAGGAAATGGGCATTAAGCCTGTAAACTCACCCCTATTTCCTTTTGGTAGCCTGAATATGGCAAAAGTCAAGGATATTATTGCAAATCCGGCGAGAAATTCAGATGACCCGGGCTTTAAATCAGTCCTTATAAAGGGGATGGAAGTTTGGAAGGAAAGTCAGGATGCCCAAGCTCTTGACCTTGTTGTGGATTCCAACTACTACACCCTGATAGGCCAAGCGGCAAAAAAAGGCAAGTCTTCTTTCCTGGTTGACTATGCTGAGAAATTGGCGGACTCTATAAACATACTGTCTTTTTTCAGGGCCAAGAGAAGGGGAGAGACCAAAGATTTTATGGCCAGGACCCTCGTCAAGGGCGGAAAGCTGAATGACGATGCCTTCATCAAATTCTACAGTATGGAGAATATAGATTTTAGCAAGTACTTTTCTAAGGCAGGACTGGGATTTGATTTTGACAAAGAACTCGAGGAGTATTCTTCAAGCAAGGATATTACAAGGCTTGAAAAGGCAAGGGACAATATGGTCTCAAGCTTGGCAAACAAGGCAAATCAATTCAGGGAAGGCCCCGAGGTCCTGTTCGCATATTTCACAAAAGTTGAGAATGAGATAAAGAACTTGAGGATCATTATGTCGGCAAAAAGGGCCGGACTCGGTCTTGACGCTATAAAAGAAAGGATCAGAGCCTATGCTTAAGACAGCGGTTGTTGGCGACAGGGGTTCGGTTTTAGCCTTTCGCGCCATCGGGGTGGATGTTTTTTCACCGTCGGGAGACGACTCTATCAGAAATACAGTTGATCGTTTAGCCAGAGAAGATTATGGAGTCATCTATATCACAGAAGACTACGCTGTGAGAATAAAAGAGACCATTGATCGCTATAAATCAAAGCCTACGCCCGCAATAGTTCTCATACCTTCGTCTCAGGGAAGCCTGGGTCTCGGAATGAAGACGATTTCGGAAAATGTTGAAAAAGCCGTAGGCATGGACATATTTTAGAAAGGAGGAGACCTCTTGAAAGAAGGAATAATTACAAAAGTCTCCGGACCTCTTGTCGAGGCCAGAGGCATGGAGGATGCCAATATACAGGACGTTGTCAAGGTCTCCAATATGGGCTTGATAGGCGAAATCATAGAGATGAAGCAGGATATCGCCTCAATCCAGGTTTATGAGGAGACCACAGGAATAGGACCGGGAGAACCCGTTGTAACAACAGGGGCCCCTCTTTCAGTAGAGCTTGGTCCGGGACTCCTGGGCCAGATTTATGACGGAATTCAAAGGCCGCTTGACAGTTTGGCCCAAGCCGCAGGAGATTTTCTTGAGCGCGGTGTAACTGCCAATGCAATTGACCATGAGAAAAAATGGAATTTCAAGTCGGCTGTAAGTGTCGGGGATACAGTAGCTGAAGGAGATATCCTGGGCAGTGTTCAGGAAACTGAAGTCATCGATCACAAGATCATGTTGCCGCCGGGCTTGTCGGGAAAAGTAAAAGAAATAAAAGACGGGTCATTCAATGTCCTTGAGACGGTCTGTATCATAGAAGATGACAATGGGAAAGAACACAAGGTCAGCATGATGCAGAAATGGCCGGTCAGAAGGCCCAGGCCAATTAAAAAGAAGAAAGATCCGATCAAGCCTTTGATAACAGGTCAGAGGGTTGTAGACAGCTTCTTCCCGGTAGCAAAGGGCGGAACAGCTGCAATCCCCGGACCATTCGGATCAGGAAAAACAGTTATTCAGCACCAGCTTGCCAAGTGGGCGGATGCCGATGTCATTATATACGTAGGCTGCGGAGAGCGCGGCAACGAGATGACGGACGTTTTGAACGAATTCCCGGAAATCATAGACCCCAACACCGGAAAGAGCTTGATGTATAAGGTTGTATTGATAGCAAACACATCCAACATGCCGGTTGCGGCCCGTGAGGCTTCAATTTATACAGGAATAACCCTGGCCGAATATTACAGGGACATGGGATATTCAGTAGCCTTGATGGCCGACTCAACTTCAAGGTGGGCCGAGGCCCTTAGGGAGATGTCGGGTCGTCTGGAAGAGATGCCCGGCGATGAAGGCTATCCGGCATATCTGGCTTCAAGGATTGCCTCTTTCTATGAAAGAACCGGAATTGTAGACTGTCTCGGAAGTGACGGCAGGGAAGGATCACTTACGGCAATCGGAGCCGTTTCGCCACCGGGTGGTGACATGTCCGAGCCTGTTACCCAGTCAACCTTGAGAATAGTTAAAGTCTTCTGGAGATTGGACTACGACCTGTCATATGCAAGGCATTTTCCGGCCATCAACTGGCTTGAATCATATTCACTTTACCAGGACAAGATGGACGAGTACTTCGACAGGGAGGTAAATGAAGATTTTTCAAAGAACAGGTCATATGCCATGGCCCTGCTAACTGAAGAAAACAGCCTTAATGAGATAGTAAGACTTGTCGGCATTGATTCCCTATCCCAGGAGGATCAGCTTAAACTCTTCTCGGCCAAATCTTTGAGAGAAGATTTCCTGCAGCAGAACGCCTTTGACGATGTTGACACATATTGCTCGATCGAAAAACAGCACAAGATGATGGACATGATCCTGAAATTCCATGACCTGGCCAATGAGGCCCTTACCAAGGGAGTCTACCTTAAAGAGATTGAAAATATGGAGGTTAGAAGCCAAATCGTCCGTATGAGACTGGTTCCCGAGGACAACTTGGACAAGATCGATGCAATCGAAGGCCAAATGAAAGATGAGTTTGCTCGCATGATAGCTGACCGGGAGGTGGAAGATGCTTAAGGAATACCAGACAATTAAAGAAATCGCCGGTCCTATAATGTTTGTCACGGGCATAGAAGGTGCCAAATATGAGGAGTTGGTAGAGGTAGAGCTCCAGGACGGAACCCGCAGAAGGGGAAAGGTCCTTGAGGTCAGTGAAGAGTCGGTTTTAGTCCAGCTATTTGAAGGATCTTCCGGCATAAACATGAAGAACACCTCATGCCGCTTCCTTGGCAAGCCCCAGGAACTTGGGGTATCACCGGACATGATCGGCCGTGTTTTTAACGGCATGGGTGAGCCTATTGACGATGGCCCGGAAATTTTGCCTGAAAAAAGATTGGACATAAACGGTTCAGCCATAAACCCGTATGCAAGGTTGTATCCGGAGGAGTTTATTCAGACAGGAGTTTCAGCCATAGACGGTCTGAACACCTTGGTAAGGGGTCAGAAGCTCCCTATATTCTCAGGAAACGGCCTGCCCCATAACCAACTGGCAGCCCAGATAGCCCGTCAGGCTACTGTAAGGGGCAAGGATGAAAAGTTCGCCGTAGTCTTTGCCGCCATGGGAATAACCTTTGAAGAGGCCCAGTTCTTCATCAAGGACTTCACAAAAACAGGAGCCATTAACAGGGCGGTCCTCTTTGTGAACCTGGCCAACGACCCGACAATCGAGAGAATTTCCACACCGCGTATTGCTTTGACAGCTGCCGAATATCTTGCCTTTGAACAGGGCATGCACGTTTTGGTTATCCTAACAGATATGACCAACTACGCCGAGGCTTTGCGTGAGATTTCCGCGGCCCGTAAAGAGGTTCCCGGAAGGCGAGGCTATCCGGGCTACCTGTACACAGACCTTTCACAGATATATGAGAGGGCCGGAAGGATCAAGGGCAGGGAAGGATCGATCACACAGATCCCAATTCTTTCAATGCCTGAGGACGATATAACCCACCCGATTCCGGACCTTACCGGATATATTACAGAAGGCCAGATAATATTGAACAGGTCTATATATAACAGGGGCATCAACCCGCCTATAGATATCTTGCCGTCACTTTCCCGTCTTAAGGACAAGGGAATCGGTCAGGGCAAGACCAGAAAAGACCACGCTGCGACAATGAACCAGATTTATGCAGCCGTTGCAAGAGGTAGGAATGCCAAGGAACTTTCAACAATTTTGGGCGAGTCCGCACTTTCTGATGCCGACAAGGCCTTTGCAAAGTTCTCCGAGGCCTTCGACAAGGAATACGTAAACCAGGGCTTCCAGACCAACAGGTCCATTGAAGAGACCCTTGATTTGGGATGGGAACTTCTGAAAATCCTGCCAAGAGAAGAACTCAAGAGGATTAAAGACGATATGCTTGATGAGTTTCTTGGCCCTGAAGAAGGAGATGGGAAAGCCGAGGTGGAATAATGGCAAAGCTAAATGTCAATCCTACCAGGATGGTAATGGCTCAGCTAAAGGCAAGACTTTCCGTTTCAAAGAGGGGCCACCAACTTCTGAAGGACAAGCAGGATGAGCTGATGAGGAGGTTCATAAACCTGGCCCGTGAGAATAGGAAGAAAAGGCAGGAAGTCGAGAAGGCCCTTGAAGAGTCCTTTGCTTCTTTCTCAATGGCTTCTGCAGTCATGAGCCCTGAAATGCTTGAAAACGCCCTCTTGTCATCCAAGCAAAAGCTTATGGTGGATGTAAAAATCCAAAATGTCATGTCGGTCAGGATCCCAAGCTTTGAATTTGAAAGGTTGGGGATTGAGGAGGGGAAAGAGGCTAATGCCACCCCATATGGCTATGTGCAGACCTCTCCCAGACTGGATGTTGCTCTGGAGGAGTTGAACGGCGTAATGGATAAGCTTCTGGAGCTTACCAGGATAGAAAAAGCTGCCCAACTTATGGCAGATGAGATTGAGTCGACCAGAAGAAGGGTAAATGCTCTTGAGTACAGAACAATACCTGATCTCGAGGAGACCATTTCATATATTCAGATGAAACTTGATGAGGAAGACAGGGCAACCATAACAAGACTCTTGAAGGTTAAGGATCTTATAAGTCAGGCCAAGGAAGGCCGGGATGATATAGAAACCAGACTTCAGACGTCAGGAGCCATCTAAACTCAAATTTAAAGTTTTAAAATTATAGCGGGTGTCGGGATTGACAGGGTCTTTCCGGCACCCCTATTTAGTATATGTGTAGAAGGAACTATGTAAAAATTTAGTATGGAGAAGAAATGAAAGACAATCAAACGCCTGCAAGCAAAAGCAACTGGCAGCTTTTTAAAATATTGCTGCCCTATTATAAGAATAATATGGGGGTACTTTTAACGGACTTCTTTTGTGCCGCATTGACCACAGTCTGCGACATGGTCCTACCCCTTATCATGTCATCAATAACGGATACGGCTTCTAATAGACTCGAAAGTTTGACCATGAGATTTATATGGGAGATGGCCGGAATATACGTTATCCTGCGCCTGGTCGAGATAGTGGCCCGATATTACATGCAGGGCCTGGGTCATATTATGGGGGCTCGGATAGAAAGAGACATGAGGGCCGACATGTATTCACACTTGCAGACCATGCCCCATGCTTTTTTTGCAACCCATAAGACAGGCCATCTAATGTCAAACCTTACCAACGACCTTTTTGACATAACCGAATTTTCCCACCACTGTCCTGAGGAGTATTTTATAGGGGCTATAAAGCTTGTGGTGTCTTTTATGGTTTTAAGTCGGGTAAACCTGACCATAACCCTGATACTTTTCGGCCTGATACCAATATATTTTATTGTTTCTTCCCACTATAGGAAAAAGCTCAGGACGGCTCAAATGGACCAGAGAAAGCAGATTGGCCATATTAACGCCTCAATAGAGGATTCATTTTTAGGCTATTCAGTTGTCAAGTCTTTTTCAAATGAGGAGATCGAGGAGAAGAAATTCCAAAAGGACAACTCGGCCTTCTTACAGATCAAAAAGAAATTCTACTATGCCTTGGCAGGCTTCCAATCCGTATCGAGGATTTTTGACGGCCTTATGCTGACCACGGTAATTTCAGTAGGTGGCTACTTCCTGGTAAAGGGGGAAATAAGCCCGGGTCAATTTATAGCCTATATCTTATACACTCAAACCCTCTTGGTGACCCTGGCAAGGATAATTGAGTTCACCGAGCAGTTCCAGCGGGGAATGACAGGCTTGGAGCGCTTTGACGGAATTATGGCAATAAAATCCGAGATAAGAGAAAAAGAAAATGCTATTGAATTGGACACTGTTAAGGGCCATATAGAATTTAAAAATGTTTCATTTTACTATTCCGATTCCAAGGAACCGGTGATTGACGACCTGAGTCTGGATATAAGTCCGGGTCAGAACATAGCACTGGTAGGGCCATCCGGCGGTGGAAAAACCACCTTATCAAACCTCATACCCCGTTTCTACGACGTGAGTTCAGGTAGCCTGACCATAGACGGGATTGATGTCAGGGACGTTACCCTGGACAGCTTGAGGCGGCAAATAGGCATTGTCCAGCAGGATGTCTATCTCTTCTCCGATACCATCAAGGCCAATATAGAGTACGGGAGGCCGGGTGCATCGCATGAGGAGATTATAAGAGCCGCTAAGCTCGCCGGGGCCTATGACTTTATCAAAGACCTTCCGGACGGCTTTGACAGCTATGTGGGTGAAAGAGGAATGATGCTCTCAGGCGGCCAGAAGCAGAGGATTTCTATTGCCAGAGTTTTCCTGAAGAATCCCCCAATACTCATACTTGACGAAGCTACATCGGCCCTGGATAATGAAAGTGAGAGATGGATACAAAAATCTCTTGACAGGCTTTCAAAGGATAGGACAACCATCACCATTGCCCACAGACTATCAACCATTAAAAATGCCGAGAAAATAGTTTTGCTCAGTAAGGGTAAGATTGTGGAAAGCGGTAATCATGAGGAGCTTATGGCTCAAAACGGCAGATATAGGCAACTCTATGAGGGAGTGGACCAGGAAGATGAGTTGATGGGTTGATCATAACATTTATATTAAGAAAACAATACTAATAAAATTTTCATAATTAACACCACTATAAGTTTTTAGGCATAATCACCCTAATTATAACTCAGAATAAATACTATATACAAAAATAAATATCTAAGAATAATATGAATGATATAATTATCAATAAGAAAGGAGGGATTTCTACTATAAAGTTGAATATAGGGTTTAGTTGTATTTGATGCTTACTTAGAAATAATAATCTTAATAGATGGAACTATTTAAAATTTGAGGAGGCTAATCATGAGAAAGCTTTGTGCATTTGTGCTAGTCCTTTGTTTAGTGATATTCCCGTGTTTTGTGGTTTCTGCGGATAAGACTGATCAAGAAACAATTTCTTCAATAAAAACATTACAAGTTCCGGAAAAAGAAATAGATTATGCAAATTCATTATTGGAAATGAAGAAAATTAACAAAAATTCTTTAAAGATGATTATTTCATGCTACAAAAGTTTTGTTGAGAGTCAAGTGTCAAATGATAAAACGGCAAGCTGGGATGAAAGTACTACTATTCAAAAATCATATCTAACCTATGATGTTAATAATGAAGTAAATGGGTTGATTTTGGATCTATCAACGAAAAATAAAGATAGTGGTTATATCAGGTTTATGATCTCTCCTAATAAGAAAGAATTTGATTTAGTGGAGTTTGGTTATGATGGGAAATATACCATATATGGCAAAACAATAGATGAATATCCAATATTAGAAAAAGATAAAATTGTTTCAGCCGGACTATTTGATTTTTATATTAAAAATGAAAATCAATTATTTTCCATAGATAAGCAGAACAATATTACGAAATTCATGGATGAAATTAAAGAAAAGACTGATCTGCAAAATAAATGTGTTTTGGAAAGTCCTAACAAAATATCTCTATATGAAGAAAAGAAAACATTAGAGCAAATTGTCTATGTCGATAAAAACATTCCAAATTTATTTAAAAAGGGATACCTTCCCGTTACTATGAGTGAAATGGATTGGGGAGCAGTATGTGCTCCTACATGTGGAGTTAATATCCTTAAGTACTGGAAGGAATGTAGAGGAGTTTCTAATTTATATTATTTAAATTCAGTAAAAGAAACTTTTGACGAGCTAAAAAAATTTATGCATACAGATAAAGATTCTGGAACAGGACAGACTGAAGCTTTTTATGGGATGAAAGAATACTTAAAAAATCGTTCTAAAACTCCAGCTCTTGGAAGTGACTTTTATAATGGTTTTGAGTGGTATTGGTTCAGAGATAACATAAATAATGGAAATTTGGTTTTTATAGCTGCCTCTTTAAAACCTTATAATGGTAAATACGGAGGGCATGCCTTTTCAGGGGTTGGCTATCAAATATGCAACAATGGAAATTATATTCGTGTTGGTGATCAATGGGATAAAAGCTATTCACATTTTTATAAGGAAGTATATTTAAATTATATTTATTCAATGTGGTACTTAAGGTGGAAGTAGGTGATTAGGATGAAAAAATATTTTAAAATACTTAGCATTTTTTTTTCATTAATTTTTTTAACACAAACTGCTAGAGCTGAGAGAGTAGGTGTCAATATTAAACAGCTTGCTGGCAAAGATCGCTATGAAACAGCTCTTCTGCTTAGTCAAGAAAGCTATGAATTCGCTGATCAAGCTATTTTAGTAAATGGTAAAAAGAATGCTGATCTTGCCTTAGCAGCCACCTTACAAGCAAAATTAAATTGTCCAATTTTGTTGACTCGCGGCATAAAACTTGAGGGTAAAATAAGCCAAGAAATCAAAAGGTTAGGGGTAAAAAAAGTTTATTTAATTGGTGGATTATCCTGTATTACGGAGCCGTTTGAGAAAAACTTATCAAAAAATTATAATGTGACTCGTTATGGAGGAGCAGATAGGTTTGAGACATCTGTTATAGTTTCCAAAGCGATAGACAATAAAGAAAAAATTTTTTTATTGTTGGATGCTTATGATAATTCAGACATGATGAAAGGGCTCAGGTGGAGCAGACCAACAGGCATTCCTTTTATTTACATAAATAAAGATGGTGGCCCGAAAAAAGTTATAGATGAATTTGGTACAAATCATAAGAATTTTATACTCAATAGTCTAACGAAATATGAAGGCAGATTTAAAGATTGGAAGAACAAGCCTAAATGCTTTATAGGATCTAACAATGAAACAACATTAGAATTTTTAAATTCACCAAGATCAAGATATGGTTTCTCCAGCAAGGAAGCCGTTTTGGTCAATATAGATAGTTTTTCAGATTCTATTTTAACAATGGCTTTGGTTGATCCTGATAGAGACACATTGTATGCAGGAAAACATGGCCCAATTTATTTCGTGAAAAAGGATACAATGCCGGAATGGGTAAAAACAAATCTTGAAAGAGATTTTGTTAAAACGTTATATTTAGTTGGTGGAGAAAACGTTATAACTTTTAAGAACCTTAAAATTGAAAGGAAAGTTCTTTCCTTGGAAGACCTAACGAAAATAATCAAACCTGAGAAAGTTGTTAATATAGAAATAAGAAAAGATACTGCAAATGGTCCTCAATATCATATAAAGCAAAAAGAAAAAATTGAAAGTGCATGTAAATTTCCGGGTGTAGAAATTATTAAATTAAGGTCAGATAAGATAAAAAGAGAGAATATTGGAATGATATTCAGCGTCATGAACTATTTTATGAACTTCAAGATAGAGGAAAGTGATGAAGATATAGAGCTGGGTTTTGATTTGGACAACGGCCTTATTCAGTTGGTTCATAAAACACCTCAATACGATCGAGTTTTATATAGAATAAACCCCGATGATATTCCGATATTACAATCATATTTTAAAAAAATTATGGATACTTGCATTGAAAAGTCTGAATAGCAATAATTGGAATTCCGGGAGAAACAGTGCATTGACATTGTTTGTAACGAAAGGATGAGGTACTGAATGTCTATACACAAGAGAATTTTAGCCCTATTGCCTGCTATGTTAGCCTTATTAATTTTGACGGCTTGCGCAGGGTCCAAGGACAAGGATGTTTTAAGTAAATTTCCCCTGGAAGATAACGGTTATCCAAAATCAAACTATGCTTTGATAAACGGGGAGGCAACAGAGCTAAAAAAATACGGAGAAAATTCCGGCCTATATAATTCCGTTCATGAGGCTCCTGTGGAGGAAATAGAGGTAAGTACAAAAGATTCTTCAGGTAATATCGAAATTGCCTTGCCGGAAGGGGACTGCATCACAAGGTGGACGATTGAAGAAAAGAACATAACATTGAATTCCTATTATGTAAAAGGAATAGATGTTAAGGAGAAATTGGAAGGCGGGTCCAATATGGTCCAGGTCTTTAATTTCAGTGCAGGCGGGGGAGATATAAGAATTAAATTTCATAACGTGGAAGAAGTGGATAAGGGTTTTGACGATATAGAGGCTTACTACATTTTAGTCTTGAAGATAAAGCAAACTGAATAAGGCTTGAGATAAATATCATTCTTAAGAGAAATATGGATAGCCATCAATTTTATAAGGATCTAAAATAAATGGTGTTGGTGGACGGCTGATCAGAAATGATCAGCCGGTCTTCCGACACCTTTTTTGATCTTGAATTTATAATCTAAGTGCAACAAAAAATGACATGAAGATCATTTCGCATTACAAATGTTTCTGAAAAAAGATATAGCTGATAGAAATTATGTTTCTATTAATACTGTTTCAAGAATCATAGATAATGATTTCATCGCTACGACCCGCCTTTTAACAACCTTCCTGAACACTTATGCTTTATAGACAAACCAAAGAAATGTATATCAGCAAATATTCCTTATCTATCATTCTTCTATATTGGAAATATCTTTTCTAAGCACTTCAATTTCTATGTCGGAGGAGATATTATTGCGAACAAGGTGGCAAAGATACAGCAGAATATGGGCAAGGTTTATTGCAAGAATTGTCTAAACAGATGATAAAAGATTTTGGTAGAGGCTTTACAATTACTAATTTGAAGTATATGCGTCAATTTTATCTTGCGTTTCCAAATGGTCACGCACTGCGTGACGAATTGAGTTGGACACACTATCGTAGTTTAATGCGTGTTGAAAATGAAAGGGCAAGGAACTTTTATTTGGAAGAAACGGTAAAATCAAATTGGAGTACAAGGCAGCAAAGATTTACCTTTGATGGAAGACATTTCAGAATAGATTTAGTGTTTTATAACTACATACTTAAATGCTTTGTCTTGATAGATTTAAAGATTGGAGATTTAACACGCCAAGATTTAGGACAAATGCAGATGTATGTTCATTATTATGAAAGAGAAATGATGAATGAGGTAGATAATCCTCCGATAGGTATTGTACTTTGTGCGGATAAGAGTGATTCTATTGTTAAATATACTCTTCCGGAAGATGAAAAGCAGATATTTGCATCAAAATATAAACTGTATTTACCAAGTGAAGAAGAACTTCTAAATGAATTAAACAAGGAATATTTAACCATAGAAGGCTATGCAAATAAAGAAAAAGAGAAAAAATAAAATAGACAATTAGTCAGAGGACATCTGACTAATTGAAAAACGAAATTTAATATTCAAGGTAGTAATTCCTGATTTTGAAAGAATGAAATAAAACGACTGGAAAATAAAAAAGGCTGCCTAACCCCTAAGGGATTAGACAACCTTTAAAGACTATTTAATCATGCGAAATGTCCACCAAGGCCATTTGACAAAGAGCCACTAATTTGATAGCTGAAGTTTACTAGATAGGTGGATAGATTTTCAACATATATTTACAATATTTTTGAAGGTCTTTATTCTGGGTAACAATAGTAGTAAATTGTCAACAAAGCTTATTTGAAAGGACTTTTATAGTGGGAGAAAAATTGATAAAAAAAGAGAGATATTCCGTCAAAGGAATGTTTTGCGCCTCCTGCCAAGCTAACGTGGAAAAGGCTGTTAAAAAAATTGAGGGAGTTGAAGAGGTCAATGTCAGTTTAATGACAAATTCTATGGACGTCAGCTTTGACTCGAGCATTCTTACTTCAGACCGGATAGTGGAAGCGGTTAAAAAAGCCGGTTATGAGGCTGAATTCAAGGAGTTGCTGAGTGGCGGGGACGGACCTGTGAGATCCGAAGATAAAAGTGGGACAAATAGACCGGTAAAGGCCAAGTCTGACGAGAAAGCCATATTTGAAGAAGAGGCCGAGGATATGAAGAAAAGGCTCATAATATCCTTTCCATTCTTTATAGCAATTATGTATGTGGCCATGGGCCATATGGTGGGCCTTCCCTTGCCGGTTTGGCTTGAGGGGTATGAGGGGGCTGCCAATTTTGCCCTGGTTCAAATGCTAATAACCCTTCCCGTTATCTTTGCCAATAGACTTATATTTATAAGAGGCTTCAAGGGACTTTTCAGGGGCATGCCCAACATGGACTCCCTGGTCGGGATAGGGGCAGGTGCATCCTTTTTCTATGGGGCCTTTGCCCTGTTCCGGATCAACTACGGAGTGGCCTATGGCTTGACAGACCTTGTTGAGTCTTACAGGAACCAGCTGTATTTTGAAGGTGTTGTCACCATCCTGACCTTAATAAGCCTGGGAAAGTATATGGAGGTCAGGTCAAAGATAAAAACGGGCTCATCTATAAAGAAGCTTATGGGCCTAAGACCCGATAAGGCAAGGATAATAAAAAATGGAAAAGAAATGGAGATTCCCATAGACGAGGTTATTGTGGGGGACATCATCTCCGTTAAGCCTGGGGAGAGGATACCGGTCGACGGGATTCTATTGGCGGGCAGGAGCTCCGTGGATGAATCGGCCATAAGCGGCGAGAGCATACCCGTTCTGAAGGAAGAGGGTGACAAGCTTATAGGGGCAACTATAAACAAGACCGGGGCCTTTACTATGGAAGCAAAGGCTGTCGGCGAAGACACCATGCTTTCCAAAATAATAGACCTGGTCAAGGATGCCAATGCCGGAAAAGCCCCAATCCAGTCCTTAGCTGATAAGATTTCCGCCGTATTTGTTCCTACAGTGATAGTTATTTCGCTCCTGGTCTTTATATTTTGGAGATTAAGCGGGGCCGGATTTGAATTTTCCTTGGGCTTGGCAATATCGGTCCTGGTTATCTCATGCCCATGTGCATTGGGATTGGCAACACCTGTGGTGGTAATGGTTGCGACGGGCAAGGGGGCGGAGAACGGTCTCCTGATAAAATCTGCGGCAGCCCTCCAGGAGCTGGAAGAGGTTGAAACCTTTGTTTTTGACAAGACAGGGACCATAACGGAAGGTAAGCCTGTCCTGACCGATATAATATTGTACTCGGATATATATTCTGATAATGAGTTTCTGAGATTGGCGGCCAGTCTTGAAAAATCATCGGAGCAGCCCTTAGCCGAGGCGATTCTTGAGAAGGCTGAAAAAGATAATCTTGATCTGGTTGAAGTTAAGGCTTTTGAGGGCATTCCGGGTCGGGGCATCAAGGGGAAGGTTGTAAGGGAAAATGGAAAGATCCTTGATATTTTGGCAGGCAACAAAGCCCTTATGGAAGAGTACGGTGTCGACTTTGATTTTGCTGAAAAGGATGAAATAAGGTTGGCTGATGAGGGCAAGACCCCAATGTACTTTGCATTTTCATATGAAGCCTGCGGAATAGTTGCAGCAATGGACCCGGTCAAAGAGACAAGTAAGAAGGCCCTAAAAACGCTCAAAAACAGAGGGCTAAAGACCATAATGCTGACCGGAGACAATGAGAGGACGGCCAAGTCCATTGCGTCCGACCTGGACCTGAGCTCATTCAGGGCGGGTCTCCTTCCTGAGGACAAGGAAAAGGAGGTCAAGGACTTAAGCTCAGGTCAGGGCAAGACCTGCATGGTTGGGGACGGGATTAATGATGCTCCTGCCCTGGCCAGGGCCAACATAGGGATTGCCGTCGGGGCCGGAACTGATGTGGCCATAGAGTCGGCGGATGTTGTCCTGGTCAGGTCGGACCTGAGGGACGTTATTGCCGCCTATGACCTGTCAAAGAAGACCATGACCAAGATAAAAGAAAATTATTTTTGGGCCTTCTTTTACAATGTTTTGTGCATACCCTTGGCTGCAGGGGTCTTATATCCTTCCATGGGCATAAGGCTCAATCCTATGATAGCCTCAGCTGCAATGAGCCTGTCGTCAATGTTTGTGGTTGCGAACGCCCTTACACTCAGGCATTTTAAGGTTAAGCGCTAGTTGGCAATAGATAAGTTCAAGTAAACAAGATAATTTATTGAGGATTCGGACAGGGACCGGGTCCTCTTTTTTTATTGGAACATTTTGTGAAACCCATGAAACACAAATCCTGGTAAACTCAGTTAAGTTGTAGAGTAGACAATGGATAAAGTGGATTGGGGGCTTTTTCATATGAAAGGACCTATTGGAAAGTACAAAATTATTAAGGAGTTGGGCAGGGGCGGAATGTCAAGGGTTTACCTTGTGGAGGATATGGTTTTAAAGAAGAAGTGGGCCATGAAAATGGTTGATAAAATGGGCCCCGATGGACATTTCTATGGGAAAAATCTCTTGGAAGAGGCCAGAATTATGAAAGACCTGGACCACCCGCTTCTACCAAAGGTTCTTGAAATTTTCAACATGGACGACAAGCTATGCATGATCATGGAATATGTTCCCGGCAAGAGCCTGGAAGAGATCGTTAAACGGGAGGGAAGGCTAGTTGAAAAAGACGTAAAGGTCAAATTCATGGAATTGGCAGATTGTCTGGCCTACCTACACTCACTGAAAAACAAGGTCATATACTCCGACATGAAGCCATCAAATATTATGATGACTGAGGATGGGCGGCTTAAATTAATTGATTTCAGCGTTGCCAGATTGGAGATCGGTAAAGAATTCTTTCAGGCAAAACTGTATGCCAGCAGTGGATACGCCCCGCCTGAGCAGTATATAGGCAATAAAATAGACGAAAAAACGGATATATACGGTCTCGGCATGACCATGTACAGGCTGGCCTCGGGGCTGGACCCCTCATCTGATGATTTTATTTACAAGCCCTTGCGGGACTTGAGACCGGAAATCTCTAAAGACCTTGATAAGATCATAGGCTTATGCATAAAAGAAAAGCCTGAAGAGAGATACGGGTCAATCAGGGCCTTGGTTAAGGACCTGAAAAAATACGATAAAAAGAGAGAAAGAAATAAAAAGTATGCAAAACTTGCGGTCATATCGGCCTTGTCAATAGCTGCCATATTTAGTGAGTTTTCAGGAAAAAGAGGAGAAAAATTACTGAATGCCCATTTATTAAATGTTGATCCTACAAACACCCGAGTTTGTGAGTTTATAAGGGAGAATCCCATTGACCTTAATGGGGGCAAGTCTACCGAAAAATACCTGGATATGTTTTTAAAAAGAGCTGTTTATGAAGGGGAAGATCCCGATTTAACCGGTGAAAAACTCAGGTCGGAGAGGGAGGCCATGTTCTTAATTTTTAATTATTTGGATAAGTCCATTGAGTGTGAGGGAAGAGAGACGTCGGGCGGTAATGATTTGGAAAAAATCAAGAGGCTCTTTACTACGGATACCCTTGGCAAGGGCTTATACTTTAGGGAAGCCGGACCATGGGGGCGGGCCTTTATAAATAATTTTATAGAATACTTTGAATATAAAGAGGGTATATGCCTTGGAAAAGACCTTTAAAAAATTTTTACAGTTTTCAATTATTTTTTTATTTGCACTTGTCTGTCCTATTGGCTCAGGTGTCAGGGCTGAGATAGACCCGGCCATGCCGCCAAAAGGACCCGGAATTGAAATTGGTGATAGGGCCGTGCATATATCTAAAAGTGAAGGGATTAAAACCTACATATTCAAGGATCCCGTTCCAATAACAATTACTTGGCAGGGGAATGAAGAATTGGCAGGATCATTTCAGGTCATAAGCAGGGTTAGTGGTAAAAGTCGTGAAAGCATTGTAGATAGGGAAGACATGTCCGGGCCCGGGAACAGGCTTTCTTACACCTTCTTATTAGATAAAAAGTATACAGGGAAGGCCTTTGGCTTAAAAGTCAGGGCCATTAGCAGGTACGGGGTTAAGGGCCCCTGGTCATCATTAGACGGGGACTACCTTCTTGACTTGGAAAGCCCTACTATAAAACTAAATAAAGAGACCAGGTCGGATAAATCATACGAAATTGAGTTTCTCATTGAAGATGATAACCTGGATAGGGATAGGCTGGACCTTCTTGTAAGCGCCCGGGACGGCTGGGGAAAAAAGCTGTCTATCGGTTACGATAAAAGTTTTTCAAGGCCGGGAGATAAGGTATATAAACTCAAGTTGAATTTCAGGGAACCTGCCTCATATATAGTAAAAGTCAGGGCCTATGACCTTACAGGAAGGGAGTCCGGGGTATTTAAAAAGGCTTTTATTTTTGGAAACCCGGGCCCGACTGAAGAAATCGTTGAAGAAGCGATTGTAGAAGAGGACCCCGTAGAGCCAAGCCATAAGTCACAAATAAAGGAAGCAGACGGACCGAAAAGTAAAGAACAGGAAAGCCAAGGCCGGGAAGGTCATGAGGCGTCACAGGTCCAAAGCATTAAAGACGAATCTGATAAACCTGATCCGGGCGGGAAGAAAGAGGATATCAAGCCTATATATTTAAACAACCTGAAGATAAGTTTTTCAGGGGCTTTTAAGAGGCTTCTGGCAGGCGAGACAATAACCTTCAGGAGGATCGGTCAAGACTTTGTTGTAAGGGCCTACAGTCGGGACTTAATTAACAATGAGAACTTTAAATTTATAGCCTTCAGAAACGGACTTGCTATAAGGCCAAAAGTTAATTGCCTTTTAACAAAGGACGGACCGGGCTATACATATACTTTGACCCTTGGAAAAGAGGAATTTTCAGGGCCGGGTTTTTATGACTTGGCCTTCTATTATGATGCTATAAAAAGTGATGACAGTTTTGCCGTTGATGCAAGTAAGAAAGATGACCGGACTATAAAATTTACTTTCAAGGTTGAGCCCAAAAGGCCGGGAGGCCATGTTTTCACAATAGTTATACTGCTGACAATTTTTATCATCCTTATTTATGAAAAGGTAAAATATTTTATCCTTTTTTTAAAATGAGTGTTATCATATATGGAGCTTGTTTAAAGCTGAGTAAGAGGAGGATATAGTGAAAATTATTTGTATGGGTGATGCCCACTATGCTTCCCTTCCTTTTAAAAGCAAGTTCTTGAAAGAAACAAACAAATATTTTTATACAAATATATTCAGAGAACTATTTAAAGAGGAAGCAGACATCTACGTTTCCCTGGGGGACCTGACCAATTACGGAAGGAAGGCCCACACCCGGGAAGTCTATTCTATAATAAATTCATGCAAGAAGCCTGACAAGAGGTTTGTTCAGGTTACCGGAAACCATGATCTTCTTGCCATGACCAAGGAAACATATAAAGAGATAACCGGACAAAAGCTCTATTGGGCAGAAGAAAATGACGAGTGTAAGATGATTTTTCTGGATACTTGCAAGCAGATGCATCCGGGCAGGTCTTCTTCCAGGGTCGATTGGGACCAGAGACTCTTTTTGGAGGAAGAATTGGCCAAGGCCGGGGAAAAGCTGACCCTGGTTTTTGCCCACCATCCGCCCGAGAGGGTTATTTTCTACGATAAAGACGGCAAGGTTGACAGCTCTGTTACTATGGAGGGCATACTTTCAAAGAAAAAAGGTCGAGGGGTCTATATTAACGGCCACCTTCATAAGGATAAATTTTATACCAAGGGTTGCTGGGCCTTTCTACAGTTTAATGACATATTGGATGAGCCCACAATAAGGGAGCTGGTCATTAAAGACGGTAAGCTTGAGATGAAAACCAGGGCCATACACAGGCCGGAAATGATGGAAGCGGCTGCCCGGATAAGTCGTGCTATCCTGACTTTTTACAGGAGCAGGAACGATGAGCTCTTTGCCAGGGTAAGAGATTTGAAGATTGTTGAAGGGGTTGGAGACAGGGGAAGTGACTGTTCAATGGATTTTGTGAGGCTGACCTCAAACCCGCGTTTTTCCAAAGAGGCGGCTTCAAGACTGAGATCCTTCGTTCGCTTCTTCAAGCCGGGTCTGACAAGGGCCTGATCCTGAAGTTTGGAATCTGAGAGAATATTTTAAGACATTTTATATCATAAGTTTTTATAAAATGGGGGCGTGAAAACATTTTCACGCCCCCATTCATGTTATATAATGATATGTAGTGAAAATAATGACGGGAGGTGATCGGTCTGAAACTTAAATTATTTTCTTATATAGACGATATACTTGCATACAAAGATTCGCTGAGATTTGAGCTGGAGGATGCCAAGGAGGCAATAGACAAGCTGTTTTCTCAGACTTTTGAGAAAAAAGACTGGTTTGTAAATTACACATCAAGAATAAAGGACGATGCGAGCCTCAAGGAAAAAATAATCAGGCTCGGCTGTTGCAGGGACTACAGCGATGCACCGACCATGTTGGGCCAATTCTCGGATATAATAGGATGTAGGCTTGAGTGCCGCTTTATCAACGATGAAGAGAAGGTATATAAGTCACTTTTTAATTTTTTTTCAAACAGGACATCTGAGGGCTATTATAGGTCTGATAGGGACCCCAGAATTGAGCTGAAGCTCGATGATGACCAGCCCAAGTCTCAGAAAAACGGCTTCTCGTCTTATAGGATAGACGGAAGATTTTTAGGTGATGTTGTCCTAAATTTTGAGCTCCAGATCAAGTCCATAGTCAATGTTTTTTGGAATGAAATAGACCATAAAATCCTTTATAAAAACTATAATTATTTAATAACCGAGAGCTTTGTAAGGCAGATCATGGCGTCGATCAAGGGTGACCTGTCAATAATTGACGGCCAGCTTGAAATGGTCTATGACCACCTGCAGAGCTTGGACTCGGAAGATTATTTTTCACCCCAGGACCAGCTGCAAAATTTTGTCGGCCGGGTTATCCAGGATGCCTATGTTATCCCTTTAAGGGATAAGTATAACCTCTTCTTTGATTTTAGGGACCATACAGATCTTTTGACGGAATTCCTCTTTGCCAGGATTCGTTATGAATCCAGGGAGGGCATAGCTAAAGAATTTATCAGGATTTTGGAAGAAATAAGCCGGGGAGGTTTAAATTCGGTTAATTTCGGTCAAAGCCTGGATTTTGATCCGCCAATAGATTACCATTCCCACACCACAAAAAAATTGGGGGCCAAGATAAACAGGTTTGTAAATGAAGATTTGACTTGGAACCTACTTGCCTGTATTTTAATGGACGTTAATACAGATAAAAAAGAGAGGGAGACCTTCAGGACCTTTGTGGACTACCTTTATTTTATGATTATCCATACAATAAGGATTAATATGAGAAAGTCCGGTTTGGATCCTACTAAGAATGAGGATCTGGTTGACCGGCTTACCCTACAGTATGCCCGTTGCGCCCTGCAAAGCTCAGAAGCGTCTTATTTTACACATGCCGGAATGGATGAATTGACAGGGGCCCTTGTTCCCTTATTGGAAACTTTTAAAGAAAACGGGGACGAGGAAGGCCTGTGCGGGAAATTTGCCGAGAGATTCTCATATATTGAGGAAAGGGACAAAAATTGACCATTGTATTTGAAAACGCCCGAGTATTGACCATGAATAAGGACAGGGAGGTCCTGTACGATGTTAACGTGACGGTCGAGGGCAATATTATCAGTAAAATAAGCAAGGAAAGGCCTGTGATAAGCGGGGCCAGGTATATAGATTGCAGTGAAAAGCTGTTAATGCCGGGCCTGATTAACGGACATTGCCACGCCTCAATGAGTTTTTTCAGAAATTTTGGAAATGATGTCAGCTTGAAGACCTGGTTGGAGGACTATATTTGGCCGGTTGAGGCCTACTTGACCGGTGAGGACATAAAAAAAGGGGCAAGGCTCGATTGCCTTGAGATGATACAAAATGGGGTAACGACCTTTGTCGATATGTACTTCGAGATGGACTATGTGGCACAAGCGGTGGAAGAGCTTGGGAATAGGGCCATATTGACAAGGGGAATTACCAAGGACAGCGTAGACGATGCAATTGAGGACCAGGCCGAATTTTTCAGAAAGTGGAACGGGGCTGCCAATGACCGCATAAGGGTTATGGTGGGTTCCCATGCCATCTACACCAATGATGAGAGGGCTCTTTTGATGGAAAAAGACCTTGCTGACAGATTGGGGACTGGAATTAATATTCATGTATCGGAGACTAGAAAAGAAGTTGAGGATGCTGAAAAAGAATATGGAATGAGCCCGGTTCAGTTTTTAGATAAACTTGGGATCTTGGACGAAAAGACCATAGCGGCCCACTGTGTTTGGTTGTCCGACAGGGATATAGAAATATTGGCCAAAAGAAGGGTGAATTGCGTCTATAATCCGGCTTCAAATATGAAGCTGGCTTCAGGATTTATGCCCTTGGACAAGCTTTTAAAAAGCGGGGTGAACGTTGCTATAGGGACTGACGGAGCTTCTTCAAATAATGAGCAGGACCTTTTCAGGGACATGACCTTGGGCTCCCTAATACAGAAAGGTAAAAGCCTTGATCCTAAAGCTGCAAGCGCTTTGACAATGCTGGAATTGGCGACTATTAACGGGGCCAAGGCCATAGGCAGGGAAGATGATCTGGGAAGCATTGAAGTCGGTAAGAAAGCCGACATAATAGCTATAGACCTTAATAATATAAACTTAAAGCCATACCCTGAAGATATTGAGGCGGCCCTCGTATACTCTACATCAGGCAAGGATGTCTGTTTAACAATGGTTGATGGAAGAATCCTTTATGAAGACGGGGTGTTTGCATTAGCTAACAAAAATATTATAATAGATGAGGCGGAGAAAGCTTGGAAAGAGCTTATTAAAAGGAGCGGGAAAGATGAAAGTAGGGCTTGATCTCGTTGAAATCACCCGTATGGAGAGGATTATTGCCGGGCCTGAAAGCATGGAAAAATGCTTTTCTGAAAAAGAGATTACATACATAAACGGAAAACATAACAGGGCCCGGACCGCCGCAGGAATATATGCAGCCAAGGAAGCTGTTTTAAAAGCTTTTGGAAGGGGCCTTTCAACCATGTCCTTGTTGGACCTGTGGGTTGACCATGATGAAAAAGGCCGGCCATTTATTGAGTTTTCAGATAAGGGAAGGCGGATACTCCGGGAAGCCGGATTTTTAGGCTTTTCAATATCAATAAGCCACGATGGAGCCCTGGCCGGGGCCATGGCCTTTGCTATTCCTTTAAAAAATCCACCTATAATTAAACAGGAAAGCTTGGCGTTCATTGAAGACTTGGGAAAAAATATGGTCAAAAGGGAGACGAATTCTCACAAGGGAGATTATGGAAAAGTCGCCCTGGTCGGCGGGTCCCAAGGCATGCTGGGATCCATATGCCTGGCTGCTCAAGCGGCCCTCAGGTCAGGTGCGGGACTGGTTTATGCAATAGTCCCAAAGTCCCTGGTCAATATAGCTCAGGCCAAGCTGACCGAGGTGATTATAAAAGGTATTGAGGATGAGGGCAGGGGCTATTTTTTGCCGGATTCCGGTGATCAAGTTTTAAAAGCCTTGGAAGGGACTGATGCTGTGGGGATCGGTCCGGGATTGGGCAGGAACGAAGGCCTGACGGACTGGCTGGGGAATATAATAAAAGCCTTGGAAGTTCCTATAGTTCTTGATGCGGATGCCCTATACGCAGCATCTTTAAATACGGAGATTATTAAGAGGACCGGGAAGGAAATAACAATAACCCCCCATGAGATGGAAATGAGCCGTTTGAATGGGCTGGGTATTGAAGAAATTAAGAAAAATAGGGCTAAAACCGCTATGGAATTTGCGGAGGAAATGGGAATAAGGGTAATTTTAAAGGGTGCCGGAACAGTTATAAGCGACGGCGAAGTGACTTACATAAACCCCTGTGGAAATCCCGGCATGGCCACGGCAGGGTCAGGAGATGTTTTAACAGGAATTCTTACCGCCCTTTCAGCCCGGGCCTATGACCCCTTGTTTGGGGCCAAGATGGCCTGCTTTATTCACGGACTTGCCGGTGATTTAGCAGTGGAGGACTTGGGCATGGAGTCCCTCATAGCCGGTGACCTTATCAAATACATTTCCAATGTATTCCAAATACTCCAAAAAGTGGGGTCAGGCTATGGCCAAGGAGGCATGTTTGCAAAAGATTGAAAGAGGGGATATATATTATGCGGACCTGAGCCCTGTCGTAGGTTCTGAGCAGGGCGGAACCAGGCCTGTGGTCATAATACAGAACGATGTGGGAAACAGGTATTCACCGACCACAATTGTTGCCCCTATAACATCACAAATGACCAGGCTGGGCCTTCCAACACATGTTAAGGCTATAAGTCGTATAAGCGACCTGCCTAAAAATTCAGTGATTTTATTGGAACAGATCAGGACAGTTGATAAAAAAAGACTACAAAAAAAATTGGGGTCATTTGACCGGAAATTTATGGACAGGATAGACAGGGCTATAAAAATTTCTCTGGGAATTTCTGAAGATTGGTCAAAATAATTTTTATAATATTTTAATTACATAATTAGAAAGCATAGTCATGATTACAATAAAAACAGATACTCAAATTGCAGGAATGAAAAGATCGGGAGTTATCCTGACCAAGACCCACCACGCTATAAGGCAGATTTTGAGACCGGGCCTTACAACGATGCAGGTTAATGATTTTGCCGAGGCTTTTATGAGGTATAAAAAGGCTATACCGGCACAATTGGGCTACGAAGGCTTTCCTTTTGCCCTGTGTACAAGCGTAAACGATGAGGTTTGCCATGGTTTCCCCAATGATCGCCCCCTCCGGGACGGGGATATTCTCTCGATTGACAATGTTGTAAATTTTGAAGGATACCTTTCCGACTCATGCTGGTCCTACGCCATCGGTGACCTTTCACCCGAAGACCAAAAGCTTATGGAAGTTACTGAAAAGGCCATGTACATAGGCATTGGCCAAGCCCTGCCCGGCAACCACCTTAATGATATAGGCAAGGCCATACAGGAATATGTTGAGGGTCAAGGATTCTCAGTTGTCAGGGATTTCACGGGACACGGAATTGGGCAGGAAATGCATGAAGACCCCATGGTACTCCATTACGGCATAGACAGGAGAGGGCCAAAGCTTAGAAAAAACATGGTAATAACAGTTGAGCCAATGATAAACATTGGAGATTGGCGGATAAAGATTGATGATAACGGCTGGACGGCCAGAACTCAGGATGGGAAAAAATCCTGTCAATTTGAGCATACCTTTGCTGTTAAAGATGGTGGAGCCGAGATCCTGACCGACCAAAGTCAGTCATCTTTGGACGATGAAGAGTTGGACTGGATCGGGGCCTATAAATTTAAATAAAGTTCAATCCGGGCTTGACCAAAGCTTGGGATTAATTTATTATTGGAAAGGTTAATTGAAAATTAAAAATATATTACTTCTTTAAATGCGGTACAGAGAGACCCGAAAGAGGAATTGCCCGATGGGTAAAGTGGACTTGTCCGAGCACGAGCCGGCAAGTATATTCGGATGATTTGCGTCCTTACGGTCTGACCGTAAGGACGTTTTTTTATGCAGGGGAATAGGATATAGACCAATATTTACAATAAAGAAAGGAAAGTTTTATGAAGATCAAGGCAAGGCTTATGGACCGGGCTGCCATTGAAAGATCGCTTAAGAGAATGGCCCATGAGATAGTCGAGAGGGACCCGGAAGAAAGTAAATACATAGTGCTTGGAATAAAAAGGAGGGGCGTTCCCCTGGCTAAAATCCTTGAGAACAACTTGAAAGAGATCAGTAACGTTGAAGTTCAAGGCGGCTATTTGGATATCTCTTTATACAGGGATGACCTTACGGAAATCGGAGACCAGGCCAAGGTGTCCGACCGGGGAATATCGGATCTCAAATGCAAAAACCGGTCGGTCATAATTGTGGATGATGTCATTTACACAGGAAGAACGGCAAGGGCCGCAATGGAAGCGGTAATAAGTATGGGAAGGCCCAAGGTCATAAGGCTGGCCTGCCTAATTGACAGGGGCCACAGGGAGATGCCCATAAGGCCTGACTTTGTCGGAAAGAATGTCCCTACCTCGAGAAACGAAATCATAAAGGTTGAATTGCCCGAATACGATTATAACTGCCAGGTCCTTTTGATGGAAAGAGACTGATTAGGAGGAAATATGACCCAAGCAATACTTTTTAAAGGCATAAAAATATATAAAGACAGGCAATTTGAAAGTGCTGATATATATGTAAAAGACGGGATATTCCTTGATGTCCCCGACAACTTGGATCAGGACACCATTATTATTAACGGACGAGGCTTACACATGTTTCCGGGATTCTGCGACCTCCACGTTCATTTCAGGGAGCCGGGCAAAGAGTATAAGGAGACTATAGAAAGCGGGGCCATGGCTGCTGCTCATGGGGGTTACACCAGCGTTTGCACCATGCCCAACCTGAATCCGGTTCCGGACTCTTTGGAAAATTTAAAACCCCAGATTGAAAAGATAATAGAGGCCTCAAAGAAGCGGGCTATTCCGAGGGTGATACCCTATGCTTCCATAAGCAGGGGCGAGCAGGGCAAGGAGTTGTCAGATATGGAAGAGCTGGCGCCCTATGTGGCCGGTTTTACCGACGACGGAGTGGGCGTTATGGATGATAATCTCATGGAAGAGGCCATGAAAAAAGCTGAGAAACTGAACAAGGCCATAGTAGCCCATGCAGAGGATATCAGGCTTGTTAATGGAGGGGTTATCCATGATGGCGAATATGCAAGAATTCATGGTCATAAGGGTAATCCGTCGGCTTCCGAATATGAACAGGTAATAAGAGACTTGGCCTTGGCTGAGAAAACAGGAGTCCATTACCATGTTTGCCATGTGTCCACCAAAGAATCGGTAGCCGCAATACTTGAGGCAAAGAAAAAGGGTCTTGGGGTTAGCTTTGAGACAGGACCGCATTACCTGACTCTGACAGATATGGATTTACAGGAAGACGGCAGGTTCAAAATGAACCCCCCTATAAGGGCTGAGGAGGACAGGGATGCCTTGAGAAAGGCTATGTGTGCAGGAAGTCTGGATGCCATAGCGACCGACCATGCTCCCCACTCGGAAGAGGAAAAATCAAGAGGACTGGATAGATCTCTAAACGGAATTGTAGGGCTTGAGACAGCCTTTTCGGTCTGCTACACAGACCTTGTTAGAACAGGTTTGATTGAATTGGGGGACCTTGTTTACCTCTTGTCAATCAAGCCATATAGGACCCTGGACCTGGATTCGGTAAAGGATCCAAGGGGCGTAAAAGCAGACCCCGAATTGGGATTAAAACCGGGCAACAAGGCAAATTTCACGGTATTCGACCTGGAAGACAGGTACACAGTTGATCCCAAAGACTTTTTATCCAAGGGAAAAAGCTCACCATTCACGGGAAAAGAGGTTTACGGATCTTGCCTTATGACAGTGGTTGACGGGGAATTTGCATATATTAATAAAGACAACTTAGAAAAGAGGGCAATAGGATGAAAGACCTCACGCTCAACATAGTTTCCAATAGGCCCCTTAATCCTAATATATATAATTTGGTCCTGGAAGTGGAAGACCTTGAAAAGGCTATACCCGGACAGTTTGTCCAGATAAGTTTGGACGGATTTTTTCTTCGAAGGCCCATATCCATATGCGACATTAACGACAATAGAATAAGACTGGTTTACAAGGTCTTTGGAAAAGGCACTGACAGGATGTCAAAAATGGAAAAGGGAAAGCTCAAAGTTTTGATGAGTTTGGGTCAGGGGTTTAATATTGACCGGCCGGTTGAGAAAGCTATGCTTGTCGGCGGCGGGGTAGGACTGCCTCCCATGTATTTTCTGGCCAGAAAACTTGTAGAAAAGGGCTTGAAACCGGTTGTATTTATCGGTTTTAATACAAAATCTCAATCATTTATGCTGGAAGATTTTGAGAAAATCGGGGCGGAGATCCACACTGCAAGCCTTGATGGAAGCATGGGATTCGAGGGTAATGCAGTTGAACTCTTTAATGAGTATGTGGGCTCTAAAAAAACTGAAAACACCCGGGTATACGCCTGCGGCCCCAAGGTCATGCTCAAATCATTGGCAAAAGCAATGAAGGAAAAAGGATTAAAAGGTGAATTTTCACTTGAAGAGAGGATGGCCTGCGGCTTCGGGGCATGTATGGGATGCAGCATAAAAACAGTCCAAGGTATGAAAAGAGTTTGCAAGGACGGGCCTGTATTCGATGTGGAGGACATAATATGGTAAAAGAGATTTCAGATCCAAACAGACTAAGGGTGAAAGTCGGGGACCTGGTCCTCGATAATCCGATCATTCCGGCCTCAGGGACCTTCGCTTTCGGACATGAATTTTCACAGCTCTATGATCTGAATATTCTGGGTTCGATTTCAATAAAGGGGACCACATTGGAAGCCAGGGAGGGCAATCCCGTTCCAAGAATTGCCGAGTGTCCGGGCGGAATGTTGAATTCAGTGGGGCTTGAGAATCCGGGATCCCAAGAGGTTGTTAACAAGATCCTGCCTGAGATGAAAGAATTATATAAAAAGCCGGTAATCGCCAATGTGTGCGGTTTTTCCATAGAAGAATATGTTGAATGCGCAAAGAGTCTGGAAGAGGCTCCCAATGTCGGACTTTTGGAGATCAACATCTCCTGTCCCAATGTTCATGGGGGTGGAATGGCCTTCGGGGTTGACCCGGTCCAAGCTGCAAAGGTAACAGAGGCAGTAAAAAAAGCCTGTAGGAAGCCTGTTTTCATAAAACTGTCGCCCAATACAGGAGCGATTGAAGAAATTGCCTTGGCTTGCAAGGAAGCGGGAGCAGACGGACTCAGCCTGGTTAATACATTTTTGGGTATGAGACTGGATCTAAAGACAGGAAAGCCGATTTTGGCCAATACTTTCGGGGGCTTGTCGGGGCCTGCCATCTTTCCTTTGGCCCTGGCTATGGTTTACCGGGTTTATAAGGCTACAAAACTGCCAATAATCGGCATGGGTGGAGTATCAAGCGCAGAGGATGTTTTGGAGATGATAATGGCCGGAGCCTCTTGTGTTCAGATTGGGGCCGAGAACCTGAGAGATCCCTATGCCTGCCCGAGAATTATTGAAGACCTGCCAAAGGTCATGGATAGGCTCGGAATAGATCGGATCAGCCAAATTATAGGCAAGGCACACGCTTAGTTCATAAATGGCCAACCATTTAAATGTAAGTAATCGAAAAGAGGGAAAAATGAAAAAAGAAGTCATTATAGCAATGGATTTTCCTGACAAGGAAAGTCTTATCAACTTCCTGGATAAGTTTGACCAAAAGCTCTACCTGAAGCTGGGAATGGAAATCTTTTACAAGGAGGGGCCGTCAATAGTTAGAGAAGTCAAGAGAAGGGGCCATAAGATTTTCCTGGACCTGAAACTTCACGACATTCCGAATACTGTAAAATCC
This sequence comes from uncultured Tissierellia bacterium, assembly GCA_947253765.1. Classification (GTDB taxonomy): domain Bacteria; phylum Bacillota; class Clostridia; order Tissierellales; family Peptoniphilaceae; genus Khoudiadiopia. The sequence continues at coordinate 32,743 of CAMYAK010000013.1, forward strand.
GCCATGAGGAGCCTTGCTTGCCTGGAGGTGGACATGGTCAACCTCCATGCTGTCGGAGGACTTGATATGATGAAGGCCGGCCTTGAGGGCCTGGAAGAAGGCACCGAAAAAAGCGGACTTTTAAAAAGGCCGGAGCTTATAGCAGTAACCCAGTTGACATCCATATCTCAGGAAATCATGAATGATGAGTTGGGCATAGATGGGATAATCGAGGACAGGATATTGAGCTATGCCGGACTTACCAAAAAGGCCGGATTGGATGGGGTTGTGTGTTCGCCCCTGGAATCCAAGTTAATACATGATAATTTGGGGGATGAGTTTTTAACGGTTACTCCCGGAATAAGGTTCAAGGGCCAGGATAGCCAGGACCAGAAGAGGGTCTGTGATCCTTATATGGCAGGCAAACTGGGGTCCGGCTATATAGTAATGGGAAGGGCAATAACAAGGGCGGAAGACCCTGTATCGGCCTTGAAAAAGGCCAAGGAAGATTTTGAAGGAGGTGCTTGTGGAAAATAAGAAAATAAGAGAGGAAATATCCGGTGGACTTTTGGATATAAAAGCCGTTTTTTTGAGGCCTGACCGTCCTTTTGTGTGGGCTTCAGGAATAAAATCTCCAATTTATACGGACAACAGACTGATTCTTTCATATCCGGACTTGAGGACCAAGGTTGAAAAAGCCTTGGCTGAGATGGTCAAAGAATACTTCCCGGAGGCACAGGCCCTAATGGGAACAGCCACAGCCGGCATTGCCCATGCTGCCATCGTTGCCGACCTGCTCAACCTTCCAATGGGCTATGTAAGGTCATCTTCAAAGGATCATGGTAGAAATAACAGGATAGAAGGCAAGCTTGAAGAGGGCTCTAAGGTTGTTGTAATCGAAGACCTTATTTCAACCGGGGGGTCTCTGCTGGAATGCGTAAGATGTCTGAGGGAAGCGGGGGCCCAAGTCCTTGGAGCTATTTCAATCTTCTCTTACAATATGGAAAAATCAAAAAACAATTTCAAAGAAGAAAACCTGTCGGTTTACAGCCTGACCAATTTTGACACCATAATAGAGACGGCTGCCAAGTCTTCATACATAAAAGAAGAGGATAAGGGTAAATTGCTGGCTTTCAGGGATAATCCGGATGATGACTCCTGGATAAGGGCTTAAGTGCCTATAAATTTAAAATTAGGAGGAAAAATGAAAGATCTGATAAAAATCAACGATCTCACTCCCCAAGAAATTGACCAACTTATTGAGGTAGCTGAGGACATAATCGCCAATCCTGACAAATATAGGAAGGCTTGCGAAAACAAAATATTGGCAACACTTTTCTATGAGCCGTCAACAAGAACAAGGCTTTCTTTCACATCGGCAATGATGAGCTTGGGCGGCAATGTTCTGGGATTTTCTTCTGCTGCAGCCTCATCAGTATCCAAGGGTGAGTCGGTTGCCGATACAGCCAGGACAGCTGAGTGCTTCGCCGACATTATAGCTATGAGGCACCCGAAAGAAGGTGCACCCCTGGTAGCAGCCACAAATGTCGACATACCGGTTATAAACGCAGGAGACGGCGGCCACCACCACCCAACCCAAACCCTGACCGACCTTTTAACGATTTCAAGAGAGATGGGCCACCTGGACAACTTGGTTGTGGGCTGCTGCGGAGACCTTAAATTCGGAAGGACAGTTCATTCCCTGATCATGGCAATGTCCAGGTACAAGAACATAAAGTTCATACTGATTTCGCCGGAGGAGCTGGAGCTGCCTGAGAATGTTAAAACGGAGATTCTGGATAAGAACAATATCCCATATGAAGAAATAAGATCTCTTGACGAGGCCATGCCTAAACTTGACATCCTGTATATGACGAGGGTTCAAAAAGAGAGATTTTTCAACGAGGCCGACTATATGAGACTCAAAGATTCATATATTCTTACACCGGCCAAGCTGAAATTGGCTAAAAAGGATATTAGGATCCTCCATCCGCTGCCAAGGGTTAATGAGATTTCAACAGCGGTTGATGCCGACCCCAGGGCGGCTTACTTCCGCCAGGTCAAGAATGGCAAATATATAAGAATGGCATTGATTATGAAATTATTGGGGGTTGAAATATGATTATAGGCGATTTAAAAGAAGGCATAGTAATTGACCACATTCCTAACGGCAAGGGAAGAGCCCTGTACCACTATCTTGGGCTGGACAAGCTGGATTGCCAGGTTGCCCTGATAGAACATGCCGACTCAAGTAAAAGAGGGAAAAAAGATATTCTAAAAGTCGGCAAACCCATAAAATTGAACTTTGAACTCTTGGGCTATTTCGACCCGCAGATCTCTATCAATGTGATAGAAAACAATAAGGTCGTAGAAAAGATCCATCCTGAGCTGCCTGAGACTGTCACAAATATCATACATTGTAAAAACCCCAGGTGTATAAGTTCAATAGAGCAGGAGCTGCCCCAGGTTTTCCGACTTACGGATGCGGAGACCAAAACTTATAGGTGCATATACTGCGACACGATAGGGGAACATATTGAGGAAATTTAAAAGTTATTAAGCTTATATTTTTCTGATATAATAAAGGTCCTGACACTAAAAATTTTCAAGATATTTGAAAATTAACTTGACAAAGACTCCGATTTTATTTAGACTGTTTGAGTAACTTAAATTTGGGGCCCTATGGTCAAGCGGTTAAGACATCGCCCTTTCACGGCGGTATCCCGGGT
>CAMYAK010000014.1 GCA_947253765.1 uncultured Tissierellia bacterium
TGATGGCCGGATTATTCCTGCTACTTTTTGTAGGGGTGGCACTGATTCAGGATAAGAAGTATTTTACGACAGCTCCCAGGGAAATTTATGAAGCGGTCAAGCCCAAGCATGAGAGATTTCGTGGTCAACACGTCATGGGCTGGCTATTAGCCATATTAGCAATAGTCTGTATGGTAGGTGCCATGATACTGGGCATTCTAGATGGGATTAAGAACAATTTTAGCTTTCTGCAATTTTTCAGCCGTTTTGCAATAATGCTATTTCTGCTCAAGCTTTTTGACATTGTTTTTTTCGATTGGTTTTTACTATGCCGGTCAAACTTTTTCCCTCATTATTATCCGGAAGTAAAAAACCTGCTTGGGCCACATCTGTTTGGCTATAACAGAAAAGATCACATCATGCAAAGTATTGCTATATTCATTGGGTCTCTGGTCTTGGCAGGACTGTGCACATTATTCTAAATAGGAAGACGAAATAAAGAAAAGGGTTTCGATGACGAAGGTCGATTACAAAAACTGGGTTACCAAAAGTCTCCTCTACCTGTTAGGAGGCATGGCCATCTTCCTTTGCCTCGCGTTGCTTCTTGTCTTTCTGAGCCTTGAAGACAGCCTAATAAAGACGGTTCTTAGTATCTTCCTCCTTGTGGCCGCTGTAGGAATGGGCCTATTTTGGGCCTTTATGTTCCGCCTCCACCGGGCCCTTGCTTATGACGGAAACCGAAAACTGACCAGGGATATTATTGAAGGCTCAGTCGCTTAAGCTAATGCTTTTTCCGGGCGGGAAGGATAGGCACTTGCTTTTTCCCGGTCAAGGGACGCTCCCTATGCTCACTCTTCGCCCTTGACAAGTCGAAAGCAAGTGCCTGTTAAAAACCGCCGGAAAAGGACAATTGTGTCAGGCGCATCTTTATGGGAATGTGTAACATATGTCTTGACAGTTAAGAAATAATACGAATGGTCATGTCGGGTCTTGTTGACATCAGATAATTGTAAAGCTATACTAACATTTATTATCATAGGCTAACCAATATATTTAAATATTGTGTAACGGAGTTGAAATATAAAAAAGACCTGTTTTTTATTCCTGCTCTTGTGCTTAAGCCTTTTATTTTCAGGATTCTGAAGATTATGCACTTAAGTCTTTAATGGTACAGGTTTATTCAGCGTTGATATTACAGTTGCTCATAGGCTGTCCACAATCCTGGAAGCCGACAGGGTTATCGAGCTTTCCAAGGGCAAGATAGTTTTTGACGGGTCCGGGGTAGATTGGAGCTCGATCAGGGAAGGAGTATGTGGTAAGGATTTATGTCAAAATTAGCATCTAAAATCCAAGAAAAGGTCATGTCTTTTCTGTTTCGTGGTAAAGAAATATTTAAGCCTTTAAATACAGGATATATTGATGAGAGAGTAAGCTGTATTAGAGAATATGTCGCCAATATTTATTTTTATAAAAAAGACGATCATACGATTATGATAGATGCAGGCTATAATTATGACAGATTAGCGGAAAAAATGAAGTGGCTTGACATCAATCCGAAAGATATCCGGGAAATTTTAATTACACACCAAGATACAGACCATGTCGGAGCCATTGATAAAGGCAGTGATGGATTGTTCAGCCAATCCACTATATATATTGGAAGAATCGAAAATGAATACTTAGAAGGTCGTGAAAAGCGTAAAGTGTTTGGTGGATTAGTTAAACTGCCACAAGTTCACATAGAAAATAAAAAAATATTAATTGATGATGGGCAGGTTTTTTATATTGGCAATATTAAGATAGAAGCATTTCTTGTACCGGGGCATACTTGGGGGCATCTTGTCTATCTGATTGATGATACATATTTATTTACAGGCGACACGATTTGGTTTGGGGCAGACGGGGGCTACGCATTTTTGAACATTCTTGCAGAAGATAAAAAATTACAGAAGAGAATGCAAGGAATGTTTTACTGGAAAAGTGTTAAGCAGATATGCTTATGGAAAACAAACCACTAATCTAAAAATTTTCAGGAGAGATGCTATGAAACTTTTATATTTTTTTGATGACAAAATAAAACCTATTAAAATGCGTGGAAAATTTTACTGCAAGCCGGAAGATACCGGTATTTTGTGCGATGGAATAAGTGCTATTAGAGAGTATGACGTCAATTTGTGGTTATATACGAAAAATGGTAGAACTATTGCTTTTGATAGTGGACACATAAATTACGATAATATAGATAAGGAGTTTAAGAGAATAAAAATAAATCCGGATGAAATTGAACATTTATTTTTAACTCATTTAGATGTTGATCACGCCGGCGGAATTGATATAACAGGCAAAAATATTTTTCCAAATGCTCATGTCTACATGGGTGCTGATGAAGAGAAATATATGACAAGAGAAATTCGCAGAAAGGCAATATTTAATAACTGTGTGAAAATAGCTGATGGATGGACTCCTGTTAAAGATATTTCAATTTTTGAGATTGACGGAATAAAGGTGGAAGCCATTCCTGTTCCCGGTCATACGGTAGGCCATACTGTTTATATAGTCGATGACAAGATTTTAATTTCCGGAGATTGCCTTGCCATAAATGAAAATGGCGGTTATGCATTTTTTGATTTTTTCACTCAAGATCAAAAGAAGAATAAAGAATCTTTAGTTAAACTAAGAGATAGATTAAAAGATTATAACTTAGAATATGTTTGTACCGGACATAGCGGAATACATCCTTATTCGGAAAAGATTTTTAAACACATCGATAAGAGTGCAACCTTCGGTAAGAGAAATCCCTTTCACAAGGATGGGGAATACAATCCTTTTGATAAGAAAACAAAGCCTGACTACAAAAACTGGGTTCCTGCAAGTTTACTTAGGAATTTTATCGGAGGAACCTTAATTACTTTTATTCTCTTTATAATTTTCGCAGGGACAGACCTTGTTCTCAGTGGAAGTCCTAGGATTATCTGTGGAATTATTTTAGGAATTTTAGTATTAATACTTCTATTCTCTTCACTTAGGCTTTCCGTTATGTATCGAACCTTTGACTATAAGGGCAAGAGAAAACTCGCCAAAACTATTATAGAAGGGGTGGCTCAATATGTTGAGATACCGGACGGTGGAGTTGGACTTGATGTAGGATGTGGCAGCGGTGCACTTACCATAGCTTGTGCAAAAAGAAATTCAAAAGCGACCATGCTGGGCTGCGATATTTGGAGCGGTTCATACAAAGGGGAGTTTTCTAAAAAAATATGCCAAGACAATGCAAAGGCTGAAGGTGTTTCCAATGCGAGATTTAAAGTTGGAAATGCGGCGAAACTTCCATTTGAAGATGAAAGCTTCGATGTGGTGACAAGCAACTACGTTTATCACAATATAATGGGACATAATAAGCAGAAACTTCTATTGGAAACTTTTCGCGTACTTAAAAAAGGCGGTGTTTTTGTCATACATGATTTGATTAAGAAATCAAATTACGGAGATATAGAAAAATTTATCGAAGAACTTAAAAAAGAGGGATACGAAGATATAAAACTAATAGAAACGACTAATGGAATGTTTGTTGGGCATAGAGAAGCTAAGTTTTTAAGCCTTGCAGGTTCAAAGTTGTTTATTGGTAGAAAATAGATAGGATATTTCAATCAAACTGCAAACGAGCAAAAATCTTGTTAGCTGCTTTATATTGAAGATACGAGACTGTATAAGAAATATTTTTATATAATGAGGAATTAAATGAACTTTATCACCTATGGAAATAGAAACAACAAGTCAGTATTATTTATTCACGGGCTTGCATCTACTGCTGATCTATGTTTCAAACCCCTTCTGCCTTATTTGCAAGATTATTTTGTAATTTTCTGCGAATTGGACGGGCATTATGGAAGTGATCCCGAAGATTTAACCTCCTTGGAAAAAACAATAGATTCAATAGAAAGTTACATATTAAATGAAATGGGCGGGAGTGTCTTTGGAATATGCGGTTTTTCCATGGGAGCAACCATTGCGGTTGAACTCATTGGAAGAGGAAACATTTCCGCTTCGAGAGTTCTTTTAGATGGTGCGATTACTGCCGACTTGGGCTTGATGGCAAGGCCATTTACCTATGCTTTTACCATTGGGACAAGTAGAATCAAAAATAAGAAGCCGATACCTAAATTTTTATTAGACAAGATTATGGGCAAGGATAATCGAAGCGTAATAGAAATGATGTATCCGCAAATTTCAAAAAAGACTATTAAAAATGCCTGTAAGTATATCTATCATTACAAAGTTCCGAAAAATTTAAACAGGTTTTCAAATCCAATAATGTTTTGGCGAGGAAGTAACGAGCCTATCCCTGAAAAAAGTGAAAAAATATTAAGAGAGCATCTTCCGCAAATGGATATAGAGGTGTTTGAAGGAATGGGCCACGGACAATTTCTCCACGAACATCCCAAAGAATACGCTGAGAAACTAAAATTCTTTTTGGAAAGCAAATAAGGAGAGAAATTTGGAAATTAGGAAAATATAAAGGGGTTTAAATATTGAGGAAACCTTTTCTTCTTTAGTTAGTTTTATTGCTATTCTTCCGGTCAAGAGACGCTCCCTATGCCACTTTTTAATAAAATCAAGCCTTTATGCTATACTATAAACATACAATAAGTCTATACTATGATCATTTTATATTAAGGAGGTTTAATGTTGAATTACAAAGAAAGATCCGATAGCAAAAGCAGGGAAAATGCCATCGAAAACAAAAACAAGCCTAATGGCTGGCTGAAGAAGGTTTCGGTCATCCTGCTATCCTGCACATTGGCTTTATTGTTGCTGATGCCAATGCTCCATGCCGTCGGCCTGGAGTTCGGGCCGGAGATTATTGACGAGGCGGTTGCGCGGAGTGGTATAGAAGCGCCGACAATTACAAAAGCATTTATTGGAACAAATACCATCTCTGGAGGAGATTTACACAGAGGTAAAATTAATGGCAAGAATGCAAGAGGAACAGTTCATGTAACATTAAAGGATAGTAGTGGGAATGAAAAAGCCACTGTATCCGTTACACCGAAAAGTGGAACAACCTGGACAGTAAACTTACCTGAAGGAGTTACAATTGCAGAAGGAGATACGGTTACTGCTTATCAAGAATTTGATGGACAAAACTCTCCGGTAACAACTGCAAATGCGATGGATTCACTTGCTAAACAAAATAAAGACAAGCTAAAAATGCCGCAAGGCGAAATTTGGATAGAACAAACTTCATCCAATCAAGTTAATAAAGACGAACAAGCAGAAGCTGTTCAAAAGTTGAAAGATGCAAATACTGAAATAGCCGGTGATATTAAATCGGTTAAGTTTTCTATTGACGGTACTGACCATGCTTATTATGAAGTAACCTACACTGATAATTCAACATCAGGCAAAATTGAAGCGCCGGATTTGAAAATCAAAACGGTAACGGAAACATCTGCTGCTCCAACAATAGAAAAAGTTCAAGTAACAGACGGACAAATTGTCGTTACACTTGAAAACGAGGTTGCCGCAGGTACGAAATTTTATTTTGTCAATAATTTTACGGATAACGAGGACAAGAGTTTCTGTGAAGGTGGAAAATGTTTAGTGGATAAATCGACATCGCGAGAGATGTCTCAAGCAGTATCCATTGACGGCAAAAAAGTTACTTTCCCAATCGATAAGGTTAATGATTTAAAACTCGGAAAAGAGTTCGGTATCGTTGTCAAAGAGCCACATAAATTCCGTTCTTGCGCGAAGAAAGAGCCGGTAGTAACAACCCCCAAAAAAGTCGACGTAAGAGATCCTCACAAATTAACGGATGCGGATAAACAAGCCATCGGTAAAGCTATTCGAGATGCCAATACGGTAAATGGCGTATCTAAACTCCCCAATGGAACTGGAGATTGGGATGGGATACCTACTTTTATTGAATTTGATAAAGATGGCAACGTAAGGATTTTTAGCCCGAACAATGTCGAGACTGAATGGGACTGGAGCAGCGGTAGTCCAAAACCGATCTATAAAAAAAACGACGACGGTTCCTACAAGCTGATAGAGGGCGGGGAATCCGAAGTCATCAAAATCGATGCAAAAGACCTTGTCAAGAACGTAAAACCCGAACCCCCAAAGATTGCAGTCGATACCAACACCGGCAAAGTCACCATTACTCCACCAGCTTATGAAAATCCCGGTGATGATACCGACTTGGCGTCCTACACGATTACCTATAAGGACGCTTCGGATGCTGATAAAACTGTCACCTTAACGAGGACCGTGGACGCTACTACAGGTAAGACCACGTGGACATCAGATGGTGCAACGGTTGATGCGAATACTGGGAAGGTAACCCTGCAGATTAAAGATTTAGCAGTTGGAGCCACCATTACGGCAAAAGCAAAAGATAATGGCGGATTAATTCCTGAAGAAACCCAGCTTGAATCAGAATCGGCCAGCGAGACTCTCGAAACGGTCACTGTGAGCTACGACCGCAACGGCGGCACCGGCAATATGGCTAGCAAGAAGCTGAACAAGGGTCAGAAATATACCCTGCTCGAAAGCACCTTCACTGCACCAGACAACCAAGAATTTAAGGCTTGGGAAGTAAACGGCAAAGAAGTAGCAGCCGGAACAGAAATAACATTAGACAAAGATACAGAAATAAAAGCCATCTGGAAAGATATTATGGTCAATGTAAGCTTCAGTGCCAATGGTGGCTCCGGTGAAATGAAAGGTGCAACCCAAAAGAAAGGTTCAAAATATACCCTACCTGAAAACAGCTTCAAAGCCCCGGATGAAAACCAAGAATTCAAAGCATGGGAAGTAAACGGCAATGAAATATCAGCCGGAACAGAAATAACATTAGACAAAGATACAGAAATAAAAGCTATCTGGAAACCAATCGAACTTAAGGTGAAATTCCAAACAGAATCCGGTGCTACTGGCTCAATGGAAGATAATACTGTCAACAAAGGCAGCAAATATGAACTTCCAAAACCTAAATTCACACCGGATGAAGGCAAAGAATTTGCTGGATGGAAAGTCGGAGATAGCACTGAATTAAAGCAAGTCGGAGAAAAAATAGATATCTCCGGAGACGTAACCCTAACAGCAACCTGGAAAGACATTATGGTTAATGTTAGCTACAATGCCAACGGTGGTAGTGGAAAAATGGAAGGAAAAGAACTAAAGAAAGGTACAACATTAACACTACCTGCTAACGGATTCACAGCACCGGAAAACAAAGAATTTAAAGCATGGGAAGTTGATGGTAAAGAAGTAGCGCCAGGCACCGAGATTACTGTCACCAAAGACACCGTAGTAAAAGCCATCTGGAAGGAAAAACAGATCAATGTGCCGTCAACTCCGGAGAAGCCAAATCCGGACCAGCCGTCCGTCATTGACAGGCAAGATGGGAAAGATCGAATCGAGACCTCTATCCTGATTTCGAAGCAGCAATATAAAAAGGCAAGAACGGTTATCATCGTACGTAATGACCTTTATCCGGATGCTTTGACGGCCGGGCTATTAGCCAAGGTAAAGCCGGCACCAATTCTTCTGACACCGAGCAAGATGCTGGATCCACGTGTTGAAGCTGAGATCCGCCGTCTGGGTGCCACAGAGATCATCATTGTGGGCGGTAAGTCCGCCATTTCCTTGGACGTAGAAAAGGCATTGGCACCCTATGATTCCGACACTGTCGAGCGTTTGGATGGGATTGACCGCTATGAAACAGCGACTTTGGTCGCGCGTAAGGTGGCAGGACTGGTTGACATTCGTCAGACGGCCATCATCACGACAGGCGAGAATTGGCCGGATGCCCTTAGCGCTTCTGCCTTTGCCTGCAAGAACAATCATCCGATACTTCTGGTTCGTAAGAACAAGATTGACCAAGTGGTCAACCGTACGATGAAGGATTTGAAGATTGGACAGGTCTACCTGGTCGGCGGACCCATGGCGGTTTCTGAAACCGTTGCAAAGAAATTACCCAAGGTAATTACGCGTATTGCCGGGCTGAACCGCTATGGAACGGCCAAGGCGGTTGCGGAATATGGCTTTAAGGATGCGAAGGGCCTATATCTCGCCTCAGGCCAGGTCTACGCCGATGCTCTTATAATCGGACCGGTGGCCGGGCAGCGGAATGTACCTATTTTGCTCACTCAGCACAAGCATCTGAACGCAGAAACCAAAGCCTACATTGAGGCTCATAAACCCGGCTGGACCACCCTGGTTGGAGGAACCCTCAGAATTGGACCGGAAGTGGAAAAAGAATTGAAGAAGTAAGCAGCGTGATTTCGCAAGAACAAATAGTCTTAAAAGGTTGTCTAACCCCTTTGGGGTTAGGCAGCCTTTTTAAATTACTCAGAAACAGGCATTTTTCTAGCTTCACTGGGAAGTTTTCCTTTGTATCTTTTGTAATAAATGGAAAATTTGCTATGGGATGTGTATCCGACAGATTCAGCGATTTCCTTTATAGGAAGTTCGGTATTTAACAGAAGAGTTTCAGCCACATTCATTCTTTTTCTTTGAGTGTATTCTGTAATGCTTTGACCATATTTTTCCTTGAATAGATTTTTTAATTTAGTCCCGCTCATTGTAGATATTTTTTCAAGGGTTTCCTGATTTATGTTCAAGGCGAAATGATCATCTAAAAATCTGGCCACATCTTCAAGTGCTTTATTATCATCAGACTCAATTTTATATTTCTTCCTATTTAAATAGGTATCTATTACTATACTTATCCACTCATTTGCCTTTGCCTTAAAGAAAAATTCAGCGGCAGGAGCGTCCATCTTACAATTTAATATTTCCATTGCCACTTTTTCCAATGACTTTGTAAGTATTATTTGATTTGTTTGAAGTAAAGCCCTATAAAATAATTCCGGATCAATATTAATAGCTGATAGGTGATTTTCTAAAAGCTCTTTTTTAAAGCCTATAGAAACAGCAAGATAATAAGAGTTCTCGTGTAATAAAAATCTAAAGTCATCTTTTATATTGTCAAAATCAAAAGTACATAATGAGTTTGCAGTAAGCGTTTGATATGGATTAAATTTCTCACCGTTGGCACTGACAATGTAGCTTGTGTATATTGAAACATAATCAGCCATACTATAGGTGCTATTCCTAATAACTTCTTCACTGATATAAAAATCATGGACATCAATGATAAATCCATCACCTTGATAGAACCAATAAAGCCCTTCTGCATAAGTAGAATTATCTTTACTCCAACAAAATGTATGCCCAGCGCTTGAATATTTTTTATTGTTTTTACATTCATCTACTTTCATATAGTCTTTTACAAAATCATAATAAGTCATAATAATCATATTCCTTTTAGACAATATTCCAATTAGCTTTATTAATTAAAAACTATTGTATTAGGAATTATAATCGATGCATAATAGTAAAGCAATGCTAACTATTATTTACTAAGCTAATTTATATCTAAAAGGGATATCAAAGAAAGGAGATATTATTATGAAGATTTATAAAAAACTATTTGCTTATGTACAGGATAAAAAATATCTTGGCTTTTTTGCGATAGTTTTTTCTGCCATATCTGCTCTACTCACAGTATATGGATATTATTTAATCTACAAATTTCTAGATAAGTTAATAATTAATTCAAATTTATCCGGTGCAGAGAGCTTGGCGTTAAAATCTGTCTTCACACTAACCAGTGGAGCGATATTTTATCTTGTTTCAGGAATGTTTTCACACATCTTGGGATTTAGGCTTGAAACAAATTTGAGAAAAAGGGGAATTGATGGTCTAGAGAAAGCTAGTTTTAGGTTCTTTGACTTAAATTCTTCCGGTCAAATAAGAAAGATTATAGATGATAATGCTGCACAAACTCACCAAGTTGTAGCTCATATGATTCCCGACAGTGCCCAGGCAATAATAACACCTGTTCTTGTCCTTGTACTTGGATTTATAGTAAGCATAAGGGTAGGTATCACCTTACTTGCTCTTACAATAATTGGAACCTTTATTTTAGGGGCCATGATGGGCGAGGGAAAATTTATGAAGATATACCAGGAAGCCCTATCTAAACTAAGCGCTGAAACTGTTGAATATGTTAGAGGAATGCAAGTTGTAAAAATATTTAGAGCTAATGTCGAGTCATTTAGAAGTTTTTACAAGGCGATAAAAGATTACTCAAAGTATGCTTATGAATATTCCCTATCCTGTAGAAAGCCTTATGTTTGGTATCAATGGTTATTTTTTGGACTAATTGCAATTTTAATTATTCCTATAGTTTATTTTCTGGTTAGCTTAGGCAGTGGCAAGATGATATTACTTGAGCTTATCATGATTTTATTTTTATCGGGAGTTCTCTTTGTTTCATTTATGAGAATGATGTGGTACTCCATGTATATTTCTCAAGGCAATTATGCGGTAGATACCTTAGAGTCTTTATACAATGATATGCAAAAAGATAAATTAGTGCATGGTAATGTCAATAATTTTAAAAACTATAATATAGAGTTTGACAATGTAAGCTTTGCCTATAGCGATAAAGCTGTCATTGAAAATTTATCCTTTAAATTAGAAGAAGGAAAGTCTTATGCACTGGTCGGCTCCTCCGGATCAGGTAAATCAACTGTAGCAAAACTTATATCAGGTTTCTACAATGTTAACGAAGGAAGCATAAAGATAGGTGGCATACCTATAAGTGAATATTCTGACCAAGCCTTAATTAAAGCTATATCCTTTGTTTTTCAAGATTCAAAATTATTCAAGAAGAGTATTTATGACAATGTAGCTTTAGCAAATAAAGAAGCTACAAAAGATGATGTTATGAGAGCCTTAAAATTAGCGGGATGCGATTTAATATTAGATAAATTTCCGGAAAGAGAAAATACAACCATAGGCTCAAAAGGGGTTTATTTGTCCGGGGGAGAAAAACAAAGAATAGCTATTGCAAGAGCAATTTTGAAAGATTCCAAGATTATTATTATGGACGAAGCGTCAGCTGCCATTGACCCTGACAATGAGTACGAACTACAGAAAGCTTTCAAGAACCTAATGAAAGATAAAACAGTTATCATGATTGCTCACAGGCTCTCTACAATTAAAGATGTAGACGAAATTCTTGTGATGGATAATGGGAAAATCATAGAAAGAGGCCCTGATGAAGAATTAATGTCAAGGGATACAAGGTATAAGAGATTGCAAGACTTGTTCAACAGTGCAAATGAATGGAGGGTTTCAAATGAAGGAGTTTTATAAAAAAAGATTTGCCCTTACAGATAAGGGAGCAAGTAACTTAACAAAAGCAAGTCTGTCCTCATTTTTCGTATACTGTATAAACATGCTTCCTGCAATAATACTGATGATTTTTGCCCAGGAAGTCTTAGAAAATATCAATAAAAGCCAGGGATTTTATTTAGTATTCTCAGCCTTGACCTTGATAGCAATGTATATTTTGCTTTCTATCGAATACGATAAATTGTACAGTACTACCTATCAGGAAAGTGCGGATTTAAGAATAAGAACGGCGGAGAATTTATCAAAACTGCCTCTATCATACTTTTCTAAGCATGATATTTCCGACCTCTCACAAACAATTATGGCCGATATTGAAGGAATAGAGCATGCTATGAGCCACTCAATACCAAAGGTAGGCGGTATGGCATTATTCTTCCCACTGATATCAGTAATGATGCTGCTAGGCAATGTGAAGATGGGTTTAGCCGTAATCATTCCATCGATTTTAAGTTTTTTATTTATACCCTTGTCCAAAAAATATTCAGTTAAAGGACAGAAAAAATATTATGACGTCTTAAGAGAAAACTCAGAGAGTTTTCAAGAAAATATTGAGATGCAAATGGAGATTAAAGCCTATGGCTTATCAGAGGAAATGAAAGAAATCCTATATGAAAAAATGGATAAAAGTGAAAAAGTCCACTTAAAGACAGAAATAGGACTTGTTTTAACTATGTCACTGTCATCAATATTTAGCTTTATATCTCTTGCTGTTGTGATATTTGTTGGCGTCAATTTAATTATTAATAAAGAGATAAGTGCCCTCTACCTTATAGGATATTTACTGGCTGCTATGAAGATAAAAGACTCTCTTGATGCATCTAAAGAGGGAGTGATGGAGATATTTTATTTATCGCCAAAAATTGAAAGGCTAAAAGAAATTCAAAATCAAGATCTACAAGAGGGTAAAGACTATAACTTGAAAAGATTTGATATTGATCTGAAAGATGTTGAATTTGCTTATAAGGAAGATGCAAAAGTTTTAAATGGCATAAGCTTTAAAGCCAAGCAGGGTCAGGTCACTGCTTTAGTAGGTGCTAGTGGCTGCGGTAAAACAACTATCTTGAAACTCATATCAAGACTTTATGACTATGATAAGGGACAAATCCTAATTGATGGCAAAGATATAAAAGAAATATCAACAGAATCTCTTTTTGACAAGGTTTCAATAGTTTTCCAAGATGTGGTTCTCTTTAATCAAAGCGTTATGGAAAATATTAGAATTGGTAAGCAAGATGCAAGTGACGAAGAAGTTAAAAGAGCAGCAAAACTTGCAAACTGCACAGATTTTATAGAAAAAATGGATAAGGGTTTCGATACACTTATTGGTGAGAATGGTGCTGAGCTATCGGGGGGAGAAAGACAGAGGTTATCAATAGCCAGGGCCTTCTTAAAAGATGCCCCGATACTGATATTAGATGAAATTGCAGCAAGTCTTGATGTTGATAATGAGAAAAAAATTCAAGAGTCTTTAAGCAATTTAATTAAAAATAAGACGGTTGTCATTATTTCACACAGAATGAAATCCATAGAAAATGCGGACATGATAGTAGTTCTTGAAAATGGAAAAGTAGAAAGCCAAGGCAAACATGAAGAGCTTTTACAAAAATCTAAAGTTTACAAGAATTTAATAGAAAAAACAAAAATGGCAGAGGAATTTATATATTGAGTTGTGTAAAAACGAATGCAAATCAAAGCAGCAGGCATAAGCCGGCTGCTTTTTTATTTGTCGACTTCCAACCCTTCCCATGACCCACCCATAGGCATGGAATTAACCAAAAAGAGAATAAAAGGTATAATATGGGATAGAGGAGGGAGTCATGGATAATTTTTCAAAGATCACTAAGCACAAATACTTCAAACCCGCCGCAATCATCATTTTTATATGCTTTATTGGGAGCCTTTTTTATCCCAAGAAAAACCAAGATAATCCTAAAAATCAGGAAACCGAAATTCATGGATTGGCAGCTGTGGAAACCGCGCAGGTAAAAAATCAGGATCCCCCAAAGACAGAAATTTCTCAAGAGCTGAGTTCGGAAAGTCAGGAAACTCCAGGAGAGGAATCGGCAGTCTTGAATGAGGTCAAGGAAAGCTCGCTTAAAGAAGTAAATAATATGACCTTCTTGAATGCCGGCCAGGTTGCGGATTTCTCAAATAAGATATCTTCTAAAGAAAAGACCTCAGAGGTCAAAGCAGTTTTGGAAGAAGCCAAGAAAGCCAATGAGGAAAATAGCAAGGCCAATAAGGGACCCGAATCAGGTAAAACGTCCTTTGAAAAGGCCAGAGTCACTAGGGTGGTTGATGGGGACACTGTAGTCGTTGAAATCAAGGGAAATTCATACAAATTGAGGCTCATAGGCATTGATACTCCTGAAGTAAAACACCCCAAAAAGGGAGTTGAATTCTTCGGAAAAGAAGCATCCGCTTTTACATACAAAAACCTGAACAATCGTGACATCTATCTGGAAAAAGATGTTTCAAACACCGACAAATACAATAGGCTGCTTCGTTATATCTGGCTGACACCGCCAAAAAACGAAGGAAACCCTTCATATAAAGAAGTAAGAGATCAGACCTTTAACGGAATCCTGGTCCGAGAAGGCTATGCCAACGCATCCACATATCCACCCGATGTTAAATACTCAAAGTTGTTCAGCAAAATTGAAAGAGAGGCAAGGGAGGCCAATAGAGGACTTTGGGACGAGGCTAAAAGGACCGGTTGGGAAGCTGCCAATGGAGGCAAAAGCCAAGCCAATGCCAAGAATACAGAGGGAAAGCAGGTTGCCGGGAACAAAAACAGCAAATCTGAAAAATCCGGCCAAACCGAAAAGACCTCTAAAGCCCGTAACAATTCTTCATCAGTAAGTGCTGCCCTATCAAAGCCTGCAGCAACAAAGGCGCCGGCATCTAAACCTTCATCTTCACAACCGGCCCCAACCCAGTCAGGACCATGGGTCCAGACAATGAAAGAGGTCACCAACAGGGGGAAGACTTATTGGGCTGATACAACCCAAGGACCCGTTAAGGGAAATAGAAACAGCAAAAAGTACCATGTTCGTGGCCAGCAGGGATACAATAAGATCTCGATTAGAAATGTCGTATGGTTCAGGTCGACAAGCGAAGCTCAGGAAGCCGGTTACGTTGCCGCAAAAAGATAAATAATATTTTGAAAAAAAACATAAATTTGTCGGATCACCCACTTGATCGTTGGTGGTCCGACATTTTTTTATCAATAAAAGATACACGTTATAAAAGAAAGTAAATTCAAATTGTTGATTTATTATTTAAAAAATATTTGCAGGCACATATCTATTAGTATATACTTAAATTAACAAATAGCATGTCATATAACACATCGATTCAAGCCATTAAAATACATAAAGGGGGTTGCAAAAATAAAAGGAGGAGTCTTATGAAAACTATTAAGAAAATGTTCGTATGCTTTATTTGCTCTTTAGCTATAGTTTTAACTGTAGGGCCAAGTGTTTTTGCCGAGAACAATGTTGTTATGAGGCAACCGGTAGACAGAACTATTAATGTGAAGAGAACTGTCGTTTATATGTCGGGACAGAATGCACCATCAAAAATATATGTAACAGAAACTGTACAAAATGGAGATGTTTATGGCGGCTATATTAAGGAATATAGAAGAATAGTTTCAAATACCGGAAGAACAACAGTTTATTATAGGGGAGTGTTAGTTATTATATAAGTCTATTATGTATGGCTAATTTAATATAAAAATATTTTGCAACCCCCTTATTTGTATGACTAGTAAGGAGCGTTAAAATGGTACGTTTTGAATTGATAAAACTATTAAAAAATAAAAGAACCCATATCCTATTTATTTTTTCAGCGCTTATTGCTTTATATATTTCATTTTTCCGATCCAGCACCAATAATAATGCACTTTTCATTGATTATGATTATCAGGAAGACCCAAATACTTTGGTCTATGCTTTTGACAGAAATGGGGCTTCTTATGACCTGCAAACAGAGATTGGTTTAAAAATTAATAAGACTTTAGATAATGATAAAAGTCAAGAAATCGAGAATTCTTTAAAAAACCATAAGTTAACAGACGAATATTTTGCATATAACTATAAAGAAATGATAATTGAACTCAGGGAATCAATGAATGCGGGAAAAGACGTCTTTTATGAATATTTAAGCAGATTTCCCAAAGCAATGGATGCAACAAGTAAGGAACAACTCAAAAACATTGATATACAAAATGAAAAGTTTGATTTAATTATAAAAAACAATTCTAATGACCCTTACCATCGTGTTAATTTTGGAGGGGACAATGCGGTTCAAAAGTTGTTTTTCAGCAGCAACATTATTTGGGGCATGGTCCCGCTGATCTTCTTTGTTATTTTCTTTTCTGATTACTTTTCGGGAGAATATGAAAATGGTACTTATTGCCTCTTAATTACAGGTGGAAACTCACATCGAAAGATAATGGCGGCTAAATTTCTTTATATAATTTTAAGTTTATTATTATATATTTTATTAAGTTTAGGATTGGCCTTTATTTTCATGAGGTTAAACGGTTATCCATTAAAAGGTTTTTTAGATCCATATAGGTTATTTTCAGGATCGGGACCAAATTATATAATGGGATGGAAACTGTTGTTGAAGTCTTGCGTGGCTTTTTTCCTTGTAATATTCTGCCTTATTTCATTTGAAATATTAATCAGTACTTTTATAGGGTCAAAAAGAGCTTTTGCTTTAAGTTGTTTAATTTTAAGTGTGCTCTATATTACAAAAGATAGCTATATAAGTATTATTAATCCGCTGACCAAACTAAATCCGTTTAATAGTTTGCTTGGGTATTTTATATTGACTACAGATGCCGGTGGCCAAACGAACCAGTTATTGATAAAAGCCACTCCACTTTTGCATTACACTTACTTTTTAGCCATTGGAATACTATTTTTTTTACTAAGCCTTAAAAAGCGTGAAATGTTCCCCGAAAGACAGGGCAAAAGTTTTATAAAAGTGAAAAGTTTAACGGGTTTTGAACATAAGAAAATACTATCCTTTACGCCATATAAGATATATTTCTTAGCTTTTATAGTTATATTCACAAGCCTGTTAATAAAAGACATAAAGATTGATTCGGGAACAATAAAAGAAAATAGCCCTAATAGTGGAATTAATTATGATATATATAAGGAAGATCTTGAATTAGCGAAGAGTCGTCTAAAATCATATATTGAAGGTACTGAAGCCCAGGACCAAAGCAAGTGGTCAGAAGCAATTAAAAAGATATACAACGAGACACTTTCTAATTATAGAGGGGAAGTGGAATTTGCTGAAAATATCCTTGCAAACTATCAAAATTATGCAAACTCATTTATTAAAGACAGTCCAAAAGATTTCTATAAGAAGGCTTTGATTAAATACCAAAATGATCCTGTTAATTATAACTTTGGACAATTAAAAACCGGTCAGATAAGCCAAGAGTCCGAGGATATAAACAAACAGATTCTTGAACAGGCTGCTGAGAAATCCAATGAAAAAATGTTTATGGTGTGGCCTTACGCCTCAGCCAGAGAAGAATGCAACAGCCCCGATGAGAGGGAGCAGGTTAGTTCAAATGTAAATTTTATTTCTCATTCTTCAAGTTACTGGCTCTATAAAAATATCAGACAGAGAAATTTGGGCCTCATCATATTAGCTATGGTTTTTCTCATATCTACTCCGGCCTATAGCTTGGAAATGGATAAAAACAATAAACTTCAGCTTATGTATACACAGCCGGTGTCAAGGGTGAGCTTTTTATTTAAAAAATTGGTTAGTGGGGCAATCAACGCCTTTATTATAGTTATGCTTTTATGGATACTGATATCTCTGATGGGGCTTATATCAGGAGGACCGGGAGCATATAGTTTTCCTGTAGTAAATTATACAGAAACAGGTTTTCAGCTTATTCCAATGTGGCGATACTTTGCCAAAGTAATCGGGGCACTGATTTTAGGAAGTGTTTTTCTTGTATCATTTATGACATTTCTTTCTCTTGTATTAAAAAAGAGGAGTTTGGTATTAGGAGTAGGCATAGCTATTATTTTGATAGGGATATCGGGAGCCGCCTATTTCCCGGATCCAATAAAAAACTTAAATCCCTTTATGTTACTAAAAGCAAATCTTTTGAGCGACCAGTCAATTGGAATTATAAATTCATCAAACTTTGTAACATATGGTCAAGGTTTACTTGTGCTTGTATTTGCAACACTTATTAATGTGGCTTTGTCGTTTATATTGGTTAAAAATCAAAAAGAAATTTTATAAGGAGCTATTATGTCAGTATTAAAAATAGAAAAATTGACAAAAAAATATGGCAAACATGAAGTTTTAAAAGGTGTTAATTTAACTATTGATGGACCGGGAATTTATGCATTGGTGGGGCCTAACGGTGCGGGAAAATCAACTTTATTCAACACAATAGCAAACCTAATACAAAAGACTTCGGGGTCCGTAGAAATACTCGGTAAGCCAAATACAGATCATTCGATTTTTAAAGAAGTTTCTTTTTTGAAGGATAATACAGTTCTATATGACTACTTGTCAGGAATGGACCACCTTAGCTTCATAAGCCGCTGCCAAAAGCTTGGTGAAGAAAGAAGCAAGGAAGTCATAAATCAATTGGGCCTTGAATCTTATGTTAATAAACGGGTCAAAGACTATTCTCTTGGCATGAAGCAACACCTCTTAATTGCCCTGGCCATAATGAACAAGCCAAAGCTTATGATTCTGGATGAACCCTTAAACGGTCTTGATCCTACAAGCATAATAAAAGTTAGAAAGTTGCTTAAAGACCTGGTTGATAATGGTACTTCAATCCTAATTTCTTCTCATACCCTAAGTGAAATCGATCTTTTAGCCGATAGGATAATGTTTTTGAAAGATGGGACTGTTATTGAGGATACTTTTGGTGACGAGAACTTAAGCAGTGAAGAAAAATATATGAGGATTTTTGGAGCTGAATAATATTTATCCGATCCGATATGGCGTATAATATAGCATTAAGTGATAAAAATAAGACCGGAAAGCCATATTGATAGAAAGACAGGAAAGATAGATGAATTTTTCAGACAGGAGTAAGAGCCTGATCGGCTCACCGATACGTAAATATTCAGACAGGGTTGCCGAACTCAGGGAAGAGGGAGTAGACGTTATACCTTTAAATATAGGCCAGCCTGACATACCGACACCTCATGATTTTCTTGAGGCGGTAAGATGCTATGATGTTGATGTTTTGGCTTACCAAAATTCCAGGGGTATGAAGAGAACCTTGGAGACCATGCAGCTCTATTTACATAATTATGGTCTGGATTTTGACCTGAAAGAAATGTGTATCACAAACGGGGCCAGTGAGGCCTTAAATTTTTCCATGTGCATAACCTGTAATCCGGGTGACTACATTTTGACAATTGAGCCATTTTATACAGCCTATAACAGCATTGCCAAGTCCCAGGGAGTCAACATTCTCCCGGTAACCAGCCATGCTGCGGACGGCTTCAGGATCCCGCCCCTGGAATACTTCGACAAGGTTATACAGGAAAGTGGCGTGAAGGACAGGCTCAGGGCCCTTCTGCTTTCTTCACCATCGAATCCGACAGGCCGTGTATATGACATGGAAGAGATGGAGACCCTGGTCGAGCTGGTTGATAAATACGACCTCTGGCTCATAGCTGATGAGGTCTACAGGGAATTCAACTACACAAGTCGGCCCTTCCACTCCTTTGCGGAATTTGAAAAGATCAGGGACAAGGTGATCCTGGTCGATTCGATTTCTAAAAAATATTCCGCCTGCGGGGCCAGGATAGGGTCTCTGACCTCTAAAAACAAGGAATTCAATGACAAGGCTCTGAAAATGTGCCAAACCAGGCTCTGCGTATCGACCTTGGACCAGATCGGGGCCGGCGCAATGGATGTGGTTGATGACCAATATGTCGAGGACAATAGAAAGACTTACAGGGAGAGGCGAGATGCCCTCCAGGAAAGGCTGAGCCGCTTGGAAGGCGTCATAGCCCCAAAGCCTGAAGGAGCCTTTTATATCGTAATCCAGCTGCCATTGGATGATGCCGATGACTTTGTCAATTGGACCCTGGAAAATGTCAGGGTCAACAATAAGACGGTCCTCATGACACCTGCCGAGAGCTTCTATGCGACCCCGGGCTTGGGAAAAAATGAGGTCAGACTCTCATATTGTCTTGATGTTCACAGGCTGATGGAAGCAATGGATATATTGGAAATAGCCATTAAAACTTATCCTAAGATGAATAAATAAAAAATGGCTCTTTGTCAAATGGTGTTGGTGGACATTTCGCATGATTAAATAGTCTTTAAAGGTTGTCTAACCCTTCGGGGTTAGGCAGCCTTTTTAATTTACTTAGGTTCTAAAAAAGTGCTCAGGCCGGGCTCTGATTCGAAAATCATGGGGATTCACCGAAATGTGGGTAATCCCCATGACTCATTTGAGCTTTGAAATCAATGGGGTTGTCCGAAAGGTGGGAGACCCCCATGACCCATTTGACCTTTGAAATCAATGGGGTTGTCCGAAAGGTGGGAGACCCCCATGACACAAGCCAGGCTCAGAAATCATGGGTAAAGTCCGAAAACCGGACAACCCCCATGAAAAAACTAAAATATGGAATCAAGGGGATTTGCCAAAAGTGGCAAATCCCCTCTATATTTTGGCTCTTTGTCAAATGGTAATCATATCTTTTTTTGCATTAAAAAGGTGTCGGAAGACCGGCTAATCATTTTCTGACCAGCTGTCCACCAGCACCATTTATTTTAGAACCTTTAAATTCAGCTCAATCATGTCAATCCAATGGGTTTTAATATGATACAAGTGACTCAAAAAGTGCCTATCAGGAGAAGGTGTCCATATGGACATTGCCTTCCATATCTCTTAATTGCTTTTCACCCCTGTCCTCACCGGGATAACCGATAGAGATGACAGTTTCAACGTTATATTTTTCCGGAACATTCAAAATGTGACGGATCTTTTCAGCAGCCTCGGGCCCTGAAGTGCAAACGTTGAGCCAGCAGGCTCCAAGTCCCAGCTCGGCAGCCTTTAGAAGGATATAAGTAGCAGCAATGCAGGCATCCTGGCGGTGGGTTCCGTCTCCAACATCAGGGTCTGATAGGACTGTGATGGCGGCCTGAGCCCCTTTAAGCATGGCGGCCCCGCTTTTGAAAGTGGCCAGCTCATCAAGAATTTTCCTGTCATCAGTGACCACCAATTCTATATCATCGGCATTCCTGCCAGTGGGCGCATAAAAGGCACTTACAGCAAGCTTTGCCAAGTCTTCTTTTGTAATCTTTCGATCAGTGTATTTCCTGATCGACCTGCGCTTCTTAAAAACATTATCAAGCATTTTTGACTCCCTTCCTACTTTTGTTTATGAAAAAAAGATCCTGTATTATTACTTGTTCATATACCCATATTTAGGCCAAGGCCAATACAAGGTCTTAAGTCAATCCGGCAAGCAGGCTATTTCTTTGAAAACTTGAACACAAAGGAATCTTTGACGGGTTGGGCCTCATCATCGCAGATAACCCTAAGGATGGACTTATTCATAGAAAGCAGGCTAAAAAGACTTAGGCCTATGGGTCCGATTATGATGAACTCGGAAAGGGCAATAGCTCCGTAGGTCTCCATGAAGACTTTGGCCCCTCCGCCGTAAGCCAGGAAGAGCTCAAAAGCAATTATGAAGGAAAACAGGGCGTGCCAGACCATTGCTAGGAACTTATTGGAACTTTTAGCCATAAAATAGGCTCCGATAAAGGTGTGGAGGGTCCCGAAGAAAAGATCCATAATTCCGAGGGGACTGGGGATGTTTGAAATAAAGCAACCGAGGCTTAGGCCTATGATGTTTTTCGGATCAACAAAGGCCAGCCAATTTAGGATTTCCGAATAGCGGAACTGGACAGGACCGTAGCTGAATCCCCATCCCAGGTAGGTCAAGACCGCATAAATGGCGGCAATTATGGCCTGCTTGCTTATGAGCTTTGAAGTCAACGAAAAAGAATTTTTAGAATTTAACATAATATAAATCTCCTTGATTTTTTTAGTGGGTGCCAAGAAACACTTAAAACAACTTTTTTATTCTAAAACATTTATACTTCAATATCAAATTTATAAAGGCGCTTTCCTTTATTAAATATGGCCCGGGTCATGGTAAAATGGAGACAAGAAAATTAATTTTCAAGGAGGGGAAAATGAAATTTGCAGTCGGTGTTGATTTAGGCGGTACAGCCATAAAGTTCGGCTTGTTCCAAACGGATGGTGACTTAATTTATGAAACAAGCCGGCCCACAGGAGCTGAAAGGCCCTATGAGCAGGTTTTAATTGACATTGTCAACCAAATAAAACATATGTTGGATGAGAACCACATACATGAATCCGACCTGGTCGGCATAGGCGTCGGAATCCCGGGACCTGTCACAGATGAAAGCAAGGTCAACCACTGTGTAAACCTGGGCTGGGAAGAGGTTGATGTCGGCCACTACATTAAAAAACACTTTGACTGCCGGGTGAAAGTGGGCAACGATGCCAATGTTGCCGCTTTGGGAGAAATTCGTGCAGGGGCTGCCAAGGGATACAGGTCAATGGTCCTCATAACCATAGGAACAGGAATCGGCGGAGGCATTGTCATTGACGGAAAGATATTGGCAGGAAACCACGGAGCAGGCGGAGAAGTAGGCCACATCCCGTTTTTAAAGACCCCGCTCGACAGGGTTTGCGGCTGCGGTGGACAGAGGTGTTTCGAACAGATATGCTCGGCCCCAAACATTGTAACCCGGACCAAGGAGCTCTTGGCTTCGTCAGATGAGGACTCGGTTTTAAGGAAGGATCTTGACAAGCTGGATACTGAAATAATATACAAGGCTGCTGCAAGAGGAGACAAGCTCGCCATAGAAATCACAGATGAAACTGCAAACGAGATGGGCAGGGCCTTGGCAATAATAGGGGCAGTCGTGGATCCGGAGGTCTTTGTTATCGGCGGTGGCGTTTCAGCCGCAGGTGACGGACTGTTCAAGCCCCTAAGAAATTATTATGAAAAGTATTGCTTCCGTGAGGGGAAAAATGTCCCCATAGTTTTGGCAAGCCTTGGCAATAAAGCAGGGATATACGGAGCCGCCGGCCTGGTTCTCGAAGAAGACAGCCAACTATAAATTTAAACGTGTTGTTAGAAAGCTTTATGCTTAGTTAATTTTTGATGCTCACAAGGGGGAAAGCTGTGAATAAAGCCCTGGTCTATATTTCAAGAAAACCCGATAAGGCTGTTAAGGCCCTTTATAGGTCAATTGAAAATTCCCTGAAAATTGAGGGGAAGGAGTGCGTCCTTATCGTGCCCGACCAATATAAGGTCGAGGCTGAGCAGGCCCTCTTGGATTTTTTAGGAAGTTCCGTCTTAATGAGGGTCCAGGTCAAGTCATTCAGGAACTTGGCCTCTGATATCCTGAGCCTCTTCATATCGAAGGACACGAAGTTTTTGACCGACAGGGCCTCCCGTATGCTCATCAGGCTCCTTATGGAAAAAGAGGAGGCAAACGGGGATTGGAAGGCCTTCTCAAAAGAGGTCAGGGGCCAAGGCTTTCTCAGCCTCTTGAGCGACCAGCTGAAAGAATTCAAGGAGTACGGAATCAGTTCGGACGACCTCATGGTTATGGCTCAAAAAATTGATGAGGGGGCCTTAAGTCGCCTGAAACTTGAAGAGAGCGCCAAGATGATGGACCTATACGAGCAGGCCATTTCAGGTCGTTTCTTTGACAGGGATGACCGCTTAAAAAAAGCCTATTCCTGCTTGGGAAAACTGAATAAGCAGGATGCTTATCTTGCTGATACCGACTTCTTCTTTGAGCATTTTTATTCCCTATCCAAGACTGAATCCTTGGCAATGCAGGCAATAATGGAAATAGGTCCCTGCAAAATAGCCATGGTCTACGATGACAAGATGGCTGAGCTTTTGACGGAAGTCCCGGAGGACTTAGGAGAATCCGAGCTTTTAACAATGATGGACAGCCTGTGTCCGGATGCCGGGGCCTTTGCCTTATCAACCCACTTTTTCAGGCAGATTCGAAGGGCGGCCCTGGAGGCCGGCTCCGACTTTTCCTATGAATCGATAGACGATGAAAGAGATTCATTTTCAGCTATTGCAAATTCGGCGTTTTCATACCGGCCTGAAATGCAGACCATTAACCAAGAGAGCCTGGTTTGTAAGGAATTCCGGAATACCGATAAAGAAATAGAGGGCCTGGTCATAGAAATAAACAAGCTGGTCATAAACGAAGGTGCCAGGTATAAGGATATCCAGGTTATACTACTGGACGATGCGGAATATGGACCGCTTGTAAGACGAAAATTCAATAAAAATTCAATTCCCTTCTTCATGGACGAGAACAAGGCCGTTCATTACCACCCACTCATAAAACTTATCGAGGCCCTGGTTGAGATTGCAGTCAAGGGACCGAGAAAAGACCTGTATTTGAAATTTATTAAAAGCGGGATGACGGGGATTGGCGAGGACAGGATCTCCGCCTACCGGGACTATGTCGAAAGCCACAAACTTGAAGGCTCAATGCTGGATCAAGCTGCCTATTTCACCATTGATGAGGCCTATGCGAAAAGGCTTGATGAGACCGAGGCTGAGGATATAAGGGAGAAATCGGACCTTGCGAATTCGGTCAGGGAGACCATAATTGACATATTAAGACCGGTCAGGGCCATGAAATCCGACAAGCTTATAAATCTATGCAGGGAGTTTTATAATTTCCTGGATAGCCCGAGGATCAGGGAAGCCTATCTTGCCTATGACCTTAAACTTGACCAAGCCGGGAAAAATGAGGAGTTGGCCATTCACAGGCAGGTCCGGGACGAGATTGTTGATATGCTGGATGAACTTGTCGCTATTGGAGGGAATGAGGTCCTTTCGCTTGAGACCTTTTCCAAGCTCTTAGCCGAGGGACTGGAGGGCATGAAGCTGGGGGTTATTCCACCCTATCAGGACGGAGTTTTCGTCTCGCCCCTTGGAAGGTCCAGGAGCCGCAAGAGACCCTACATATTCATTATCGGGACAAACGACAAGAACCTCCCGTCTTCTCAATCGCCACAAGGTATCTTCAGCCAATCTGAAAAAGAAGATTTTATAGATAAGGGATTTTTCCTACCGTCAATGCCGGATTTTATGGCACGTGAAGAAGCCCTGAATTTTTACCTGGCCTTGAGGAAGGTTGACAGGAGGATTTATTTTTTCACCTCAAAAAAGGATTCTGAAAATGAGTCATTATCTCCTTCTATCTGGCTAAAGACCATACTCAAGTACTGCAATGCAAAGCTTCAGATTATTAAAGGCTTTAAAATGGAGGACTATCTTTATTCAAGGAGTTTGAGGCTCAATGACCTGGCTGAGAGGATCAGGCAGGCTGAGGACAAGGGTCGGGATAAAAAGGGCCCGGAAAGAATCCTGGAACTCATGTCAATGCAGGAGGATTCAAGTGATGGGGGGCTGATAAAGACCGCCCTTAATTACAAAAATGACAGGCCGGACTTATCGGCAAGCCTGACCGGACACTTTTTTGAAAATAGGCTCAGGTTCTCGGCAACCGAGTTTGAGCAATATGCAGCCTGTCCATATAAGTCATTTGTCAGAAGGATATTGAAGGCTGAGGAAAAGAGGACCCTGGAATATAACCCCTTGGACCTGGGCAACCTCCTACACATGACATTTTCAGATTGGGCTTCCTATGTCAATTCCCTTATTCTTGAGGGCAAGGACTTGAGCCTGAAAGAATCGGAAGAGCGGGCTAAGGACTTTCTCCTGGGATCAGTCGACCTCATAATGGATTCCCATAAGAAAAATTATCCTGCCAATGCGTTTTTAATTAAAATGGCTCAAAAAACCATGTTGGAAAACCATGGGCAGATTTATAAGCAATTGGAAAATACAAAACTCATAGAGCTTGAAAATGAGGTGGATTTCGGCAGGGGAAGGAAGTACCCGGGCTTGGTCCTGGGGTATAGGAACCGTGATAGGATGCCGATATATATCGAAGGCCGCATAGACAGGCTTGATAAAATTCCGGTTGAGATCCTTGATCAGGAAACCGGCGAGCCTCGCCTGGAAATATATACCAGGGTGGTTGACTATAAGACATCGGGCAAGCAGTTCAACTTGACCAAGGTTCTAAACGGCCTGGACCTTCAGCTCCTCTTGTACCTAAAGGCCGCTACTGCACAATCACAGGCTTGGGGTTGCTTTTACATGCCATTAAAGCCTTGGGGAATTATTGACCTGGGCCTTGAAAAAAACAGGAAAAAATTTGAGAACAATGAAGACACGGATCTTTCCATGGACCTAAAACTTGATGGGATTATAACGGACATGGAGGCGGCCCAGGAAGCCGGAGACTTTACTATTGAGCGGAAGAGGCTGGCTAAGAATTCTAAGATATATAAATTGGGGTCCTCCAGGACCATACCACATCCGGATGGCAAAGGCGGCCTGATAACAGATGAAAACGACCCTAAGGAGCAGACCAGGATCTTCTCGGATAAGGAACTGCAAATTCTCATGAATTCAACGCTTGAAAAGGCAAAAAATCTGTATAAAAAAGAAAAGGAAGGCAAGATTGACCCCAATCCGTATAGGAGCCGGGACAAGGAAACAGCCTGCCAATTCTGCCCATATAGGTCAATTTGTCGCTTTGAGCCCAGGGGTCAATTCTCCAAGTATAGGCAGCTCGAAACAGTAAAGATCGAGGACTGGAAGGGGAGGCAGAGATGAGTCAAATAAACTTGACTTCAGAACAATTGGAAGTTGTTGAAGCAAAAAACAAAAATCTCATAATCTCCGCCCAGGCCGGGGCCGGCAAAACTGCCGTCCTGGTTGAGAAGGTTGTCGGAGAAATATTGGAAGACGCCCCGAATGCCGAAAAGAAAAGAGGCCTGGACAGGCTGCTTATAGTCACATTCACCAAGAAAGCGGCCAATTCTCTAAAAGAAAAGATCAGGGCAAGGATGATATCCATGCTGAGGGATGAGGATGACCCTAGAAGAAGGAAGATCATATTGAGGCAGCTGGGCCTGATCCCGTCAGCCCACATCCAAACCCTCCACGCATTTTGCTATGAGATCATAAGGTCATACTACGTCTATCTGGCAATGGACCCTGCTTTTCACATTGCCGACAGCAAGGTATTGAAGCAGATCCAAGATAAGGCCCTGGATGATTGCTTAAACCGGGCCTACCTGTCCGATGACGGGGACCTCTTGGAATTTATAGAACTTTATGGCCTCAACGCAAGAAAAAATGACCAACCTTTAAGGGAACTCATTTTAAAAATGTCTGAGGAGATGAGTCAGAAGGAAGATCCTGAAGCTTGGCTGGAAGAATCGATTCAAAGAATTTCCACGGAAGAATACTCAATGGAAACTGTTCAAGGCATAAAGGATAAGGTCATTGAAAAGGCTTTGAAAAGCTATTTGAGTGCATATAGGAGCTTTTTGCAAAGGGCAAGACAGGCCCTGCCGGACAAGTACGCACTCTCAATAGAAAATGAACCCGGGGACTTTGCCCAAGCCATAGAAGAGGCTATGGACGGCAATACGGTTAAGTTAAGGGCATTTAAAAGTCCAAGAGCAAGCAGTATAAGCGAAAAAGAATATGGGCCGGAGCTGGTCTCAATTAAAGACCGATTCAATGAGGAGAGAAAAAGGATAAAAGACTCGGTAAAGGGAATTACTGAGTTTTGCCTGAATTTCACCACTGAGAAGCTCAAAAAAGAAAACTTGTTGATGCAAAAGTATCTTGAAATATTGGCAACCCTTGTTATGGATTATAGAAAAAGCCTGCAGAAGAGGAAGGCCAACATCGGGGCCATAGATTTTAATGATATAGAGCACCTCATGCTCAGGCTCATGGAAAATAAAGAGGCCTTGGACAAGTTAAAAAATCAGTTCTTATCAATATATTTTGATGAGTACCAGGATGCCTCTGAGATTCAGAACATAATAATAGAAAAACTGGCCGGCAAGGATAATCTTTTTTTTGTAGGAGATGTCAAGCAGTCGATTTACGGTTTCCGCCAGGCCAGACCCGATAATTTCTTAAAAAGGGTGGACCGCTACAAGACGGAAAAATCCCGGGGCGGGGCTTCTGATGCCATGTTTTTAACATATAACTTCAGGTCGGAATACAATATATTGAATTTTGTAAATATATGTTTTGACAGGCTTATGACCGAGGATAGGGGCGGTCTGGTCTACAATAGCCCGGAACAGAGGGCCAGGTGCGGAAAGCTCGAGTTCGGGGACCAAGCCGAGAAAAAGGGCCTGGTTAAGTTTGTCCTCCTGGATACTGATGAGCTTGATGAAGATCCGGAGGGAGAGCAGAATCAAGAAGATTTCAAGGAAGGCAGAGATTATATCAATGAAAAATCTCCCGAGGCCTTCTATTTGGCCAGGTCAATAAAAGAGTATTTGTATGAGAGCCCGGACCATAAATACAGTGACATTGTTGTCCTGTTCAGGAAAAATAAGGCCATTGCCGAGTTCGACTATGTCCTAAATTATTTCGGCATTCCCACCTATGTGGACTCCGACAAGTCCTACATGGATTCCATAGAAAAAGATCTGGCTATAAATCTCTTAAAGGTTGTGGACAGGGGAAATGAGGATATTGCTTTGCTGTCAATACTTTCCTCGAAGGTGGGGGATTTCAGTGATGGAGACCTTGCAAGCATCCGAGCCTTCTACCCCAAGTCATCGTTTTCCGCTGCCTTCAATAATATGGTGGAAGGAGGGGAATTCCAAGGCCGGGATAAGATTAATCCTGAACTATTGGCCTCCTATGAAGAAATTCGAGACAGGGCGGCGGCTTTTCAGGAGAGAATTACGGCTTGGAGGCGGGACCTCAACACCATGCCCCTTGAGAACTTTGTAAGCAAGCTTTTTGATGAGTCGGGTCTTTATGATTTTTCCGCATCGCTTGACCATGGAAGCGAGAGGCGGCAAAACTTGGACCTCATTCTAAGGGTTGCCCAGCAGTACGAAGCTGAGGGAGGGGCCGACATTTTCGGTCTCATATCGAGACTTGAAGAGGATGAATCTTCTTCGGGCCAGGATATGAAGCCCGCAGGAGAGCTTTCCGAGGCCGATAATGTTGTCAGGCTCATGACAATCCACGCTTCTAAGGGCCTTGATTCGGAAGTCATATATATAGTAGACCTGTCAGCATCATTTTTCGGAAAGACAGGAGGCTCGTATGACATAAGTGCCGATATGGGACCGGCCCTGGCCATAAGGGAAATAGACCGCGACTCAGGGGCCATAGTCCAATATCCCTCCTATAGGCTGAACTTCCAGAAAGACTATCAGATCAGCAAGGAAATTGACGAAGAGGTAAGGATTTTTTACACGGCCATGACCAGACCCAAGAGCAGGCTTATAATGATCGGCCACTCAAACAGGGTCGATCAGCTTTTGGATAGGGATGCCAATATTGGTCAGGATGAGCTGGAAAATCGCCTGGCCAATTCGAAATCCTTCTTGGAATGGCTTGCCAATATTGTAAATTATTTGGGGAAATTGCCTGAGGGCTTTGAGCTTTGTGTGGAAAGTGCGGATAAATTCAGGCCCTGGGACGGCAAGATAGGTCAGTATGAGGATCGGGATCTACCTGAAGAGGATAAGGAGGTCGAGCCGGATTTGGCCGGACGAGTATTGGGCTACAGGTATGAACATGGCCCGGCAAGCCGGGCTCCCATAAAGGAGTCGGTTTCAAGGCTAGCCAAGGGCATAATCGCTTCATACTTTGAGACCCCCGACCGGGATGAAAACATAGATCCGATTGAGAGGCAGGGAGACCTGAAAATACCGGAATTCATGTTCGGAGAAAGGCCCTTGACCGGGGCTGAGATGGGAAGTCTTCTTCATTACAGCCTGCAAATCCTGCCAATCAGACCCTACGATGCTGATGAATTAAAAAAAGAGCTGGATAAGCTCATAGAAAAGAATATTTTAGATGAGACTGAAGTCAAGGCCCTGGACACCGGCTTGCTCTTAAAGTTCTACAACTCCGATTTAGGCAAGACCTTATGTAAACTTGGTGACAGGGTTATAAGGGAAAAGGCCTTCAGCTACAGGATAAAGTATAAGGACCTGCCGGAGACCTTTCCCAAAGAACTCAGAAATGGAGAATTTTCAGACCTTTATGTCACGGTTGACGGAAGGGTCGATCTCTTCGCGAAACTTAGCCAGGAAGAGGGAGGCGGCCTCCTGCTCCTGGATTTTAAAAGCGACAGGAAGATGAATTCCGACCATTACCGGGCCCAAATTGACTTATATAGGGCGGCCCTGGAAGCTGCCTATGGTAAGCCCGTGACCCGGGCCTATTTATATTGGTTGAGGTTCGGAAGGCTTGAATCAATTTAATATATGACCCAGCCCCCGTTGGGGCTTATGACCTGGCCGGTTATTGCCTGGGCATCATCAGCCACAAGATGGTCAACCCAGGTTGCAATCTCCTCAGGCTTTATAAGTCTTCCGATGGGGATTTCCTGTGCCAGGCCCTCGAGGGTCTCATCGTCAAGTTGGTGGAGCATGGGCGTATCTACGGCTCCCGGAGCAAGGACATTTACGGTTATCCCTGAATAGGCAAGTTCTTTTGCACAGGCCTTGCTGAAGGCGATCAAGGCACCTTTTGTTGATGAATAGAGGCTTTCGCATGAGGCTCCGACCAGGCCCCAAACCGAGGCGATGTTGACGATCCGGCCCCATTTGTTGGAAATCATATGGGGCAGGCAGAGCTTTGTTGTATAGAATGCAGAATTAATATTTGTTTTAAAGGTTTTGTCCCACTCCTCAACCGATATATCCTGAATAAGGCTATAGCTTGATATTCCGGCATTGTTTATGAGGATATCGACTCCTCCCCAAAGCCCCTCAAGCTTTTTATAGGCAGCACTCAACTCACCATAGGAAGAGACATCTGCTTGAATAAGCATGCAGGAAGAGGCCTTGGACCGGCACATTTCCGCCAATTCCTCGGCTTCCTTTTTATGCTTAAAATACATAAGGACCAGTTTTCGACCCGGGCCTGCAAGCTCAAGGGCAATGGACCTCCCAATCCCTGATGAAGCTCCGCTTATCATTACAACCTTATCCATATCAATCCTCTTTCACGATTTCTCCTTTTTTAGGAGTCGGGGTTTTGCTAATATAATAGTGATATAATTATAAACCATTAGCGTGTAAAGAGTCGCAAGACATTTTATAGAAAGTAAATTAGAGGTTTTGTGTGAAGAAGATCTGGGGAAACATAATATTTTTTGTGGCTAGATTGTTGGAGCTTATTTTTACCGGCCTGATATCCATCCTGTCCTTTATGGTAAATATAGTTGAAGGGATCAGGACTTTTTTGGCACCCTTGCTTGGATGCTTCGGCATTGTGATTTTCTATAATTGGTTTTTGATCCTGCCTTTTATTAACCCGACTTACCTCATTTTCCTGCTTATCCTGTTCGTCTTTCCCTTGCTTGGAAGGTCCTTTGTTTCCTATCTTGAATACGGCCAATACGTTTTGACCGAATACCTCTTTGACCGGGCTGACTATTATAGGTTCGGAAGGGAAGGCAGAAAAGATTTTTCAAGCTACGGCTCACATTATCGTAGAGAAAAGATGAGACAGGAGCAGAAGGCCAGGGAAGAGAACCAAAGAAGACAGAACGAAGAATGGGAGAGGGTCTTTAATGAGTTCTTCAGAAATGGAGGAGGCTATGGCAGCTATGGCGGAGGATACTCCAACAGGAGCCAAGGCGGCTATTACGGTAATTTCAACGGCTACAGCCAAAATGCCGGCAACAACTTCAACCCCATAGGGGACTTTGTAGAGAAGTATAAAAAGAGCTGTGACACCTTGGGACTTGACTATGATACAGACGAGTACCAGGTAAAGCTTGCATATAGAAAGATGGCAAAAAAATACCATCCTGACCTAAATAAAGAGCCGGGAGCAACAGAAAAATTCAGGGAAGTGAACGAGGCCTATGAGTTCATGAGCAAGGAGAATATCGACAGGTATAAGAGCATGAATAAATAGGGGTGACAAGGCACAAGAAAGAATCAGACACATTTCTGTCTGATTTTTTTTTATTTAACTTGACAAGCCACGAATTAACCCTTATCATAATTGGTACTGCCGGAAAAATCGGTTAAGAAATAAGTTGTTTTTTATAAAAAAACTAAAAATTTTCTTGACAAAGATATTTTTCGGTGCTAGTATCAAAAAGTCATCTTTTGTGACACGAACCTTAATAACTGAATAGCAATCAATGAACTTTGAGTTTAATAATTCAAAAATAATAGAGTCAGAATAATGGCTCTCAAATACTTTTTTTTTGAGAGTTTGATCCTGGCTCAGGAT
>CAMYAK010000015.1 GCA_947253765.1 uncultured Tissierellia bacterium
AATGAAGATGAAAAAAACACCACATGTGTCCAAAAAAAGCTTACCACTTCAGGGTCGCCCTGTTTTCGCAGTTTCCCCATGATTTCCGATCCGCCTTTAGTCATGTGTATTTCCCATTTTCGCCAAATCCCCATGATTACCCGGCCGCAATCCCCCACCGGCACCGCAATACATAAGAGCAATTTAAGAAAGGGGAGGGCCGGGCCCTCCCCTCTCTCGATTAATAAATGGTCATTTTTACATTCGATGTCAGCATATCCGTGTAAGTATAGGACACCACTCTCTCGTCTCCGAAATTATTGGTGATTCGTACGGTAAAAACATCCTCAAAGGCATTGTCTATGACACCTTCATTGGTCACGATTCTCTTCCTGCCCTTATCCGCCTTTACAACGACACGTCTGCCAATGGCCTCCTCAACTTCTCTGCGGATTGCGTCCATGGTATTGTTATCCTGCAAAGTTCCACCCAACTTTCTCACATATTTTTAAGCTCACCTTTTTAAAGCTTACTTATTGATAAGAATAAAAAGGTCGGTGAACATATTCCGTAATATTATACCATAAAACGATAATTTTTACAAACTATGCGTTGAAGAATGCCTTGTATGCCCTGTAAGTCTCAAAAGCATCGGCTTTTGCAGCCAGTTCGATTGGAGCGTGCATTGACAGCATGCCTGTTCCGCAGTCAACAACCTGGGCCCCATAATTGGCCAGGATGTATGCGATGGTTCCGCCGCCGCCTGCATCTACCTTTCCAAGTTCCCCGGTCTGCCAAATTATGCCGGCACCATCAAATATCCTGCGGACCTCATTTAGGAATTCAGCATTAGCATCGTTGCAGCCGCCCTTTCCGCCTGATCCGGTATATTTATTTATAGACACGCCGCCGCCTACAACAGCAGTGTTGAGCTTGTCGCAAACTTCCGGGAACATGGGATCATAGGCAACCGTTACGTCAGCCGAAAGAACCCTTGAATTGGACAGAGCCCTCTTCAATTCAAGCTCCGAATATGAGCCCTTCATCGAGTTGATGAGCTCGGCGACTACATTGGCAAAGAAATCCGAGTGCATGCCTGTATTTCCAACAGACCCGATCTCTTCCTTGTCAACAAAAAGTGCAACCTTGGTCCTCTTGCTGTCGGAGCTGTCAAGCATAGCCCTGAGGTTTGCATATGAGCAGATCCTGTCGTCATGGCCGTGGCCCGCGATCATGGACCTGTCAAATCCGACTTCCCTTGCCCTTCCTGCTGGAACCGCCTCAATCTCGGCTATCTGGAAGTCTTCCTCTTCCAGGCCGTACTCCTTTTTCAAATACTCGAGAACCTTGGCCTTGACCGGCTCCTGCTCGTCCTTGCCCATTCCGGACCCGTCAGAGCCTATAACAATCTGGAGCTGCTCGCCCTCAATAAGCTCGGTTCCCTTGAGTTCCAAGCGCTTACGTGAAAGGTGGATAAGCAGGTCGTTGATATAGAACACCGGATCGGTATCCTTCTCGCCAATGCTGATTTCCACCTTGGTTCCATCTTTCCTGAAGGCCACCCCGTGTAGGGCCAGGGGCATATTGGTCCAGAGATATTTCTTTACACCGCCATAATAGTGGGTCTTCATATAGGCCATATTTCCGGCTTCATCGAATGGCAGGGGTTTGAGGTCAAGCCTGGGGCTGTCAATGTGTGAGCCTACTATGTCCAAGCCTTGGCTCATGTCCTCTCCAAGCTTCACCAATACCACGCCTTTTGAGTTGTTAACGGCGTAGACCTTGTCCCCGGTCTTTACTCCCTTTTTCAGGGCCCCTTCCAATTCCACATATCCGTTCTCCTTGGCCGCCTTGACTATCTCCTTGCAAGCCAGTCTTTCGGTCTTTGCCAATGATAAGAAATCTATATATCCCTGACTATATTTTTCGAGTTCCTTTTTCTGATCGTCTGAGATTTCATTCAGGACTTTTTTTCTCTCGTATGCCATCTATACCTCCTTATGGTTAAATTATGTTTTGCTTAAGTTGCCTATTGCCATGATTTGCTTAGATCCGCGTTCGCGGATCCTTGTCCGCCTCGCGGTGCGGTCCTTGGCTGCGATGCAGCCTCTGTTGCGACGTGGTCTTAGCTGCGTTATGGTTTTACATACCCAAAACTTGGAATTTTCCCCATTAATTTTATTACTTTTTTGAATTTTGGGTATAGAATAAGTTCGTTAGGTTTGTAGTGAATTGGAGGTATGAAAATGTTTGAAAAGTTTTTTAATACAGATAAAGATAAAGTCGAAAAAGAGATGAAAGATGAGAATAAGGAGGAAAAGAAGTCCACTGTTGTCATAACAAAGGACATGCTCATAACCGAGGCCATACAAAAAAAGCCCCGTATCCTCCAGCCCCTCATGATGGTCGGCCTTGGTTGCATAGGCTGCCCATCCTCCATGATGGAAACCATCGAGCAGGGCGCCCTCATCCACGGCATAGATCCTGATGTCCTGGTTGAAAAGCTGAACGAGTATTAAGGTCCGGGCGCCGGGTTTGGCCCCGGGGGCGTTGCCGCGACCGTGGTTTGGCTCGTGCTA
Source organism: uncultured Tissierellia bacterium (assembly GCA_947253765.1). GTDB lineage: Bacteria > Bacillota > Clostridia > Tissierellales > Peptoniphilaceae > Khoudiadiopia. Next base: position 2,559 of record CAMYAK010000015.1, read on the forward strand.
TGGGCTGGACCGGTGTCTGCGGTTCGGCTTGAGACCTGGGTTTGACCTGCACTGTGGGCTATGGACTTTTAGGCCTTGGCTTTATGGGCATTCAATCCTTTTGGCTCCGGGTGGGCCGGATCGGCTTGTCGTCGTGGACCCCTGTGCCTGTTTGGCTTGCGGTCATGGGATCGATACGGAGCCGCCCTTGGCTCTGCCCGGTGTAGGCCTTGGCGGCGGCCTATCTTAGTCCGTGCCGCCAACCGCTTTCCAAGCGGCACTCCACATTGACTTATATGATGGGGGCAGATCCTAGATTTCGGATCTGCCCTCCTTTTTTATGTTTATTTCGATGAGGATAGTGTTGGTTTTGGGTTTTTGGCTAACCAACACTAGTCCTTTTCGCCTCTTCAGCCGGGTTTAGTAGTGTTGGTTTTGCATTTTGGACAAACCAACACTAGTCCTTTTAGTGCCTCAGGCCAAGTTTGATAGTGTTGGTTTGGCGTTTTTGGGCAACCAACACTAGTCATTTTTACTTCTCCGGCCGAGCTTGATAGTGTTGGTTTTGGGTTTTCGGCTAACCAACACTAGTCCTTTTCACCTCTTCGGCCGGGTTTGATAGTGTTGGTTTGGCGTTTTTGGCAAACCAACACTATCGCCGACCAGATTTCAGCAAAGGCGGCATGGAAATCATAGGGGTCACCCACATTTAGGCATTTCCCCATGAGCGACGATTCCGGCTTTCTCATGGGGTTTTGCTCGTTTTCGGCCTTTCCCCATGATCGCGAGTTCGAGCTTTTTCATGGGGGTTGGCCTATTTCCAAACTTTCCCAATGATTTTCAGATCTGCTTGAATCATGGGGGTCATCCGGTTTTCTCCAAACCCCCTTGATTTTAAAGCTGACTCGAGTCAAGGGGGTTGTCCGCATTTCGCCTTTTCCCCATAATTTTCGAAACAAATCCGGTCAAGGGGGTCCCCCGGTTATAGGCAAATCCCCATGATTTTCGGGCGGGCTCGGTTCATGGGGGTTCCTCGATTTCCACAAACCCCCATGATTTTCCGACCAAAGTTGATCATGGGTGTTGTCCATTTGACGCAAATCCCCATGATTTTCCGACCAAAGTTGATCATGGGTGTTGTCCATTTGACGCAAATTCCCATGATTTTTGTCGCAAATAAAAAAGAAGGGTTTGCCGAAAACGGCAAACCCTCTATATTAATAAGCCAAGTCCGGTGCCCGAGGCCCAAGGGCCTAAGACCCGCAGCCCGGGGCGACCCACAAAAGCGTACCCAGGGGCAGGGCCCGGCCTTTTCATGTTCTACATAAGCTCCTGGACAGCCCTGGCAAACTCGATCGGGTCGGATATTGGCAAGCCGGCAATGAGCCTGGCCTGGTCATACAAGAGGCCGGCATACTTCTTGAAATTGTCGGAGTCGCCCTCTTTTTCATAGGCGAAAAGCTTCTTGACTGCCGGGTGGTCGGGATTGAGCTCCAAGACCTTCTCTGCCTTGATGTCGCCGCCCGGGCCGGCCTGGTTGGCAAAAGCCTTCTCCATCTCAATTGAAATCTCGCCCTTGGTAACCAGCATGGCTGCATCGTTCTTCAGCCTTTTGCCGGTCCGGACCTCGGACAGATCGCCCGCAAAGAGGTCCTTAACCGCAGCGTATGCTTTGCCATATGCATCATCTTCCGGCTTCTTGTTCCCGGTCTTATCATTATCCGGATTGCCGTCCGTAGACCCGGCCGAAGCCCCGTCAGAGGCCCCGTCAGCAGCACCATCAAAATCCGCTTCCTGGACGGATTGGAAGCTGTGGCCCTTGTAATCCATCATGGCCTTGAGAGTGAACTCATCGATGCTGTCGGTCAGGTAGAGGATTTCCTTGCCCTCTTCCTTGAGGCCTTCCAAGCCCGGCATTTTTTCCAGCTGGTCCAGGCTTGACCCGGAAATGTAATATATGGGCTGTTTTTTGCCGTCGCCGGCTGAGGCCCCATGGTCCGAGCACCCACAATCCGAGTGGCCGCCGTCAGAGTGTCCGGAGGTGTCGCCGGCTGAGCCGGCAGCCGCCGGGCCCTCGCCATTGGCAGGCTTCTCCAGGTCATTGACAATATCATCCAAGTTCCTGTTCTTGCCCTTTGAGGTGTTGAAGATCAGGAGGGGAGCAAGGCTGTCCTTTTTGGCCCCGTAAGTCTGATAGATACCGGCCTTGAGGACGCTGCCGAAAATGGCGAAGAAGCGTTCGTACTTGGCAGGATCATTCTTCATCATCTTGACCAGCATGTCATTGATCTTGTTCTCAATCTTCTTGCTTATGGCGAGGATTGTCCGATCCTCCTGGAGGGTCTCACGGGATAGGTTGAGCTTGAAATCCTCACTTGAGACAACCCCCTGAACAAATGAATAGTAGTCCGGAAGGAGGGCCTCGGCGTGGTCCATAATCTTGACCCCGTGTGAATATAGGCTCAGTCCCTTTTTGAAATTCCTGGAATAGAAGTCCCAAGGCAGGCGGGCCGGAATATAGAGAATTGCCCGATAGGACAGGGTTCCGTCAGCCACCATATGGACATAGTCAATGGGATCCTCAAAACCCAGGTGCTCCTGCTTATAGAAGCTTATATAGTCCTCGTCCTTGAGCTCATTCCTGTTCTTGTCCCAGATGGGGGTCATGGAGTTGAGGGTGATCTTCTCGACCTTCTCCTCGTATTGTGGGTTTTCCTGATCCTTTTTCTTCTCTTCCTCGGTCGCATCGTCAGGCAGGTCAACCCTTCTTGACCTTGTGACCTCCATGGTTATGGGGTAGCGGATGTAGTTGGAATAGGTGGAGACGAGGTTTCTAAGCTCGTACTCCTGCAAGTATTTGTCATAGACCTCATCCTCGGTATTGTCCCTCAGATGGAGGATAACGTCGGTACCCCGGGTATTCTTCTCAGTTTCTTCAATACTGTATCCCCCGCTTCCCCGGGACTCCCACTTAAAGGCCTTGTCCGAGCCATAGGCCCGGCTTATGACCTCGATCCTGTCGGCAACCATAAAAGCGGAGTAGAAGCCTACCCCGAACTGGCCGATAATATTGGCAGCCATATCGTCACTCTTCCCGACACCGGCCGACTCACCGGCATTGGCCGAACTCCCGGCGCCACCGGTTTTCTCGGCACCGATCTCGCCGGAACCGCCCTTGAATTCAAGGCTGCCCGAATGGGCAATGGTGCCCAGGTTCTTGTCAAGGTCCTTGTCATCCATGCCTATGCCGGAATCCGAGACCGTCAGGGTCCTGGCCTCCTTGTCGGCAATCAGGCGGATCTCATAGTCCGACCTGTCAAAATCCGAGGGATTGGTCTCCAGATCCTTGACATAACGCTTGTCCAGGGCGTCAGAAGCATTGGAAATAAGCTCCCTCAAAAAAATGTCCTTATTGGTGTAAATCGAATGGATCATCATATCCAAAAGCTTTTTGGACTCAGCTTTAAACTCTCTCATAATCCTCTCCTTTTCCCGGGCCGGCCAAAGCTGACTTACTTTGACCATTAGCCCATAAAAAGACCGACCCTAGGATCGGCCTTGTCTTTACTCTACTATTATATCCACTTTGTCACAGATTAAACCGAACATGGACTCGATCTCGGCCTTTACAGCCTCCTGGACCTCTTCGCAAACCTTGATTATGGAATATTCCCTGTCAATCACCAAGGTCAGCCCGGCCTCAATATGGCCGTTTTCGGACTTGGTCAGGATCTTCTGCTTATAATTTCTCCTGAGCTTGCCATCCTTGCTGTTAAAGCCCCGAACTTCCAAAACACCCTCAATCCTCGAAGCCGCCAATGCGGTCACCGTATCTATGACTTCATTTGCAACCAGGCATTTCCCGCCTTTGAAGCTCTCCATACTATTCCTCCTCTACTTAGTCTTATCAACATCGGCCAACCATGACCTGACGTCAAAGCCCTCAAAACCGTGTATCAAGCAATTAGCCTGCCTCTTGATCTGGGCCAAGTCCTGCCTATATGACGGGTCTTCAACCCCGACTGTATATATGCCGCACTCATTGGCAGTCAGAATTGCATAAAGGGCATCATCGAAAAGGGCAACGTCCTCCGGTCCCAGGCCAAGCCTACCCAAAATGGCCTCAAAAAACTTCTTATCATTCTTATCATAACCCTCTGTCGACGACGAATATACCCACTCAAAGCGGTCAAGCACCCCAGCCGTCTTCAAAGCCTGCTCTGCAAAATTCTGCCTGGTCGCAGTCCCCACAACCAGCTTTACATCCAGGCCCTCCAGGTCCTTCAAAACCTTGGCAACGCCCGGTCTTAGAACGGCGGAATGAGTATACCACTCCTTCATCCTCTCCCAGGCCCTGTTCTTGACCCTTTCCTCATCGATTTTAATATCATACTCTTTTTCCAGTGTTTCAATAACCGTGGACAGACGCTGTGTGATGAACATGTCGTAGTCCACCTCGTCCCGGCCTATCCCGTTTTCTTTTAAAAGCTCTTCGTTCAAGCTGTTCCACGCAGGCATTGAATTCAGAAGAGTTCCGTCCATATCAAAGATAAGTGCTTTCATATTTCCTCGCATTCTCTCCCTAGGGTATGTTTATCTTAAACTTCATCTCTAGGATTTCAGTATAACAGAAAATATGATAAAGTTGAAAATGAGAAAGAATTTTAAGGAGATATATATGAAAATCTATCCAGCTGACAATGGAAATATAGAGGGCTACCACATCGGAGTCCTGGATTCTGGTTTGGGCGGCCTGAGTGTCCTGAGAACTCTCATTCAGACCTATCCGAATAACTCGTATAGCTACTTCGGGGATTCTGCCAATGCCCCCTATGGCGACAGGGCTCCCGGGGAAATGGAGAAACTCGCGGCTGCCTTAATAGGTCGAGCCTTGGAGGACGGTCCCGACGCCCTAATCCTGGCCTGCAACACAATCTCCGCATACAAGGATGACCTCATAGGCCCGGATGTTAAGATCCCCGTTATAGGAACGATTGAAGCGGGTTCTGAGCTTGCCATAAAGACTTTCAATGACCTTGCCGGGTCCCAAGCCGACCCCCATATATATTCCGAAAAATATGCAGCCAATATTGGCCTGATGGCGACCAATGTCACGGTCAATTCCCACGCCTATAAAAACAGGATAAGGTCCCTGGCTCCGGACCTGAGTGTTGAGGAGAAGGCCTGCCCCCACCTGGTCCCTGTAATTGAGAAGTCCGGGACCGATGAGGAGAAATATAAGGCAATTGACCTGGACCTTTGCGACAACAAGGTCATGGCCCCGGTCATCATCCTGGGCTGCACCCACTTCCCTCTGATCAGGGACTATGTGCAAAATTACCTTGGGCCCGACATTCATCTTGTAGACCCTGCCTATGGCATGGCCCAAAAGCTTGCGACCGTATTGAAGAAAGACCCTGATTCTAAAAAAAATAGGCACATAGATGCACAAGGCGAGCCTGGAAGTCCCCTTTACTTCAGAAGGCTGTCAAGCTCGGGTGACCTGGATATACTCAAGGATGTGGCAGCAAGGCTTTTTAAGGAAGATATGGTGGCCTTCCCATATTCGTATATGGGCTTTAAGTAAACCCTAAGGGAGGGTCCTGGACCGAGCATTGTCCCCGCCCTTGACCCGATTATTAATATTTTTTATAATGGAAGGGCAATTTATTCGGAGACGTATCGAAGTGGTCATAACGGGGCTGACTCGAAATCAGTTTGTCTTTCGGGACACGTGGGTTCGAATCCCACCGTCTCCGCTTTTTAAAAGAGTGTGCTTTTTTGGCACACTCTCTTTTTTATTATTGAAGTTTTTAAAAGAATAACACATTACTTAGTGTTTTCGAAATTTCTTATTATTTCATCAATCTTAGTCTGATTGATTCCCAGTTGTTCCATCTGTTCTTTGAAATACTTTGAGCTTGTCTCTTTTGCTTCCATTTGTCCTTCCCTTATTCCAAGGATCTTTCCTTCTTTTAATTTCTTATCACCGATATAGTCCAAGACCTTCTGAAACTCCCCCTTCATTGTATCCCCTCCTTCAATCTCACTATCTACTCCTACGAATGAATTTAATGCTGACTCAGAGTCACTCATAATTGTTTGAATTCATATGAGATTGATTTTACGTCGTATACACTGGTCTCAGTACATTTGAAAAGTTTTGGATTAAATACTGCTAAGTTATAGCCTTTTTTAGACATTGTACTCAAGTATTCAATCCCATCATATCCTTCACTACGTATAAAGTCGCAAATATATTGTGTAGGCAAATAATCAAGAATATTATCATTACGAATTGGCTTGGCAATTTCTTGAGACAGCATCTTCAAATGCTCAATGTTAATAGCATATTGAGTTGGGTCAAATCCGGCATTGTTACCAATAAATGGGCTAATTTTATCTATCCCTGCAAAGTTTATGACATTTATATTTTTTTGTAGTTTAAAACTCCCGGTAGTCACCAAGTCATATACCCCTGCACGTATTTCATAAAATGTTGTCTCTTTTGAATCTGATAGATATAAAATACTAATTCCTGTTGGGTTAACACGTCCGCCTTTCGCTTTATTGTTAGGTGGTGGTCCCATCTCACTGCACTTATATCCTATTTCATCCTCACATATTCTCGACCTATAAAATACTTTATCTTTTAGGTACAACTTTGCAGCACATTGTATAAAAACTAATAGTTTGTTTAAATTAATATAACTGGAGTGGAATCGGTTCTTATGCTTTATCCCTTCTACAAAATCTTCCCATCTGTTATTTTTCAAAATCGAATTTTCTTCCAGGTAATCCTTATTTTGACTTTCAAATATACCCACAGGACTGTCAAAAAGTTCAGGTTGCAACTTGTATCTTTCAGCACATATAGATGTAACTAGTTCATATATTTTTTCCGGTTTTAAATTATTGAATATATGCCACTCATTATAGAGAATGTTCTTTATAAGATCTGTTTTGACCTTTGGGAAATTGTCAGGCAGGACTGATATTGGGGTATATACGTCAAGTATGGAATTAAAATCTTCTACAATTGAACTGCTACTACCGATTTCTTCTACATAGGTGTTGGTTTTGCCACAAAAATCACAATTTCCAAGTTTATTATTTCCTTCAATAATCGCCTTTATTTCAGTATCAGAAAAACAATTAATACAACAAAACATATATACTATTCTCCACTAAGATATCGGCCCATTAATTCAATATGGTGCATTAAAGAAAGTTTTTTTACTGTTCCAAGACCTGGATATGATTGATTTTTAAAGTGGTCTAGAAAAGTTTTCAGCCCTAATGTCAGTTCAACCTTACTGTCGTTTTTTCCATACCAATCATTTAATTTTGATACTGCTTGATAGAATTTTTTTGCAGGATTGGTAATATCTTCATTGGAGTCCGATACGAAATGTTTAACACGTAATGTTTTATCTTGAGCAAAATATACAATATGAATTGCCACAGCATAGGGAGCGAAGCCCGCTTCAAGATATTCATTCCCAACAACTGAATAGTCGGAAAATCCAACAAAACCATCTTCTTTATAGTATATGTGATCATCAGAAAAAAACTCATCTTCTGTGATCTTATAATCGGCATTTCTATCTTGTTTTTCAAACTTGTCATCCAACAATACCTTATGTCCATTGACTCTGCGTCTGAATGCCCCTTCATCTGGCACAAGCACATATTTGGGATTTAAGTCTTTAAAGATTTTCTCGTAATCATCTAGGTAGTCCCTGTTAGCATTTATAATAAGAAGATCATTATAATTAAGTCCTTTTTTTGTCAAAAAGTTGATATATGCTCTCGCGTTATCTTTCATGATAATTGATTTAATTATTACAGGGTCAGAAAATTGTTCTAAAAATCTTTGCCTATATCCTGCTTCTAAAGTCTTTTTTTGGGCCTCTTTCATTTCTGAATTAAATGATCCTACTTCAGGATTACTAATAATTGAAATATTTCTTCTTGCTTTAATAAACTCAGCCATCATACTAACCAATGTTGATGAAAGCTTAACGGGCTCAACAACAGGAATTACATTCTCACTTAAGCGATCATTCTCAATTAGGTCTCGTAAGGCCAGTAACTCAAATTGCCTACCTCTAAGATACGGGAAATACATATCCTCATCCTCCATACTCTTTTTTCAAAAAATTATTAATTGACGCAAACTCCTTAGATGACGGGTTAGCAAAGTATATCAACGATTTCAACTCATATGGTATTCCTTTAAATTCATTTACTTTAATCCTCATCCTGTTTCTTTTTTTAAGCTCTTTAAGTGTCATAGAATAAGCTTCCATAATAGGTATCTTTGAAAACTGATTTAAACATTCATCATAATAAAAGACTTGTTTTGAAACAGGTAATGAACCATAATATTCCAACAATATGCTTTCATACTCTCGTTTATTAAGAACTTTAAATATCGACGTATGGTCTAAATGGGTATTATCCTCAACCGGCTCTTTTCTCAGATATCTGCTAATGGTATTAGATCTTGTCAAAACATATACTCCGACAGATGTGTTTTTCAAAAGTTCAATAGCCTTTTCATATTGTCCTTCAGATGTAACTACACATACGTGGTTAAAGGCTTTAAAGTAATCGTTTATTTGTGTATTTAGGCGATCAAAGGAATCAAGCTCGGTTTTTATCTCATAGACAACAGCTTTACCATTTATCAAAATAAAATCAGCTTTTGATTTTGAGATCGGTATCTGAGTCAGTGCTGTTGTTGTATTAAGACTATGTTTTCCCAACAAAAGCTTGTTAAGCAAACTGTTCTGGTAAAAGTACTCATTTCGATAAGTTTTAGACATGCAGCAATAAATTTCATGTAGCAATGTTTTATTATTTTTATTTTCCGGATTATCCAAGTAGTTTTCAATTACACTTAAATATGTTGAATTGTTACCTTTGACAGTGTTGAGAAAAACATTACGTGTGAAGAGCCGGCCTAACATCATATTGTTTACAGTCATATTCCAGCCCCCTTTCAAATGAAACAAATAATCATGCTCTGATTTTATCATACGTACCCGGATTATTTAAAAAACTTATAAAATAAAGAAATATAAAAGAACAGCTAACAATGAAATGGAACATATTTTATGTAAGCATCAAAAGAAATTTGGCTATTTATTGATAACATTAATTTGATGAGGAAAATAGGCAAAAAAACAGGGCACCGGATAAATCCGGTGCCCTTGTCCATTTAAGCTTTATTAAATGAACCTCAGATCAATTGAGAAAAACAATTTTACTTAACTCTGTTGGCCATGAATTCCATGATCTGATCCTCTACTGTAGCAGGAACAGCATTGAATCCACCAAGGATCTCTACTGAGCTGTAAGAAGCGCTTTCCTTCAAGTACTTCTTCTGAGCATCTGTCAATCCGTTAGGTCCAACCAGCATTAAAGCTGCATCATCGTTGGCTACCAGCATTCCTGATACTAATGAATCGGGAAGAGCTGTACCTGTTGCGATGTAGAGTTTTGTTGCCCTAGCAAAGAACTCTTTGTTAGTTTTAATGTTTGTCCAATAACGGTTCTCACCGTCAAGGCGTGTTTTGGAGCCTTTGATTTGGCCATAAACATTGTCTGATAAAACAGCAGTTCCGCCCATTAGATATGTTCTGAATGTACCCTGGGCTGCTGCGGTTTCTTCAATGAATTCCTTAGCTTCCTTATGGAGGCTGTTTGCTTCTGTCAGAAGGATAGGAGTACCAAACTTAGCGGCAGGTACGGATGCAATTACGCCATCAGCAAATCTTGTGCCGTTTGCCAAAATTATCTGTGTAAATGTTTGTGCTTTGAGATCAGACTCCTTAACTCCTGATTTCGTCATTGCGGCAATAACGCTGTTCCAAACTTTGCCGGTTCCACGCATGAACTCGGCTATCTGCCTTGCGGTTTCATAGCGGTTTTCTCCGTACATACGGCTTACATCCAACTTCAGGTCTTTATCATTATTGATGTAGCTTTCAATTGCTCCGGGGATAGCATCTGTACCACCAAGAACTACAACATACTTCAGTTTGCCGGCCTTAACTTGTTCCTTCATGTAGTCAGCTGTTGCCTTGTTAAGGGTTGAGCTTCCACGACCTGTTAAAAGAACAGGAGCCTGGAGTACGTGTGATAAACCTGCTGCTGCTAATGCATCAGCTCCGTTTTCAGATTCAGCAAGGATTGCCACGCCTGACTTAAGCCCTTCAGGGAAGGTTCTCTTTGCAATCTGAACAGCTGTTTCGAAGCGGTTCTCACCGGCAATTCTGTTGAACTTGTACGGCTTGGAAATGTCAAAGTCAAATACAAGCTTTGTATCTTCGTCTTTCAGCTTCAGGTTTGCGAAAGTTTTGATCTGTGACTGCTTGCCATCAGGAGATGTTACTCTCAATGAGCTTGATACTGAATACTTTTTAATAGCTGCAACAGTATTGTCCAAATGGCTGTCAATTTTTCCGTTAATGATTTCATGTTCAGTGAAGAGTTCGCTGTTTGGAACCTTGAGTTCGACTTCGCCGTTCTCATTTGTTACAGCTTCATATTTTGAAGCAACCCATTTCGGTTCTTCAAGATGTTTTCCTTCATTCTTCATAAGGGTTACCTTGTAGCCCTTGCCGGCCTGTACAGGAACGTCACCGTTGATTTCACGAACCAATACTTTGAAGGTTGTCTCGCTTAAGCTCTTCTTTAAATGCATTACTCCGGTCAAATTCTTTACGTAATTTGCCTGGTATCCTGATTTAATTGTAACAAAGGCATAGTCGCTGATTACCTTGCCATTCTCAACAGCTGCAAATGCAACGGTAAGTTTACTTTCATTGCTTTTTCCCGGATATCCGGTTACTGCTATTTTATCAAGGATTGGCTTTAATGCTGCTTTGCTTATCCTGTATTGTCCCTTGCCATTAGTTCTATAACTACTACTATCGCTTGAGGTTCCTGGAATTGTGTTGTTTCCTCTCAGGGATTCGCTAATTGCGTTATCTTCAACAATGAAATCTCCGTTTTGATCAGTTACGTATTTTTTATCATTTGTTTTGACCGCAAAAGCTTTTATTTCTTTGCCTTCAACTCCCTTGCCCTTGCTATCAAGCAGGGTCAATGTGAGATCGTCGAGTGCAGGTTCTGCATACTCAAGTGTAAAGTCCTTAACTACTGTAACTTCAAAGTTCTTCTTTCCGGTTTCAAGTGCTTTTCCGGACACTTCTTTAAGGCTTCCATCTTTGTTAAAAGTAACGTCAAATGCCTGCTCAAGTATAGAGTTGTCTTTTTCATCCTTTAATTCAGTGTTTCCAACTGAAACCTTTAATGCAGGATCAGCAATGGCTGATGTGGCATCCAAGGTTACTACTAACTTGACATTATAAACTTCATGAAGTTTATAATCGTGCTTATTGGCTTTGTCGCTTAGCGGGTGCATATCCTCAGTTGCAGGGACTGTTACCTTGCCATCTGTAAGTTGATGCTGTTCTGAGCTAACCAACTTTGTGCTCTTTGAATCCTTTTCAGTTGTAGCTTCCCAGCGATATGAGCAGTTCTTAACTACAGATAATTTTGTCCAGTCAAAAAATCTAAGTTTGTTAACTGTAAGATCAAACTTTACATCTATTGCTGGTGCAGCAGGATCTGTTGTTTCTGCATTGCCGGATGAAACGGCTGGATCAGCGAAGCTTACAGGTATAGCTGTAAATACTAATGCCAAAGCCAGAAGCAGACCCAAAAGCTTACTAAACTTTTTGTTCATTCTTTCCTCCTTAAAATAATAATGCAACAATTGTTTTTCTCTCTTCCAAGGTGCATTTAGAAACACTCTTGGATATTCATGATCACACTAATGATAGCATATTATGTGATTTGATACAATCCTAAATGATTTAATTACTTGTCTTCGTATGGGATCAGAGCGATGGCCCTGGCCCTCTTAACTGCTCTGTTGACGTCTCTCTGGTGCTTGGCGCATACGCCGGTTACCCTGCGTGGAAGAATTTTTCCGGCCTCGCTTATAAACTGCTTTACCCTGTCAACGTCTTTGTAATCTAAAACTTTTTCCTTGTCCTTGCAGAAGGCACAAACCTTTCTGCGGGGTCTGAAATTGCGACGACTCATCTTACCTCCCTGTTAAAAAGGAATGCGATCATCATCAACCGGGCTGAAATCGTCTCCGAAGAAATCATCGGAGTCCTCTTCCTCATCCACCGCCCTATTCTCGGGATAGGGGGAGCCGGATCCGTAATTTGGCTGTTGAGATGAATCCTGATGGTCCTTCCAATCTATGAACTCGACGGCGCTGGCCACCACGTCCGTGGTATACCTGCGGGTCCCGTCTTTTCCTTCATAGGAACCTGTCCTGATCCTGCCTTCAACAATCACCCTCTTGGCCTTCTCCGTGTAGCGGCTGACCGACTCGGCCAAACGCCCCCAACACACAACCTGGATAAAGTCCGCGGTCGGCTGATTTTTCGCTTCCATTTCCATTTTTCTCTCCTTTGACAGGCGACGGTCCACCGCCAGCGTGAAGCGGGCCATGGGGTTACCTGTTGCAGAGTTGTAGTTCAATTCCGGATCTCTGGTCAAACGACCCATTAAAGTGATTCGGTTCATGGATTCCTCCTATTTCTACGCTTCTTTTTTAACTGTCAGATAGCGCAGAACACTGTCTAAAATTCTTGCTCGACGTTCGACTTCAGCTACGACGGAGGGGTTTGCTTCATAGTGCATAATGTAGTAATAACCCTCTTTCTTGTAGTCGATCGTATAAGCAAGTTTGCGGATTCCCCAATCGTCGATTGTTTCAACGGATCCGTCAGCCTTAACCGCTTCTTGTAAACGGTCCAGAACCTTCTGTCTGTCTTCATCTGACAGGTCGGGCTTGAGGATGAGAACCATCTCATACTTGTTCATACTTTTCACCTCCCTTTGGATTTGCCCCGTTTTTTTGCGGAGCAGAGATTCTGTCAAGTTCCGATATTGCTCCGATTCTCGACATACCGAAATATTATAACAAATGAAGGAGGCTTTGCAAATGATAAAAGCTGAATTTCCGGCATTTTCTAGGAGATTTTGTAAAATATAGCTAATTATACATAAATGTTGTCATTTTGATAAAATGAAGGGGCGTTGTAAGAAAATTTAGTTTGCGAAAGGAAAAGCAAGATATGAAAAAAATCCAAGGCTTTAATCTAATAGAAGAAAGGTGGCTGGAAGAAGAAAATTCCTCCCTTTTATATTATGAACACGAGAAAACAGGGGCCAAGATCTTTCACATGAAAAACGATGATTCTGACAAGGTCTTTACTATAGGCTTCAGGACCCCGCCCATAGGGTCGACCGGCAACTGCCATATCCTGGAGCACTCGGTCCTTAACGGGTCAAGAAAGTACAGGACCAAGGAGCCTTTCATGGACATGCTCAAAAGGTCCCTCTCGACTTTCTTAAATGCTATGACCTATCCTGATAAGACCATCTACCCCGTGGCTTCAAGAAACGATGCCGATTTCAATAACCTCATGGACCTCTACCTGGATGCCGTCTTCTTCCCGGCTGTAAAAGAAAACGAGCTCATTTTCCGCCAGGAGGGCTGGCACTACCATATTATGGATAAAAACGACCCCATAACATATTCGGGCGTTGTATATAACGAGATGAGGGGGGCTATGTCCTCGGCCGACGACCAGATCGAAGATGCCATATCCCGGTCCCTCTTCCCCGGAAGCATTTATGCTCAGAACTCGGGCGGTGACCCCTACCACATCCCCGACTTGTCATATGAGGATTTCATAAAGTTCCACGATGAATATTACCACCCCTCAAATTCATATATCTTCCTCTACGGAAATATGGATCAGGACGAGACCTATGCCCATATTGGGGCCTACTTGGATGAGTTTGAAAGAAAAGATGTGGATTCCATGCCTAGGGGTCCCAAGCACTTTGACAAGCCTGTGGAAGATGAGGTTTCCTTTGCCATTGCGAGCGGTGACGATCCTGAGGGCAAGGACTACCTCTCCCTCTCCTGGATTGTTGACCAAGCTAAGAGCGATACAAGCCGCTACCTCTACAAGCTCCTGGCCGGAGCCCTAGTAAAGTCGGAGTCCTCCCCCTTGAGGAGGGCCCTCTTTGATGAGCTTGGCGCCCTGGATGTCAGGGCCAGCCTTTATGACGTTAAAGAAATCGGCTTCTCCATCATTGTTAAGGGGGTGGCTCCTGATAAGAAGGACCTCTTCCTGAAAATTGTTATGGATAAGTTGGGCCAAATGGCGGAAAAGGGCATTGACAGGAAGGCCCTTGAAGGCCTGGTCAGGGGCATGGAATACAGGCTTAGGGAGAAGGACGGCATGGCTACCAAGGGCATTGTCCTTATGGACCGGGTCATGAACGAGGGCCTTTACGGCTGCAATCCTATGGATATCCTGGCCTATGACAGGCAGCTTGAGGAGTTGAAGGAGCTACTGGCTGACGGGGCCTTGGAAAAATATGTTTCTGATAAACTCCTCAACAACCCCCACAGGGTCCTCCTGGTCCACAAGGCTGTTCCGGGACTCAATGTTTCAAGGGATAAGGCTGTGGAGGAAAAATTGGCAGCATATAAGAAGTCGCTCAGTCCGAAAGAGCTTGACCTTCTCATAGAAAAGAATAAGACGCTGGAGACCAGACAGAATGCCGATGACAGTCCTGAGGATAAGGCAAGTCTTCCGAATCTTTCAAAGGACCAGCTTCCTCAAAGCATTGCCAAAGTTCCTCGTGAAGTTGGAAGGGTCGGGGATTCCACCCTGCTCCTCCATAGGATGAACACTTCGGGCATTGTCTACCTGGACCTGGTTTTCGATATTAACCACATGGGGTTTGAGGACCTTCCCTACCTGGGACTCCTTGCAAATCTTTTGGGACAGCTTGATACAAAAAAACACACTTATGAGGAATATGGGAAACTCGAGTCAATTTATACCGGCGGCATCGGTGCCGGGGCTTTTACGGTTGAGAAACATTCTTCCAGGGATTTTGATTTGACTTTCACCTTATCTTCCAAGTTCCTGGGGCTTGAGAATCTTGAGAAAGGGCTTGATCTCATGACTGAGCAGGCCATTGACAGCCTTTTCACGGATAGAAAGAGGTTGAAGGAGCTGGTGAATATAAGCCTGGCTTCTATGGAGTCTTCGATTGTTCCTTCCGGCCACTCTTATGCGGCTATGAGGTCTATGGCTAAGTCCAATGCTGCTTTGGCTTATGTTGAGGAGATGACGGGCCTTTCATATTATATGTTCTTGCAGGGCCTGGCCAAGGATTTGAAGGATGAGGATGTTGACCGCCTGGTCAAGGTCTACTCTTCCCTGACTCTTGGGAAAAACAGGCTTGTGAACCTTACTGCCTCTTCCGACCTTATTGACGGGGCAGTCGGTCTTGTTGAAAAGGGCCTGGCTGTCCTGCCTCAGCCTAGGGATTTGGAGAGGGCTCCTCTGGTCTTTGAGCCTAAAAAGATGAGTGAGGCTTTCAGCCTGGCTTCGGATGTCCAGTTTGCCGGGATTGCGGCTCCCTTCCATAAGGACAAGCTTCCACACAAGGGGTCTTATGAGGTCTTGGCGACTATCCTGTCTCTTACCTATTTATATAACGAGATCAGGGCCAAGGGGGGTGCTTATGGCCAGGGTATGGCGGTGAGCCGGGATGATATGGCCCGGGCTATTTCCTATCGCGATCCCCACCTCAAGAGGACCGTTGATATTATGATGGGCATGGGTGATTTTGTTGCCAATCTCGATATGCCGGATAATGAGTTTTACAGCTTCCTGGTCGGGACTATTGGGGCTTTCGATACGCCCATGACCGAAAAGGCTATGGCTTCCAAGGATATGCTTGACTATATAAAGGGGACGGATCCGGATTTCTATAACCGAATCCTGGAGGAGATTAAGGCTACCAAGCTTTCCGATATCAAGGCTCTGGCTCCCCAAATTGATGATTTCCTCAAGAGGGCCAGCCTGACTGTTATCGGTTCCAAGGAGAAGCTTGAAACTTACGACTTTGATAAGTTTATTAACTTATAGCAAGTTTCCGGGGCCTGGCGAGGTTTGCCGGGTTCACCGGGGTTGCTTGGGCTTGACGGCCCGAGCAAGGTTTTCCGAGGTTCGACAGAGCTCGCCGAGATTTGCCAGTTCGTGAAGATATAAGGAGGGATTATGAAGCTGCTTTTAGCTGTTGATGAAAATTTTGCTATTGGAAAAGATGGAGACATGCTGTTCAGGATTCCTGAGGACCAGAGGCGGTTCCGGAAGCTCACTAGCGGAAACATTATTGTTATGGGCAGGAAAACCCTGGATTCTTTCCCGGGAGGCAAGACCCTGCCCAAGAGGGAGAATGTTGTTTTCTCCCGGAGCCTGACCACTGCATCCGAAAAAGAGAGGCTTGGGGCCGATTTTCCCGAGAACCTCAACTATGTCAAGGATCGCGAGGAGCTCCGGGCCCTCTTGGCCAAGCTTAATCCCGACGGCAACAAGGAGGTTTTCCTCATTGGCGGCGGGGTCCTGGTCCACGATATGATGGACCTGGTCGACGAGGCCGACCTGACCCTGGTTGAGAAGGCCTTTCCCGAGGCCGATTCCTACATCCCCGATATCCGCAAAGATGGGGCCTGGAACTTGGTGGCCAGGTCCGAGAAGAAGGAGTATGAGGGCCTGGTCTACAGCTTCTGCCAATTTGTCCGGGCCTGATGCAATTTTTCGGGCCTGCTACGATTTGTCCACACCTGATGCTTATATGTGGTGGCCCCGGCCTTGGTCGGGGCCTTCTTTTTTTGCTTATAGGCCTGCAGGCCGGGGCTAGGCCTGAGCCTGTTGGAGCCGGGCCGGGCTTGGGCCGGGGTTCCACGCGGGCCGGCCCTCGGTGGCCCGGGCCTGCGTTTGGGCTTGTTCGGCCCCGGGGTTGGTGTGAATTTGCCATGAAATAGAGGGGATTCGCCAAAAAGGCGAAATCCCCATTACTCAATTTAAGGCGAAAATCATGGGGGTTTGGCGAAAAGTGGAGCGTCCCCATGACAAGTTCTTGTCCGAAAATCATGGGGAAGCTCCGAAAAGCTGACAACCCCATTGACTCTGTCTGGATCGAAAAACATGGGGGTTTGGCAAAATATGGACTACCCCATTGACCTGAGTCTTATAAAGAATCATGGGGAAACGTCTAAAGCCGGGATACCCCATTGAAAAAGCTGAGTTTGACGATCATGGGGAAACCATCAAAACCGGCAAACCCCCTTGAAAATGCTCGAGTCGATGATCATGGGTTTTCTCCAAAATCGCCAAACCCCATTGAAAATAATTTCCATTTCCAAAAAATTTCAAAATTAGGCGCACATAAAAAGGAGGATCAGATCCGAAATCTCGGATCCGATCCTCCATATATATCAATGTGGAGTGCCGCTCGAAAAGCTGTTGGCGGCACAGATTAAAATAGCTCCCGGCTTGGATATTGTCTTGGTCGGGGCCCTCTTTTTTGCGCCTAGTTCAGAAATTATAGTGTTGGTTTTGCAATTTTAGCAAACCAACACTAGTCCTTTGGACATCTCCGGCCGAATTCACTAGTGTTGGTTTCGGGTTTTCGACAAACCAACACTAGTCCTTTGGACATCTCCGGCTGAATTCACTAGTGTTGGTTTCGGGTTTTCGACAAACCAACACTAGTCCACAACCAAATCACTCTACATAATCCGCCCCAGGCCTAGCCCCAGCAGTAGAACCGCATGGGGCAGGAACCGCAGATGCTGACCTTGTTTTCAGGCTTTTCGAAGACGCCCTGCTCTATTCCGCTCACGCTCAGGTCCATTGCGGCCTTCCAATTTTCAAGGTCTTCCCTTGTGAAGTCAAAGCATTTCAGGGCCTCCTCGCCTTCCGGGGCGGAGAGATCGTATAGGGCGTTGAGCTTGCCGGGGTCATAGGGGTCCTTGCCCAGGCTCTTGTTGAAGAGGATCCGGTATGACTTGAGCTGGTTTATGTAGGTATCTTGGGAAAGGGCCCGGGCCGAAAGGGTTGATTTGAAGTCCACTATGCCGTCGTCCATTGTCAGGAGGTCAAGGTTTCCGTTGAACATATATGTGCCCATAAAGGCGTTAAGTCCCAGCTCGGCCTGCTTGGCGTTTTTGATCAGTCTGTCTTTTTCCCGGGCTATATATATGAAGATTTTATCTATTTGGGCCCGGACGGTTTTTTCATCTTGGCCTCTGAGCAGGACAGCGTAGCCTTCCAGGGTCCTATCAATGAGCTTGCGAACTTCCTTGAGGTCGGGGATTTCTTCTGGTCTGATATCCGACCCCTTGCCGAAAACTTCGCCATTGCTGCAGACATCCTCTAAGCCAAGAACTTCCCCATGGCTGCAGAAATCCTTGTCAACCGGCTCCAAACCTGATCCGGCCCTGTTTATCCGGCAGAGGACCTCGTGGATTATGCTACCCCACATCTCCTGAGGGCCGGTCTCGCTTGGCATGCCCAGATGTCGGGTGAAGTAGTAGCTCAGGGGGCAAGCTCGGTAAAGGGCTATGTCCCTTGTGTATGAGTAGTTCCTTATTTGGCTTTTCGCCTTGGCTTGGGCCGGTCTTAAGGCATTTATGGCACCCTCAATATTCAGGTCTTCAAGCCTCTCGTTGAGTTTCACAAAGGAAGGCTCAAGGGGCCTGTCCCACTTGCCCGGAAATAAGGAGGTGGCCGTGAGGACCAGGATGTCCTGAGCCCGGGTCATGGCTGTGTAATATTGGCGTAGCCTGTCCAGGTCATTTTCCAGTTTTTTTGGAATCTCTTCTCCTAAAAGGGGCGACCTGGGAAGGAGGTCGACCCCTCTGGGATTATTTCTGTATGTGTACATACTCCTTGCTTCTTCAAGGATTACCACCGGAAACTCAAGGCCCTTTGAGGCATGGATGGACATTATGCAGACCCCGTCATTGTCAGCTTCTTGGGCCGATTCTCCATTGTCAAGCCCCCACTCTTCGATGGTGGACAGGTCGGCACAGAAGGCACGCCCCATTGTCAGCAGATTGTCAGGTGTTAGGTCACTGCCAATCCTACTGTCCGGAGCCAATCGACTCTCCTGCAATTTTTGGACCATGGTCATGAATATTGCAAGCCCCTGCCTATCGTCCTCCCGGTCGGGGTCTGACAGCACTTCCCTGAATGCCTTGAGGAAGAAGAAGCGTTGGAAGGCTTCTGTTAGGCTCATTTGGCCGTTTTCTTCCAAGCTGCCTATGATTTCTTCCCTTTTTGCGACAAGCTCTTCCCTATCTTCCGGCCTGATGCCGGCTATGATATTTAGGACTTTTTCCGGGAGCTTTTTGGGATCGTATCCGTAGAAAAATAGGACAAAGGCCATAGCCAGGAATTTTTCAATGATATCCAGGGCCATGATTGATGAGGTCTTGTCCGATATAAAGGGAATGCCTGCTTTTTTCAGGCTTTTCTTCAAAAAGCTTATGGCCGGGTTATAGGCCTTGACCGAATTGGCCAGGACGGCAATGTCGCTGTAAGGCCTGCCTTGGCTGTGGACCCGGTGGACCAGTTCAATGATCCTTCCTGCCCAGACTTCCGGATCATTTTCGAGGACGGTATAGACAGCTCCCGGAGTCAGATCAGTCCCGGACTTGAGGTTTTTCTTATACCGCCTCTCCTCTATTTCCCGATTTCTTTTGTCCCCATACGGGGCGTTCATGTAGTCCGAGGCAATCTTGACAATTTCCCGACCCGACCTGTAGTTGGTCTCCAGCTTGACCAACTTGGTCCCGGCATATCTTTTCTCAAAGTTAAGGAGGTTTTCAACGCTGGCCCCCCTGAACCTGTAAAGGCTCTGGTCATCATCGCCCACAACGCAGATATTGCCCGATCCCGAGCTGATTTTTCCTATGATCTCTTCCTGGATGGGGTTGGTGTCCTGGTACTCGTCGACCATAAAGTAGAGGGCCTTGTCCTGCTCTTCTTTGAGGATCTTTTTGTTGTTCAGAAGGTCAAGTGCTCGACACAGGATCTCCGAATAGTCCAGGACGTTTTGGTATGCAAGCATATCCCGGTACCGCTTTAATAGGAGCTTGGCAGCCTTGACAGCCTCAGCCTCTTCCTGATTCTTCGCACCATTGAAGTCTGAAAAGCCCTCCCTGATCCTGTCCATCATGCGTATGTATTCTTTTTTCCAATAGATTTTTCCGGCCAGGTCATTTTCCCAAATTCCCGGAAAAAGCTTGGCCATGGCATTTCTCAGTTTTTTTGCCTGACCCCCGTCACTCTCTTCGCTTCCATAGAGACCCAATCTTGAAAATCCTGTCAATGCGTACCAATACCGCTCAACCAGACTCCCCACCTCAGTTCCTGAAACAATCCTATATCCGGGGGCCAGACCGGCTTCTTCCCTATGGTTTTCGATCAGGTCAAGTGAGAGTTTGTGGAAATTCCCCACGCGGACTTCTTCAGGTATGCCCTGTCCCGACCTGCCCGACATTTTTTGAATGGTGGGATTTTGGGCAAGTCTGGCCCTGATCTCTTCTTCTGCCTTGTTGGTGAAGGTTGTCAATGTGATTTGCCCCGGTCTTGCCTTGCCTGAGGCTATGATGTGCTCCACCCTGGCTATGAGGGTTGCGGTTTTCCCGGTTCCCGGTCCTGCTATTATGAGCAGGGGGCCTTCGGTGCTTTTTATGGCTTCGAGCTGGTCGGCATTGTATTTGATTTCTTTTCGGTCGATTTCTTTATTTTTTTCTTCCATGGATATTTCTTTCACACTTGCTACATTTTATGGTGGCGAATTTTGCTATAATTCATATAGGTTTACAAGATTGTTTTGAATCTTTGTTTCAACTTTATATGTTATATATTAATATATATTTCGGTTCAAACAAGCCGGAGCTTTAGAAAGAGGTATTTATGGTCAGAAAGAGTTGGGATGAATACTTTATGGAACTGGCCCAATCAGTTGCTCAGAGATCGACCTGCGACCGGGCTTTTGTCGGTTGTGTCCTTGTCAATCCCGAGCACAGGATAGTGTCCACGGGATATAACGGGTCATTGGCGGGAAACCCCCACTGTGATGCTGTCGGCCACACCATGCGTGACGGCCACTGCATAGCAACAATTCATGCGGAGATGAACGCCCTGCTTTATTGTGCCAAGGAAGGGATCCCGGTCAAGGGGACGAGTTGCTATGTGACTCACTTCCCCTGCCTCAACTGCACCAAGGCCCTTATCCAAGCCGGCATTTCGGCCATATATTACCATGAAGCTTATAGAATAGATGACTATGCTCTTGAACTCATAAAAAGAAACAAGATTTCTTTGAAACAGCTATAGAAAGGATTGGACATGAAAGATATTGATAAAAAGTTCGATGAGGATTCTATGGACTTGGAGAAGGATCCCCAAGGCCTCGAGAAGGATTCCGAGGATTTGGAAAGGGAGTCTGAAGGTCTCGTGAATGAGCCTGAGGATTTAAAAAAGGGTCATGACGATTTCAAGGAAAATCATGACGACCATGTTGAAAATCATGGAAGTTTTGGGGAAAACCACGATGACTCTGAGCCCCACAGTCATGAGCCGGTCCTTGAAGATGTTAAAAATATCGGGGAAGATTCCACATCTGAGGAGGCTAAACACACAGAAAAGGCTTTACATACAGGGGAGGCTTCGTATACGGATGAGGTCAATGAGACCAAGGCCCCGCCCAGAGCCCGTTCCAATTACAGGCTGGATGAGAGTCCTGAGGAGAGGTACGACAGAAAAATTATGAAGATGAGAAAAAAACGCAGGTCCAGAAACCTGTTCAGTGCTATTGTCCTCGTAGTGATAGCTGCTGTTGTTATATTTGTTGTCGGCAGCTATAGGAAAACCCAGGCGCCAAGCGTAACTCCCGGATCCGGAGAACCGAGCAATGCCCAGGCTTCCACAAGTGAAAACGGACAGGGAAACTTGGCAACTTCTGATGACAAGTCAGGTGCTCCTGCTTCTTCCGATGCCGGAAACAAGGCTGATCCTTCATATCTATATGAAGGGACGGCTATGCCCAATGCCAATACCGGCGATGTTAAGCAGAATTCCAATGGTCAAGGGAAAAACCACAACAAGGCTTCTTCCGTTTATGCCTATACGGTTAGCGATGTAAAGAATGCTATGTACCATGGCGGTGAGCTTGGCGGCGGTCAGAAGATCGCTTTCTTGACATATGATGACGGACTCAGCCCCAATTCGACTCCCCTCCTACTTGATCTCCTGAAAAAGGAAGGGGTACCGGCGACTTTCTTCTGTGTGGGCTCAACAATGGTCGAAAAGAATAAGGCATCTATCGAGAGGATCTTCCACGAGGGCCACGCTCTGGCTTTCCACTCTTTTGACCACAGCTACAAAAAGCTCTATCCCGGAAGGGTTGCCAGTGTTGATGAGATTGTCAAACAGTTTAATATGACCCAGCAGGCCCTTAACAAGCTCTTCGGCTTTGAAATTCCGATCAGCCCCTGGCGTTATCCGGGTGGCCACATGAGCTGGAAAAATATGGCACCTGCGGATAAGGCCCTTGAGAACCTGAATGTACACTGGATTGATTGGAATGCCATGAGTGCCGATGCTGAGGGCAAGAGGGCTCCCAAGACTGTCCAGGGCCAGGTAGACCACATCATCAATGATTGGAAGTCCTATGGCAGTCCCAAGGTCATAACAATCTTGATGCACGATGTGCCGACAAAGAAGCTGACCAGGGAGGCCGTTTCCGAAATTGTCAAGGCTCTGAGGAACGAGGGCTTCTCCTTCGGGGTTCTTGAGTAGTTGATATTGGCGGGCTGCAAGCTGTGGGCTGCGGGCCGAGAGGCTGTGGGCTACGGTCGAGCCCGGCCTGTGTCCCGGGATTCACGGAGTCGGGCCCAGCCTGAACTGGCGACCTGAACATCTTAAATATATTAACTGGTAGTGTGGGTTTGGCGTAAATGCCGAATCCACACTATTTAATTTGGGCTGGAATCACGGGTAAACTCCAAAATTCAAAGAACCCCATTGATCCGCACTGAGTCGAAACTCATGGGGAAATGCCCAAAACCGTGCTACTCCATTGATCCAGCTTAAGTCGGAAATCATGGGGAAAAGGCGAAAACCGGGCTATCCCACTGACCCGAGTCGGATCGAAAATCAAGGGGATTCAGCGAAACTTGGACTACCCCATTGATCCGAGCCGGATCTAAAACCATGGGTAAACGCCCAAAACCGTGCTACCCCTCTGACCAAAGCCCGTTCGGGAATCATGGGGAAAGACCTAAAACTCGGCTAACCCATTGAAAAAGGTCAGCTCAGTGATCATGGGGAAAGACCGAAAAGCGGACAGCCCCTCTGAAAAAGTTGGAGCAGGCGTTCAAGGGGAAAAGTCGAAATGTGGGTGACCCCCATGATTCCCGTACCGCCTTTACTGAAATCAAGCCGTCGATAATGTTGGTTTACCTAAAAGTAGAAACCAACACTATTGAATTCGACCGAAGGTGTCCAAAGAACTAGTGTTGGTTGGCCGAAAACCCGAAACCAACACTACTAAACCCGGCCGGAGAGGCAAAAAGGACTAGTGTTGGTTGACCAAAAATGCCAAACCAACACTAGTCTTTCCGAACTAAGTGCAAAAAAGGAGGGCAGATCCGAAATACCGGATCTGCCCACATCATATAAGCCAAGGCGGAGTGCCGCCGGGAAAAGCGGTTGGCGGCACGGATTGAGGCAGGACGCCAAGTCCGGGGCCACCAAGCCCGGCGCAGGGCGGCACCACGGGCGATCACATAAAAAATCCCCACAAAGCTGTCAGACAGCAGCTTCGTGGGGGCATATTATCGTCAAGAGGCGGGCGGCGGACCTATTTTCGTTTAACCCTACTTTCGTTTAACAACGAAGCCCGGCGCAACATAGTATTTACAAGGGCTGGCGACAAGACCGTCCCGGCCTATCCTTGAGTAGGTACCGACAAATTTTTCTCCATACATGAAGAGGCCGATGACGTGATTGAAGCCCTCAACCTTGAACTTATAGTCCTCCATGTGGAGGAAGGGGGTTGGTTCCATGTCAACATAGTCCTGGTATATGTATTTATCCAGGGGCAGGAGGTCAATCTTCCTGTTCCACTCGTCCTGATCCCAATCCCGGCCGAGAATTATGCCCTGAGAGGCGTAGGAATTGTAGGGCTTAATAATGTATTTGTCCTTGTTCTTCTTAACCTCTTCCAAGTCGTCCCTGTCCAAGATTTCCTTGGTGAAGGGAACGTGGGCTTTCACGAAAGCCTGCTCCTTATCAGAAAGGAATTCCAATGTATCCGGATCCCTCAAAACCTTAAATATGAGCTTTGAGTGCATAATCTGGGACCTGAAAGATCCCATCATTATGAAGGCCCCGTCTTTATAGGCCTGAAGAAAATCCGAGCAAGCGTCAATTCTGTCCAGGAAATCCGATGTCACCACCCTCCTGTAAACCAGGTCAATGGCAGCCTCGCGACCGGTGAAATCGTCAACACCATAAAGCTTGCCGTCTCTATACACCATCTTCGATGGGTCCACTATTGTGCAGTCGAATCCCATCTCCTCGAATATCTTATGGAAGCGCTTGAACTCCCTGGGATTTCCCTTGTCATCAAAGTCCACGATGGCCACGCTGTTGGGCAGCTTGTCCATATAGTCCTTATAGATTGAAGTCAGCGCCTTGACCAGGCTCCTGAAAAGCTCGAATCGCTTAATATCCCACTCTTCCGCCATCTCCTTCATTATCCGACTTTTTTTGAGGATCTTTCCCAAAACCCTGTCCTCGTTCATGGCCGAAGACCCGTCGGTATTGAGCTCGCAGAACTTGAAATCTCCGTCACCGTTATAGAAAATATCGTAGCGGCCCACAGGCACCGGCATGGTATAGCCCGGATCAATCATTATCAGATCCTCCATTGCCTTGGAAAACCTGAATTTTTTCCTGTATTCCGGGTCTTCAATGAATTTCGCAGTCACTTTTTGCCCGATCGATGCCATGGTGTGAATAATGTCCTCAAAGCAGACCAGGTCCTTTTCTTCAAAGAAGAAGCCCTGATAATTCATGTCAATCTTCTCGTCCCTGCACAGGACCCTCTTCTTGTCCGTCCTGCTCATGATCCTTCTATATTCCATCTCATATTCGGAGGGGTCCTGCATAACCCGATCAATGTATTCTTTTGTAAATTCATTTATAAACATAGTTTGCCTCCGGTCCTATTTATCCCTTATCAATTCCAAAAAGGCATCCCGGCCCTTTTCCCTATAAATCCGGTTGAAGTAATCGGCGGGGCTTTCAAGGTTTTCCCAAAGCCCTCTCAAGGCTTTCAGGTACCCGGCATCCGAGCCTTCTTGGGCAACCGTGCCTTCTTGGGCATCCAAACCCTCTTGGGCCAGGTCCAAGAGCCTGAGCCCCCAATTGCAAAAATAATCGGACATGTAGTAGCCTTGGATACCGTTGTCTCTTCCCGAATCGAGCCCCCTCAAAACCCGCTCCTGACTTGCGTCCTTCAGGGCCTCACTCAACTTGTCCAGGACTCTTTCGTCATAGAAAAGGCCTTTTATCATTGCGCTTGCACCGAGTGAATATTCTATTGGCAGGGCATCCATAGGCCTTATTTCCAAAAAGTTTTTAACCCTTATGTCAGGGAAAACTATCCCGATTGCATGGTCAATGAGCCTCGTGATCTCCTGATCGTCTTGGGCTGCATCCATTGCCATTGACAGGGTTGTATCGTCTCCCGTGCTTATTTCCCGGCCCTCTTCGTCGACCTTAAAAATAATTATTTGATCCAGGAGCCATTCCGCATACTTGGATATTGAGAAGTCGTCGTCGAAGACTCCCGGTATTATCCCGGTTCTTTTTGGGTCGGTCCGCCTCCAAATTTCCTGGCGGGCGTTGTGTTTTTCAAGCTTTTCTCCCCCAAGCCATGTCACCGAGTCGAACAAGGTGTAGAGCATGGGCACCATGGCTGTCAGGGCCCTGTATTTTTTTACAAAATCCGCTTCCGAGAACATGTCTATTGAAACTTGGAGGGCGCAGGTCTGTCTCATCATGTTTCTCGACCTCTCGCCGTGTCTGCCCATGTAGTCGTTCATCATTGCATAGCGGCTCTTGGGAATGAGCTCGATGTCCTCGACCTTATTGACCGGGTCGGCTCCCAATGAGACCATTGCCAATCCCATCTCTTCCAATGTCGGTCTTATTTTGGCCATGGCCTTTTTGTAGCGTTCCTCGAGTTGTGATATCTTCTCCGCCATTGTCAGGCTTATTTCGAATTGGGCACCGGGCTCAATGGATATGGCCATGTCCTCATCTTTAGCCCCTGCAATATGGCCGTTAATCTCGATTTTCTCAAGGTCGTCCCGGGAGGCCAGCTTTTCGAGGAGTTTGGCGACTCCCCTTTCTCCGGAATAGAAGATCCTTTCACCGCTTTTTTTATCGATTATGAAATGCTCCATCTCTATTCCGACCAAGCCGGGTCTGTCTTTGCCCCAGTTATCAGTCATAATTTCGCATATTCTTTTAATTTTTTCTTCTCTTGTCAGCATGTTTTTTCCAATCTCTAAAGTTCTAAATAAAAATTTGACCAATTAAACCTTATTATACCCCAATCCGCACATAAATCATTGACCTCAAATATATGAACTTTGATCTTTGCATTATGGCACCTTGCTGATAGAATTAAATAATGAATATTGTACCCGGGGCCGGTGCCTTGGAGCTCGGGCCTCGTGAGCCGGGGCCTTGACCTTTGGGCCTCCGGAAATGCGGCCTTGGGAGCTTGGGCCTCGGGAGCCCGGAGTCCCGGAAAAATGCGGACTTGGGAGCTTGAGCCCCGGGAGAGCTTGAAGAGGAGCTTTTATGCCTGTAGCAATAAAAATTAAGTACCTGTATAATAGCGGGTTTTCGATCGATTTCGGGAAATATTTTATAGTTCTTGACTATGAGAAGGGCAAACTCAGTCTGCCCAATGATAAAACCGTCATATTTGTTGTCAGCCATAGCCATGCCGACCACTATAATCCGGCTATTTTTACCATGCCGGGGGCTGAGCGGGCATACTATGTGGTTTCCGATGATGTCGAGCCTTGTAAGATTTTTTGCGACGGCAAATTTATAAAGCTGACCGATTCAAATGCTGAAACTGAAAGAAAGAAGATTGTCTACAATCCCAAAAGGTGCTTTAGGGCAAAGCCCAACATGACCTTCGAGTTTGCGGGCCTGACTTGGAATACTTTCGGATCAACCGACCTTGGAATTTCCACGCTTTTCTCTGTCAACGGTGTGAACTTTTTCCATGCCGGCGACCTGACCGCTTGGAAGTGGCCCAATACCCCACTCGAAGAACAGAATAAGGAAGTTGCTGATTATGAGGCCATCCTCGAGGACGTTGCCAATTTCCCGGTCGACGTCGCCTTTGCCCCGCTTGATCCTCGACTTATGGAGAATGCCTATCTTGGCTCAATCATGCTTATCAAGAGGCTCAATCCCCAATTATTCATCCCCATGCATTTCAGGGACAATACCAAGATCACAAAGTCCTTCAAGGATTATTTCCAAGGCCAAACCACGACCTTCATATCGACTATCGACTTTGCCGGCCAGGACCTGCTGATCAACTAGCCGGCTCTTGCATGATCGCCGGTTTAAACTTTTCCCATGGGGTTGTCCGATTTTCGGCCTTTACCCACGATCACCTGTTCAAGCTTTTTCAAGGGGGTTGCCCGGATTTCCGCCTTTCCCCATGATCCTCGGCTCAAGCTTTTTCATGGGGGTTGCCCGGATTTCAGACTTTCCCCATGAATTCCGAATAAAATTTAATCATGGGGGTTCTCCAGTTTTCAACATATCCCCATGATCTTTGATCAAGCTCGGGTCAGAGGGGTTGCACTGGTCAACCAATTTTGGACACCATAATCAATTTTTTGGACACATA
>CAMYAK010000016.1 GCA_947253765.1 uncultured Tissierellia bacterium
AAAAACCAATCACATGGACAGTAGCACCAGGAACAGCAATAACAAAAGCAGCTGATATTGTAGGAAATGCAACAAAGACTGATGCGAACAACAATACACCAACTGCACAGGTAATAACGGTAGAGAAGAATGGAACACCGGAAGCAAAAGACGGAATATCCAACAAAGACACTTTACCGGATGGAACAACATACAGCTGGAAAAATAATGAAACACCTGATACAGGAACAACCGGAGATAAGACGGGAACAGTAGTTGTAACTTATCCTGACGGATCGAAAGATGAAGTTGAAGTTACAGTAAAAGTAACTGAAAAAGCAACACCTGTAGAAAAAGATGCAGATAAATATGATCCAAAAGTAACACCAATTACAAAAGAAAATGGTGTTGCTACAACAGAGGATGAAGTTAAGGGAGCAGTGACTGTTCCGGATTATCCTACAGGCGGAAAACAGCCGACAGTATCAGTAGATGATGCAAGTAAGCTGCCTGATGGAAAAACAGCAGGCACGTTTGATCTTCCTGTAACTATAACCTATCCTGATGGATCCAAAGATCATGCAACAGTTCAAGTCAAGGTCAAGGAAAAAACAGGAACTCAAGCGAGTGAGATCACTCCTATCATTCCTTCAAAGACTCCTGTTGATGATAAAACTAAATTGACCAACGAAGAAAAAGATAAAGTCAAGAAGGCTGTTGAAGACGCCAACAAAGACAATTTCCCAAAACCTGAACAAGAACAAGATAAGACCAAAGTGGAAGTTGGGGATGATGGATCAGCAACTATAACTTATCCTGACGGATCACAAGAAGTAATCCCGGGATCTGATCTTGTAAGAGAGAAGACAAAAGTTGACGGTCAGCCTAAACCTGTAGATCCTACAGATAAAAAACAGGGTACAGGAGTTGTTGTAACTAATCCGGACGATGGCACAAAAGTTACGGCTAAGGATGAAGATGGAAATAAAGTTCCTGTGAAAATCAATCCAAATACCGGAGAAATAGAAGTAACGCCGGGAACAAAGGTAGATGGACCAATCACAGTAACAGTAACTGATCCGGATTTACAGAACGGTAAGGAAGTAATTACAGTCCCGGTAAAGGGTCATGAAAAAGGCGTTGACGACAACAATTCCGACAATAACGGTGGAAATAATAATGTAGTTCCACCGCAGAAGCCGACTGTTGAAGAGAGAATTGGCGGTAAAGACAGGATTGACACAGCCATTGAGATCTCCAAGAAATACTACTCATATGCTGACAATGTCATTATCGCAAGATCTGACGATTTCCCGGATGCTCTTACAGCAAGTGTTCTTGCAAAAGCACTCAACGCACCTATACTGCTCACAAATCCCGGAGCACTTGATAGCCGCGTAAAGGCCGAGATTGAAAGACTTGGAGCAAAGAATGTCTATATTATAGGCAAAGAGAATGCCATATCAATGAACACCAAGGGCCAGCTCAAGGCACTAGGAAAAGTCGAGAGGATTGGCGGAAGCGACAGGTATGAAACATCGGCTATGGTTGCAAGGAAAGTTGTAAGCCTTGTCGGAAATAAGGGAATTGCGGTAATAGCAACAGGAGAGAATTTCGCAGACGCCTTGTCAATGAGCCCATTTGCAGCAAAGAACGGATATCCGATTCTTCTGGTAAGCCACAATAAGGTCACGGGAGTTATTGAAAAAGCAATAAAAGATCTTGGAATTAAGAGTGTCTATATTGCCGGAAGGGAAATGGCGGTTTCCTACAAAGTTCAGAAGGCATTGCCCAAGCTAATCGAAAGAGTTGGCGGAACTGACAGATATGAGACATCAGCAAAGATAGCAGACATGTTCTTCACAAACGCAAAAGAGGCCTTTATGGCTTCAGGCCAGGTCTTCGCGGATGCCCTCGTTATAGGACCGGTTGCCGCAATGAAGAATGTTCCCGTTCTCCTGACTCAGAAGAACTCACTTCCCAAGGCAATCAAGGCCGTTATCGACAGGTGCCACTTCGAGAAGATCACCATCGTCGGTCTTCAGAATGCCGTTTCTAAAGAAGTAATTGAAGCTATAAATAAGTAATAGCATATAAAATTTAAGCAAGTTGGTTTGCCCCGGAAGAGTATTTTCCGGGGCAGCCTTTTTTTGTGCATACACTTTCTCAACTCATAACTCCAGGGGCTAGTCCTCTCCATCTCATTTAGTTCTATTCAGTATTAAAAGGCCTCAAAGCGTTCCAATAACTTGATTTGAGTGGATTTCAACTTTCTCCCATGCTAAGCTTTTCTTAACAATCGATTAAGAAATATTTCAGCCCAACAATATTTAAACTCCGGCTAAAGAATTTTATCTAAAGCATATAAGGAGGAAAACTTGACCAAAGCCACTGTAACAAACCATAAAGAAGGAAAGAATAAACCTAAAAAGGATCATGCCCTTAAAATCTTTCTAAAAAGATCTAACAATTTTGCGGCAATATTTAACACTTTTGTTCCGGATCTTCCGCAGATTGATCCAAGTGAATTGAGCGAGTATGACACAGCTTCTCAGTTTAAGCTCACAGACAGTGCAGGGAATACCATAACCAAAGAGCTACTCCGTGATATAATCAAGAAAACGGATGGTAATATCTTAAGCCTATATGGAATAGAGAATCAGACAGAAGTAGACTATTCAATGCCCTTAAGAGTTTTAATGTATGACGGGGCAGCAATGATTCAGCAGAAATATAGCTGGGAAGAAAAATCATTAATGCCTGTAATTACTCTGGTCCTATACTTCGGAGAGAGAAAGTGGACAGGACCTAAGAGCATACTTGAGATGACCAAACTGCCTAAAGAGCAGTGGAAAAACTATGAGAATTATCATATTAGGGTGATAGATGTAAGAAGGCTTAATGAGGAAGAACTTGAAAAGCTGCCTGACAATATACGATATTTCTTTGAATTCCTGAAGAAGTTGATGAAGCCGAAGGAGTTTAGAGAGTATTTTAAAGATAATGAAGAAGAGATCAGCAGACTGGATAAAGACACAGCCCTAGCAATAGCGGCATTTTTCGGACAAGAGGTAGCCTTTAATGAGAAAGAAGGGGGTAAGGCCATGTATTCAGGGTTAAAGAATGTATTTAAAGAGATTGAGAAGGAAAGTAAGAGTCTGGGAATAGAAGAAGGAAAAGCAAAAGGAAAAGCCGAAGGAAGAGCAGAAGGAAGAGCGGAAGAAAGACTTAACAGCTCAAAGTATTTCAAAGAGCAGATGGAGCTGGCAGGTATGGACAAAGCTAAAATTGAAGAAATATTATTAAATTTTGAAAAAAGCAATAGTTGATAAATTAATCAAGAGTTAATATGGACAGGTACGCGATGGTAAGCATATTTCAGTGTATACATAAAAACAAAAACACCGCAATGCAGCGTTTTCAATGCCTTGCGGTGTTCTTCTTTTTATGAAATCCTGTAATGGAGAATAGGGGGATCGAACCCCTGACCTCTTGAATGCCATTCAAGCGCTCTCCCAGCTGAGCTAATTCCCCAAGCGACTTATTAAGTATAATTAAATCCGCCCTTTTTGTCAAACCCGGAAGCTAAATCACCATAAGACTCTGTGGTATCATTATTATAGTAGGCTGGGAAACAGGAGAAAGATATGAGCGAAGATTATAAATTGATAAGTGAAATGAGGATCAAAAACTTTAAGCCCATACTCATGTCAAATTTCACGGCAAAAAATCACTGCACATTGGCCTCGATCACGGCAATATTAGGCTACTATAGGGAAATGGGGATGGCTTCAATCCCTTCCGATATGGGGCAAATTTTTGCCAGGGTCAATGACATTGCATCAAAAAATTCCTACTACTTTCCCGCACTGGGGACCCCGACCTTCTTCATACCTAAGATCGTAAACAAGGTGTGGAAATCCTTCTTTTATAACGGAAAGGCTGTCAATAGGTTATTTTTCCCTGATGAGGAGACCATGGTCAAAGAGTTCGTCGAGGAGTTGGACGCTGAGAGACCCATAATACTCTCATTGGCAGACGGAAGGTATAAGAATCACTCGGTAACGGTATATGGCTACCGACTGGTGGAGATTGGGGGAAAGAGGGAATTGATAGGGATAGTCAATGACAATTGGTCACTTTCGGAGAAATATATCAACATAAGCAAGTTGGGGAAACTCTCAAGCTCACTGTTCATCATGTCTAAACTTGCTCCTTTCTAGTTAAGTATGTTAAACTTACTATGTATCGCTGATTTTTTCTATAATTGAATAGATCATAAAATGAAGTATTAGCCGGGAAATAAATAGTTATTAAAAAGAGATGAGCCTTATGTTTAACAAAAACAATAAAAAATCGAATTTAATTGACGCTTTTGCATCGTGGTTGGGGGTAAACTCCTTCGATATCCTGCTGATGGTAATTGGAAACGCCACCATGGCTTTCAGTCTGGTAAACATACATAATCAGTCAGGGATTACAGAAGGAGGCCTACTTGGGGCTGCCGTTCTGCTGGATAAGATGTTCGGCTGGAACCAGGCAATAACTTCCTTCATTATGAACTGCAGCTTCTTCATTTTGGGAGTAGCCATACTGAGGCAGGGCTTTCTTAAAAGGGCGATTTTCTCAGCGGCCTGCTATTCAATTTTCTATGAGATATTTCAATTAATCGGACCGGTTTTACCGTCCATGCAGGCCTACCCGATTTTAGCGGCAATAGTTGGAGGACTCCTCCTGGGATCAGGTTGCGGACTGGTTGTAACAAGGGGGGCGGTAGCCGGTGGAGATGACTGTTATGCAATGATAGTTTCACACTACACATCCTTGCCTTTAAGCCAGTCATATTTCTCAAGCGATTTTATTGTACTATTGATCTCATTCCTGGTTTACCTGCCATTTGGCAATGTCATGTGCTCGCTTTTGACAACCAGCGTTTCATCCTTTGTAATAGGGCAATTTGAGCTTAGACTGCCCAAACCCGGGTTTGAAAAGGCTGAGGGGTCGGAGAGCTTAGCATAAAGCTTAAATTAATACTTTAAATAACAAAAGTCCGGAAGGCTTCAGCCTCCCGGACTTATTTATTGGGCTTGTTTGAGTTATTTAAAAATACTGGAAATAAGGTTGCTTATGGCGTTATAAATTGAATTAAAAATGGATTGGAAGATGTTCCAGCCCTTGCTTTTTGTCTCAGGAGAAATCTCATCCCAGGCGCTCTTAACAGAGTCCATCAGCTTTCCGCCTTCTTTTAGCAGAGTGTTGCCGAAATCCTTTAGAGAATCCTTCTGTTCCTGGGTAAGTTCAAGTTTTGAAAAGTCATTCATAAAATTTTCAAGTGAAGATAAATTTTCTTTGCTCAGGATTCCGTTCAGATTGTAATTATTTATGACATTGTTGACTATCTCACCAATCTGGACATTGTTTATGGTTCCATTGTTTTCGGCTTTAACTTCACCGATCTTGGCCTTAATTTCAGCAACTGCGGCATTTAAAAGATCATCGGAGTAGCCGTCTTTTCCACGGTTTTCCTTGGTAATTCTTGATGTAACGTTCAACTCCTCCTGGGCCGCCTTAACATTGGCTTCCGGAAGGGCCCCTGATGTCCCTTGGAAGGCCTTGTAGACTCCTGCCAAAGCACCTGAGCCGTCAACTGCCTTTACAGAAGCAACGGTGATATCAACATTACCGGCTCCTGCAGTGATAGCAGCATTTGCATATTGGTGCTCGGTAATTGATGTTATGGTTTTCGGGGTGGCAATATTTACTTTTACACCCTTGCCCTCATTTGAAGGTTTTATATAAACGGAAGAATAGACCTGGTGGTAGGGGTAGGCATCGTGGAGCAGGCTGTTCATTTCGCTTATGTTGACCCTCATGGTCAAAGAATCGTCCCCAACGGACAGGAGCTTGGCTGTTTCTTGAATTTGATTTTTGGTCAGGCTCTCCCCATAGGCATAGACGGGCTTATCAAAGGAATTTGCAGCCTTAACGGTAGATCCCGAGGGAATTACCAACATTGCCAATGCTAATAATAAGGCTCCGATCTTTTTTATTTTTAAATTTATCATAGGATCCTCCTAATTGTTCATTTTCTTAAAACATTCTATTTTTCCCATATGTTGATTTTATGAAGTTGACTCGATAATGTATATAATTAGTATGTATCTTAATATAGGAGTTGGGACTTTAAACAGATAGGCCCCTTAGCTTAAAACACAGAAAAAATACCATTATTTTTGAATCTCGAAAGGAGTTGCAATGAAGACCGACATTGAATTGGCCCTTGAAGCCAAGGCCCTTCCCATAAAAGACCTGGCGGAGAGCCTGGGAATACCTGAAGATGACCTGAGCTTGTATGGAAATAAAAAGGCCAAGATCTCCCATCGCCTCTTAAAAAAATGGGAAAGCAGGCCAAACGGCAAGATGGTCCTGGTTACGGCCATGCATCCGACTCCTTATGGAGAGGGAAAAACCACGGTTTCAGTGGGCTTGGCAGATGGACTTAGGAAAATTGGGGAAAATGCAATTTTGGCATTAAGAGAACCATCACTTGGACCGGTCTTTGGAATAAAAGGCGGGGCCGCAGGGGGCGGCCGGGCCCAAGTTATTCCGATGGAAGACATAAACCTTCATTTCACAGGGGATTTCCACGCCATCACGACAGCCAATAACCTCCTATCGGCAATGATTGACAACCACATCCACCAGGGCAATAAACTCAGGATAGATCTTAAAAGAATAGTTTGGCAGAGGTGCATGGACATGAACGACCGGTCCTTGAGAAATGTTGTGGTGGGGCTTGGCAATCCTGCAGACGGTCAGGTCAGGGAGGACCACTTCGATATTACGGCAGCATCCGAGCTTATGGCTATACTTTGCCTATCATCTGACTTAGAGGATTTAAAAAAGCGCCTGGGAGAAATAGTTGTAGGCTTTAATTATGACAAGGAACCCGTAAAAGTTCGGGACCTTCAAGCAGAAGGGGCTATGACCCTCATCCTGAAAGAGGCCATGGATCCCAACCTGGTCCAGACAATGGAAAACACCCCTGCCCTGGTTCATGGCGGGCCCTTTGCAAATATAGCCCATGGCTGCAACACAATAGTAGCAACAAAACTTGCCATGAAGCTCGCAGATTACACTATCACAGAGGCGGGATTCGGATCGGACCTTGGGGCTGAGAAGTTTTTTGATATAAAATGCCGCATGGCCGGAATAAGACCCGATGCCGTAGTTATTGTTGCGACGATCAGGGCCTTGGAGCACCAGGGAGGTCGCGAGGTTAAGAAAGATTATGATCTTGAAGAACTTCTGAAATTTGAGCAAAAGGGTCTTCCAAACCTTTACCGCCATATTGACAACATCCAAGATGTTTACGGCCTGCCTGTTGTTGTTGCTATAAATAAGTTCATAACAGACAGCCGGGATGAGATTGATCTTTTGGAAAGGGCTTTGGAAAAGAAGGGGATAAAATATGCCCTGGCCGAAGGTTGGGAAAAGGGGGGCGCAGGAATGACCGACCTTGCAAAAGAAGTTTTGGATGTATGCAATAAAGAGGATAAAAAAGACTTTCGATTTGCCTATGACCTTGACAAGGGCCTTAAGGATAAGGCTGTGGAATTGGCCAAAAAGATTTACCACGCTGACAATGTGGAGTTCAGCAGAGAGGCCTTGGCTGCAATAAAGAGGTTGGAAAAATTCGGCTACGGCCAGTTGCCGATATGCATGGCCAAAACCCAATATTCATTCAGCGACAATGAGAAGCTTTTAAATGCTCCGG
Source organism: uncultured Tissierellia bacterium (assembly GCA_947253765.1). Classification (GTDB taxonomy): domain Bacteria; phylum Bacillota; class Clostridia; order Tissierellales; family Peptoniphilaceae; genus Khoudiadiopia. Next base: position 7,757 of record CAMYAK010000016.1, read on the forward strand.
AACACTTTGATATAAGCATAAGGCAGGTAAAATTATCAGCCGGAGCCGGATTTGTTGTAATGCTGACAGGGGCCATAATGACCATGCCGGGCCTACCCAAGGTGCCTGCTGCAGTCAATATGGACATAAAAGAGGACGGCACGATACTTGGCCTATTCTAGTAAATAAGAGGACTAAATGAGAGATAAAAAATTTTGGAACAGTAAACAAAAAATAGTTTATGAATGGCTTGAGGAGTTGGACCATCCCGAAGAGGGCATAACTTTTCTTTACGTCGTAGGAACCAATGGCAAGGGATCGGTCGGTAGGGCCCTGGCCCTGGCCTTGGAGGGTTTGACCGGTCAAAAGGTGGGCCATTTCCTATCACCTCACATACATAAATACAATGAGAGGATAATGATAGGAAAAGAGGCTATTTCAGACGAAAAGCTTGAGGCTATCAAGAATAAAATGGCCTTAGCGGCTGAGAAAAAGGGCCTGGAATACCAGGGCTATTTCATAAACTCCTTTATAGAGGCAATGCTGGCCTTTAAAGGGCTTAAGCTTGCGGTCATCGAAGCGGGGATCGGGGCTCTTGAAGATGTCACAAATATCTTGCCCTTCTCATTTCAGGTCCTGACAAAAATGGGCTTGGACCACACAAATATTTTAGGGAATACTTTAAAAGATATAGCTTTTCAAAAGGCGTCAAGTCTGCCTGCACATACTCCTGCCGTGTCCTGCAACCAGGACGAAGAAGCTAAGGACGAGATAGAACGCTTGGCCGGGGAGAAGGGCTCTCCAATAACATTCAGTTCTCCCGATTCAATAAAGAACCTGAGTATTCATATAAGACCGAGGGGGGCTGAGACCGACAAGGGCACTGCTTGGACCATGTCTTTTGACTATGATGGTGATTGGCTTTCAGGTAAATACGAGACAAGGCTGGTCGGACTCCATCAGAGAGAAAACTTGGCAACAGCTTTGAAGTCGATGGAAATAATTTTTGATCCTGAAAGTGGGGATTTTTCCGATATAAAAAAACATTTCAAGAACAGGATGACAAGGTTGGAAATAAAAGAAACAGTCATTGAAGCCTTAAAAGAGCTCTACCTACCGGGGAGGTTGGAACTCCTTTCAAGAGACCCCTACATAATCATTGACGGGGCCCACAATGACCAGGCTATAGGAGTGCTTAAAGAAAATTTAGCCTGGCTGGGTTTTTCTGAAAAAGGCGCCTTCGGCAAACCAAACCTGATTTTCGGCTGCCATGATGGAAAAATACATGAAGGGGCCAAAGAAGATTTTTATCAGGCAATGAATAGTGTTTATATGATAGATATTCAAGATGTGGAAGATGAAGAAGTAAAAAGCAGGGTTGAGCGAGCCCTGAAGGACTCTATAGATAAGGACTCCACAAGGCCCATTATCGTTGCAGGAAGTCTATATATGTTGGATTTGGACCCTTGCCCGGAAGAATAGAAATACCTATCTCCCGGGAGATTCCGGGTCATACTTATAAAGGATAAACTTGGATTAGTCAGGTTGAAAAATTCCTATTTTTTGAGTCTTTCAATTATGGGAGAATTTAAAACAAAGCTTATTCCCACAATCTTTAAGGTCGCCATTGAAAGCTGTTGGGGAATTCTTTTGTATAACAATATTTTCATCGGAACATTTATGATCTGCGACACCCAGTAAGTATTGAGAAGGCTGTGCAGGACAAATTGTTCAATCAAAATAAAAAGGATCAGTTTTTTAATGCTGAATTTTCCTTCAAAGAAGAATACGCCGTAGCATGCTGCAGATAAACCTGATACGAGGCTAAGGCCCAGGTGTGGCGGACCGCTGGGGAATAGAAGAATTCCTACCAGGTCAGCTAAAAATCCGGTAATAAATGCCGGTAGGGGGCCAAGTCTTAATCCGCAAACCAGATAAACAAGAAAAGTGAAAGAAAATCTCATAGTTAAAAGGCTGATTGAAAACATCCTTGTGACTATGATGCTTAGCGCTATATAAATAGCGATTTCAGCCATCATGCCGACTTTAGAAATACGATCATTGTAAAGTTTCATTGTTTCCTCCATAGATTCGGGTTCCGGTGTCCCATAAAAATATAGGACTATGTCTGATTTCAACTATAGTGGAGCTATATCCAAGCTATCATAATTAGCGGGAGTCCTGACTTAAAGACCTTTTAAGAAGGGGACGCCCGACCATAAATACTATTCTACTCTTTTAAAATTTCCTGTAAAGTTTAAAAAATATTCAAGAAGTTAATAGATCCTGTAAAGTCCGCAGACTATGCCCAATATCTTGCAATCCTTTACTATTATGGGGTCCATTGAGGAGTTTTCAGGCCTCAACTCTATGTAGTCTTTGCGATCAAAAAAGGTCTTAACTGTGGCTGAATCTTCAATAAGGGCTACGACTTGTTGGCCGTTCCGGGCCCTGTCCTGCCTTCTCACTATGACGTGGTCTCCGTCAAAGATTCCTGCCTCTATCATGGATTCTCCCTCTATTTTTAAGACAAAATAGTCTTGGCCGTCATTGGGAAAAAAGTTTGATGGCAGGGGTATCATATCTTCAACATAGTCATCGGCATATATGGGGGAGCCGGCTGCAACAGGCCCATAAACCGGGATATCATAAACATCATCCCTATAAGGCTTATTTTCTTCAGATATGGGGTTTTCTTTATTAACAAGGCTCAAGGACCGGTTTGAGCCTGAGTCCATGTTTAAAAGGCCTTGACTTATTAGACTTTTAATATCCGCGGAAACGGTCGAAGTTGAAGAAATTGAACAGGCCTTGGCTATATCCCTAAAGCTGGGGGAATAGCCCTTTTCATTTATGTGCTTCTCTATGTATTTATATACCTCAAGACGGCGTTTTTGAGTGGAATCCATCATTAGCTCCTTTCAAAAGAACATATATTCTTTTTTTATTATACCTTGTTTACCGTTCGGAAGATAGTAAAAATAAAAGATTTATAATGGATTGAATTTTTTATGAGTAGTTGACCGAAGTGAGGGTATAATACAGAACGAAATGGTAGTTCAAAATATAATTAAATTAACAAATTAGGAGGTAAAAATGTTTAAATTTTATCATTGCGAAAAATGTGGATCTTTGGTTATTAAACTAAATGATGCTGTATGTGCTCCCGCTTGCTGTGGAGACCATATGACAGAGCTTGTAGCCGGAACAACTGATGCAGCTCAGGAAAAACACGTGCCTGCAGTAAAACGTGAAGGCAACACTGTTCATGTTGAAGTTGGTGAAGTCCTTCATCCTATGACAGAAAAACACCTGATCGAATTCATAGCAGCTGTCCAGGGTGACAAGGTCCAGTTAAAGAGACTTACAGCTGAAGACGAGCCCAAGGCTGACTTCATTGTTGAAGACGGTCCTGTAGAAGTTTATGAGTTCTGCAACCTCCATGGACTTTGGAAGGCCAGGGCCTAATCCGGTACTATCGGTTTAAATCAAAATAAAGACACCTTGTTTACTGAGATTCAGATCTCAGGATACAGGGTGTCTTTTTATATTGAAGTCATTTCCCTTATTTCATCAAGTAGGAGTCCGGAAACAAATTCGGCAAAACGCTCGATTTTCTTTATATAGGCAAAGCCGTGGCCATAAATTTTCAAGCCCGCATCAAGGTCCTCTTCATTGCCTGTAAAAATCCCGAACAGGGCAACATTATCCTCCCTGATCTTTCTAACCTTTTCTGCACTGTCCTTAATGGCAGCCTCATCTTTATAGTCTTTCTGTTTATCAAAGGAGTGGGTGTTTATCCCAATCCGGGCATCAAAGGGCTTGCCGTCGCTAAGGACAATCATGATATTTTTATGGTGGGCCTTTCTCAGCATCCTGGTTTTTACAATTTCGAAGGCATAGCCGTCACGGTTTGCAGCATCAGGGAAAAAGTTCAGAACCTCCCTGCTTTTGTTGGTCTCATAATAATCCCTAAACTGTCTAATTACAGTGTAGCCCTGCTGGCTCTGGAAGGAAGAGATCCTAAGTGGGATATTGGCGTTTTCCAAAGCCTTACTTAAAATATAGGCTTGGCAGGCAACCCTCTCTTTATGAGGATCTTGCGAAGCTGAAGAATCAATGACCAGGTCCACGATTAGTTGACCGGGCTCTTCATTGGATGAGGATAAAAAAACCTTGTTTTGATGCAGTATAGGATTTTTCCAGGCTATATCGCTTTTTAGTAGGCCATGATCCTTATAGAATCTACCCTCTTCCGCTTCATTTTTAATGGCGGATTTTAATTTCTCCGTAAGAATGTTTATTGATTTTTTAACCGGCCGCATATTTTCACGTATATAGACCTCATTGTCTATTCTGGCCCGCCTCATAAGCTTTTGACGGTAGGGGAGGTCTGAAAGTTCATGGTCTATGGCTTGGCTCCGGTCGGTAAGCCAGTATACCGAGTCATTCGAATAAGATTTTTTCTCGTCTATTATTTCCAAAGCCTTTTTAATTTCAGCTTCTTCGATTTTAAAGCCCTTGCTTATATGAACCTTCTCATTTTTGTGGATGCCAAGGGAAACTTGGCTTTCAATAGCTCCGGTTTCTTTTTTGCTCAGCATGGAGGGCCCGTAGTTTTTTTCAATGAAAGCCAGCCTGTCTTTCATTGAGCTTCCGCTTTTCTTAATATCGGAATCCCTATCCTTGAATTTTTTCTCGGACTCATCCAACAAGATATTGTCCATAAATTCTGCAGATCCCACGCTTAACTCCTCGAGCAGTTCATCATCGCTCAGGAGGTCAACCCTCTTTCTTGAATTCTTCGGATTGGCAGCATTATTCTTTTGTTTAACCTTGTTTTCGGGCTTGGACTCAACTTCACTCAGGACAAAATTGCTCTTCAAAACTTTTTGCATGCCGGCAATAAAATCGACCGTATCAAAATCTGAGAGGGCCATAAGGTCATCAAGCAGCCTGCGGGTCATACCATCTATTTTAGGAACCAGGCCAAGGCTCCTTTCGACATAGCCCCGGTCAATTATGAATACTCCGCTTCCCGTCCGGCCTCGTGTTACAACTTCAAGAACTTCTCTTAAAAATCCGTCTCTAAGACTTTTTAGACCGGGTCTTTCTGAAATGAGGAGGTCTGATCCGGCCTTCTCTAAAGGTATGGCAATAAGTTGCATAAGGCTCAAACCCTCGGATACTTCATTTTTTAGACGGTCGGCATAGGCAAGGATAAAAGCCAGGTCGAAACGCCTGTCCAGGCAGCCCAACAGGGCATTGATATAGATAATAGAATTATTGCTCAGCTTATTGGAACCAATGTAGTCCCTCTGAAATATGGGAAAGAGGGGAAAAGAAAGGTCCCGGTCATAGTTTTCAGACAGGGTCCACCTTATATTTTGTAGCCTGTCATTAAATTGCTCATCTATATTCTTCATATTTAAAATTTTCATTTATTAAAAAGCTCTTGGGACTTGAGATTTTCAGGGATTCTGAGCCTTATAAGATCTTGGATAAGCTCCTGCTCATAGGGGTCGAAAGACTTGTTGACAAGACCCATTTCAAGGGCTTTATATGGGGAAAGATTTAATTCCATAAGTTTTATGGCTGCCAATAGACCCCTGAGGTCAAGGCTCTTACCGGAGATTTCGCCGTTATCATTTTTGAGTTTTAAATCGGCAATCAGACCTGAAAATTGGCCAACCCACTCATCCTTAAGATAAGGATAAACACTTTTTATAAGCTTTATCAAGTCGGAATCTGTCAAGGACGGAACCTGAATAATCAAAAAGCGGGAGGCCAGGGCTTCGTTTAATTCACGCGTTCCCATGTATCCGTAGTTCATTGTGGCTATAAAGCGGGTTTCGTCCCTTAGGTTGATCCTGCTGTAGCCTGGGATGTCAATGAAGCGCCTGAAGTCCAAACATGCATGAAGGACAGCAACCGCATCATTTCTTGCCATGTTGATTTCGTCAAGGATTCCGTAACCGCCCTTTTCAGCACATTCAAGAATGGGCCCCTTTCTGAATTCGACCTGACCGTTTTTAAAAGTGTCGCTACCAATCAGACTGGACGCATCGGTATTTATATGGAATGAGAGGGTACACGACGGCCTCTTAAAGAGGTAGGCCAGGTTTTCGGCCAGGACATTTTTGCCCGTTGCCTTGGGACCTGCAAGCAGGAGGTTTTGTCCTGCCAATATAGCAGTTATAGCCTCTTCCCAAACCTGCTTTCCATAGTAAATAAAAGCGGGCTTGCTTATGGATTCCTCAAGCTCCTTGCTCAGAGGATGGTCTACAATATATTTCTCCACAGATTTGAGGAGTTGGGGATCAACCCCTTGTTCTTTCAATATATCTATCATGATCTTTCCCTTCCGGAATTAACGAATTTTAGAATTATATAATTTAAAAAATCGGCTTGCAAAAAACAAACCGATTTCTTATTACCCATTATTCAAAAACTTATTTCCGTATCAGATTATCTTAAAATTCAATTCTTCCTTTTTGCTCACCATCATTTATATTGTAGTAAGCACTGAATTCTTCGGGTTTAACATAGATATCAAGAGTTTTAATTTGACCGACCTTGTTTCCACCCTCTTTCCAGTATTCCTTTGCAGTTGCAACAAAGTCTTCTGTGCTTGCATCATGACCCTGGTACTGGACACAAATATTTGTTTTCATAATTCCTCCTTGAAAAACACTCAAAAAATTCAAAATATTTATATAAGTATTATACTATTATTTTTCGAAAAGGCAATAAAATGCCTGAAAACAGAGGCTTTGCCGTGGAAAGCTTTTCCCGGAGAACGGGTTTTTATAAATAATTTTGAAAAGTTTAAGATATTTTTTAAAAACCGGGCTTTCGTGTAAAATCTAATCAAAAGAGAAATTACTTTAAATCAAAATGAAACTTTACGGGGACCATATTATGTTTGAAGGCAAAAATATAACTTTAAAAGACCTAATCAAATTAGGGTCGACGATTGAAACGGAAATCGTAGATTGGACCCTTGACGGCAGAGGAGTTGGAAAATACCGGTCATTTACGGTTTTTGTAAATGGCGGCATTGGAGCAAAGAAATGCCTGGTTAGGATCACAAGGGTTAAGAAGTCCTATGCTGAAGGAGACCTGGTTGAGTGCTTGGAGAAATCGGACAAGCTCAGGCGGATAGACTTTGATCCACGGCCACTCAGTTTCTCTTATCCTTTTTTGGAGATTGATGAAGGTGCCCAGGCCCAATGGAAAAAGAAGATGATCCAAGAGCAGCTGAGACGGCTTGGCGGGGTTGAGACGGATGTGATTTTCCACCCATATCCCCACATGGAATATAGGAACAAGGTGAATTTGAGGCTTGATGGGGAAGGCTATCTGTCATATTCGATGAGGGGGACCAACGAGCTTTTGAGAATTGATAATGACCCCTTTGCTGTAAGAAGTATTCAGGGTTTGATAGGTCGCTGGCAGGAAAGGGCGCCTGAGGAGTTCAAAAGAAGTTCGGTACAAATACATAGAAAAATAAGGATGGTAGTTTTTAGGGCTAATTCAAAGGGACAAACCATGGTTGTTTTAGTAACCGATCCCCTGAATTCACGAGAAAGAAAAGAGCTTTTTGATGCGGTAGAACTTTTGGACAGCCACATATTATGCACTTGTGAAAATACAAGAAAGGGGGACATCTCTTTGAACGGGGACTTCCATTATTCAGGAGAGAACAGGTACCTGGATGAGAGTCTTATGGGCCTGCAACTTAGGCTTTCGCCGGCATCTTTTTTACAGGTCAATGTTTTCAGCATAGAGGATCTTTATACAAAGGCCCTGGACCTCCTCGGCGATATCTCAGGAAAAAACGTTCTGGACCTGTATTGCGGGACCGGAATAACTTCTGTCCTTATGGAGAAAAGGGGAGGCCGGGTATTGGGAATAGAGCTTGACGGGGACGCTGTCAATGATGCTAAAGAAAATGCGAGGCTTAACGGGGCTTCCAATGTTGAATTTATCAGGGGCAGGGTTGAGGACTGTTTAAACATGCAAGAGGACTTCGGCGCCGACCTGGCCCTGGTGGATCCGCCGGAGAAGGGAATGGATGAGTCGGTTACCGATGCCATTAAGGCTTCCAATATTCAAAGGCTTGTCTATGTTTCATGTAATCCCTCCAGCTTGAGCCGGGATGTCAAGAGACTGAGTGATGGCGGGTTTATAGTTCAGGAAGTCCACGGCTTCGACCAGTTTTTCTGCACCGGACACGTTGAAGTCCTAGCCCTACTTGTCAAGGAGCGAAGCGACGCTGAAAAGTAGAGGCAGGTCTCATGCAAAGATTTCCCAAGAGAAGCGACCGAATAGGGAGCTTCGATTGGCAGAAATCGACTGCTGAGACGGTCGTATTGATGTCACGGGTTGACCGGTGAGGTGCATAAAAGTGCCGTATTTCCGGGATTTTCGGGCAATGGGCCGTCAGCGTCAGCGGGCGAAATTGACCACAAAAACCGCTCCGACAGAACATATCAACTGCTTCTGCCAGAGGGTTGAGTAGGCTATTTAGATGTCAGAGGGTTGAGTTAGTGATATGGATGTTTTTGTGATAGGGTTGAAACAGTGATATGGATGACTGAAGGGAAATCTGTATTTGTTGATGCAAATAACATAAGAATATGCAGTTGCTACCGCTGGTTGCGTAATTGCAAACTGCTGTGTATGGAGTTCTACCCGATGTTCAGGTATGCTCTGAATGAAAGGAGGAAAACGTGGTACTTTCAGAAAAACTATATGAGCTTCGAAAGAAAGGCGGCCTTTCACAGGAGCAGCTTGCAGAGCAGTTGGGCGTATCCAGACAGGCGATATCAAAGTGGGAATCCGGTAAGGCAATTCCAGAAAGCGATACTCTTATTTCCATCAGTAAGTATTTCAATGTAACGCTTGATTATTTGATGAAAGAAGATGGCTCTGCCGTATCTGAATCGGTGGCAAACACCGAGAGTGATCAGCCGAGAACAAATACCAGAAGAGAAAAGCGTATTCTTGGAATAGTCACCTGTATTGCTGGAATTGTTTGTTTGATTGTTTGGGGACTCGTTTCAATTTTTATGCCATCAACGTCAAGCCAAATCAGTGATTCATCAATGATTACCATAGACGGAAATGGAATATTTCTGATTATCTGCCTTGCGGCCATAATTGCCGGCGCAGTTTTGCTCCTTAAGAGTACATCTAACAAATAAGGAGGATCTTTATGAAGGCTTTATCTACTGTATTTTGGGTTATGGCAGTTCTTCTGTCTGATGTTATGTGCGCCGTTGTTGCATATAACTACTCCGACATGAAGTGGGGTATTCAATATGCCGGTTATAGTGCCCCTGCATCTGCTGCTTTTTTTACCGCAATCCCATATGCTATTGGAATCATTGTATGTGTTATTTTGGCCATCTTCTTCAAGAAGAAAATGGGATAACAGAGACAGGCCAAGGCTCCCACACTGCCATCACCGGCGGCGGGGAGCGCACTTTACCGAACTCAACCGGCAGTAGAGTTGCAGGAAGGAACAGGGCATGACTCTCAGCATTTAAGATATTCCTACTTGGTATAGGAACAGCTATTATTCTTTTCTTGCAAGGTATCAATTAGAAAATAGGCTCAATATGAAGATTGATAGGATCATTTTTATATTTAAAGGAGCGTTGAAATGATTGATAAAAGCAATAAAAAATTTTGGGATAAATTTGCTAAGCTATATGCTCCTTTCATGA
>CAMYAK010000017.1 GCA_947253765.1 uncultured Tissierellia bacterium
TATGTGTCCAAAAAATTGATTATGGTGTCCAAAATTGGTTGACCAGTGCAACCCCCTTGAATAAAGCGGGATCGAAAATCATGGGTAAAAAGTGCAATGTGGAAGACCCCCATGACTCCAGTCGCCTTGGAAATCATGGGGAAAGCTAGAAAATCGGACTACCCCATTGACTCGAGCCGAATCGAAAATCATGGGGAAACTGAGGAATCCGGGATACCCCATTGAAAATGGCCGGATAGTCAATCATGGGGAAAAGCCCAAAACCGGATAACCCCATTGAAAAAGCTCGATTCGGCGATCATGGGTAAAGGCTTAAACACAGGAAACCCCCATGAAAAATCATGAATATTCAATCATGGGGAAACGTCGAAATATGGGAAACCCCCATGAAAAAAATTGGCCAAGTTCAAAATCTAAAAACATTAGAAGGAGTTCGCCGGAAACGGCGAACCACTGCAGGATTCGTCCTGGAGATGGCCACGGACTAGTGTTGGTTTGGCGAAAACGAGGAACCAACACTAGAGAATTCGGTCCGGAGATGGCAAAGGACTAGTGTTGGTTGGACAAAAACGCGGAACCAACACTAGGCCCGGCCCCAATCGGCCCTACAGTCAGCCCCAAAATGGCCCCATGAAGCCCACCAACATACATAAACACCAAAACACAGGAGGAAATATGGAACTGGAACTCCAGGCCAATGCAAAGATAAACTTGGCCCTTGACGTCTTAGGCGAGAGGGCTGACGGCTACCACGAAATAGATATGATAATGCAGGAAATTTCGCTCAGCGACACCTTATCGATTGAGGCCGGGAGGGGCGGATTCGTCCTGGCCTGCGACGACAAGAGCCTCAAGCTGGATAAGAATAACCTAATATATAAGGCCTGGGACGCCCTGAGGCACATGGCGGAAAACGACTCGGTCGTTATTGAACTTGAAAAGAAGATCCCCATGCAGGCAGGCCTGGGCGGAGGGTCATCCGATGCGGCAGCCGTTTTGAATGGCCTGAACAAGCTTTGGGGCCTGGGCCTTGAAAGCAGTCAATTGGAAGAGATCGGGGCCGGAATAGGCTCGGACGTTCCGTTTTTCATAAAAGGCGGAACACAAAGAGCACAGGGCAGGGGAGAAAAACTCACTCCATTAAGAACCTGGTACGGAAAGCCCCTCTTATTAGTAAACTCGGGCCAGAACCTTTCAACAGCCTTCGTCTACAAAAATGTAAAAATTGGCGGCAATATCCCGGTGGATGAGATCGCCGAACTCCTGTCAATCGATTCGCCCAAGGCCACAGACAAGATGGAAAACAGGCTTGAACAGGCGGCCATAGCTATGCAGGGCGACATAAGGGACATCTTGAGAGAAGTTGACAAGGCCGGGGCCATAAAAAGCATGGTTTCGGGATCCGGTCCGACAGTTTTCGGACTCTTTGAAAGCCTCAAAGAACTGAAGTCCGCTCATGACAAATTAAAAGGCAAGTATCATTTTGTGGAAATGGCAAGAACCGTTTAAAAAATAATAAATTATTTAGCATAAAGTCTAAAATTCAGGGCATTTAGCTAAGCCCAACGCTTGAAGGTCAAAAGCTGCTGGGTTATAATAACTGTGTAAAGAAAATTTTAACTGATTCCATTCGGATTTATATATATTGAGGATTGCTTATGCCCAGAGATTTTTTTGAAAATAAAAGAGACATAGACCGTCGGGCGAAAAGAGACAAGCAGCGCAGAAAAAGGGTCGCCACCAGAAAAAGGCAACAAGCCCTAGCCCTCGTTGCAGCAGCTCTTGCACTATTTTTCACCGGACGGTTTGTTTTATCCGGCATGTCCAATGACTCATCAGCTCAAAGCAGCAAGCCTGAAACATCAATATCTTTGGTGGAGAAGAAGGAATCGGAGAAGAAAACTCCGAAAAAAGAAGATGTGGAAATAGACTACGTCACAGCGGATGAGGCTAAAGCCAGAAGATTTTTGCCAAGGACCGAGAAGGTCCAGGCTGAAGGCTTCAGGGACAAGCTGGATACTTTTTTAGTTACCAATGATGACACCATACTGTATAACAGGGATTCGGCCAAATCCACGGAAGTGGCAAGGATTCCCAAGGGTACATATGTTGAAACTTATGGCCATGAAAACGGCTGGACCAAGATTTCATCAGTAGGCCGCAAGGGTTTTGTCCCGGACAACAAGCTGGACGTAATAAGCGATGCTTCAACCTTTGTTGTCGTTGACGGTAATGTTATAGTTAATGCCGACTACAGCTTGGCAGGAAGCTATGAGACCGTCTTCAGGGAAGATGCAGCCGCAGCTTTGAGGGTTATGATGGAAGCCATGGAGAGGGACGGGGTTAAGGTGAATGTCGCCAATACCTACAGGTCTGCAGCAGATGAGGCTAAAGAACTTGTCCTTTCAGGCAATCCCAAAAACGCTCCTGAAGCAGGACACTCGGTCTTCCAAACAGGTGCCGGGGTCAAGTTCTATGTTGAAGGTACCGATCCCAGGATTGACAATAATTTCCAGGATACGGATGCCTTTAAGTGGCTCAAGGCCCATGCCCATGAGTTTGGCTATATTTTGAGATATCCTGAAGGCAGCGAGACCATCACAGGCTACAGGGCAGATCCGACCATCTTCGTCTATGTCGGTGTTGAAGACGCCTCGATCATAAGGAACGAAGGCCTGACCATGGAAGTCTTCTACGGTGTCCAATAATTTTGAATCCAAGTTAAATTATATTGCATATATTTTTCCACTATAAGACAGCCCTTAAGGGACTGTCGAAAAAATGTCAGGGGATTTTAATGAAAGTATTAGTTACAGGGGGACTCGGATATATCGGGTCCCATACTTGTGTGGAGCTCCTTAACCGGGGCCATCAACCAATAGTCATAGACAACCTCTACAATGCCGAAGAAGGCGTGAAGAACAGGATCGAAAAGCTGACAGGCAAGAAGCTTACATATTACAAGGCCGACTGCTGCGACAAGGAGGTCTGCCGGGAAATCTTCGAAAAAGAGAAGCCCGAATGCGTCATCCACTTTGCGGGCTACAAGGCTGTCGGGGAGTCTGTACTTAAGCCCCTCAAATACTATAGAAACAACCTTGATTCAGCCATCACCATCCTGGAGTGCATGAGAGAATTCGGAGTCAAGACCTTTGTTTTCAGCTCATCAGCCACAGTTTATTCGAAAGACAATGCTTGCCCCCTCTTGGAAGGTATGCCCATAGGAACGACCAATCCCTATGGCGAAACAAAACTCATGATTGAAAGAATAGTAGAGGATATATGCAAGGTCGAAAAGGACTTTTGCGGCATCCTCCTCCGCTACTTCAACCCTATAGGGGCCCATGAAAGCGGACTTCTGGGCGAGGCACCGGTGGGAATACCCAACAACCTCATGCCTTATGTTTGTCAGGTTGCCAATGGCAAGCTTGAGAAGCTCCATGTGTTCGGGGATGACTACGATACCGTGGACGGCACAGGAGTTAGGGACTATATCCATGTCATGGACCTGGCCGAGGGCCATGTTGCCGCAATAGAGAAGACTCAGGGCAAAACGGGGGCCCTCTTGTACAACCTTGGCACAGGCAAGGGAACAAGCGTTTTGGAATTGGTCAGGGCCTTTGAGAAGGCCAACGATATAAAGATTCCATTCGTTATCGAGGGCCGGAGGCCGGGAGATATTGACTCCACCTATGCCGATGTTAAAAAGGCTGAAAGAGAATTGGGGTGGAAGGCCGGTCGAAGCCTTGAAGAGGCTTGCAGGTCATCCTGGGAATTCCAAAAGTCCTATGACGATAGGAACAAGATCTGAAATATCAAAGCAAAATAGATATATAAAAAAACAGCCGGTCAACTATGATCGGCTGATTTTGAAAGTTTTAAAGTTAGGATTGATCACCGCCTATGGCGGAGACTATGCACGTTTCCCAATCTTCTTTATAGCCTTGTTGAGCAAGATCCTGGCTTCTTTTACACCCAATATAAGGATTGACAGGCCGTAGACAAGGCAGGCCGCCACCAGCATAATGAGGAACCTGAAAACTTCAGGTCCGGGCAGGGGTAGCTTGAAGAATATTAACCAGGCAACTATAGACATGATGGTCGAGGCCGATATGATCTTGGCCATGCTCTTGAAGGTCCGGGCCAGGCCCAGGGCCCCTATTTTTTTGCGCAGGAGGACCAGCATTAAGAAAGCGCCGGCCCAGCCGCCTATGGTGGTGGAAGCCGCCAAGCCCATGAGACCGAAGTAATATGAAAGGACGAAGTTCAAGCTTATGTCTATAAACACCTGGACCAGGCCGGCTATAAAGGGAGTTTTAGTATCCTTTATGCTGTAAAAGGCCCTGACGCCAAGGCTGTATATCAGGGAAGATATGAGGCTGGGTACGTAGAAAATGAGTACCGATGCAACCATTTTTGTGGATTCGGCAGTAAAGGCCCCGCGCTGGAAGAAGATCCTGGTTATGGGGGTCGCGAATATTAGCAGGCCGAATATAGCCGGGATTACAAAGATGGACCCCATGCTTATTGACCCGGTCAGAAGCCGCTTGAATCCGGACCTGTCCTCACTGTTGCCGGCCAGCTTGCTGAGCTTGGGATAGGCGGCCGTGATGATTGAAACCACGAAAATCCCCCTGACGAAGTCAAGAATTTTTGTGGCATAGTCCAAAGCCGAAACTCCTCCGTTACTTGCAACGCTGGAAGCAATAGATTTGTCCACAACAATTGAAATTTCAGAAACAAGGATTGACAGGATTGCCGGAACCGCTATTATCAAAGCTTCCTTTATTAGGGGGTCAAAGGGCTTCAAAAGGGCCCTGTGCCTGTAGCCCGACTTTCGCATCGCCCTTGGGAAGAAGATGTATTGGATGCCCTTGGAAAAAACCACCCCTAGGGCTAAAATTAGCATGGAATTGAATTTTGCTGAAAAATAGGCCGCAAAGATCAGGGCCAGGTTCATTATCATGCCGGTAGTTGCAGGAGTCAGAAAGTCATTATATATATTCAGGTAAGATATGGGGGCCGAGGAAATGGCGGAAAAGACTATACTTACCATGGTGATCCTGAGAAACTCAACGGTAGCCCGGAACTTGGCACCGGTAAATCCCGGGGCCATGAGCCTGGTAATGGGCTCGGCAAAAATCCAGGTTAAGATTATTATTATTACAGATAGAAGGAGCAGGGTATTGCTTAGGTTTGACGTAAAGCTGTCGGCCTTTTTCCTGTCATATTTTTCCGTGATTCCGTTATACATGGGTATAAATGTGGATTGCATGGACATAAAAATGAAGCTGAAAAGTATTGCTGATATACTTGAAGTTATTACATAGACATCCTTGATCATGGAAGTCCCGAATACGGCTCCATAGTAGACCTCGCGGATCAGCCCGGTCAGCTTGGAAAGAATTGTGATTACCATAAGTTGTATAGCTATGCTACCCATAAAAATCTCCTTGTTCTATCCATATGAGTTTACCATAATTTAGGGCTATTCCATTGTAATTGTTTTAGGAGGACATATGTATATAAAAAATGAAGAAGCCATGAAAGAGTGGGCCTTTAAATTTGCAGAAAGCCTGAAACAGCCTGCAGTGGTCAGCTTAAAGGGGGACCTGGGAGCAGGAAAAACCAGGCTTGTCCAATGGATAGGCCAAGCCATGGGGTCGAGTGACAGGATAAGCTCTCCCACATTTGACCTAATACATATATATAAGAGTGATAGGGGGCCCATCAGGCACCTGGACCTTTACAGGTTGGAGGACCAGGAAGAAATTGAGGAGCTTGACTATGAGGAGGCATTTTTCCCCGAGTCGGGTTTCACCTTTATAGAGTGGGCTGACAAGGCCCAAGACTACCTGCCGGAAAACATGATAGAGGTTTCTATTAAAAAAGGGCGGGACCAAGAAAGAGAGGTTGAGGTCAGATGAGAATCCTGGCTATAGATACATCGTCAGCTGCAAGCGCCTGCGGAGTTTTCCGCTGGAAGGAGGGGCAGGAATCTCCCATTACAGGGGGAAAGATCGAGGCGGTGAATATAATCGACCACGACAGGTCGGGAGCCGAGGAGATGATCTCGGCCATAGACAATACCTTAAAAAAGATAGGGCTCGATATAAGCGACATAGGGGCCTATGCGGTTATCACAGGGCCGGGGTCATTCACGGGAATAAGGATAGGCCTGACAATGGCTAAGACCATGGCCCAGTTTTCAGGCGGAAAGATTGCCGGCATAACAAGCCTTGAGGCCCTGGCCTGGGGAAAGGACCCTGAAGATTCACTCAAAGTTCCGGTCATAGATGCCAGGAGCAACAGGATTTTTGCTGCCTGCTATGAAGGGAAATGGGATCTCAGGCCGGTCAAGAAAGAGGGCCTATATTACGAAGAGGACTTTATCAGAGACCTGAACGGACTGGTCAAGAACAGGGAGATCAAAGAAGTTATTTTCACGGGAAGGGGCATAGAAAGCCACCCCTCAATCCTTGAAAAAGCTGAATTTAAATATAGAATTGACAGGGGTGAAGATAATATTTCGCCAATACCCTCCCTGCTAAGGATGGCGGCCTTGAAGATTGAAGCCGGACAGGAGGACTCTTATCTTGACCTGAAGGCCAACTATTTGAGAAAATCCCAGGCCGAGCTTGAAAGAGACAGAAGGAAAGAATGCTAGAAGTTACAGATAAAAATTCCCGGCTCAGGCCCATGGAAGAGAAAGACCTGGATGACGTTTTAAAAATCGAGAGAAGGTCATTTCCCTTTCCCTGGACCAGGCAGATGTGGAAGGATGAGCTGCTTGTTAATGAGAGGGTAAAGTGCTATGTCATTGAAATCGAGGGGCGGGTGGTTGCCTGCTACTCTTCTTGGCACATAGCCATGGAGTCCTTCCTGAACAACATAGCGGTGGATCCGGAATACAGGAAGAGGGGGCTGGGCCGGATGATGCTGGACCACTTCTTAAAAGAGGCCCGGGACCATGACTCTGAAGCCTGCTATCTCGAAGTGGCCGAGGGAAACACGGATGCCATTGACCTCTACGAAAAAAACGGTTTTAAACAGACTGATACAAGAAGAGACTACTACAGTATGGAACACAAGGACGCATACATAATGAAAAAAGAAATGGGGGCTGACAATGATACACTTGGCAATTGAGTCTTCATGTGATGAGACCTCGGTCGCAATCCTTGAGGATTTAAGAAAAATACATTGCAACCTGGTTTCGACCCAGATTCCTATACACGCCCTCTATGGAGGAGTTGTTCCGGAGATAGCCTCAAGAAAGCACTTGGAGACCATTAACCGCCTCCTGGACCTTGCCTTTGAGGAGTCGGGCTTCGGACCTCAGGATATAGAGCTTGTCAGCGTGACCCGGGGACCGGGCCTTCTGGGAGCTCTGCTGGTCGGAGTTTCAGCCGCCAAGGCCCTGGCCTATGTCAGGAAAATCCCCATAGTCGGGGCCAACCACATGCAGGGCCATATTTGTGCAAATTATCTTGCCAATCAGGACTTGGAACCGCCATTTATAAGCCTGGTGGTTTCAGGTGGCCATACCTACCTGGTCAGGGTCGACGACTATAGCAGCTACCAAGTCTTGGGAACAACCCGGGATGATGCGGCCGGAGAGAGCTTTGACAAGGTTTCAAGGGTTCTGGGAATGGGCTATCCCGGAGGACCTAAAGTTCAAAAGCTGGCTGAGGAGGGGAACCCCCAAGCCATAGACTTTCCAAGGGCCATGATGAGGAAATCGGACGGATATGACTTTTCTTTTTCAGGGCTTAAGACGGCGGTAATAAACTACTGCCACAATCAGGAACAAAAGGGGGAGGAAGTCAATAAGGCCGACGTTGCGGCATCCTTTCAAAATGCTGTTATAGATGTCTTGGTCAAAAAGTCGGCCATGGTCCTTGACCGAACCCGAATGAAAAATTTCTGCCTATCAGGCGGAGTTGCAGCAAACAGGCCTTTGAGAGAGGCCTTGGAAGCCATGTGCCGGGAAAGGGGAGTCAAGTTCAACTATCCGGGACCGGAGCTCTGCACCGATAATGCCGCTATGATAGGGGCGGCGGGCTACCTCCAATACAAGTACAAGGGCGGGGATGACCTGGGCTTTTCCACAGATCCCGGCCTGGGATTATAGATAATCGAAAAATCAAGATCAAAGTTGCTTATCAAGAATAGGAGATTTATTTAAGATGAAGAATTTTATTATGGACCTTCACACCCACACCTTAGCCAGTGTTCATGCCTACTCAACCCTGATTGAAAATGCCACGGCCGCAAAGGAACAGGGCCTGGAGATCATGGGCATGTCGGACCACGGCTACGGAATGCCCGAAACAACCAACCGTACATATTGGATGAACCTGACCGCCATTCCCGACTACGTCGCCGGCGTCAGGCTGCTTAAAGGCGGGGAACTCAATATATATAACCGCAAGGGTGACCTCTATGAGGAAAATCTCCTGGATGACCTTGACTATGTAATAGCCTCGATTCACGGCAATGTCTATGAGTACGATACCAGAGACATACACGACTTCACCGAGGCTACCGTAAACTGCCTGGACAGGCACAAGAAGATTTCAATATTGGGCCATCCCGATGACGGAAGATATCCTCTGGACTATGAAGAGGTGGTTGCGGCCTGCAAGAGAAACGGGGTCGCTATGGAAGTAAATGTCTCATCCCTGACCTCAAGCGGAAACAGGCTAAACGCCAGGGAAAACATTCCTAAGTACCTGGAACTTTGCAAGAGAGAAAATCTGCCGATAATAGTCGATACGGATTCCCACTTTGCAAGCTCTGTGGGGGTTTTCGATCCGGTCATTGAGATATTAAAAGAGTGTGACTTCCCTGAAGAACTCATAATCAACAATTCATGGAAGAAGCTTGAAGACCTGCTTGGATTAACGATTTAGGTGCAGAGATGGATTTAAACAGACTCAATCAGAAACAAAAAGAAGCAGTTATGGCCGGTGACAAGGCAATTTTGGTCTTGGCCGGGGCCGGGTCCGGAAAGACCAGGGTTCTGACACAGAGAATAGCACGACTCATATTGGAAGGGGAGATAGATAAGGATTCCGTCCTTGCCTTCACCTTTACCAACAAGGCGGCCAAGGAAATGAAGGACAGGGTGGCAAAGGAGCTGGGAAGGCCCGTCGATTCCATGTGGATAGGGACCTTTCACTCCATATGTAACAGGATCCTCAGGCGGGATATAGGCTTTTTGGGCTACAACAGCAATTTTACAATTTATGATTCGGCCGACCAGAAGACCCTGGTCAAGCAGATTATAAAAAAATACAACTATGAAAGCCTGGGAATGAGTCCGGCAGGCATCTTGGCCGGTATCTCTGACCTTAAAAACCGGGAATATAGCCCGGAAGAGGCTGCCGATATGGCCAAGAGTCCGATCGATACCCTGGTCTCCGCTATTTTCCTTCGCTACGAAGAGGAGAAGAAGAAAAATAATGCCCTGGACTTCGACGACCTGATTTTAAAGTCTCTGGAGATCCTTAACGGGAACAAAGAGATCAGGGACAGGTACAGGAGGCGGTTCAGCCATATTTTTGTAGATGAGTACCAGGATACAAACAGGGCCCAGTATAGGCTGATACTTGCCCTTTGCGGCCCGGACAGTTCAATTTTTGCAGTGGGTGATGCCGACCAGTCAATATACGGCTGGCGTGGGGCCGACATAAGCAATATCCTGAATTTCGAAAGAGATTTTCCGGGAGCCAAGACCATACTCCTGGAGCAGAATTACAGGTCCAGCAAAAAGATCCTCAATGCTGCCAATATCCTCATAAAAAATAACATTGAAAGGAAGGATAAGAGGCTTTGGACCGAGAATGCCGAGGGCAGGGATGTCAGCTTCAAGGTTTATGAGAGCGAGTATGAAGAGGCCCAGGCGGTTTTGTCATATATACAGAAGGAAAAAGGCCAAGGCAGGTCATACAAAGACCAGGCTATCCTATACAGGACTAATGCCCAATCAAGAGCCTTCGAGGAGGCCCTGATAAGGGAGGGGGTTCCTTACAGAATTGTCGGTGGACTCAAGTTTTATGATAGGGCCGAGATAAAAGACCTTGTTGCATATATGAAGCTTCTTGTAAATCCGGGTGATGACCTGTCGTTTGAAAGGGTTATAAACCGGCCCAAGAGGGGGATAGGGGCGAAGAGCCTCCAGGCCTTGAAAGATATGGCCTTTTCCAATGGAATGTCCCTGATGGACAGCCTGAGGGAAGACGACCTGATGGAAGAATTGGGCGGGGCCCAGAAAAAGAAATTTCTCCCCTTCCTGGATTTCATGGACCGGGCGTCTGAAAAGATTTCAGAACCCATAAGTGAAATTGCCAAGTTTATCTATGAGGAGAGCGGATACAAGTTAATGTTGGAGAATTCTCCAAACATAGAGGACAAGTCCAGGATAGACAACATTTCTTCTTTTTACGATGCCATAGTCCAGTATGAAGAGTTTGAGGAGGGGGCCAACCTGGCCGACTACTTACAGAACCTTTCCCTCATGTCCGACCTGGATAAAACGGAAGATTCCAAGGACGGGGTTACCCTATTGACCATGCATTCCGCCAAGGGATTGGAATTTCCCATTGTCTACCTGGTTGGATTGGAGGAGGGACTTTTCCCTTCACAGAGGTCAATGGAAGAGGGGAACCTGGAAGAGGAGAGGCGGCTTATGTACGTGGCCATAACAAGGGCCGAGGCCGGCTTATATCTTTCAGCTGCCAATGCAAGACGGGTATATGGGACCCTTATGCCTTCCAGACCCTCACGCTTCATTGAGGAGCTGGGAGATTCCATAGAAAAGGAAGAGATCTTGTATTCAGGTGTTCAAGACGGGGATTATGAAGAATCGCCCCGGGGCCAAAGCGGCCATGCATATAGAAAGGGTTTTGCCGACCCTGCCATGAGACAGGAATATGACAGGCAGAGGGCTAGGATAAGGGAGATGTTAAGGGCGGAGAAGGCCGCTAAGGCCGGATCCGGGTCAACGAGTTACCGTGTCGGGGACAAGGTTAAGCACAAAAAATTTGGTCCGGGAACCGTGGTTTCAGTCACGGCAAATACAGATGGAGATGAGGTAACAGTAGCCTTTGAAAGCAAGGGCATCAAGCGGCTCCGTGCCGACATTGCACCCCTGGTCAAGTTGAGCTAGGTCCGAGGAGTTATTATGTTTGACAATCATGATATGAGGGAATTGGTTGATAAGCTGAACAGGTGGAGCCTGGAGTACTATACCTATGACAGGCCGTCCGTATCGGATATTGAATATGACAGGGCCTATGACAGACTTGTTGAGATGGAGAAGGAAACCGGTCAGGTCCTGCCCGACTCTCCGACTCTTAGGGTAGGCGGTCAAGTCCTGGAAAATTTTGAAAAGCACACCCACCTGGCCCCCCTTTATTCATTGGATAAGAGCAGGTCTCGGGGCGAGATAGAGGCCTGGGCCAACAGGTGCCTCAGGCAGATAGAGGACTTCAACGAGAAAAATCCTGAAAATCCCCTTCCCAAGCCCCTCTTTATATGTGAGCTAAAATTTGACGGCCTGACCATTAATTTAACCTATGATGGGGGAAAGCTGACCGTGGCCTCAACAAGGGGCAACGGCAGGGTAGGTGAAGAAGTCACGGCCCAGATCAGGACGATCAGATCCATCCCTCTTTCTATAAAATATAAAGGAAAGCTTGAAGTCCAGGGTGAGGGCCTTATGCCCCTGTCAGCCCTGGAAGAATATAATAAAACGGCTGAAAAGGTCCTGAAGAACGCCAGGAACGCAGCTGCCGGAGCTATAAGAAACCTGGATCCCGGGGAGACCGCCAAAAGGAAGCTCGATGCCTACATATATAACATTGGCTACAAGGAAGAAGGCCTGTTTCATAGTCAACTGGAGATGCTGGAATTCTTGAGAGACCAGGGCTTCAAGGTCCATCCTTTTTTGAGGGAGTGCAGGAATGTTTCAGAGATCATGCAGGCAATTGATGATATTGACAAGATCAGGCACGAAATCGACATCCTGACCGACGGTGTGGTTATTAAAATCAATGACTTGAGGACCAGGGAAGTTTTGGGAGAGACCGCCAAGTTTCCAAGATGGGCCATGGCTTTCAAGTTTGAGGCGGAGGAGCTTACGACAATTTTGAAAGAGGTCGAGTGGAATGTGGGCAGGACCGGCAAGGTTACTCCATCAGCCATTTTGGAACCTGTAGAAATTGCCGGGGCTACAGTATCGAGGGCTACCCTAAATAACTATGACGACATAGTAAGGAAGAATTTGAGCCTCGGTTGCCGGGTCCTGATCCGCAGGTCAAACGAAGTTATACCGGAGATTCTTGGGGCCATGCCGGATCCTGACCTTAAAACTCAGCCCATTGAAAAGCCTGAGTATTGCCCGGCTTGCGGGACTGAACTTGTCTACGACAAGGTCCATATCTATTGTCCCAATTCTCTGTCCTGCCTGCCCCAACTTGTTATGAGACTCAACCACTTTACTTCCAGGGCCTGCATGGATATAGAGGGCTTGTCGGAAAAAACTCTCGAGAAGCTTGTTGAAAAGGGGGTCAGGGAGATGGCCGACCTGTATAAGCTCAAAGAGGAAGACCTGTTGGACCTGGAGGGGTTCGGGCCCAAGAAGGCTGCCAATATCCTTAGTGCCCTGGAAGACTCTAAGAATCCTGAGTTTTCGGCTTTCATAAATGCCCTGGGCATACCCGGGGTTGGGCAAACAGGGGCCTATGACCTGGCCCATCACTTCTTAAATCTTGACAATCTCAGGAATGCCGACGCGGAGGAACTTGAAGAAATCCAAGATGTGGGACCGATAACAGCTGAGAATATAGTGGAATTTTTCCACGACCCCCACATAGTTTCGGCATTGGATGAGTTGTTAAAGCAGGGGATAAAGGTTAAGGAAGTTAAAGAAGATGAGGGGTCCGCCGGTGATATCCTGAATGGAAAAAACCTGGTGGTAACCGGGTCAATAGAAGGCTTTAACAGGAAAGAGATTGAGGATAAAATAAGACTTATGGGAGGCAAGGCCTCATCATCGGTTTCTAAAAACACAGACATGGTCCTGGCCGGGGAAAAAGCCGGATCCAAGAGGGATAAGGCTCTTGAGCTCGGAGTAAAAATATTGGAAGGCCCGGAATTGGAAGAGTTCTTGAACAAGTATTTCAGGTAGGCTTGCTTGAAAATCCGGACACATTGAAAGTTAAGGCTTATCGTATAAAAAGATAGGCCGGAAAGGTTGCTTATGGAAAGCATTGTATTGTCAACGGGAAATCCCGACAAGGTCAGGGAGATGACTGACCTCATTGACGAGACCCGTTTTGAGGTTTTGTGCAAGTCGGATTTTGGCCTGGAAGGGCTGGAAATTGAAGAGACCGGCCAAACCCTCGCTGAGAACGCCAAGCTCAAGGTTGAGGGCCTGGCTGATGCTATGAGGAAGAAGGGGATAGATCCGGATAAATATTGGATTATTTCTGACGATACGGGGCTTTTTGTGGATGTGCTCGGTGGCCGGCCGGGGGTCTATTCTTCCCGCTATGCAGGGCCCCAATGTTCTTATGATGACAATGTTGACAAGCTCTTGAGGGAGATGGACGGGGTTGAGCCTGAAAAGAGGACTGCCCATTTCTCCACTGTCATAGCCCTTTTAAAGTCCGGGGCGCTCAAGGAGTATGAGGGCAGGCTTGATGGAGAAATTTTGACCGAGAGAAGGGGAAATGAGGGCTTCGGCTATGACCCCCTCTTCTATATGCCGGCCATAGGCAAGAGCCTGGCCCAGCTGCCGGAGAAAGAGAAGAATGCCATATCACACAGGGCCGGGGCCTATCGCAAACTCATGGAGGACATCAATGCAGGCAAGGATAGCAATTTGTGCTGATACGCACAGGAAAATAGATGATCTGTGTTTTGAACTTTCGCAGATTAAGGATATTTCAAGGATTATCCACTTGGGCGACCACGTTTCCGATGCCGAGGAGATGGAGCTTATCCTGAACCGGCCCATTATCAAGGTCAGGGGGAATAACGACTATATGGACCTGGACACCCCCAATAATCTGGTTTTGGATATTGGCAGCCATAGGATATTTTTGACCCACGGTCATCTTTTCGGGGTCTACAATGGGCTTGAGAATATTATTGAAAAGGCGAAGAGGGAAGATTGTGATATCTGCCTATTCGGTCACACCCATGCCTACATGTCCGAGGAAATCAGCGGAATCAGGATAATTAATCCGGGGTCGACTTGCCGGGCCCGCGGTGATTTTCAGAAGAGTTTTGTCATAATGGATATAGAGGATGACGGGGCTCTGACCATTAAGAGGGTTATTCTATAGGGACTCGTCAGGATAATCCTCAGGGGATCAATTTTAAGCCT
Source organism: uncultured Tissierellia bacterium (assembly GCA_947253765.1). Taxonomy (GTDB): domain Bacteria; phylum Bacillota; class Clostridia; order Tissierellales; family Peptoniphilaceae; genus Khoudiadiopia. The sequence continues at coordinate 14,399 of CAMYAK010000017.1, forward strand.
TGACTTTGATCTCTTTTTTAGCATATAATTAAAAAACCGTTTTCGTGTGCCATTAGCGCAGAGGAAGCGCGCCACTCTCCGGAAGTGGAGGTCCAGGGTTCGAATCCCTGATGGCACGTATACTTCAGGAGATAGGAACGGTCTTGTATTTATGGTGGATGTGGCCTAGTTGGTCTAGGGCGCCAGATTGTGGCTCTGGAGGTCGAGGGTTCAAATCCCTTCATCCACCCTTTTCTTTTTTATGCGGATGTGGCGGAATTGGCAGACGCGCCAGACTTAGGATCTGGTGACTTAGGTCGTATGGGTTCAAGTCCCTTCATCCGCATTTTTTAGATTTTTGACTATATCGGGGGCCCGGCCCCTTTTTTTATTGCCCATTTCGGCCGGGTTATAGTGTGAGTTTGGCAAAAAGTGGGAACTCACACTACTAAATTCGGCCGAGAGCCGGTCTTGGACTAGTGTTGGTTAGCCGAAAATGCAAAACCAACACTATTAAATTCGGCCG
>CAMYAK010000018.1 GCA_947253765.1 uncultured Tissierellia bacterium
GACAAATCCCCATGATTTTCAGGCCGGGCTTTTTCATGGGGATTACCCATTTTCGACAAATCCCCATGATTTTCAGGCCGGGCTTTTTCATGGGGATTTCCTGATCTCACCAATTCCCCATGATTTCGAAACCGAATCCCGTCCACCTTATCCTAAAGCCCTGATATTTTAAGGTGGTCTGGAAAGCCCGGCTACAGAGCTTAAATCATGAGCCTGTAAACGGCCTCGACATCCTTCTGATCCAGGCGGACGAAGCCGCCGACCTTGCCGCTCTTATTGTCGTTTCCGTAGCAGCAGGTGTGGGCAAGTTTCTCTATATCCTCTTCCTTGGCACCCAGGTCTTCGAAATTTCTTGGCATGCCTATGGAGGTAAGGAAAGACCTTAGGGCTTCAACTCCCTCTTTTGCAGTTTTCTCAGGATTAGTGAAATCCATCTGACAGCCCCAGACCCTGACGGCAATCTGAGCAAATCTCATGATGTCATGCTTCATATTGTAGGTGAAGACGGCGGGCATGGTGACGGCAAGGCCGGCTCCGTGGGCACAGTCATAAAGGGCCGACAATTCATGTTCAATGACATGGCTGGTCCAATCCTGGGTCCTCCCCACCCCGACAATATTGTTGTGAGCCATCATTCCGGCCCACATTATATTGGCTCGAGCTTGGTAATCATGTGGATTTTCTATGGCCTTCCTGCCCTCAATCTTCATTGAAATCATTAGGGCTTCTATAAGCCTGTCGGTAACTTCCACATCCTTAGTGGTGGTCAGGTAACGCTCATATAGGTGGGCGATTATGTCGGTTATTCCGCAAGCAGTTTGATAGGCAGGCAGGGTCTCTGTCAACGCCGGATTCAGGATTGAGAACTTTGGACGGATGTCGTCGCTTGAGGCCGATCTCTTCAGCATGCCGTCCTCGTGTGTTATTACGGAATCCGGGGAGCCTTCGGAACCGGCAGCAGCTATTGTCAGGACTGTTCCTATCGACAGAGCCTTCTCGATCCTCTTGCCCTTATAGAAGTCCCAAAAATCCCCATCGTAGAGGCTGCCCATTGCTATGGCCTTAGCAGAGTCTATGACGCTTCCGCCCCCGACTGCCAAGATAAAGTCGACCTTTTCCTTCTTGCAGAGGTCAATTCCCTCATAAACCAGGCCCGACCTGGGATTGGGCTTTACCCCTCCAAGCTCTATGTGGTCTATTCCGGCCTTGTCCAAGGATGTTGTGACCCTGTCCAATAATCCTGATCTTTTTGCCGATCCCCCGCCATAGTGAATGAGGACCTTTTTGCCCCCGAACCGCTTTACAAGGTCTCCGCACTCATCTTCACGATCTTTTCCGAATACAAAGTAAGTTGGTGAATAAAAATCAAAATTGTCCATATTTAACTCCTTTTCCATTATTTAACTTCCTGCCTACCTGAGGCGACCTGAACCGGGCCGACATAGCCTGACGATCCGGAATCCGGCCGACCTTAGCCGACCTGAAACGGGTCCGGTTGTCACTGATCAGCCGCCGGCCATCCCCGGCCTTGGGCCGGCTCCCGGCCGCATTTAGACAAATGACTTACAAATAATTATGGCAAGTACTTTCCTGAAGCCAGATAGAGGGCGTACCAATCCTCATGGCTTAGACGGATATCGGAGGATGCAGCCAGCTCCTTGAGATGGACGGGATTCATTGTCCCAGCTATAACCTGCATCTTTGCCGGATGGCGAAGTATCCAAGCTATTGCCACACCGGCCTTGGTCAGTCCGTACTTCTTAGCCATTTCTTCCAACTTCTTGTTAAGCTCGGGATAGTCCGGATTGTCTATGAAGGTCCCGCCGATCATGCCCTTTTGCAAGGGTGACCAAGCTTGGATAGTTATGTCATTCAACCTGCAATAGTCCAAGGCCCCGCCGTCCCTCATCACAGACATTTCGGTCTCCTTGTTATTCATATAGATGACCTGGTCTATGAGCTGGGATTGGTCAAGGGACAGCTGGAGCTGGTTTATGACCAAGGGCTGCTTAACATACTTTTTGAGGAGGTCAATTTGCAAGGGCATGGTATTGCTGACCCCAAAATGCCTGACTTTGCCTGAGCTTTCAAGCTGATCAAAAGCCTGGGCAACCTCCTCGGGATCAAAGAGGACATCCGGCCTGTGCAATAAAAGGACGTCAAGATAGTCCATTTTCAGCCTGGATAAAATCTCATCAACGGCTGCCAATATGTATGATTTGGTCCAGTCAAAAGTTGAATTGTCCTTCCTGATCCCGCACTTGGATTGGACTATAATATCTTCACGCTTGATCCCCGTCTTAGGAAAAGCCTGTCCGAACCTCTCCTCAGCCTGGCCGTCCCCATAGCAGGTGGCATGGTCAAAATAGTTGATCCCCAGGTCATAAGCGGATCTGATAATCTTCGCAGCCTCCTTTTCGGAAAGTTTGGGCATCCTCATGCAACCCAGGATGAGCCTGGAAACTCCGGACGGCCCCCTTACTATATCTATATTTTGCATTCTCCCTCCTTTTATTCAAAAATCATGAAAATTTACCTAATATATAGTGTACCCAATTATAAAGTCTCCTTGCTTGCATAATTGCAAATTGGTAAGATTAATAAGATGTTTTTAAAAGGGATTTCAGTCGCAAAGTTGACAAGTATCAAGAACCGGGACGTGCTATGAAAAATACTGATGACAATCATTCTATATTTAAGATGGCCCTGAAATTAACCCTGCCTATCCTCGCCGGCTACACGGTCTTGGGCATGGGCTACGGGATGATTTTGGTATCGAAAAATATACCACCCCTATGGGCCTTTTTTCAAAGCGTAATAATCTACGGGGGCACAGTTCAGTATGTCGGAGTGGATATGGTTGCTTCTCAGGTCCCTCTTGTAACCATAGCTATGACCGCAATGCTGATAAATGTCCGCCACCTCTTCTATGGCATGTCAATGCTTGATAAGTTCAAGGGGGCAGGCCGACTGACCGGCTACATGGCCTTTGCCCTGACCGATGAGACCTATGCGCTTCTGGTCTCCGATGACGGGAAAATGCCATTGAAGGACCGGGTAAAATATTATTTTTATATTTGCCTGCTCGACCACTGCTACTGGATCTTCGGGGCCTCACTCGGTGCTTTTTTGGGGTCCGTGCTCAACTTCGACTCAAAGGGAATGGACTTTGTATTGACAGCTCTCTTCGTGACAATCTTCATGGACCAATGGGAACAGAACCGGGACCACCTGCCTGCAATGCTGGGTTTGGGGCTTTCAATCATTGCCCTGACAATATTCGGGCCTGACCGTTTCCTGATCCCGGCCATGGTCCTCATCCTTTTGGCGCTCCTCCTGTTAAAGAGACGGATCGAGGGTAAAAATGTCTAGCCTATATCTATTAAAAGCAAGCCTGATAATGGCGGTTATTACAATAATATTCAGGCTCCTGCCCTTTATTGCTCTTGGCGGCAGGAAAGATTCGCCCTTTATAGTTTACCTGGGAAAATGCCTGCCCTATGCCATAATGGGCATGCTCCTGGTCTACTGCTTAAAAGAAGTTAATCCCTTGTCGGGAAACCACGGTCTTCCGGAAGCCTTGGCAATTTTACTTGTCTTCGGTCTCCACAAGTGGAAGCACAGTACCATGATAAGCATCTCTCTTGGGACTGTTTTTTACATGGTTTTGGTCCAGCTTGTTTTTATTTAACGCATTAAGGAGTTTTCAATGTCTGAAGAAGTTGTACGTAAAAAGCGCAAGCTTTCTACCTTTCAAACTATAATATTAGGTTTTGCCGGTGTGATCCTGATCGGGGCCCTCCTGCTCATGCTGCCGATTTCGTCAACAAGCAGGTGTATTACCCCCTTAAATCAGACCCTCTTCACAGCCACATCCTCTGTCTGCGTAACGGGTCTGGTAGTCCAGGATACGGGAACCTACTGGTCAACTTTCGGCCAGACCATAATCCTCATACTTATACAGATTGGCGGTCTTGGTGTCATTACCGTAGCTGCCTCATTTGCTCTGCTTTCAGGCAGAAAAATCTCACTTATGGAGAGGAGCACCATCCAGGATGCCATCTCGGCTCCTAAGGTTGGCGGAATTGTCCGCCTGACTCGGTTCATAATCAGGGGAACTTTCTTGATTGAACTCTTGGGAGCCCTCATTATGATGCCGGTCTTTTGCCGGGACTTCGGCTTGGCCGGGATTTGGAAGGCCATCTTCCACTCCATATCGGCCTTTTGCAATGCCGGATTTGATATTCTGGGCAAGGCCGGCAATCTCTACCCCTCCCTCACAGGCTATGCCGACAATGCCGTAATAAGCATTACAATTATGATGCTGATTATTATCGGCGGCATAGGCTTCCTGACCTGGTCGGATGTATATGAAAATAAGTGGCGTTTCCGTCGATACAGCATGCAGAGCAAGGTTATTTTAGTGACCTCGGCCTGTCTGATTTTTATACCGGCACTCTTCTTTTTCTTTGCGGATTTTGCCGGCCTGTCCATAAAAAGCAGGCTCCTATCCTCTTTCTTCCAGGCTGTTACCCCCAGAACCGCAGGCTTCAACACTGTGGATATTTCGACCATGACCGGGGCTTCCAAAGGCCTGATTATTCTCTTGATGATCATTGGCGGCTCTCCGGGATCTACGGCCGGGGGTATGAAAACCACGACTTTTGCGGTCCTTCTTGCCAATGCCGGGGCAACTTTCAGGAAAAAGGAAAGTCCCCAATTTTTCGGGCGGAGGGTGGATCCTGTTGCTGTCAAAACTGCGGCAACAATCCTCACCATGTACCTGACCCTCTTCTTCTTTGGAGGAATTTTTATAAGTGTTTATGAGGGCCTTCCCCTGTCCACCTGCCTATATGAAACGGCCTCGGCGGTAGGCACGGTCGGTTTGACCTTGGGGATCACGCCCCAACTCCACATTCCCTCACAGCTTATTCTTATAGTTATAATGTATTTGGGAAGGGTTGGCGGCCTGACCCTCATATATGCAGCAATGTCAGGCAATAAAATCGTCAATTCGCAGATGCCTAAAGAGCGGATTACCATTGGATAAAAAAAGGAGAATTTGATATATGAAAAATATTCTGTTGATCGGTGTTGGACGTTTCGGCCGGCACATAGCCATGCAGCTCTATACTTTGGGATATGAGGTTATGGCTGTTGATTTGAATGAAGAGCGGATCAATGATGTTCTGACCTATGTTACCAATGCTCAAATTGGGGACAGTACGAATGAGGACTTCCTCAAGTCTCTGGGGATTGGCAACTTTGATGTTTGCTTTGTGACAATTAGCGGGAACTTCCAGAATTCTCTGGAAACCACTTCCCTGCTCAAGGAGCTTGGGGCCAAGTATGTGGTTTCCCGTGCCGAGCGCGATGTCCAGGCCAAGTTTTTGCTCCGCAACGGGGCTGACAATGTTGTTTATCCTGAGAAGCAGATGGCCAAGTGGGCTGCAATCCGCTATACGGCTGACCACGTCTATGACTATATAGAGATTGATGACAAGCACGATATCCTCGAGGTCAAGATTCCGGATACCTGGGCCGGCAAGACCATAGGCGAGCTTGATATCCGCAAAAAATATGGGATAAATATCCTGGCCATAAAGGGAGATGACGGTATAAATATAACAATAAAGCCGGATACTGTCCTGCCCGGGGATATGAATATCCTGGTACTTGGTGAATACAAGTCTCTGCAGAAGTGCTTCCAAATATAGGTTAATTGCTCTAAAATATAGGGGTTTGCCCGAAAACAGCCGGCCCCTTGGCAAAATAAAACCGGGACTCGAGTCCCGGTTTTTTCTTATTCTTTATTTGATTTATATCATGAAACCTCGCAACTCAAAGCCTCCAAGCTGGGGATCAGGACTATAAAACCTTGTTCCAGTCTCTTTCCTCCAGCCAATTGAAATTATGCCTATTGCAAGTGAAAAACTTCCCTTCGAACGGGACTTCATAGCTGACCTTTTTTCCTAGGTGGACCAGGTTGATTATGGTCTTGCTTGGCGTGGTCTTGGCCTCAAAAGATGATATCTCATTCCAGGGCATGAGCAAAAATTCCTTTTTCAAGGTATTGCTTATCTCAACTTCATATATTCCCTTTGGTGAGAAATGCAGGACAAAGGTCCTGGCCCCATCAAGGGTATAATAAAGACGACTGACAAGCAATTTTAGAAGTCCGGTTTTTGCATCGTTGTGCTTCATAGCTATCAGGTAGCTGTCTTTGTCGCCAAATCTTTCATAGACCTTTTCGTCGATTTCATTTGGATCATTAAATAACAAACCCATTTTCTTCCCCCTATTTGAAAATAAAAACCTCTTTAATATCCTTGCCCAAGACCTTGCAAATCTTGTAGGCAGTTTCCAATGTCGGACTAATGGTATTTTTCTCGTATGCCATTATGGACCTCCGTTTCAAACCCACTGCCTGGGCCAGCTTATGCTGGGAGAGGCCGAGCTCCTTGCGGAATTCTTCGATCCTGTTTTCTATCAATACCTCCATAGCATCACTCCATTTATGTTACATTTATAGTACATATGTTACATTTATAGTACCACCGACTTTGGGGGAAAGTCAATACCGGACAATCAATTTATCCTCAGGGTTTATATGCCTTAAACTTTGCAACTCATAGGCCTGCAGACCTTGCCACTTCCTTAAGGGCATTTGCTGATTTAAGCAGCTGATCCATCTCTTCCCTATTTAATTGCAGGGGTACATGGTCTCCGACGCCGTTTTCACCGATGATTGCCGGCATGCTCAGGCAAATTCCTTCTATCCCGTATTCTCCGTTCATAATTGTTGATACCGGAAGGATTGATCTCTCATTCATGATTATGGCCTTGCAAATACGCACGACCGACATGGCTATGCCATAGTAGGTGGCGTGTTTCTTTTCGATTATCTCATAGGCGCTGTTTCTTACCTCATCGGCAATCCGCCTCATTGACTCATCATGGGAGAAGTAGCCCCTCATTTCACAGAAGTCGTTCAGGGGTATACCTGAGACATTTGTGCTGCTCCAGGCAACCATTTCGCTGTCCCCGTGCTCGCCAATGATGAAGGAATGAACACTTCGGCTGTCAACGTCCAGGTGGTCACTGAGCCTCATCTTAAGGCGGGCCGTATCCAGGACAGTTCCTGATCCGATCACCCTGTTTTCGGGCATTCCGCTTAGCTCAAGTGCAGCCAAGGTCAGGATGTCCACCGGGTTTGATACTATAAGAAGGATTCCTGAATAATTGCGTTTCTTGAATTCGGGCACTATTGATTGAAAGATTTTTATATTCTTATTAACCAGGTCAAGGCGGGTTTCGCCCGGCTTTTGGGCAGCTCCTGCCGTTATAACAACAATTGCAGCATCCATTATCTGATCATAGTCGGCTGCATATACATCTACATGGCCCACAAAAGGGACCCCGTGTGAAATATCAAGGGCCTCGCCCTCGGCCTTTTCCTTGTTTACGTCAACAAGTGCAATTTCTGAAAAAAGTCCGCTTTGCATAAGTGCAAATGCCGATGATGATCCTACAAAACCGCATCCGACAACAGCTACTTTGCGGTTATCAAGTCTACTTGTCATTTATCCCTCCTTAAACATATTTTTCTATATCAAGTCAAGCTCAGAGCCGACTTTGTTTTTCCAGAAAATTATATAATGTCTAGTCTTGGGGTGTCAACATAGGCTAACTTTTGTGAGAACAGGATACTCTTAGCTGGAAAAATGGTTGTTTCTAAGAAAAGTAAAGAGGCTGTCCAACTCCAAGGGGTTAGATAGCCTTTAAAGACTATTAATTTAATTTTGATATTGTTTAACTGACATTAATCGCCTCTATAAGTATCCTCTAAATACATCCCTGACTCTAACTACTCTTTCAATATGACTTTATAATGTATTCCAAAAACTCATCCAGATCATCCCGGGTTTTCTTATTTATTTTACTGGTCCACTTGCTCGGTATCCTGCTATAGCCAAATTCTGCTCCGGCGATTCCTCCTGCAATGGCAGCAATGGTGTCAGCATCACCACCATGATTTACAGCACCTATTATGCATTCTTCAAAGCGTTCTTTACCGCTCCAATATAGGGCATTATTAAATGTATTAATTACATATCCGCTCGGTGGCAGGAGCTTTTCCGCCTTATTTTCAAGCTCTTCATTTTTTAAAGCAGCTTTAATAGTCGCTGTATATCTTTTTATAATATCAGCACATATTTCATTATTATGGGTTATTTCCCCTTGCAAGACATTGAGTTTGGCTGAATTTTTGCTATTCATTAATGCACAAGGTAAGGCCCTCATGAGGCTACCATTTCCAAGTGCCGTGTTGTCAATGTATATGTATTCTTGATTGACCTTATAAAAATTTATTGCTTTAAAACACTGATTTCCAACATCTTTTGGCTCAGTGTCAAGCCATTTGGAGAAGTTTTCCGCAACATCCCTTTTAAAATTATCGATGTCATTTTTCATCAAGGCCTTCATAACACAAATGGACATTTGAGTATCGTCTGTAACATCTCCAATTCTAAGGTTTAACCATCCGCCGCCAAGAATATCTTCCACTTGACCAAACTTTTCTTTTATTTCTTTTGCGTCCATAAATTCTGTGGTTGCTCCCATGGCATCACCAATAGAAAAGCCATAAAGTGAGCCTTTTAATTTGTCAATTATGTCCATTTTATTCACCCCCTTTGTGTTCAAAACTTAATAACTTCTCTCGATAGTATTCATACTGTTTCTGTCTTAGTTCAATTTCCTTGGGCAATAAACCTTGAGTGTTCAAAAGCAGAGATTGAAATTTATCAGGGATTGATACTATGTGTTCCTGGACTGGTATGGTAGGAAGAATCAATTCATATTTCATTATTTTCTTTATAAACCATTATTTGATTAATACTTATTTCTTTGTTGATATTCCCAAGCCTAATAATGTCAATATATCTCGAAGCCTAATTTTTTACACTCTTCCATTTCGTAATAATCTTCTATGAAATAATACATTAACTTTTTATCACTTAAAGCTGCCAATGAATTTTCAATTAACATTATACGATCATCAATATTATAGCCATATATACCGAAGATTTCACACGTGTCATAATTAGGGCTGCTTTTAATGTAAGCATAGGCTCTGATATTTTGTTCATCTCTTATAGAGAATATTCTCCATATACCAAAATTCTCTTTTATTCGATAAAAATCCCAGTAGCATTCACCAAAATATTTTTGATGGATTTCTTTAAAATTATCCCACTGAGCTAATTCAATTAGCTCAATATCAGAATATTTTTCGACAGTACATTCATCAGGTTTTATAGTCGCTGAATATAAATCATCAACTATATAAGAACCTTTATTTTTAAGTTCTTCAATGAGAAAACTATTCTCAGCTTCTACGCCTACATCTATGGTGTAACCTGGATCAGAGTTTATACATATATAGTTCTTCATTTACTTGTTTAAATCCAATTGATTCAAACATTTTTCTACTTTGTTGATTAAATGAATATATATTTGCTTTGAGTTCTTTTAAACCTTTTTCTTGTGCTAGTAGTATCATTTGCTGGATACATTTTCGTCCTATATGTTGATTTTGAAATTCTTTTGAAATTACAATTGCTAGTTCGTTGCCATTATAAAGTGATACATCACCTACTAAGGTGTTATTAAATTGAATATAATAGCATTCACCATTTGTTGAAAGATAGTTATACATAGCATCTAATCTTTCTCCAGTATAAGGAGTATATATATTATCAACTTGCTTGCAAACATCTAAATCTTGATACCATTCCAAAGCAGTTTCTTGATTCGGATAATATGGAATAAGTTTTAGATTTTCTTCAATTATTATATCTTCCATCTTCACTCCTACAAGGGTGAAACCGTTCGGTCGTTTTGTACCTTAACTGCTTCACTGTATAATTTGTTCCACATAATATTCACCTCTACAAATTCTAATTTATTTATCTAATAAAATACTAAATGTTATTATTTCTTTCCTTCCAATTTTTTAATGCCACCATCACTAAGTTTTTCAAGTGACAATAATTGTGCTCTGGCAAGCTTTCTAAGTTCAATCATTCTTTCTTTTTGCTCCATACCTTTTCCAATAAGAATCGCATTATAGCTTT
>CAMYAK010000019.1 GCA_947253765.1 uncultured Tissierellia bacterium
AGCTAACTATAGGATAATCGATTCTAAACTAGCAGTCTATAAAGCAGAAATTTCTTTTTCTGCATGAAAGACATCTATGAACTGAATCGAAATGTAGCGGGAGTACATCCCCCCTTTTTTTGAAAGAAAAACTTTATGCGTGTGATACAGAAAGGAGTTTTCATTCTATGAAAAGAACACACATATTTACTGTCCTACTCTTGTGTTTGAGCATTTTGCTGACGGCTTGTGGAGCTCAAAAAGAGCAAAACTTGGTGCTACGCATTGGCGGAATGGAAGATTTCAAGAGTAGTGGGAGTGCAAGAACACTTGTATTCGATCCTCTTACTCGTTTGGATAAAGACTTGAAGCCGATTCCATACTTAGTGTCGTGGGAGGCTGATGAGCAACAGAAAAAGTTTAAACTCAATGTCACAAAAGATGTCAAATTCCATGATGGAACAGCACTGAATGCCGATATCGTCCGTTGGAACATCGAAACCTTGGGGGCGCTCTATTACTGTGGATATGCAGAATACCTTGAAAAGGTTGATGTGAACGATGATCTTACATTAACGGTATCTTTTAAGCAGAGTTACCCGCTTTTCCCTGAGGAGCTTGCCACAATCCCCGTAATGCCGATTGACAATATGTCCGAAGATTATACAATCGCTTCCTTTAATGGCACAGGACCGTATCGTCTGGAAGAATACGTTGAGAATCAAACAACTAAATTAAAGAGAAACGAAAACTATTGGAACAAAGAAAAGAAACCTAAAATTACAGAAGTGGATTGGGTTCCTATCACGGATGGAGCCGCTAGAGTTATGGCGGTCACTAATGACCAGGTTGATGTCGTGGGTCTGACAGATGGATACAATGCTTTCTCTTTCAATCTTCTGCATGACTTAGAGAAAAATGATTCCGTCAGCATGATTGTAGAGCCTGCGGAGCAATTTACCAGTGCTAATTCTCTTGGGTTGAATTGGCAAAAAGGCGTTCTTGAGGACATGAATTTGCGTGCGGTGATTTGCTATGGAATTAATCGGGAACCGTTAGTAAAAAACATCCTTTTCGGTATTCCTCAGGTTGCAGAACACTATATTGGTGGAACCTATTGGGATGCACCCGAGCATTTTGTAGAAGGCATTGGCTATGATCCCGAAAAGTCAAATGAATTTCTAGAAAAAGGGGGCTACAAGCGGGTGAACGGGAAGATCACAAAGGATGGCAAGCCAATCAAATTGGACTTCGTTGTCCGGGCAGAAGATGAACAAAACGAAGTCGGTCAGTACATTAAAGCAGAATTGGAAAAGCTGGGATTTGAATGCAATCTGATTATCCTGGAACCAACCCAAGCCTTTGAGCGGCAGAAAAAGTTAGAGTATGATGTCACGATCAGCTGGCCGTGGTACGAACCGGTAGCCGCTTCCTTGCCATCCATGGGGTTGAGCAAAGAATATCAAGGAATGGGTCTAGGAGGATTAGTGGACGAAAAGATGCTGGATTACGCAGATGAATTTTATAAAGCTAAAAATCGAGATGAGGCAAAAGTAGCTCTTCAAAAAATATGGGAGACGCAATACGACAATTACTTAGCTGCCCCACTCTATGCTACGACTCGTGTGATTATACACAACAAAAAATACGATGGATACTTCTTGGATGGCAGCTTCTATCAGGTTGACCTGTCCGAGATCCATTTAGCGAAATAAACAAGTGATCGGATGAGGATCAAGAATGAGAATATCTTATATACTTCGTAAAATATTCGTGGTACTTCCGATGATATTTGTTATTTCTCTGCTCTGCTTTAACATGATATATTTTGCTCCAGGAGACGCCGGAAAGCTTCTCCTGGAGAAAAAATCGGGGCGTGGAGACAGGTTTTCTGCTTCGGATATTGCGGATTTTTCGGAACGAACGGGTTTAGATCTAGATGTTGTTGAAGCCTATCGGAACTGGAGTGGGGATCTGCTAAAAGGCGATATGGGAGAAAGCGTCTTATATTCAGAGCCGGTGTTGAGTGTGGTGAACCGTTATTTCCGAAACACACTTGTCATGGTTGGCATTGCCTTCATGGTTTATCTAATTACGGGGATTTCTTTAGGCTTTGCATCAGGCCTTAAACCAGGAGGTTTTTTTGATCGACTCAACCGTTTTTGGGCGACACTAACTCTGTCGCTTCCCTCGTTTTGGATCGCGACACTTGTTTTGTTTTTATCAACGAAGTTTTTTCCGGGACTTCCTGTTCTTTACTTTGACGGATGGCGTTCTTTCGTTGTCCCCGGGGTGATTATGGGTCTGGTTTTCGCTGGTAATTTAGCTATGATGTTGCGAGATCGTGTTCTGCGTGTTTCGGAGGAAGATTTTATTGACTGTGCAAAAGCGATGGGCATTTCACGTTCAGATATTGTGTGGCGACACATTTTTCCCAACGTATTAGCTACGACGATCTCAGTCAGTGCCTTGGATCTTTCTTTCATGCTTATGGGGAGCCTGGTGGTGGAAAAAATTTTTTCGATTCCTGGGATTGGACAACTTTTCCTAAAAGCTGTTAACGTTAAGGACTATTTCCTGGTTGCCGGATGCACTCTTTATTTTTGTTTGTCTGTGAGTTTATGCAACCTTATCGCAGAGCTGATCTACCCTTTCATTGACAGGAGGCAGGTGTGTTCACGAAACGAAATGCTATGATCAAAATACGGTGCTACATCGCGCTCCTTTTAGTCGTCCTGATTGTTTTTGGATTCCTTGCTTATGGCACAGGAGGGCGATTCAATGCCATGTCTCCTGAAAATCAGCTTTTGGAACCATCGTTGAATCACCTTTTCGGAACTGATGTTTTCGGAAGGGATATTTTTCTTAGAACGGTCAGAGGTTTCATGAATGCGTTCCTTCTTGCGATTTTATCATGGATTATTGCATTTGGCTTTGGTATTCCCTTGGGAATCTTTTTTGCATATGTCGGAGGTTTAGCAGATGCCATTTTTTATCATGTGTGCAATTTTATTTTTAGTTTTCCCACCATGGTATTGGCGATCTATCTGGCATCGGCAAGCGATGCGAAAATACCAATTCTTATTTTCCTGACATCGTTTACCCTGATCTTTAGCAATGCAAAAATTGTCCGTGCATTGGTCAAAAGCCTCATTAAAGAGAATTATATGATTCAACTTCAGATTATGGGGGCGGGATTTTGGCATATGACTCGTTACCATCTATTAAGGGAGTCCATACTCAATTTGCTTCCCATTATGCCGTTGATGATCGGTCATATTATTCTTGGGATCTCAAGTTTTTCTTTTCTAGGATTTGGCATACAACCGCCGGAAGCGGAAATCGGGCTACTCCTCTCCGAGAATTTTAAGCTGATTACTATTGCTCCTTGGACGTGTCTTTTGCCGGGTCTTTTCCAATTTCTCATCATCTGGGCACTCAGCTGTTTAGGCGAGATGACGCGAAAGTACTACACAAAAGAAGGAGTTTCGCATGATGAATTTTAAAAGTGACAAGCTGTGTGTTCAGCCCGATCCTTTTTGCGAGAATAAGGGAGCAGAGGAAAATAAAGAAGTCCTTCTTTCCGTCCGAGAACTTTGTGTCAAAGTAAGAGAGTCAGAAAATCAAAAAATGCTATTGGACAACCTTTCTTTTTCCCTTCGAAGAGGCGAGGTTTTAGCTCTCGTCGGGGAAACTGGAAGTGGCAAAACAATGACTGCAAAAGCAATTATGGGGATGCTGAACGCGAATTTAAGTGTTGAGGGCTGGATCGTATTAGAAGGACAAAACCTGCTGGATCTAAATGCACAAGAAATGCACGCACTGCGTGGCCGAAAAATTGGCATGGCTTTTCAGAATCCTGAAACTGCCCTCAATCCGCTCCTGAAGAATGGAAATCAACTCAATTTGATTATGGGGAAAAACGAGAGCGATCAAGTGCGTCGCCTGCGTTCATTTGGCTTGTGCGATAAAAGGATTCTTAAGCGATATCCATTTGAACTCAGCGGGGGAATGGCACAGCGATTCATGGCCTCGCTTTCTCTCGGCCATGGCGTTGAAATGGTTATTTTTGATGAGCCCACTCGTGGGCTTGATCCTGATAATCGGAATCTTTTAGCCGAATTGATCTTGCTTTTATCCAAGAAGAGACATGTTGCTATTTTGCTTCTTACACATGACATGGGCCTGATTGAGAGAGTCGCCGATCGCTGTATTGTATTACAGGATGGAAAAATCGTTGAACATGGCAGTGTAGACACTATTCTTCATCATCCGACATCGTCTTATATGAAAAGCATACGTGATGAGGATCCTCGGTTTCAACGGATTTTGCCGTTGCTTGATTTAGAAGAAAAAAAGCAGGAAGAGACACCTATATTGGAGCTGAGGGATATTCATTGTTCTTACGCTCTTAATCCCTTCAGCAAAGAGCGTCACCAAGTGCTCCACGAATTGAATATGAGTGTATTTCAAGGCGAAATCCTAGGTCTTATCGGGGCCTCAGGATGTGGGAAGTCAACATTAGCATCATGCATCTTGGGATTATTAAATTATCAGGGAGAGATTTTCTTTAGCGGCAAATTGTTGAAGATGCGTGGCAGACCTCAGATTGGGCACATTTGTCAATCAGCAACAAGTTCATTTGATCCGGCACGTACGATTCGCCAGAGCCTGGAAGAGGTTTTTTTAGTACACCCGGAATATGCATTGCCAGGAGAAAAAGAGAATCAAATTCATCACGTCCTAAAAGTTGTGGAATTGTATCATTTATTGGCGCGTTTGGATTCCTACCCCCACGAGTTTAGTGGAGGTCAGTTGCAACGCTTTGCCATTGCACGCACATTGCTTTCGCAGGTGAAGTTTATCATTTTAGACGAGGTGACATCCATGTTGGATTTAAAAACACAGGCATCGATTATTCGTCTCCTTGCTCGTTTGCGAAAGGAGCGCGGCTTAACCTATATTTTTATCACTCATGACTTACCGTTGGCACAGCAGTTCTGTGATCGAATATTGCAGATGAAAGACGGCTGTATAAGAAACTGTTTAGAATAGGAGGAAACAGTATGTTGATTCACAAACGCTTACACGACCTTATTCAAGGCGTGGAAGTCTTTGTTTTTGGCAAAAGCCTTTTATCGGTCTGCGTCAGCCTTACGTACATTGCACAAGCCGTTCTATTTGGACAGGTTATCCAGATGCTTTACGAGAGTGCTGGGATGGATGCCTTGAAATGGCATGTCTTTTGGATTGCATTTTTAATTTTGGTCCGTCTATTTCTCATCACAGGACTCAATGTGTATGGAAAGTGGATTATCGGCCAAATTAAGAATCGTCTGCGCAAGCGCATCTTTATTCAATTGATGAAACTGGGTCCTGCCTATCTTCTTGATGAGCGAAGCGGAGAGATCCAATCTAAGGCGATGGCCGGAATTGACTATCTTGAGGGATATTTGAGCCTTTACATTCCTCAAATCCTAACTGTTTTTATTGTCTTATCCGGCATTTCCATTTATGTTTTTTCGATTCACTTCGCTTTGGGAATCCTTATCCTCGCCACCGCTGTCGCCGCACTCTTTATGCCTTATCTTTTCCTTTATAAGATAACCAGTTTCAGCGAAGAACATTGGGCGGCCTACACCAATCTGAGTGCTGAATTTGTTGA
Source organism: uncultured Tissierellia bacterium (assembly GCA_947253765.1). Taxonomy (GTDB): domain Bacteria; phylum Bacillota; class Clostridia; order Tissierellales; family Peptoniphilaceae; genus Khoudiadiopia. Next base: position 5,645 of record CAMYAK010000019.1, read on the forward strand.
AACAGTGCAGGGCATGATGACGCTCAAGGCCTTTAACGCCTCAAAAAGGGTTGGTACAGGACTGAAGGACAAAATGCATCGTCTCTTTGACAAAACAATGAAGAGTCTTACCATCAGTTTGATGGAAACGGGACTTGCAAATTTCTGCGTGACAATTGGCAGAAACTTCACACTGGCTCTTGCTGCCTATTTTACCGTCAATGGGACAATTAGTGTCGGTCAAATGGCGATGTTATTCTTCCTTGTAGCTGAAGCGTATAGGCCACTTCAAGAGCTGGGCCAGTATTTCCATCAAGGTTTTATGGGGATCACTTCATGTGATGGACTCTTTGAAATTTTAGATCAGAACATCAAGATTAAGGACGCGGGCACGTCGACAAAAATTAATCGTCCGAGGCCTGAAGCCTCAGAGATTGAATTTTCAGGGGTGGAGTTCAGCTATCCCGAAAGCGAAACGACACTGTTCCACAATTTAAATATACGCATTGCTCAAGGCGAGAAGCTTGCTTTTGCCGGCGAATCCGGTGGGGGGAAAACAACGATTGCAAGGCTTCTGCTTCGTTTCTATGACCCGGATAGTGGCAGTATTCGCTTAGGTGGAGTGGATTATAGGGAACTTCCGCTCTCTGAGCTGAGGAAGCAGTTCTCCGTGGTTTCCCAGGAGACCTATCTTTTCTATGGAACGATTATGGAAAATCTGCTTTTAGCTAATCCTAAAGCCAGTGAAGAGGAAGTCAAGCAAGCGGCAAAACTCGCACAGATCCACGATTTTATTCAGGCTCTTCCTCAAGGTTATGAAAGCAGGGTAGGGGAAAAGGGAGTTAATTTTTCTGGCGGAGAGCGTCAGCGCATGGCGATCGCCCGAGCCTTGTTGAAAAATGCGCCGATCATCATCTTCGATGAGGCAAGTTCCAGTGTGGATACAAAGAACGAGAAAGAAATTCAAGAGCATCTGCAAGACGCTCTTAAAGATAAAACGACTATAACGATCGCTCATCGTCTTTCGACGATTCAGGATGCTTCGCGGATTTATGTCCTGCGTCACGGAGAAATCGTTGAAGAGGGCACGCACGAAGATTTGATGAGAGGTGATACCTACTACAGTCATCTCTTTGCCGCTCAAGAGGCCGCAGAACAAGCACAAGTATACGATCAGGAATGGAGCTAAGACATGAATAAAAAAGTATCATTTATGACGAAATATCATAATATTCTAAAGCTTTCGAGCTATGCTTTTCGTTTTAAAGCAACCTTTTTCTCGACGATTCTCTGTGGCGTTGCCAATCAGACTTTTTCTCTGCTCACGTTACTTCTTGGTGCGCTTCTGATTGGGAAAGCGTTCACAGGCACTGCTTCAGATGAGATTTTAAGCTATTTTCCGCTATTACTTCTCCTTTGCCTACTTCAAGGCCTGTTCACATATCTACACATGTTGGTGACACATATTTTAGCGTATAAGGTTTTGGAGGCTCTGCGAAGAGATGTGTATGATGCCGTAGAACGTGGAACACCATTGACAACCTTGCATTATCAGAGTGGAAATTTGAACGCCATCATTATGGAAGATGTGGAGACGTTGGAGAGCTTTTTTGCCCACGTCATGGGTGATTACGTCATCGCCTTTATTAGTACTTTTGTGTTTTTTGGCATTTTTGCCCAATTTTCGCTGCCCTATGCATGCCTAAGTCTCCTCTGCGCCGTACTGATCGCCATCGTGCCCTACACCTTCCCTAAGATCAAAGGCGAAATTGGCCAAAAATTGAGGAGGGGTAGAGGACAAAACAACGCCTTTGCACTGGATGTCATTCAAGGTCTAAGAGAAATTCTCATTTTCAACCGAGAAGCCAAGTATATCAATCGACTGGAGAAGGACACGCTGGATCTCAACAAGCTGGAGATGAAGGACGGATTTTATCAAGGACTTCAGAACACACTTATCAACCTACTTGTTTCCGGATTTGCCCTTTCCTTTGTACTTTTGGCGCATCGCCTGTCCATGACGGGCAGTTTATCACCGGAATATCTGTCTGTATTCATCGTGATGGTCCTAAACATCTTCATACCGGTACTCAGCGTTTCGGGCACGGCGGCCAGCTTAAATTCAGTGGCAGCATCAGCCGATCGTGTGAATAGGATTTTACAGGAAGAATCACCGCTCCAGGAAACAAATCCCCAGCTTCCACGTTTGAAGCGGGACACGATCTTTTCCCTTAGAGATATCTATTTTTCTTATAAAAAAGAGGAGCCAGTTCTTCAGGGAATAAGCCTGGACATAGATGCCGGTGAAAATGTGGCACTTGTTGGCGCCTCCGGAGCGGGTAAGAGTACCCTAGTTAAATTGCTTCTGCGCTTTTATGATGTGAATCGTGGTGCGATCTATTTTAAGGGAGCGGATTTAAAAAGCATGGAGCCGGAAGTCTTACGCGAGTCAATAGCAATTGTTCCGCAGGATTGCACCCTTTTTCGTGGTAGCTTGCTTGATAATCTTCGACTGGGGAAACCAGATGCAAGTCTAATGGAGGTAAAAAAAGCTGCCGACCTTGCCGTGGCTTCAGACTTCATTGAGGCTCTGCCCAAGCAATATGACAGTGAGATAGGTGAAGGTGGACTGAGCTTTTCTGGTGGCGAGCGTCAGAGGTTGGCAATCACCCGTGCCTTGGTCAAAAACAGCCCTGTTCTGATTATGGATGAAGCTGTCTCCAATCTTGATGCGGAGAATGAAAAGAACTTCCATCAGGCTTTAAGACAGATGAAGCAAGGTAGAACCATCCTTACAGTTGCCCATCGACTCTCAACCATTTTGGAGGCAGATCGGGTGATCGAGTTGGCAAATGGAAAAATCATCTTTGATGGAAAAACGCAGGATTGGCAGAGCTATCGTGCAAAGAAGGCGGCAGCACTCGCATGAAATGCTCATTTTATAGTTTCGTTCTTATTTCACCCTTCCCGAAATCACCAGTGCGATGATAGATGCTCCGTCATTGTACTGATACAGTGTAGGGGTAGAAAAAGAAGGCATTATACTGTTATAACCACTTGAAGGATTGGCATTCATGTTTTGTGTGATTCTCTTCAATTTTTAATCCACACAATACGGAGGCGGCTTATGAAGATGACACTATTACTTTCTACCATCATGATGGCCGGATTATTCCTGCTACTTTTTGTAGGGGTGGCACTGATTCAGGATAA
>CAMYAK010000020.1 GCA_947253765.1 uncultured Tissierellia bacterium
TAGCAGAACTTCTATTCCTATAAAAGGTAAAAGAGTATTTATTTCTTCTACTTTTTTGCTTTTCTTATTATCTTATATAATTATTTCTTTTTACTCTTCAACCCGCTCTATAAGTCAAATGAATAGTGAAATTGAACTTTATGGTCAGCTTAATAAGAAGTTTGATTTTGATATTCATTTTGAGGAAGATGAACTGGATTTCAATTATTACAAGTATGGCAATAAAAAAATAGCAATAAATGACGCAGATGCTCCAAGATGGACTTTTTTCTATGATAATTTTCAGTTTAAACTTGATGAAATTTCAGAAAAGCTAAAAAATATTAAAGGAATAAAAAAAATAGAGTGTTTTTATGAAAACAACTCCGGTCAAATGGAAGTCTCTAACAAAGTAATCAACAGTCCTTTAATAGAAAAAATTTATGTGACAAGTACTATACCGCTTGAGCAAGGGCCTCTTAAAAAACTTTTTATAAAAGAAGGTTTGGACACGCTTATCAGTTGCGATTTTTATATGCTACCGGATAATTATCTGAAAGATATTGCAAAAACGATTAATATTAATGAAACAAATATGTCTAAGTTACTTAATGGAGAAGGGGCTGTCCTTATTGCACCATCTATAAAAATTAATAAAATCACAAAAAATTCTACAGGAGAAGGAATTTATTGGGAACGTTCAACTGATGGGAGCGATTTGATCAAAGACGATGATTTATTTAACTATAAGAATATAAGCGTGTATTTTCCACAAGCTGACAAAAAACTTTATGGTATTATCCCTCAAGAAGAAATTCTTTCACACAAAGGTAGACTGGAAAAGTTAAATATAAAAGTCATAGGTAGCAGCTATAAAAATTTAGGATGGTTCACTAATTCATCAACCGAATCTCCATATAGAATACTTGTTAGTAAATCATTTTTAGAAAAATCGAAAATAAAATATGAAACAACACGTATCCGAATCTTTCTGGAGCCGGAAGCTGATTACAAGACAATCTCATATAATATATCTTCATTGATCAGGGGGGTTCCTAGACTACAATTAATTGATCAGCATTATAATTTAACGGCTTTTCATGAATATCAATTTATGGAAAAAATAATTTTTATAGCATATATTTTACTTGTGGTAATACTTTTATTCTCATTTGCATTTTCAATATTTAACGTGTTTTGGTTAGATAATGAAAGAAATTTTAGCCTGCTTAGGGACTTGGGAATAAAAAATAAAAAATTGATATTTATATGCTTTAAGGAATATTCAAAAGTGCTTATTTTCTCATTTATGATTCAAATAGTATTTAACAGATACATAATGTGGGAGGTTATTACCGGTTGGAGCGATATGACACAAATAACTAGGATAACAAGCCAAGCACTGGTGTATGTAATATATATATTGGTTTTCTTTACACTATTTAATAGAAAAGTAAAAAGTTTTATGAAACAACATGACTATACGCTATAGGGTTTGCAGGAGATTTTATACATTAAAAATAAGCTTATGATAAAATAGCAGCTAGGAGTGAGCATATGATTACAATTATTGTCCCCTGCTATAACGAAGCAGATGTACTTCCTCTTTTTGTGGAAGAGATAAAAAAACTTAAGACTAATTTAAAAAGGGATCTTCACATACTTTTTGTTGATGACGGGTCCAAAGATAAAACTTTGGACCTCTTGAAATCGTATTGTCAAGACCCCGATTTTTCTTATATTTCATTTTCCCGAAACTTCGGCAAGGAAGCGGCAATCTATGCCGGCTTGAAAAATGCCGCGGGTGAATACATAGGCCTGATGGATGCCGATCTCCAGCACGACCCTGCCCTGATACCGGTAATGGAAGAATATCTTGATCAAGGTTACGATGTTTGTGCTGCCCGCAGGAAATCCAGGCTTGACAGCTCCGGACTCTATGAGCTGGGAGCAGGGGCCTTTTATGGTCTTATTAACAAGATGGGAGACAATGTCAACCTTGAGCCGGGTGTCCAGGATTTCAGGTTAATGAAGAGGCCCGTAGTGGAGGCCATAATTTCTTTAGGAGAGGCATCGAGATTTTCCAAGGGGATTTTTTCCTGGGTAGGTTTTAAAATAAAATACATTGAGACTGAGGACAGGAAGAGAAAAGCCGGAGTCAGCAAGTGGCCACTTAGAAAGTCAATTGCATATGGCCTTGACGGAATCTTGTCATTCTCGGTTTCGCCCCTCCGCCTGGCCACATACACAGGACTTACGGTATCATTTATAGGCTTTATTTATGCCATATATGTCCTTGTAAAAACCTTGATATATGGAGTCGAGACCCAGGGCTTTGCGACCATTGTTATCCTCATCTTGATCCTTGGAGGCCTAAATCTTGTGTTTTTGGGCTTAATAGGAGAATACATAGGCAGGATATATAAGGAGACCAAGTCAAGACCGATTTATCTGGTGAGGGAGGAGGAACTCCATGACCGGAAGTAAGAAAAGGTATCTTTGGGCATTTCTATTAATTGCCTTGGCCTATCTTATTTTGACCTTCCCGCCGGTTGGAGATGACTACAATAGGCTTACAAGCCTCGATAAAGGTTTCAGATACGTTATTTTTGATATAGTTCAGGGTTACAGGAGGCTAAATGGTAGGATCTTAGGCAATGCCATGTCCTTTTTGTTTATGAGCAGGCCCATGAGCCTGCTTGCCAAGTCGGCCTGCTTGGGGGGCTTAGCCCTTGTTCTAAAAAAGCTTCTAAAAGCCCAATCGTCTTATTCATCTATAGTATTTATGATCATGTTTTTGCCAATCCCTGTCTTCAGGGAAGTGGTTGCCTGGAATGCGGGCTTTTTCAATTATGTCCCGGTTATTGTTTTAATTTTATTGAACGCCTATCTCATAGAAAAAAAGAAACTTACTCGGATGGAGAGTTTCATCCTATTTTTAAGTTCCTTGGCTTCGGGACTATTTGTGGAGAACTTGACCCTCTATGCCTTGATAATGCCAATACTTGCTTATTTTACATTGGCAAGGGGTGATAAAAAATCTTATTTTATATCATTTATAGGAGCCCTGCTGTCAAACATAATCATGTTTTCCTCGCCCGTTTATTTCAGAATTTCCCAAGGTGATGACGGATACAGGACTTTTGATTTGGCCAACCTTATCCCCAGATTGGAAGAGAATTGGCCGGTTTTCAGGGTCAATCTTATCAGCTTGGTCTTTCTTATAGGTTTTGCCCTTGTCCTGCTTATGGCTATTAAGCGAGAAGGCGAAAAAAGAGCCTTCACACCCATCGCGAGCCTTGCTCTAATTGTCATTGACAAGTGGCTGACTTTTCCCGTATTTGTTTCTATGTCTATATATATAAGCTTTTATCTTGGCCTCTTGAGCTTGGGTAAGAAGAAATCGGGTGGGCCAGGTCTCAGGGTCTTCTCCTGCCTTTCAATGGCCCTTGCAATGGGACCCCTTCTTGTGGTTTCTCCTGTCGGGGCCAGGAATTTTTTCACGGCCCAAGTCTTTAATTACATAATTATTGCAGAACTCTGCTTCGGTATGGAAGACAAGTTAAGGGAAGGGCTGAGAAGCTTTCTATTTGCATTGGTCCTGGTTAAGACTCTGGTTATGGTTTACCCGTCCACTGTCAATTATCTGGACTATAAGAAGATGAACAGGGCTGTGGAGGATGCCGTTAAGGAGGACAGGACAGAGCTGAGCTTGGACTACTATTCTTATCCGATCCTGGTCCATAAGGAAGACGGTACAAAAATTGTAAGGTACTACAATGAAAAGTACGGTAAGGACTTGGATATTAAACTGAATTTTAAATAAGGCCTAAAAGGACACTTGTCCTTGCCCTTTGAAGTTTTCAAAGTTAATATAGAAGTATAGAAGTTTTGATTTAAGAGTCGGCACGTTACCAAGAGGAGAATATTCTCATAGAATAAAATTTAGGAGGTCGATTATGAAAAGATTTGAAGGCAAGGTTGCTGTTGTAACAGGAGCAAGCTCCGGAATGGGAAGGGATATTGCCCGTGCCCTCTGTCAGGAAGGTGCTACAGTCATTGCTGTTGCCCGTAGGCAGAACAGGCTTGAAGAATTGGCGGAAAAATGCAAGGATATGGACGGGAAAATCCTCCCATATGTTGCAGACCTCATGAATGACCCGGAAAATGAGAAGATGATCGACTATGCAGTAGAAAAGGGCGGAAAGCTCGATATCCTCATCAATAATGCCGGCATGATGGACGAGATGAAGCCGGTCGGAGAGGTTGACGATGACCTCTATCAGAGGGTTATGACCCTCAATGCCAAGAGCCCCATGATTGCCATGAAGAGGGCTGTCCAGGTAATGGAGAAGCAGGAAAAGGGCGGAAATATTGTCAATGTGGCGTCAATCGGCGGAACCAACGGCTGCAAGGCCGGGGCCGTATATACCATGTCAAAGCATGCCCTTCTGGGACTGACCCAGAATACAGCTTTTATGTATCTTGGTAAAAATATCCGCTGCAACGCCGTATGTCCGGGTGGAGTTAAAACGGAAGTCGGAATAAATATGAAGGCACCAAGCCAGCTTGGAATAGAGAGGGTTATGGCCGGAGTGGATACTTCAATCCGCCAGGCCGAGGTTGAGGAAATCACAGGCCTTGTACTCTTCCTGGCAAGCGATGCCGCTTCGTTTATAAACGGATCTATTATCACGGCTGACGGAGGCGTTACCGCTTGCTAGTTAAAAAAACCATTAATACTTAATTACAGTATTTTAATATCGGCAGGGACCGTGGAAGGTGGAGAGCTTTTCACGGTTTCTTCCATAAATAGATATATTTTTGAAAATATTTTTAAGGGGGAACCATGCTTTTAGGTTTTATAGGCTTGGGAATTATGGGCAAGCCCATGGCAAAGAACCTGCTGAAAAACGGCTATGAGGTCATGGTAAACAACAGGAGCCGGGGGCCGGTTGATGACCTGGTAAGCCTTGGGGCCAAGTCCGGCACATATGAAGAAATTGGAAATAATTGCCGTGTGATATTTACCATGCTCCCAAATTCGCCTGATGTTAAAAAAGTTGTCCTGGGCAAAGCAGGCCTAATTGACAGCTTTCAGAAAGATCAGATTTTGATTGATATGTCGTCAATTAATCCTCAGGCTTCCATAGAAATTGCCCAGGCAATCAGGGCCAAGGGCGGAGATATGCTGGATGCTCCCGTTTCAGGCGGTGAGACAGGGGCTATTGAAGCAAGCCTGGCCTTTATGGTAGGAGGGAAAAAAGAAATTTTCGATAAATACAAGGACCTCTTACTTGTTATGGGAAAGTCTGCTGTCCTTTGTGGGGATGTCGGAGCAGGCAATACCACAAAGTTGGTAAACCAGCTGATAGTGGCCTCAAACATCCAAGCCCTGGCTGAGGGACTGATTCTGGCAAAAAAAGCCGGGGTTGATCCGGAGACGGTTGTGAATGCCATAAAGGGGGGCTTGGCAGGGTCCAAGGTGATGGACACCAAGGCCCAAATGATGATTGAGGGCGATGATAAGCCGGGCTTCAAGGTTGACCTAAATATAAAAGACCTCAACAATGTCCTGGACTTCGCCCATACGATCGGGGCCTATGTCCCAATGTGCGCCCAGGCCAATGAGGTCTTAAACTGGTTAAGCAATGGCGGCAAGGGCGGCGCCGACCACTCAGCTATGGTTCAATTTTATGAAAAATTGACCTGACCTAAATTAAAAAGTAAGGATATTTTTATGAAGAGACTCATTCCATATATTTTTGCACTTGTACTATTGCTGGCCGCCTGCGGGTCCAAGGAAGCGCAGACAAGCCTGGTTTCTTTGGAAAAGAGTGAAGAATCACAGGCTCAAATTTCAGAAGAGCCGTCTGTACCGGCAGGGGACAGGTCAATATACAGCGGACTTAAAGTCAGTCCGGAAAAGCAAAAGGCCAAACCCCTTATGGTTATGGTTGATAATGCAAAGCCGGCCAGGCCCCAAGCCAACCTTTCCAAGGCTTCCATTATTTGGGAGATGAGGGTTGAAGGCGCCGATACCAGGTATATGGCCCTCTTTGAAAAACCGGATGAGGGAGAGACCTTCCTCTTAGGCCCAATAAGGTCAGCAAGGCCCAACTTTATCACCAGGGCCCACCAGTATGGAGCTGTTTTTGTCCACCACGGGGCATCAAGCGACGGTGATGCATTTTTAAAAGAACTGGGCATGAAGAACCTTGACGGCATGACCCTGATCGGAAAACTCCACTTCAGGTATAAAGACACAAAGAAGCGGGCCCCTCACAATTCCTATGCCTACATTGACAAGGCCTATGCTACATATGAAGGAAAGGGCGGGGACCTGATCAATAACGGAAAGGGCTTTCTCTTTAACGAGGAGTTCACTGACTTACCCGGAGGAGAGCCTGCCAACAAGCTGAATGTTCGCTACAGCAAGCTTGACGACATAACCTATGAGTATGATGAGGCAAATAAAACCTACAAGCGCTTCAGGGAAGGCAAGCTTATGGTCGATGAATTGACCGGGACAGAAGTCAGGGCTACAAACATCATTGTCCAGGTTGCCGACTCATATATCTATGATAAAAAGGGCCACATGGCATTTAAGGATGTCGGCCAAGGCGAGGCTTATCTAATAAGCGGGGGAAAGTGTGCCAAGATCAATTGGACCAAGTCGGATGACCATGTGGAGCCGACCAAATTCACCTATGACAATGGTGAGGAGATTAAGCTTAATCCGGGTCAGACATGGATCCAGGTGGTGGATAAGAGGATGAAAATAAAGTATGAGTAAATAAAAACTAATAATACATTAAAAATATTTTAAAACTCCTTCCCGGTAGTACTTTCAACTTACTATAAAATAAGCCGTATTATCAGGAAGGAGTTTTATGTTATACCACAGGCAATTCCACATGACTATTTATTGGAATTTGATCAGGATAACCCAAATTTTCTTCACTGTCATGATCAAAAAGATGGATCCTTTCTTCCGGAAAGCTAAGATAAACTTTTTCTCCAAGTTTAACCGGAATTTCTTCACAGACAGCAACAATTTCCTTATCTCCAATATTTATATAAGCACTTTTCTTAGCACCTAAATCCTCAACATATTGCAGAACAGCTTCAAGGCCATTTGAAGAAGAGTTGGCACCAAGTTTTATTGCTTCAGGCCTTATACCAAAATATATTTTATCCTTACTATAATTTTTTATTTGGTTAATCCACATTTCATTCAACACATATTTAGCACCGTTTATATTCAAAGTGGTGTTTCCATCATATTCGGCATCGATAATATTTGTAGGCGGAGATCCTATAAATTTCGCAACAAATACATTAGCCGGTCTATGATAAACCATATAGGGAGTATCAACCATTTGAACCTTACCCTTGTGGAGAAGAGCAATTCTTTGTCCTACGGTCATTGCCTCAACTTGGTCATGGGTAACATAAACAAGGGTTTGAGAGAAGAGCTCATGTATCTTAACCAATTCTTTTCTTGCGCTTGCTCTTAAAAGGGCATCAAGATTAGAAAGCGGCTCATCCAGAAGAAGGTAGGGAGCATTTTTTACAAGTCCGCGAGCAAGGGCTACACGTTGTCTCTGTCCACCGGAAAGTTCTCTTGGCGTTCTATCCTTTAAATCTTCAAGACTCAAAATTTTTAGAACTGTATTAAGACGATTTTTTATTTTTTCCGGATCAACCTTGTGCACCTTTAAAGAATATACAATGTTTTCTTCAACGGTCATATGGGGATACAAGGCATAGTTTTGGAAAACCATAGCTATATTGCGCTTACCGGCAGGAATATTATTGACAATTTCTCCTCCCATTGTCAGCTCCCCATCAGAAATTTCCTCAAGTCCTGCTATCATACGAAGAGTTGTGGATTTACCGCAGCCTAATGGAATAGTTAAATAAGTACATACTAAAGCCCCAGGCGTTAAATTCAACG
>CAMYAK010000021.1 GCA_947253765.1 uncultured Tissierellia bacterium
TGGGCTCGGAGATGTGTATAAGAGACAGTATTATAGGTTTCAAATTTACTAAATTAATTTTGTTTAACCTATAAAATGTGTTAGCATAATTATGCGTGAAAATAAAACTTGATTTTAGATTTTAATAAAGCTGAATTTTTATGTACATAAGAAGGGAGATTGACAAATGAATAAAAAATTGTTGACTATTTTTGTTTCTTTAGTGCTAATATTTACTTTTTTTATGCCTAAAAGTATTTTAGCTAATTCAAACGAAACAATGATAGATCCAGAAACAGTTAAAATTCAATCAGAAGCATCATCAGAAAACCATGAAGAAAGTAATGAAGTAAATGATGAAATAACTGATGAAGTAAGCACCTACAATGATACTAGTGAAAAAACTGCTTGGTTAGAGTTAGTAGAAAAAATTGCTTCTTCACAAGCTGATACTTCTATAAATATTGACAAAAATATAGAAGCTGATCCAGCTAAGGATAAGCAAACAATTTTAATAAAAAACGGACAAAACATAGTTCTAAAGGGAAATTCAAGTTTAAAGGGCCTTGGATTTAATAGTATTAAAATTGAAAAAGGCGGAAGCTTGACTATAGATGGACCTTCTCTTTCAAATTCTCAAATTATAGTTGAAGGTAAATTAAATATTAAAAGTGGAAAAATTTCAGATACAAAACTTGAAGGCCCAACCATACTTGTAAATGGTGGAGACTTCACAATGTCAGGTGGAGAGTTTAGTGGCAATGAAGCGGTTGATAGTCAAACACCAAAACCTGATAATTTGAGAAAGACTGGAAAGTGGTATAGTTATGCTCCTATAACCTTATATGGTGGAGGTTTGAATATTTCAGGAGGGAAAATTTCAAATAATAAAGGTTTCTATAATGGTGGAGCTATAGGTGCCTGGGGAACAGACACATCTAAAATAAATGTAAAAATTTCAGGTGGAGAAATTACAGAAAATGCTGCAAGTCACAATAGTACAAATGCTTGGGGCGGCGCTATTTTTATGGAAAACGCTGAATTTGAAATGACTGCAGGAACGATTTCTAAAAATACTGCCGAATATGGTGGAGGACTCTTATTGAGTAGATCAAATGCTAAAATTTCAGGTGGCTCTATAAGCGAAAACTCAAATGGTGAATATTCCGGTCTTGGTGGCGGAATTTTTGGATTAAATTCTGATATCACAATAGAAGCTGGAAATTTCACAAAGAATAAAGCAAATGGTCATGGTGGTGGCCTATTTTTAGATACTTGTAACTTTACAATAAATGGTGGTCATTTTGTAGAAAACTCTTCTCTAAAAAGTGGCGGAGCCATAGCAACAGTTGGTACAAGTAAAGGACAAATTAATGCCGGACTATTTGAAAGCAATCATTCAAATGGATTCTGGGGTGGTGGAGCCATTTATAATGATACAAAATGTGAATTGACTATTAACAGAGCCCTAATAAAAAATAATGAAAGTAAGGGACGCTTATTAATTGGAGCTGGCAATAAACCAATATCTCGCCAAGGTGGTGGAGTATGGAACTGTCCTACAGGACACACAATAATTAATATAACCAATGGCGTGGCATTCTTTGATAATATAGCTTCAAACTTGGAATATAGTACTGCGGCTAAAGGCTCAGGAGATGACTTTGTAAATATAACAAAATATGAATTTGGAAAAGCTGTAGGAAGTTCTTCTGTAAAGCTCGCATCAAGAATGTTAGGTGGTGGTTATAGACTATGGTACCAAGATGGTTCATTCCAAGGTATTCATAACAACTGGCCTGAAGATCAACAAACACCAAGGTACAATCCTCAAAATCCTGGCAAACCACTTCCTTACAATACTGTAATAGAGGAGAAAAAAGGAGCTCAACTTGCTTACAAGTCAGTTCCTACGAAAGAATCAAAAAACCTAGCAGAACAAGTGGCAACTACAATATTTAAAAATAATTTTGCCCAAGGAACCGGTATAAGTGGTGGGGCTATTGCAAACAACGGTAAGCTTATATTTGGTGAAGATACACCATACAAGATACAAATTACAAAGTCTTGGTCTGGTGATGATGAAAAAACAAGACCAGAAGAAATAGTTCTACAAATGTATGTAGGTAAACATTACATACAAGATATTAAACTAACAAAAGAGGGTAACTGGACTGCTACAATTGAAGATTTTCCAGATCCTGATACCTTAATAGACAACAAAACCGGTAAGCTTTTACCTATAAACTTTAAAGAAAAAGATAGTGGTAAATATATCCTATCTGAAGTGAAAAGAGAAAAAGATAGTAAAGAAAGTATTTATACTATTCATTTAGAAAACTCATTAAAAACATCTATCAAGGTTAATAAAACTTGGAATGACAACAATAACCAAGCGGGCTTACGACCAGACAGTATTACTGTAGCCCTACTTGCAAATGGTAAAGAAACTGGAAAAACTATTGAGTTAAATAAAGGCAATGATTGGAAAGGTGAATTTAATGATTTACCATCCCATAATAATGGCGAATTAATTAAATACACTATCAAAGAAGTGAATGTCGCTAATGGCTACACTTCAACTATAGAAGGGGATGTTACAAAAGGATATACTATCAAAAATAGCTATACTCCACCACAAACCCCACCAGAAAAAACGGAAATATCTGTAGAAAAAATCTGGGAAGACCAAAACAACAAAGATGGCAAGAGGCCAGAGGAAATCACAGTCCACTTATATAAAAATGGCACACTATTCCAAACAAGAAAAATAAGTGGAAAAGATGGTTGGAAAGTGGTATTTAAGGATCTTGACAAATATGAAGATGGCAAGGAAATTCTTTATACCATAAAAGAAGATAAGGTCGAAGGCTATACAGGGGAAGTAAGTGGAAATGTTAAAGAAGGTTTTGTGTTAACCAACACAAGAAAGCCGGAAATTCCACCAGAAACACCGCCGGGAACTCCGCCGGAAACTCCGCCGGAAACTCCACCGGAAGAACCAAAGAAACCACAAAACCCAGGTACAGGTGATAACATTTCACTTATTTATTATGAAATGTTGATTTTATCTATAATTGGTCTTGCGTATATTTTTAGAAAAAGAAAAATAAATAGGGACTAAGAAGAGAAAATATATATAAATTAAAAATTTAGCATTAAAGCTGGAGATGATTAAAATAATTATCTCTGGCTTTTTGTTTCCATTAAGCAATTTACTAATTTCTTCAATCTGAAATGAAGGACCTTTATGCCTGTATTGCAGAAGTCGATAAGCTTCTGACATACGTGGATAATTGAGCTGTAGTATTTGGAAATACCGGATTCTGTTCATAGCGGAGATTATTATGTGCGAGGCCCGGGAGAGTAGGTGTGCTACAATGAAACAAAAAGAGTATATAGTCGCTGATACAATAATAATTTTCAGTTTGCAGCGTTCTTTAAATTTCACGCTAACAAGAAAGGAAAAACAATGCTATCTAATATAAAATTATGGTTTCTCAATCAAAAGAATCTTTTGAGAATGTCGAAATTCATCTTGATCACCATATTACTTCTGCTGGTAACTTGGATTTCCGATCATCAAAATATTGGCCTGAAAGATTACATTCCAAATCAGCTTATGCTATCGGTGTCAGTGTCTGTGGACTTTCTTTCGAGTATCTCCGGCGTATTTTTGACAATTAGCATATTTTGTTTTACGACAATTGTCACAGTGCTAAACAAATATAGCAGTAGTATATCTCCGAGGATGCTTCAAAGATTTATAGATAAGACGGGTGTGCTCAGATTATACGGAATATTTGTTAGTGGATTTTTTTATTCGGTATTAAGTATTTTGCTCCTTCAAGACCTTGATTCAGATCAAAAAGTAGTTGCGGGAAGTTTCGGTATTGCATATTCGATTATTGCAATGTTGGGATTTATAATTTTCTCTAAACAGGTCATTGATAATATTAAAATGTCAAATGTAATAGAGGGAGTATTTAATGATTGTGACAAGTTGATTGATGAAGAGGTGGAACTGAGGAAAAATGCCGAACACTATGAAGATGATGAGTCGGTGACAGAAATACCTCTTGTTGCACAAAAAACAGGGTACTTCTTTAAAATCAAAACTGATGAGATTCTAAAAAATCTAAATACCATAAGGTCGGAGTTGACAATTACAATGAGGATTGGTGAATACGTCGTCGAAGGAGAAGCTTTGGGTAGTTTAAAAATTATCGAGAGCAAGAATTTGGAAGACGAAACAAAAGAGGAATTAATGGAAAAGATCAGTCAGTTTCTTGTAATAAATATTTATAACAACAGGGAAGAAGATTACCACAAAGGCATTGTCAATCTTACCGAGATAGCGAACATGGCTTTGAGTCCCGGAATTAATGACCCTAATACCGCGATAGCTTGCATACAAAAAATCTCATCTCTACTTGGAAAGCTCTTGTCAACGTCGAAACAGTTTATTGTTTTGGAAGAAGACGAAAATACAAAAATAATTTATCATAGTTATTCTGTCGAAGATGAAATGTATCTCGCCTTTAGCCAGATTATTTCCTATGCGGGAGGCGATCCGCTTGTTACCAAAACAGTATTACAGGGGATTTATATGATTTATATGATGGCGGGAATGAGCGCAAAAGAGGATGTAAAAAAATATTTTGATTCTTCTTACAGTATTCTCACGTCTAATTTCAGTGACGATGTTCATCTAAAAAGGTTTGAGCAAATAAAGAAGAAAATTGAAGAGCATACTGACCTTGCTGAGCAGTCTGAGATAAAGTAATTAAAAGTAATAGGATCCACTGGAAAATTGTTAAAGAAAAATTTCTATAGACACAATTCTTTTTCAAGAAAATAAATATATAAAACTATAGATATAAAAGAATTAATGTTTAAAGGGGAGGATTTTATGAAAAGAATTTCCGGGGATAAGGTAATTTATGAATTTACTGAAAATTTAAAGCCGGTGGAGACTGTTAAAAGCGGAGAGACTGTAATTTTTGAAGCCAACGATTGTTTTTACCAGCAACTTAGGAAAGACGGCGCGACCATAGAGGATATCAACATGGCCCATGTGAATCCGGCCACCGGTCCTGTGGAAATAGAAGGGGCTGAGGTCGGAGATCTATTAGCTGTCACTATTGAGAAAGTCGATCTCGATGACTTTGGGACCGCTCTTTGCGAACCCGGCCATGGGGTGCTCGGCTCTCTAAAGTTTGACAGGGCTCAAAGAGATATCCCTATCGAAGGTGGATATGCGATCTTTTCTGATGATATAAAAATCCCCCTAAATCCAATGGTTGGTGTAATCGGAGTTGCTTCGAAAGCCGGTAACGGATCTTGGCAAAATGCAATTCCTTGGAAACATGGCGGAAACATGGATACAACTGTGATTAAAGAAGGATCCACCTTGTATCTTCCTGTTGGTCAAGCCGGGGCCATGTTTGCTCTTGGGGACTGCCACGCTTGCATGGGGGATGGGGAGATGTCCTTTGCGGCATTGGAGATAAAAGGTGATGTAACTGTGAGTTTTGAGCTGATTAAGAACAAAGGAAAAGATGTGGAATGGCCTTTTATAGTTCATGACGGCAAGATTTCTTTCCTTGTTTCGGCAGAGACCGGGGACCAAGCATCATTTAAGGCGGCGGAAGTTGCGATTAATCATATTGCCAAGGCCCTAAATACATCTTTCGAAGAGGCTTATATACTCGGATCATTGGCGGTTGACCTGGAAGTTTCTCAGCTGGTAAATCCAATGAAGACCTATCGTGCCACAATTTCACAAGAAGTTTTGAGTTTAGACAAATTAATTGGGTCTTTATAACACTGAATTTGCCTAGATGTTAAAAAATGTTGCTTGCGGCAACGGGATACTTGAAGTTATATTTACTGCGAAAGGAGGTTTTCTATATGTTAAATGAAAATATTAAAATAGCCAGAAAATCCAAAGGGCTTTCGCAGGATGAGCTGGCCGTTAAGCTTCATGTGGTAAGGCAAACTGTATCAAAGTGGGAGAGGGGGCTGTCAGTTCCCGATTCGGAAATGCTGATTTCCCTATCAGAAGTATTAGAGATTCCGGTTAGCGAATTATTGGGCGAAAACCTTGAGACATCGAAGGTTGACCAACTGGAGGTAATTTCCCAAAAATTAGAGGTGATAAATCTTCAATTAGCGCAGAAGAAAGAAGCAAGCAGGAAGCTCATTCATGGAGTCATGATAGGGACCTTTATCGGATTAGTACTTATTTTTTTGGCACTATTGACCATAAACGGCTCGTATCTGAATTGGGATTACTCGGATTCCGAGCAAGCTTTTGCCGGGGTATTGGTCCATGGTTTTGAATGGGTTTTCGTCCGGCTTTTCCCCTTTGCTTTAATAGCTTTAGTTGTGGGTATTTTTGTCACCAGGAAAAGATAATAGAAATTAAATAGCATTAGCGATTTAAGTATTAGTTAAGGCGGCAGCAAAATCTGCCGCCTTTTTCGTTGCAGATATATAAAAAAGATTATTGATTCCACAAATACAGGAACGAAAAGAAAGTCATAAATCGGAACATCTTGGGAGGCTCCTTTATGAAACAAGACAGGAATTAAGGAAAATGGGATTAAAAGAGTTCTGTACTTTTAATAAAATGGAAGCGATTTTTCATCAAATGTGAATGCTATTAGGAAATCTATGGAGGTATTTATGGCAGAAGGTATATGCCATATGTTTTTACAGAACAGGGTATCGCTATGCCGGAAAATCAGGGGGAGAATTCTCCACCCTTCAGACCGTTACAAAACGTCTACCAAAGCTTAAAATCAAAAAATAGATAGATTGTGTGCTGATTAGAGCAATCATTATATAATAATTATTGTAAAGATTACACCAGCAGAGGGAGGGAGTAAATTGTCGAAAATCAAGAAAGAGCAAATTTCTGCTAAGGGATTTAGTATTCAAGTTTATACTGAAGATTTTAAAAATGATTATCTAAGCTTAACAGATATAGCTAGATATAAAAATCAACACGAACCAAAAGATGTAGTGAAAAATTGGCTAAGGGTGAGAGACACCATTGAATTTCTAGGATTATGGGAAACAATTAATAATCCAAATTTTAAAGGGGTCGAATTCGACTCCTTTAGGAATGAAGCAGGTAGTAATGCATTTACCTTATCTCCTCAACGATGGGTAAATTCAACAAACGCAATAGGAATAATATCTAAATCTGGAAGAGGCGGAGGAACTTTTGCCCATCCTGATATAGCAATGGAATTTGCCTCATGGATATCAGCAGAATTTAAGCTATATTTAATTCAAGATTATAAGAGATTAAAGTCAGATGAAAATTCAAAATTATCCCCATCATGGAATCTTCACAGAGAAATATCAAAGATAAATTACAAAATTCATACAGATGCAATCAAACAATATCTCTTAAAAGATCTGACCAATGAACAGTTATCTTATAAATACGCAAATGAAGCAGATATGCTTAATGTCACCCTATTTAATAAAAGAGCTAAACAATGGCGGGAAGAAAATCCGAATTTAAAGGGTAATATGAGAGACTATGCAAGTCTGAATGAGTTGTTGGTGCTTGCCAATATGGAAAGCTATAATGCGATTCTTATTGGAAAAGGTATGGAGCAAA
>CAMYAK010000022.1 GCA_947253765.1 uncultured Tissierellia bacterium
ACAAGTCAGATAAAAGTGTAGTAGTTGTAATTTATAAGGGCAAGGTAGATTTTAAAGGAGAGAATGGAAATCAGATAATAATTCCAGGGGATATAATCACAATGGATCCTAATGAAATCCACGCTCTTAAGGCTCTTGAAAATAGCGATTTGATGGTTATAAAGGTAAGAATTTAAAAAAATATTCAGCTTGCGAATATGACGGTGAAGAGAATCTGAGGTTGAACATTCAACCTCAGTTTTTTATTTAAAATAATCTTGATAAAAACACCTTACATAGAAGTCGGCCCTTGTTAGTATGATATAACAGTATTAAATCCATAGGGAGGCAATGTGAAATACATATACATAGTTTTAGGATTTATTTTTTTGGGGATAGGCATAGTTGGGATTTACCTTCCGATTTTACCGGCTACTCCATTTTTACTCATTGCAACAGCCTGTTTTGCTAAAGGATCAAAGAGTTTTAATCGTTGGTTTGTATCAACAAATATTTATAAGAATAATATTGAGCCTATAAAAAACAAGAAGGGCATGACCTTTAAGAAAAAGATAAAAGTTTTAACCATAATAACATTTTTTATTATGGTGTCATTTTATTTTGTGAAAATCTTACATGCCAGAATATGTTTGATTTTAGTCCTAATCCTGCATTACCTATATTTTTTTACCAAGATTAAAACGGTAAAGGAGGACAATAATGCTGAATAAAAGTTTATTGAGAGAGCTTGGAAGCGAAAAAACTTCTTTAAAAATTTTAATAGGCTTGAAAATTTTTGAATTGTTTTCAAATATATGTCTAATTTTTTCTATAGGAAATTTTTTAGAATAAATTGTCAGAGGAGCCTTTCCTGTAAGAGAATTTTTGTGTCAAATCATAGCAATTATAATAATTAAAATATTAATTATAAAATTTAATTTTTACATATCACATAAAATATCAAATAGGATCAAGAAGTCATTGCGCCAAAGGCTTATTAGAAAAGTTTATGGATTTAAAATGGAATATGGAGAAAATATCTCCGTTTCGGAAATGATCAATTTAAGCGTAGAGGGTATCGAGCAGCTAAATATCTTCTACGGCGAACTCTTACCCCAGCTTGCGTTTTCTTTAATTGGTCCATTCCTATTGTTTATAACTTTGTCATTTGTTAACTGGAAAATCGCCGGAGTAGGCTTGTTATTCCTGCCTTTTATTCCTATTGCAATTTTTATGGTCCAAAAATTGGCTAAGAGAGTGGTTAAATCGTACTGGAAGTCATATGCAAATCTGGGAGAGGTTTTTATAGATTTTCTTTATGGACTTACGACTTTAAAAGTGTACAATGCAGACGAAAAATATAATGAAAAATTAAATTATATGGCAGAAGATTTCAGAGGCAAAACCATGAAGTTGCTTATGGTCCAGCTCAATAATATAACGGTAATGGATTTGGTCTCGTATACAGGTAGTGCCACCATAATTTATATGACTTTGAAATACTTTTATAGCGGAAATATAAATGTCTTTTCCGCCTTTGTTTTTATAATGCTTTCACAGGAGTTCTTCAATCCGTTGAGGCGATTAGGGGCCCTATTTCATGTTGCCATGAACGGGATCTCTGCGGCAACTAACCTTTTTGAAGTTCTTGAAATGGAAGATTTAGTTGATGGAAGCAGGGAGTTGGATGAGGATGGGATTGAGATCAAGCTCAGGGATTTAGATTTCTCCTATGACAATGATAAGGTTTTAGAAAACATAAGCCTTTCCTGTAAGAAGAATCAAATTACTTGCTTGGTAGGCAAGAGCGGGTCTGGCAAATCAACTGTTGCAAAGCTGATTTGCGGCATGCTAAGGGACCGGTCCTCATCTATTTTTTATAATGACAAGAACCATATAAAATCGGACAGTATCATAGAAAACATATGTATGATCGATAACAATCCCTTTATTTTCAGTGAAAGCCTTAGGTATAATCTTCTGTTTGAAAAGCCTTATGCTTGTGATGAAGAGCTTGAAGAAAAGCTGAAAATTGTGGGACTTTTTGAATATTTTAAAAATCAGAAGGGCCTGGATACGCTTATAGAAAGCGAAGGAAGCAATTTATCCGGAGGCCAAAAACAGAGAATTTCCATAGCCAGGGCCCTGCTTAGAAATCCCAAGGTTTTGATATTGGATGAGGCAATTTCTAACATAGACATAGAGTCGGAGGAGACTATTCTAAGGATTTTATCTGAACTCAAGAAAAACATGACCATTATTTTAATAACTCATAGGCTCAGGAATACCGAAAATGCCGACTATATATACTACTTAAAGGACAAGAGAGTGATAGAAGAAGGGGCGTTTGAGGAGATGAAAGCCAAAGAAAATTTCGGTCATCTTTACAAATCGCAGATGGATCTGGAAATGTGGGGCATCAAATGAAAAATCTAAGGGAAAAGCAAAAATTAATAACAGGGCTCTTAAATCTGGTAAAGCCGCTCAGCTTACAGATGTTTTTTGCCGTATCATTTGGACTTTTGGGCCATGTTTTTGCGACTTTAATACCGGGGCTCGGTGTTTTTTATCTCGGCAATATGTACCTTGACAATGCGGTAAACTTTAAAAGCATTTTATTTATATTGATGACTCTTGCTATATTAAGAGCTCTTTTTAAATATACAGAGCAACTATTTAATCACTATGTCGCGTTTAAGACATTGGCTATAGTAAGGGACCTGATTTTCAAAAGCCTAAGAAAATTATGCCCGGCAAAGATGGATACCAAAAATAAGGGGCGTCTTATCTCAATAATTACAGCAGATATTGAGCTGCTTGAGGTTTTTTACGCCCATACTATTTCGCCTGTATTGATAGCCTTTTTCCATACATTAATATTTTTTATAGTTCTTTATATTATTCGTTGGGAATATGCCCTTTGCCTTTTGGCATTCCACCTGATACTCGGAATAGCTGTTCCTGTAATTACTCAGAAGCGCGGGGATAAAGTGGGGGATAATCAGAGGACGAATTTATCAAATTTTAACCTGTCTATCTTGGAAAGTCTTAAGGGCATTAAAGAAGTTATTAATTTCTCAATACAAGATGAGAGAATGAAAGAAATAGACAAGTTGACAAGGGATCTGAATAATTCATCAAAGAAGCTTTCGAAAAATATGGGAAACAATTTTTCCATTTCATCAACGATTATACTGGTTGCCAATGTAATTTTTATATTGATTGGGGCAAACCTATATAGAGAGGGACAAGTTACATTCTTAAATCTCATATTTCCTATTGGAATATTTATCTCTTCTTTTGGGCCGACCTCAGCTCTGGTATCCCTTGGAAATAACCTTGTATTAACCTTTGCTTGCGGAAAGAGGGTGATGGATTTACTGAACGAGAGACCTACAGTAGATGAAGTAACTAATAATAATCGAATAAGCTATAACAAAATAGACCTTGAAAATCTTGAATTTTCATACGATAATACCGAGCTTATTAAAGACTTTAACCTATCGTCAGGTCTGGATCACGTTATTGGATTGGAAGGAAAGAGTGGGTGCGGAAAATCCACCGTTCTTAAATTAATAATGAGATTTTTTGATCCGCAAAGTGGCACAATATCCTTAAATGGGGAAAATATAAAAAATATAAACAGCAATAATTTAAGGGCAAATATATCATATGTAGCTCAGGAAAGCCATTTGTTCAAGGGAACAATCAGGGAAAATTTATTGGTGGCAAATGAGGGGGCAAGAGAACATGAATTAATTGAAGCGGCTAAAAAAGCCAATATCTATGATTTCATTATGTCTTTGGACGAGGGATTTGATACCGAGATCGTTAAAGATAAGGCCCTGCTTTCTACCGGTCAGATACAAAGGCTTGCCCTGGCCAGGATGTTTTTAAGGGGCTCAAAATTATATATTTTGGACGAACCCACTGCCAATATAGATTCCTTTAACGAGGGGATTATTCTGAAGTCCCTTTTTGAGGAAAAAGACGATAAGACAATATTTATTTCTTCTCATAGGAAGAGCACATTAAGGATTTGTGATAAAGTGGTTAGTATGCAAAGGGCCATAAATTCTTAAAGACTAAATATAATTAGCCGGACGGTAAAGATAAAAAAACTTGCACATGAGCATTTTCTTTGCTATACTTTACAAGTCGCTACGAAAAAGACATGAGCGCTTAATCGTTCCGGCCAATTTTTAGAGCTTGCCTTGTTAGCTCAGCTGGTAGAGCACGCGGCTGTTAACCGCGCTGTCGTAGGTTCGAGTCCTACACAAGGCGTATGCCGGGGTGGCGGAATTGGCAGACGCAAGGGACTTAAAATCCCTCGATCCTTATAAGATCGTACCGGTTCGATCCCGGTCCTCGGCATCTGCTTATTCTACATCGCGGGGTGGAGAAGTGGTATCTCGTCGGGCTCATAACCCGGAGGCCGCAGGTTCGAGTCCTGCCCCCGCAATCTTCTCCGCCGCCACGGCCTTGGTTGTTATATTATCTGGCGGAGTAGCTCAGCTGGCTAGAGCACTCGGTTCATACCCGAGGTGTCAGGGGTTCAAATCCCTTCTCCGCTATTAAGGCCCTATGGTCAAGCGGTTAAGACATCGCCCTCTCACGGCGGTATCCCGGGTTCGAATCCCGGTAGGGTCATGGCCTTTTTATTTGGCCCGGTAGTTCAGATGGTTTAGAATGCCAGCCTGTCACGCTGGAGGTCGTGGGTTCGATCCCCATCCGGGTCGTTTTTTCCAAGGGCGAGTACCGAAGTGGCCAAACGGGACGGACTGTAAATCCGTTAGCTTTGCTTTCAGTGGTTCAAATCCGCTCTCGCCCAATTAAATATGCGGCAGTGGCTCAGGGGTAGAGCATCGCCTTGCCAAGGCGAGGGTCGCGAGTTCGAATCT
>CAMYAK010000023.1 GCA_947253765.1 uncultured Tissierellia bacterium
GATACTTGGCTTACCCCCATGATCTTTTGTCACTTGTTTATCTAGTTTGATTAGTGAGTTGATCGGAGCATTGTATAAGGTGGTCAGCAGCCAATTTCTCAAGTTTTTAACCTCTTCGAGTTCCGCGATATCGTATAAAACCTGCTCTATCATCACGCTGGTTATTTTTTCAAATTCAGCCCTCACTTCTGTTGCTGGCATTCGGTTGCCATCAACAGTGAACTCAGTTGTTGCCTTAGCCCTCATCACCTGATCATAAACGGTTTTGATTGCTGATAAATATTCTTGATTGACGTTTGGATTACTTTCAAATTCTTGCCAGTTTATTTTCTGATCCTGGTGCTCAACAATATCTTCAAGGGTTAGCTGGCCGGGCAATTCTTCCTTTTCTCCCCAGAAAAAGTCATAGCCCCTTACTAGACGTCCTTTCTTGAATTTTTCACACCTGATTCTAATCTTGGTTTTTTCGTTTATTTCTTCAATGGCCACATCTAGGGTTCTCTTTTCAAAATTGTATCTCTGAAACCTCCCTTCTTTAGTGACGTAATCTTCTTTCTCTAGTCCGAAAATTTCCCTTAGCTGGTCAGTTGTTAAAAAGCATTCTCCTTTGTCATTCCAAGAACAAATATATTGATAGAGCCGGTGTGTGTATAAGCTATCGAAACTTATAATTTCATCCAGTTCCATTGTTGTATAGTTCTTTTTTAGATATTGAAGTTCAGATAGGAAGTCTTCATTTACTTTAAGCTGATATTCTGGAGACTTGTAACTGGTCTCTAAGCTCTTAAAAAGAACTCCCATCTTCCCATACCAATCCCCATCTTCAGGAGTTTTAGTTAGGTCTACAAAAGACTCTTTAACTAACATCCTTAGGTCTTTTTTTATCGTCATATAGCGGCCTGTATCTTTTTCTATTCCCAACTTTTCAAAAAGATCCCGCTTATTTAGCCTGATCACAGGATCATTTTTGCCAAAAGGGTCTAACTGAGACAAGGCCGCCATAAAAAGTTTGCTTTGCCTGTGCGTTATATTTAAGTTTTTTCTAACCAAAGCGTTAGACATTCTAACTAATTTGTCATCAAATTGATTTGTTTTTTCCTGGTTTTTTTCTGCCATTTTGCAACCACCTTTTCCGCCTGCTTCTATATGTCGTTTTTCCTATTTTATAATGCAACATTTATAAAGTAAAGCGTTACTATGAGTTGCATATCATAATGGTTTTTTGTTGCATCTCATAATGGTTTTTTGTTGCATCTCATAATGGTTTTTTGTTGCATTCCTTTATATACTAAGAATTAGAATTAGAAAGAAGAGGAAGAAGAGGGTACTACTGCAGTTTTTTTTAAAAATTTTTTGTGTTTTTTTATCTTTCAAAACCCAGGTTCTTTTCTTTTTTTGACAAAGGAATATTTTGATCTTCTTGCCTGATTGTTTCTTGGTGCTTTTTAATTTTCCCTAAAACAGATTCTTTTCTAGCTGAAGTCTGATTTACTAACGAGGTTATTTCTTTCTGCTGATGCAAAATATCCTGATATAAACGTGTCGGTATATCTGCTTGTATCTGTACACGTTCTTTGTTTTTAGAATATCTGAGGACTGTTACATTTCTTAAATTGCTAAAAAGTTTAGACAAAAGCTCCTGCAACGATTGTAAAAGTTTTTCAATTTTAGAGGTTTCTTCAGTCAAAGAAGTGATATCCTCATTGATTTCATGGCTTAAATTGTCTTTTTGACGCTGTAAATCATCTACAGCACCCCTTAAACGCTCTAAATTGCCCTTTAAACGCTTTTCGTCTTCTTTTAGGCTGGTTATATCTAAAACCTTACCAACCACCTTATTTTCGAGTTCTAAGGCCGTTTCTTTGGCTACTTCCGCTTTGTGCTGCCACTTTTCAGCCTCGCTTCGAGCCTCCTCGACTTTTTTCATGGCAGCCTTGTACTCATGGATATCTTCTATGTACCTTTTGCCTTTACTCGATCCTTTTGTGATTTCAAAGCCATTAAGGGCTAAAAAAAGAGGCAGGTTAGTATGTAGATTTTGCAAAAAGTCCCTATTTAGTGCTGTACGAGCCTGTAGCTTTCCTGTCTCGGGATTTTGCGGCACAAGGTGTACGTGCATGTGTGGCCTAGTCTCATCTAGGTGTATATCAGCCTGTAGCAGGTTTTCCTTGCCAAAGTGATTAGCAAGCCAACCTACACAAACAGAAAAATATAAAGTCATATCTTTTTCCGGCACGGATTCTGGCAAGGTGAAGACGAAACCGGCACAAACAACCGAATTCTTTTGCACTCGAGACCCAGTAGCTTTCAGCTCCTCAACTCTGTTTTTTGTGTCTTGATAAAGAGTAATTTTCGGTGAAACAAGCGAAATATTTTGACCGCTTTTCTCGTAGTCAATGTCTTTATTTTTGAGATTTTGTGACTTGCGATCAACTTCAATTTCAATGCCTTTTACATCAGACATTTTGAATTTTTGCATATGGACAGAAAACATAGGACACTCCCTTTCTCTTTCGTGAGAGTATAACACGGTATACTCTTGCTACGCAAGAACCGTGCCAGGGGCTGACCCCTGGACCCCAAATAAAAGCAAAAAGCCGGAATTGCCGGCTCGTTTTTTTTGCTTTGAAAAAGTTACTTCGAGTAACAATTATTACTGCCGGAGATTTCCTGCTAGAATGATTTTGCAGGAGCTGGTCAGGGCGGTTGTCCTCCTCTTTTAGAGAGGAGGTGATGCTAGATGGAACACTTGGCTATATTAGCAATTATTTTTATGATAATTTTCCTAATAGTTAAAACCGCCAGATAGGTAGATCTGACGGTTTACTTTAAGTAATTTAAACTAAACTGCGGACAACCGTCTTTCCGGCTTCCTGCTATTATATTTATTATAACAGGCAGTAGATAATTTTACTATTTTTTAGCTTGCTGAGCTTTATGCTTTTTAAGAACGGCAACGAAATCTTCCTCTTCTTCCTCATTCCCATTATCACCGATAGGCGTTAAGTGGTCATGCCAATGATGATTTTGGCTGATACTTGGCTTACCCCCATGATCTTTTGTCACTTGTTTATCTAGTTTGATTAGTGAGTTGATCGGAGCATTGTATAAGGTGGTCAGCAGCCAATTTCTCAAGTTTTTAACCTCTTCGAGTTCCGCGATATCGTATAAAACCTGCTCTATCATCACGCTGGTTATTTTTTCAAATTCAGCCCTCACTTCTGTTGCTGGCATTCGGTTGCCATCAACAGTGAACTCAGTTGTTGCCTTAGCCCTCATCACCTGATCATAAACGGTTTTGATTGCTGATAAATATTCTTGATTGACGTTTGGATTACTTTCAAATTCTTGCCAGTTTATTTTCTGATCCTGGTGCTCAACAATATCTTCAAGGGTTAGCTGGCCGGGCAATTCTTCCTTTTCTCCCCAGAAAAAGTCATAGCCCCTTACTAGACGTCCTTTCTTGAATTTTTCACACCTGATTCTAATCTTGGTTTTTTCGTTTATTTCTTCAATGGCCACATCTAGGGTTCTCTTTTCAAAATTGTATCTCTGAAACCTCCCTTCTTTAGTGACGTAATCTTCTTTCTCTAGTCCGAAAATTTCCCTTAGCTGGTCAGTTGTTAAAAAGCATTCTCCTTTGTCATTCCAAGAACAAATATATTGATAGAGCCGGTGTGTGTATAAGCTATCGAAACTTATAATTTCATCCAGTTCCATTGTTGTATAGTTCTTTTTTAGATATTGAAGTTCAGATAGGAAGTCTTCATTTACTTTAAGCTGATATTCTGGAGACTTGTAACTGGTCTCTAAGCTCTTAAAAAGAACTCCCATCTTCCCATACCAATCCCCATCTTCAGGAGTTTTAGTTAGGTCTACAAAAGACTCTTTAACTAACATCCTTAGGTCTTTTTTTATCGTCATATAGCGGCCTGTATCTTTTTCTATTCCCAACTTTTCAAAAAGATCCCGCTTATTTAGCCTGATCACAGGATCATTTTTGCCAAAAGGGTCTAACTGAGACAAGGCCGCCATAAAAAGTTTGCTTTGCCTGTGCGTTATATTTAAGTTTTTTCTAACCAAAGCGTTAGACATTCTAACTAATTTGTCATCAAATTGATTTGTTTTTTCCTGGTTTTTTTCTGCCATTTTGCAACCACCTTTTCCGCCTGCTTCTATATGTCGTTTTTCCTATTTTATAATGCAACATTTATAAAGTAAAGCGTTACTATGAGTTGCATATCATAATGGTTTTTTGTTGCATCTCATAATGGTTTTTTGTTGCATCTCATAATGGTTTTTTGTTGCATTCCTTTATAT
>CAMYAK010000024.1 GCA_947253765.1 uncultured Tissierellia bacterium
TGCTATGTTTATAAGCTCCTGTTTTCTTTCTTCTGGATCTTTTACATTTCTCTTTACCAAAACCTCACCACCTATTGACCGACACTCGTTCTGTATAGTTATATGTTAGTCTAATCTAATCGTTTTGTCAAGAGTATAGTAGAAAATCATACTTAAGTATGATATAATTACCAATAATTTTAATATATGCTTAATGCTTGAATTCTTTTGTAGCAAGCACAGTAAGTGTACGGACACTTACGGAAAATTGACGAAGCAGCCCTTGGGGATCTGCTTCTTTTTTTATCAATTTTTAGCTTGTACCCTCGCCTAATAGTTTCATCAATTCGAGCAAACTCTCATTGGAAACTATTGGCTGGGGCAAACTTTTAGGGAGAACTCTAAGACCCCGAAATACATTCAAAGGAGGAACTAACTATGGCAAATAGAATAAGAAACGAAAGACTTGAAATTAAACTAACTGAAGAAGAAAAGGCTCTTTTTGAAGAGAAAAAAAGACTTGCGAAGTGTAGAAACATGAGCCATTTCATCCGCAAATGCGTTTTGGAAAAGGAAATTTATCAAGTGGATTTAGAGCCTTTCAGAGATTTACAAGGCTTACTTTCTAATGCAACATATGCTCCAATCATCGGTACGCCGTATGGACTAACTAAAAATCCAATAATCAATGCTTCGATTCCGATGGTAACTTCTTTTTGTAAGAAAGATGCTATTGCTCCAAATATGCAAAACATCATCAGCAAATATAGCAGTGCCGTTCCTATTCCGAGTAAGAATGTCAGAAAGGCAGTGAGAATACTAAGCAGGAAGCTGATTGGGAAAAAGAGTATTTTTATTATCCATCTCATAAAATATCTTCCCTTTCTATTCAATCATTTTGAAGTGTCTCAAGGCATCCATGATAGCTTCTTCTTTTTCAGGTGTACACTGTGGAATAATTTGTTTCTCCTTTTTAGACTTGTTGTAATGTTCTCGTAATTCTATTCCACATTTCCTTTTTATCTGTGCAATATATAATGCCGGAACTTTTAATTCAAATTTATTCCAAACATATTCTTTGATTTGAGCATATGTTGCCTTACTTTCAGCACTTGTCAAATCCAGCTCATCAACCTTAATTTCAACATCTATATGTTTATCGACATCAAGTTTGGACAATAATGCTACCGTCTCGCCAATAGACTTTATAAACATCTTCACTGACTTTAACCCTTTGTCCGTTGACATAAAGGTAATACTCTTTTGCCATAAAGTTTCCTCCATTTCTTTTTTGTCTATTTGTTTTTCAGACAAAAAAGGAGGACTCCTGCATCTTGGCATAAGAAGTCCTCTGAAATGAAAGAAATCCGTTCTTTCTTTTACTATATTTAATTGTTTAGACGAGTGAGAATATGTAAAGACAGACAACTACAAGAATTATAGAAGAAAGGAGTATTTTTATTCCATTTCAATTCTACAAGGAAACTTATACACTTGTTCATCTCCCTTTCCCTCCGTTCATTATAGATAAATATAAGCATCATAAGCACTCCATAAATAAGTGGATAAAGACCAATAACTATCATTGTTATTACTGCTGGAATAGATACCTGAAAGAATAAATCTATCGGTCTTTTGCTATTAATTGTTCTTTCATATTTAACTATTTCTCCTAATACGAATACATTTCAGTCAAATCAGATTTTTCAATCATATTTCTATATAACTGTGATTCATTATAAATTTCATCATGTGTACCATTTGACACAACTTTGCCCTCATCAAGCAAAATTATCTGGTTTACATTTTGAATAGATTTTAATCTATGTGAAATAATGACAACCGGCAATTCGAACTACTTCTCCCACTTCATCGTCCGTTGCATTCGTATTTCCTATGCGTATATTTTCCATAATAGAAGTGTTAAACAGCACAACATCTTGAAATACGACTGAAATTTTTTTAAATAAGCACTCAGTATCTACTGTTTTAATATCATGACCCCCAATTAAAATCTGACCGCTATCATAATCGTAAAGTCTTGACATCAATTTTAATAATGTTGATTTTCCAAAACCTGATGGTCCAATAAGTGCAGTAATTTGGTTCTGTTTTGCTGTAAAAGTAACATTATTGATAACTTTCTTATTTTTCCCTGAATATGAGAAATCCACATTTTGAAAACTAATATCATAATTATCAAAATCTACATTATTTCCAATTTGGACTTTAGTATTTCTTAACTCTTTAATCCTTTTAATTCTAATATCTATATAAAAAATTTCTCCAAGATACATATAAATACCTTCTAAACCTTCATAGATTTTAATTGCTGCAATAATATATCCAACTAAATATAACAAAGGCACCTCATTACTTATAAACATATGGAGTCCAACAACGCTTGTAATACCTATAGATAACTTTGTGATCCATCCAGCCAAGCTTACTGGGACAGCTTGAACAATTTCTGCTCTCATTTGAATTTTTTCGGATTCGTCAAGTTTTTTAGAAATGTTTTCTATCGTATTTTCCTTTAATCCATAACTCTTTATTTCTTGACTCATTTCAATTGATGATTGAAATTCTTCTGAAATCCCTCTTAATTTTTCGTAATGATTTCCTCTCACCTTTATTTGACTTTTTTTGAATAGGCAGAGATAATCCGGGTAAAGTGTTCCTGTGACATAGCGGCAATCCTCCTGTTGCCGCCGCTTATTTGTCAGCTATTCAATTTAGTATGAACATAAACGGCGGCCATCCCGGAGAAGCCGTCGCAGTAGAGAATGGTAATAGACAGAATTTCTCTGATCTACCCGCCGTCTGGCGACTTCTCCATTTTTACAAAAATGTTTCTTCTCATAACTACCTTTCTTCTCTGTGAAGAAAGCCGATGATGGCAGTCATAGACTGTCGATCATCGACTCTGCGTCTTAGCGTCTGGCTCTTTGATGATAGTGATATTTCCTTGTTTCAGATCAATCAGCGTTTCTTTCCGACACTTGGGACAGAATAAGGGAAAGTTTATCAATATCGTATCTTCATGAATTTTCGTTCGGGTCTTTCTCCCACACACGGGACAAATCACCCATTTCTTTTGCCCTGCCATTTCAATTAAGGGCCTCTTTCCTTGCCCTGCTTGAGATCACAGGTATCTGCATACGGGCAAGTTTTTTGCCCCTGTCCTCTGAGTTTTTGGAAAGACGCATCGCTGATCGTATGCTCCATTTTACAGGCTTCGGCTTCGGCGGTGTCGGCGTCAACACCGGCATCAGTAAGCTGTTCCGTAAAATACTGATGTCGCTCATAGAGCTTTTCTGCGATCTCTTAGCCTAAATTCGTCAGGTGTATTGTATAGTCACCGCCCATCACGATAAAGCCACCCTCCCGCAAGAGCTTGACCGCGTGACTGACGCTGGGCTTTGACACACCCTTTCGTTCAGCCACATCCACGGATCGCACCAGACCTTTGTTCATTTGGAGTATATAAATTGCTTTCAAATAGTCTTGGCCGGAAATGTGAAGTTCCATTCCATAACACCCGTTCTTTCAAATCGCAAGAGACTAATCATTATTATTTATAGAGATTTGTTGACGTAGCATTTTACCGTGTTTAGCATACAAAAGCATTTATCTCGCTTTTTCAAAGTAACAAGACGCAAACTCTATATTTTCATCTGTCCATTCCCCAAAATGGGACACAGTTCCATTGTCCATAAACACCATATAATCGC
>CAMYAK010000025.1 GCA_947253765.1 uncultured Tissierellia bacterium
TAGAATGCCAGCCTGTCACGCTGGAGGTCGTGGGTTCGATCCCCATCCGGGTCGTATTAAACGCTTATGCGTTTATAAGCTGGTGTAGCTCAATCGGTAGAGCAACTGACTTGTAATCAGTAGGTTGAGGGTTCAAGTCCTTTCACCAGCTCTTCCAAGGTCGTTATTATAACGGCCTTGGTAAAATTTTCTATCTTGCGCCTATAGCTCAGCTGGATAGAGCAACGGACTTCTAATCCGTGTGTCCGAGGTTCGAATCCTCGTAGGCGCGTTATAGTGGGATATAGCCAAGCGGTAAGGCACCAGACTTTGACTCTGGCATTTCGCAGGTTCGAATCCTGCTATCCCAGTGGACAAGTCGTTTGCTGATAGTGGGGTATAGCCAAGCCGGTAAGGCACTAGACTCTGACTCTAGGATTCGCAGGTTCGAGCCCTGCTACCCCAGTAAGCCCAATCAGGCGGATTTTTTTATTGCCTACATTAGGCCGGCACCATCCCGTGCCTATGACAGTGAAGCCCGCTAATGGGCCTGATAATATTTTAAGATCCATTAGCTCAGTCGGTAGAGCACCTGACTTTTAATCAGGGTGTCCGGGGTTCGAATCCCCGATGGGTCAATTTGGAGAGATACCGAAGAGGTCATAACGGGGCGGTCTTGAAAACCGTTAGGGCGCAAGCCCACGGGGGTTCGAATCCCTCTCTCTCCGTAGATGGAGAAATACCCAAGCGGCTCAAGGGGCTCCCCTGCTAAGGGAGTAGATCGCCTGAAGCGATGCGAGGGTTCGAATCCCTCTTTCTCCGATGGGGGCCATTAGCTCAGTAGGTTAGAGCAGCCGGCTCATAACCGGCATGTCCGGGGTTCAAGTCCCTGATGGCCCATTTTTCTACAATTATAGGGTTTTAGGTCAAGTAATCAGTAATCAAGTCGGGCTTGACATTAGAGTTGAACTATCTATAATATAAAAAGTAATTCATATGCCCAGATAGCTCAGTCGGTAGAGCAGGAGACTGAAAATCTCCGTGTCGCTGGTTCAATTCCGGCTCTGGGCACTGAAGCTCCGAGATTTCGGAGCTTTTTTATTTGAAAAAGAATATAGCGTAATTAATGGGAAAAAGCCCTGTAATATGCTAAGCTTGATAGACACAAGGGCATTATGCATAGGAGGAAGAGATGGGAAATTTTGACGAAGAAAAAGACAGGTCATTTGAACTTATAAAGCATAGACACCACTTTAAAAGCATGGGATTGAGAATAAGTATGGTCCTGATGTCGGCCTTTGTTTATGCCATTTGCCTAAACTGTTTTTTAAACGGTGCGGGGATAATTCCGGCCGGATTCGGTGGATTTAGCATACTTATTCAGCAGATTGGACACAAATATTTTAATATAGAAATACCCTACAGCATTCTTTACATAGGGTTTAATGCGCTTCCTTGCTACATGGCCTATAAAGAGGTGGGGAAGAAGTTTGTGATGCTTTCATTTTTGCACATTGTAGTTTCATCTATACTCGTCGATCTTTTGCCAAAGGTGAGACTTATACAAAATGACCTGCTTTTGGTTGTTGTGAGTGCAGCTGTTGTCCATGGGATTGCAGCTATTTTGTCATTAAATGCAGATGCAAGTCAGGGCGGTACTGACTTTGTAGGCATGCTATATGCAAACAGGACCGGAAAAACATTCTGGAATGAGATTTTCGCCTTTAATATGGTGATACTCTTGACATCGGCAGTCCTGTTCTCTGTGGAAGCCGCCCTATACTCAATAATATTCCAGTATCTCTGCACAGTAATTGTTAATCGCTTCTATAAGAGATATCAGAGAAATACAATTGTCATGATCGTTGATGAGGTTGAGCCCATAGCAACAGACCTGATGAAGCTGACCCATCACGGTGTTACAACCATGGAATGCGTTGGGGAATACAGTGGAAGTAAACGCTATATGCTTTACATGGTAGTTTCAAGACAGGATATGCCTCTTATACATGAATATATAAAGCATTCTGAAAAGAAGATTTTCATGAACATAATGGATTCAAGCGAGTTGAGCGGACGTTTTTATTTAAGGCCTTTGGATTAAGACTTGTAAGGATTCTTAAAACTTTAAAAAGGAACTTTTAGGCTCCTATTTGTATCGACCGATTTCGATAAGGTAGGAGCCTTTTTTTGTCCTCTTCAGTTCGCAAATAAAACGAAATTTACCTTGGTGACGAAAAGAAACAAGGTCACCCGGAGATAGGGGATGGTTGCTGTTTTTTACTTGGATTCCATTGATATAGACAAGCCCTTCACTGATAGCCATACCGGCCTTGGTCCTGGACAGCCTGAAGGCTGAAGCAATTACCTTATCAGGCCTTAGGGAGCTTACGGTTAGGGTTTCCTCAACTATTTCCGTTCGGGCATCTTCAGGGAGGCTTTCAAGCTCCTCAGCAAAAACCCGAGCCCTGCCGACTTCGGCCAAGTCCTCTATTATGAAATTGGCAACGGAGGATTTCACATAGACATAGGCGTGGTCAGGATAGGCGATGATATCTCCTATGACCCTTCTTTCAAGGCCCAGGCCCAGGAGGGCGCCAAGGTAATCGGGATGGGCCAGCTTGACAAATTTGGCGGACTTGGAAGTGATCTTGAGTAAAGATATGTCAGCAGAACCGCAGCCGAAATGGATAAGCTTCCTCTCCCAATCCTCACTGAAGACCTTTGGATGAGCATAAGCAAGTTCATTTTTAATTTTCACATATTCGGAAAACTCGTCTAAAGTCAAAAAGTCGGAGTCAATACCCCGGTTCCGATAGTAACTTTGTTGGGCAAGATCCTTAAGTCTGTCTTTCATATTGGCCTCGCAAATAAGCAATAGGAACATTTTGCTGCAATTCAAGCACATTTTTTATTGATATTATTAAAGTGAATTGATAGAATAGGGCTTGAATTTTTGTTAACATGAATTCTTTAACAGACTAGCACAGATAGGGAAAGGATACAAAGTGAAAAGCAAGAAAAATCCTCAAAAAGTTGACAAGGGCCGCTACCGTTTTTTAATTTTGCTCCTATTTGTATTTGTTATAACAGGAGTTACTACAGCAGGTATTTTCGGCCGGGCCTTGGGATTATCAGGAATGGTGTCAGCCGGCAAAAACGAGTCTTACGAGTTGGTTGAGGTGTCCGAGGACCAGAAGAGTCAGCTCCAATATTACAAGTCAAATGGCAAGGCGGGAAATTGATAGCTACTAAAGTTTAAAAAGCCTTGAACTTTTACAATTCATTTGTTATACTTATCGGGTCAGCTTTAAGAGAGACCCATTCTTAGGGGTATAGTTCAGTTGGTAGAACGTCGGTCTCCAAAACCTGTCTCTTATACACATCTCCGAGCCCACGAGACCGTTATTC
>CAMYAK010000026.1 GCA_947253765.1 uncultured Tissierellia bacterium
TTTATGAAGAAAAACAGCCTAACGGACAATGGCTAAAATCAATTACTTTCAAGCTTCCGATTATAGAAGAAAATCTCAACATAGGTTTGGACAATGATGAGCATGTGGAGACGATTGTGCTTATGTCCAAACTAGATTCCAATAAGTACATAAAAGTAAAAATAGATATGGATGAACTGGATGTAACAGTATCTGCCGCAAGGCTTTCATGCTGAGCCAGGGAAGCCATAATGGATAAGAGTAGCTCCCATTCCGGATTCCTTTGAATGTACTCGATACAGTTGTGAATCCGGCGCTTAAAGGCATCACCGTACACCCGACTGATCTATTCTTCAAAGGACAACTCTTACCAGCATAATAATCCCGGCTTGTACAGCGCTATATATCGGAACCAGGATGAATGGCCACAGCAGAAAATGCTCTAGGAGTCCAAGATGCTTCATCCAGTTTCCAAATTCATAATCCGGATGTCCTTCTGTCCTCGGTATGACAATACGGTCTTTATATTTCCCCTGAAATAACAGGCAGTCCAGAAGAAAAAAGTCTCCGAAATTTACAATATTCCAATTGATATATCCAGTCCAGAATAAGGGCCAGAATCCGGTGATGCCTGTGTGCATATTACTGATGATTTCATATGCCGCGCAGATGCCCATAACCACGATAGTGAATATAAAATTAACGTGCTTCTCCTCTTTGGTCATTTGCTTTGGTGCGGCTTTCTGTATCGCTTTCGGGTAAGAATCGAAGAAATATCTTGGATTGATCAAAACTACAGTTGCCGCAGCTCCGTTAAATATTCCGGCCATTGCTATTCCATCAAGAATTGCTCGAAATATATCCATGCTGTATCCTCCTATTGAATAATCTGCAATATCCCCGAAACAAGCAAGGCTGACACAGCAAAAACAGGAATAGTACTCAGAAAAGCCTTCACATGTTTCTTTGCACCAAGATAAATTTTCCCGCCATTAATGCCTTGAAACTGTCTGGGTTTGCTGTGTTGCCACCAGCACAGGTCTATAATGAGCAGATCAAAAGCGTTCAGGCCTGCTCCGAACGCATCCACAAGGCAATCTTCATTGAATACCTCACCTCGCATTGTATTTATGCACGAATATAGTCCTCGATGTCATGGCAATAACCTTCTTGATCTTTCGTTATCCTCTCACAATGCCCGTAGCCTCCCCACACTTTCATTCCTGCATGAGGATATGTCTTCCGGAGCGTTCTCCTTGCCTTCTTGTAGTCGAAATCCTTATCACCATAGGCAAACAGACAATTCTTCTGAAGCGTATCGGACAATGGCGGAAGCTCCACGAACGCACAGTCGTGAATGATATTCCTTATGCTTTCCTCGCTCATGGCAATATAATGCTTTGCCAGAAGCGGAGCGGCTTCCGCTCCAAACATTGAGGACATCCTCTTTACGCTGAGCGCCGGATCTGCCACGGCCTTTTTATGTTTTTTCAAAAATACGGATCTGAGGATCCATTCCAGAAGTTTCGCGTTTGTGTAAAAGCTCGTTCCCTCAAAGAACACATGCTCAAACTGAATATCGTCATACTTGAGAAGCTGAAGAAGAATCACACCTCCCAAGGAGGCTCCAAAGCCAAGCTTAATCTTCTTAACCTGATTTTTGACCAGATAATCATGAATTTGCCTTGCCTCGTCAAAAGCACTTTTGTAGGTGTCTTTAATTGCATCACCATGTGCGGAAAGATCCGGTGCGAGGTAGCGGTATCCATTCCCGATATTGTCGGCAACGTAAGTTTTCATTCCATTTGCTGACGAAAGCATCGGATGGATCAGCAGAATGACGTCTTTCTTTTCGCTGTTCCAATCATGCATAATCATATTCAATCACCTCAAATTTTCAGCTTGTCATCTCTAACATGTACATTATAGTATAACACACTTTACAGGCTGACGACGATGCGATCATAAGATGAGTTAAAATAGTCTATAGATAATATCGTCACGAGGTAGAGGGATATTAGTAATGATTCCGGAAAACTCGACCAGTTTCCAAGTACGAGTCTAAGCCTTGAACAATTTCCTAGTACAAGATAAGGTCTCAAGGGAGGTGTGGACATCAATCGGCTCATCTAAATCCACGTTGAGGCGGTTGCATTATTGTCCAAACTAAATACAAAATATAATATTAGCAAAAAAGAAAATCAAAGAGTACCAAATTGCCCAGAAGAAAAAGAAAAAGCGATAGAAGATGCTCTTACTAAGAAGATTAATTTAAAAGTAGGGGAACTATGACGATAAAATGTAGAATTTTAACAACTAAAGAAGAATTGGGCATTATTACCAAAGAGGTTTTTTATGAAGTTAAAGATGAAGAATGTTACAAGCCTGTGGTTGTTAAGATAGATGAAGGATTAAAGAACTTTTTAGAAGAAATCGAAATGAGGGATGGGATTGATAAACAATTTATAATCCCGGACAGTTCAACCTTAAACAATCTTTTAGTTGTGAGGGTTGAGGACATAAAAAACAAAGGCGATTATTATGAATGTG
Source organism: uncultured Tissierellia bacterium (assembly GCA_947253765.1). GTDB lineage: Bacteria > Bacillota > Clostridia > Tissierellales > Peptoniphilaceae > Khoudiadiopia. Next base: position 2,530 of record CAMYAK010000026.1, read on the forward strand.
AGCTTTTAGTTCAACTCTTTGCAGAGAAGTACCTTTTTAAAGAATTAATGGAACTGGAAGAGAAGATAAAAGAACAAACAAAAAGCTTAACCGAATTAGAAAAGTTAAAATATCTGCATGCTTTCATTACTGACAACATAAGTTATGACAAGGAGCATAGGTCAAGATCAGCATTAGCTGCTGCCATTACTCATAAAGGAACCTGTACCGCCTTTGCCCAACTATTTCTAATCTTAGGAGAAGCTATAGGATTAAAAGTTGGTTGTATAAATAGCAAAATTTTAAAACACAGATGGAATTATGT
>CAMYAK010000027.1 GCA_947253765.1 uncultured Tissierellia bacterium
TAGGTTTTTTTTCGCTTTGCTCTACATCACTTTCGATTCGCTGCATAATCTCATCAGGAACATCCAAGTTTAAACTCTCTACCTCTTTTATTAAATTTTTATTTTGCTTGAGTTTCTTGCTGTCCGAAGCAGAGCAAATCAACTCATCATTTTTTTTCTTCATTAACTCATCTCCTTTTCAGTTAGCTTATACTAACTATTAGTTTAAAAAAAATTACCTTATTTTACCTTTTTCATAACTATCAATAAACAGCTTTATTATTTCTATAAAAAACTCTCTATTATTTATAAAGCTATCCCTTGCCCCATCTAAGATTTCACAACCTAGTATAACTGTATTCATAAAAAATATTAAAAAGTCATTTGTGAGATATTCACACCCATCTTTCTTTGCAACTTTAACTCCTATATATGTAGCCTTTAAGGATTCTTCGACCAAAATTGGGAACAAATTCTTTAGGTCATCATTGTTTTTCGTAGCCTGAAGATATATGGCATATACGCTCATGAGTTCACTTTCATCAAGTACTTTATCGACAATCATATGTGCTACAGCATTAGCATCTAACTCTCCCGAATACTCTGCCAGAACTTCATTAATCTTATCGACTCGATAAGCCATACCTTCTCGCATTAAATCATGTAATATTTCAACTTTATTTTTGTAATGGTAATACACACCTCCTCGAGAAAGCGAGGTTTCAACAATAATATCTTCCATTACCGTGTCAGCAAAACCCTTCCTTAAAAAAACCTTTTTAGCTGCATCTAATATTTCTTTTTTTCTGATTTGACTGACTTTCTGTTTTTTCCCTTCCAAAATATATACCTCTCTTTGTAAACAAAACTGACAAAACTGTCAGTTTTATTGTAGCATCATTTTAAGTTAGCGTCAACTAACTTTTTCGGAATATACTTTATGGTGACTTGTAATATGAAATGCAACAAATAAATAAAATAATCCATGGCTAATCTGATAAAGTGTTACTACCCACAAAAACACAAAGTAGAAGCCATGGATTAAGTATATTGTACCACTACTCGAGAAAAAGGAAGCCATTTAACTTATCAAGATCGTCAAACCTTAGAAAGGATGGTCATGGAGAATCACAGGAAACCTGCTAAGGAGAGAATATCAAAGAGTAAGATGGCAGAAATGCTTGGCGTTCATCACTCAACAATCAGCCGAGAGCTCAAAAGGGGCGAAATCACGCAGCGTGATATCCTGTGGAAAGAATACACTTCCTATTGCGCCGATGTAGCACAAGATCTCATTGATTCCAATACCACGGCAAAAGGTCCCTCTTTAAAGTTAGGTAAAGATCAGCTCTTCCATGATTTTGTTGAATACTGGATAATAGAGAAAAAGTATTCACCGGATGCGGTAATCATGAAGATCGAAAACGAAGGACTCTCTTTTGAAACCGAGATTTGTACAAAAACCCTCTACAACTACATCAGTAAAGGTTACTTCCTCAATCTGACAAATAGAAACTTACCCCGTAGAGGTAAAAAAGTCAAAAGAAGATATCAAGGAGCAGGAAATGTATTCAAAAGAACAACGAGAAACCGCATTGCAACTGCATGATGAGTTTCAATCAGTTACTAAAGTCATACAAAAGCTTGGCTATCCCAGTCGGCAAGGTATGTATAAATGGCTCCGGGGACGCTCAAATCCTCCTGAGGATAAAGCAGAGCGCAAAAGGATAAACAACTCTAAAGAGCATCCTTTGCATCCTTCTGTAGAGACCAAGTTCGCAATTTTAGAGCGTTGTTTTATGAAGGGCGAAAACGTACAATTGGTTTCTGAGGAAACCGGTTATAGTCGGACATCAATCTACAGATGGAGAAAACTATATGTATCACAGGGAGTAGCCGCACTAATGAATGAAAAAGATAGACCAAGAGGAGAACCGGAAGAGGGCCCCAGGCCTCAAAGGATGAAATAGTAGAGCTAAAACAGCAAATGCTCGAAATGCAAATGGAGATAGATATCTTGAGGGAGGCGATCAAAGTCATAAAAAAAGACCCGGGCATCAACCGGAAAAACCTGAACAACAGGGAAAAGACAACGATCGTTGACGCCTTAAAGAACCGCTACTCGTTGTCGCAATTGCTGTCAATCCTGCATCTTTCTCGGAGCAGCTATTATTATCAAGAGGCAACACGCAAGAAGCCGGATAAGTATACTCGCTTAAGAGTTCGTATTGCAGAGCTCTTTGCCGAAAATCGAAAGTGTTACGGTTATCGTCGCATTCATGCTTTGCTTCAGCGTGAGGGCATTACCGTTTCAGATAAGGTTGTCCGCCGTATCATGAGCGAAGAAAGTCTTGTAGTTACCGCAAAAAGGCGGAGGAAGTACAACTCCTATCAGGGTGAGGTTTCCCCGGCTGTTCCTAATTTAATCCGGAGCGACTTCCATGCAGAGCAACCGAATAGCAAATGACTTACTGATATAACAGAATTTGCCATACCGGCCGGCAAAGTCTACCTGTCTCCAATCGTAGATTGCTTTGACGGTATGGTTTGCGCATGGTCAATCAGCGTCTCTCCGGAAGCTAAACTAGTTAACGAGATGCTGGAGAAAGCAATAGACACTCTTCAGAGCGATGAGAATCCCACGGTCCATTCAGATCGTGGATGTCACTACCGTTGGCCGGGTTGGATTCAGCGTATGGATGAGGCGGGCCTTACTCGCTCCATGTCTAAAAAAGG